>SUUB01000042.1:11038-19016 GCA_015062745.1 Actinomycetaceae bacterium
GCGGACGGTGACGAGGTTGCCGGCGAGGACGGCAACGGTGAGGCACCGCGGCGGGAAATCTCCTACTGCTACTCGGACGGGCTGCTCGACTACGTCAAACACTTGAACACCACGAAGAAGGTTGAGGTTATCCATCCCTCGGTGATCTACTTCGAGGCGGAGGACCTTGACAAGCACATCGAGTGCGAGGTGGCGATGCAGTGGACCTCGGCCTACTCGGAGTCCATCAATACCTTCGCCAACACCATCAACACCACCGAGGGTGGAACGCACGAAGAAGGCTTCCGTGCCGCTCTGACCTCCGTTATTAACAAGTACGCGCGCGACAAGGGCCTGCTGAAAGATAAGGATCCAAACCTCTCCGGCGAGGATATCCGGGAGGGCCTGACGGCGATTATCTCGGTGAAGCTCGGCACGCCGCAGTTTGAGGGCCAGACCAAGACGAAGCTTGGCAACACCGAGGCGCGAACCTTCGTACAACAACAGCTGTACGCGCATCTCAATGATTGGTTGGACTCGCATCCAAATGAGGCGAAGGACGTTATTCGCAAGGCGACGCAGGCCTTCGCCGCCCGGGCGGCCGCGCGCAAGGCGCGTGAGGCCACGCGGCGTAAAAGCGTCCTCGAATCGGCGTCGATGCCGGGCAAGTTGAAGGACTGCACCTCACGTAACCCGGAGGAATGCGAGATCTTCATCGTGGAGGGTGATTCCGCCGGCGGTTCCGCGGTGAATGGCCGCGATCCGGAACATCAGGCGATCATGCCGATTCGCGGCAAGATCCTGAACGTGGAGAAGGCGCGCCTGGATCGGGCTCTCTCTTCGGATACGATTCAGGGCTTGATCACCGCCTTCGGCACCGGTATTGGCGATGAGTTCGACATGTCGAAACTGCGCTACCACAAGATCGTCTTCATGGCCGACGCCGACGTCGACGGCTCACATATCGCAACCCTGTTGCTGACCCTCGTATACCGGTATATGCGCCCACTGATTGAGAACGGCAATGTTTACCTCGCCATGCCGCCGCTCTATCGCATCAAATGGACGAACGCCCCGCATGATTACGTCTTCTCGGACCGGGAGCGTGACGAGAAACTCGCCGCCGGCCGCGAAGCCGGTTGGCGGCTTCCGAAAGATGAGAGTCAGCGCATTCAGCGCTACAAGGGCTTGGGCGAGATGAACGCCGAAGAGTTGTGGGATACCACGATGGATCCGGCGCATCGCACCCTGAAACAGGTTTCCATTGGTGAGGCGGCCGCCACGGATGAGACATTCTCCGTGCTGATGGGTGAAGACGTTGAGTCGCGCCGCAGCTTTATCCAGCGCAACGCGCACGACGTCCGGTTCCTCGACATTTAAGGCAGGCAATGAGCGACGATATGACTCCGGATACCCCGGAAGAAACGCAGTACTACCACGGCGACATTATGGGGGTTGACCTCCAGCGTGAGATGGAGCGGTCCTACCTGGACTATGCCATGTCCGTCATCGTCGGCCGCGCTTTGCCTGATGTGCGTGACGGTTTGAAGCCGGTGCATCGCCGCGTGCTCTACGCCATGTACGACGGCGGCTACCGCCCCGATAATTCCTTCTCCAAGTCCGCCAAGATCGTCGGTGACGTGATGGGTCACTATCACCCGCACGGCGACGCCGCCATTTATGACACGCTTGTGCGCCTGGCTCAACCGTGGGCCATGCGCTACCCGCTGGTAGCCGGCCAGGGCAACTTCGGAACCTCGGGTGACCTGGGTGCGGCAGCCCCCCGCTACACCGAGGCGCGCATGGCACCTCTGGCCATGGAAATGGTGCGGGACATCAAGGAGGACACCGTTGATTTCGAGCCGAATTATGACGGCTCGTTGATGGAACCGCTGGTCCTGACGGCCCGTTATCCGAACCTGTTGGTCAACGGCTCGGAGGGCATCGCCGTCGGTATGGCCACCCGCATTCCGCCGCATAACCTACGCGAGGTCAACGACGGTATTCAGTGGTATTTGCAGCATCCGGAGGCGTCGAAAGAGGAGCTGCTGGGCGAATTGATGCGCCGCATCAAGGGTCCTGATTTCCCCACTGGCGCCACTATTCTGGGCACACGCGGCATTGAGGATATGTATCGCACCGGTCACGGCACCATTACGCAGCGTGCCGTGGTTGAGGTCGATGAGATTCACGGCCGCCAATGCCTGGTGATCTCCGACCTTCCGTACCAGGTGAACCCGGATCGCCTGCTGGACAAGATGGTCGAGGGCATCAAGGACGGGCGGCTGCCGGGCATTGCCGATATTCGTGACGAGACTTCCGGCCGAGCCGGTCAGCGCATCGTCGTCGTGCTGCGTAAGGATGCGGTGGCGAAGGTTGTGCTGAACAATCTGTACAAGCACACCCAGCTGCAGAACAACTTCCCGGCCAACATGCTGGCGCTGGTGGACGGCGTGCCACGCACGCTATCGCTCGACGGTTTCGTGCGGCACTGGGTGACGCACCAGATCGAGGTTATCCGCCGGCGCACCGAGTACCGGCTTGGCGAGGCGCTGAAGCGCTTGCATATCTTGGAGGGCTACCTGAAGGCGCTGGACGCGCTGGACGAGGTGGTGGCGTTGATCCGCCGCTCACCCACGGTGGATGAGGCGCGTTCCGGCTTGATGGCCCTACTGGAGATCGACGAGGACCAGGCCAACGCCATTCTGGAGATGCAGTTGCGCCGCCTGGCCGCCCTGGAACGGCAGAAGATCCTCGATGAATACAACGAGAAGGTCGCACTGGTTGCGGACTATCGGGATATTATCGCCAAGCCGGAACGGCAGCGCACGATTATCTCCGAGGAGTTGCAGGGCATTGTCGATCGTTATGGCGATGACCGGCGCACCACCATTCTTCCCTTCGACGGTGAGATGAGTGTGGAAGACCTCATCCCGGAGGAGGATGTGGTTGTCACCATTACGCGCGGCGGGTTCGTCAAGCGCACGAAGGCGAGCGAGTACCGCGCCCAGCATCGCGGCGGCAAGGGCATCCGCGGGGCGCAGTTGCGTGGCGACGATGTCATCGAGCATTTCGACGTTGCGTCCACGCATGACTGGCATCTGTTCTTCACGAATCTGGGCCGCGTGTACCGCATCAAGGGCTACGAACTACCCGAAGGCGGGCGCGACGCGAAGGGGCAGCATATTGCCAATGTGCTCGCCTTCCAGCCCGGTGAGGTGATCGCCTCCACCATTACGCTCAAGGACTACGATCAGGCCGAGTATCTGGTGTTGGCGACGGCGGATGGCCTGGTGAAGAAGACCCGCCTGCGGGATTACGATTCGCCGCGCTCGGGTGGCCTGATCGCCATCAAACTGCGTGAACATGTGGATGGATCAACCGATCAGGTTGTTGCGGCCTGCCTGGTGGACGAGGGTGAGGACCTGCTACTGGTCTCCCGGCGAGGCCAGTCGATCCGCTTCACGGCGACCAACGAGGCGCTGCGGCCCATGGGCCGGGCGGCTTCGGGTGTGACGGGCATGAAGTTCCGCGATGGCGATTCCCTGCTGACGATGAGCGTGGTGCACGAGGGCTCCGAGGTCTTCATTATGACGGAGAACGGCTTTGCCAAGCGCACCCGCATTGAAGAGTACCGGGTGCAGGGCCGCGGTGGCTATGGCATTAAAGTGGCCAAGCTGACCGAGGAACGCGGCGACCTGGTGGGGGCGCTTATCACCCGTGAAGGTGAAGATGTCATGGTGGTGATGGAATCCGGGAAGGTGATGCGCGCCAGCGCGGACGAAGTCTCCTTAACGGGCCGCGCCACGCAGGGTGTGACCTTCACCCGCCCGGGTGAGGGCGACAAGATCATCGGTATCGCACATACCGCCGAGGAAGGCATCGAACCGGGATCCGCTGATAGCGCGGGAAGCGGTGAAAGCGCGGCGAGTGCAGGAAGCGCCGATAGTACGGGAAGTGCCGAGACCGCGGGAAGCGCCGAGACCGCGGCTGATTCCGAGGGTGGTGAAGTCTCGGGAGAAGGCGAAGTCTCGGAAGAAGTCGACAGCGCCGAGAGTACAGCGGATACCGTGAGCACTGACTCTTCCGAAGGCGTTGACAGTACCGCAAGTGCTGGAAGCGCCGCTGGTTCGGATGACGAAGAGGTGCAATAAGCGGTAGCCTCTGACATAGCGGATACGCAAGTATCCGTGCAGCGTGCCAAGCAGCAATGACGGAGTAGTAATGAGCGAAGAGCAGCCTACACAGGCGATTGAAGCGCCCGGTGAGCCCCAGATGCCGCGGCGGCGCAGCACGCAGGAGCGCATGGAGGATCCGGTGACCCCACCGGTCGATGCGCCGAAGCGCGCAGTCGGTATCCGCCGGGTGAAGATGACCATCGCCAAGGTGGAACCGCTATCCGTGCTGAAGTTGGGATTCCTCTTCTCTGTGGCACTGGGCGTCATGATCGTGATCGCCTGGATGCTGCTGTGGTTCGTCCTGGACAGGATGTCACTGTTCGCGGAGATCAACAATCTGCTTGAGACTCTGAACTCGGAGCAACTGCTGCAGTTGGCCCAGTACTTGGGCTTCGGACGCTGGATGAGCTTCGGTGTGATCGTTGCGATTCTCGACGTCGTGCTGTTCACAGCCCTGAGCGCTGTGGGTGCGCTGGTGTACAACTTGATTGCCTCGCTGGTGGGCGGCCTGCATATCTCGGTGACCGACGAGTAAACGGATCGGCGCGTAAGCGGACCGCCGGGCTAAGCAAGCCTGTCGCACGGCCGGTAAGCCCGGCGGTACTGGTGACTGGCTTGAAAGGAAGCGGGTCGCCTGGCAGGTGGTCAACTGAGTGGCGTCGATACTCAACCCAGTTCAGTCGGGCACGGTGTGACCGGCCTCGCGCTCGCGCTCGGCGGTATCGGTTTGAAGATCGCTCCGCCGGTGCGGTAACCTATTTCGGCACCCGATAGTGCAATGGGCCTATAGCTCAGTTGGTTAGAGCGCAGTCCTGATAAGACTGAGGTCGATGGTTCGAGTCCATCTAGGCCCACGAACTATCCTCAAGGAGAGAAGCCATGAAGAAGTTCCTACTCGCCACGGTCGCCCTTGCGGCCGGATATGCGATCTGGATTCAGGTCAGTAAGAGCCAGCAAGACCAGGCCGTGTGGACCGAGGTCACTGACTCGATCGAATAAGCGTCTGCCGCTTCCGAAGGCGGCAGCTTGACTGGGGCTATGGCGCAGCTGGTAGCGCGTCTGCTTTGCAAGCAGAAGGTCACGGGTTCGAGCCCCGTTAGCTCCACCATGAGAAAATCGCCACCAAGAGGGCGAGGGCATTCAGCAACCATTCAACACGGGCTTGAGTCGTCGATGCTGGTGGTAATGCCGACCGGGCGGGCACGGGACTGTTATAGCGGCTCTATTCCGCTTGGTTTCCTGTGACTAGCCGTAGGTGGCGGACTTGGGTATCGAGTACTTGTGGTGTTTTGGATGGTTTTTGGCTGTTGTGGTGCGGCATCGTGATGGTGTGGGCGCCTGGTGCTCGGCCGGGGTGGTCGGAGACTGCGGGTATTCCGCGTTCAGGAAGCAAGCGTGTCAAAATCCCGTCCAAACGACGGAAGACTTGATTCAATCAATATAAGAACTGGCGGAATTCCGCGGATTTCGTGCCCGAGTTGGACCGGGCAGTTCTCGTTTGGACGGGATTTGGACAGTTTGCCGCCGGGCGTAGGCCCCGAGCCCTGCCTGGCATAGACCCGCCGCCTGACGTCGACCCGCCGCCTGATGTCGACCCCACGCCAACCGCCAGCGCGGCCTGCTCCACACCCGCGGAGCCGACGCCCGCTTGGCCGGCGCGCTTTGCCGCAATATCGCTACCTTCTGTCCGCAAAAGTCGCGGTGTTGGCGTGGCGACGCATCCAGCAGGCATACTTCGAGGGCGGTCTGTGTTGCGTGACGGCAACGTGGCGCCGCCCTTTTGACCGCAGGTTACGACGTGCAACAAGCAGGTGCGAACTACCATCTTTCTTCGCGTGCGACGGGGAGTGCCGATGAGCATGTCGAGTTCGTGGCCAATCAGCCATCTCTCTTCGCGTGCGACCGGGAGTCCGTACTGGTGGCGTGTAACATGCAGGTGCGAACCGCCACCTCCCTATCGGTGAGCGGTCGCGACAGTGGTGCGTATGTAGCAGGCTGATGTGAACTGCGAGCCTGCCACCAAAAGCTGTAACACTAGTGCCATAACGTAAGTTGTGCCCGGCAAGGCGGGCGTTCAACAAGACCGGCGTTGAACAAGACCGCAATTGAATACGCTGGGCAGCTCATAACAGCTCATAACAAAACTGGAAGGTGCATATGACGAACAGGGCGGAAGCGGAATCGTCGCCACAGAGCGCGGTGGTGAAGAGCCACGGCTTACGGGTGCGGCATATCCACTTCATTGCTCTCGGCTCGGCCATTGGCACCGGCCTGTTCTACGGTTCGGCGGAGGCCATTCAGGCAGCCGGACCCTCCGTTCTGCTCGTATACCTGCTGGGCGGCGCCGTCGTGTACTTCATGCTGCGCGGGCTGGGTGAAATGGCGGTGCGGATGCCCATCTCCGGCTCCTTCGCCGAATACGCTCGCCGCTTCCTCGGCGGCTGGGCCGGGTATATCACCGGTTGGGCCTATGCCTTCGAAATGGTGATTGTCTGCCTGGCCGATCTCACGGCAATCGGCATCTACATGCAGTTCTGGTTTCCGCACTCTCCGCAGTGGGTGTGGGTCGGCGTCACGCTGCTGATTGTGGGTGCCGCAAATCTGGCCAGCGTGCGCTGGTTCGGTGAGCTGGAGTTCGTCTTCACGCTGATCAAGGTGACCGCCGTCGTCGCCATGATCGCTGGTGGCGCGGCGATCCTCATCCTCGGACTCGGCTCCGACCCGGGCCAGTTGGGGCCCGCCAACTTGTGGAACGACGGCGGCTTCTTCCCCCACGGACCGGGCGGCATGATCTCTGCGTTCATCCTCGTACTCTTCGCCTTCGGCGGCACCGAGATCATCGGCGTTGCCGGAACGGAAGCGGATGAACCGGAGAAGGCCATCCCGAAAGCCGTCAATACCGTTCCGGTGCGCATCCTCCTGTTCTACGTGCTGGCGATTCTGGTGATCCTCATGATCAATCCGTGGCGGTTGATCGATGGCGAACAGTCACCCTTCGTGCAGATCTTCGACACGCTCGGCGTGAACTGGGCGGCGGCTCTGCTGAACATCGTCGTCGTAACTGCGGCCCTCTCCGCCATTAACGCTGACCTTTTTGGTGCGGGGCGGGTGATCGCCAGCATGGCGCGGCAGGGCGCTGCACCACGGGCGATGGCACGAACATTCAAGAACATTCCGGTGATCACCACGATCTCCTTGATCGCGGTGATGGTGATCGGCGTGGCACTGAACTATGTGCTGCCGGACAGAGTGTTCACCATCGTTGCCTCTCTGGCGACCTTTGCCACGGTGTTTGTATGGTTGATGATCCTGCTGGCGCATCTGGCCTCACGGCGTGGAATGACGCGCGATGAAGCCGCGCGTTTGCGTTTCCCCGTGCCGCTGTGGCCCTACGGCCAATACTTCTCCATCGCCTTCATCCTCTTCACCTTCGGCATTATGGTGTGGCAGCCGGAGTATCACACCGCCCTGTATGTTGGTGTTGGCTTTATCGCCGTGATGTCGGCGATATACGCAGCCGTCGGGAGGAGGCGGGTGTGCGACGGCGCCACCGTACCGAACGACGACGCGTGACGATCTGGCAGTGCCGCTTCGGGTCACTAGGCGGTCCGACTTTCTTCGGCTGGATCCTTCAACCTCGGGTCAATAGACGGTCCAATTTCCTTCGGCTGGATCCTTCAACCTCGGGTCACTAGGCGGTCCGACTTCCTCCGACTGGATCCTTCAACCTCCGGGGCTAGAGGCTCCACCCCTCTCCCGCGGAGCGCCGCAGGATGGGGCCGATCTCTTCGTCGGCAAACATCGCCTTCATATACTCCTGC
>SUUB01000043.1:0-5229 GCA_015062745.1 Actinomycetaceae bacterium
TGCGAATTCTGGCGATGGGCGGGCGCCGCCGTGAGTATTGATCCAGCAGGAATCGCCACCGTACTACGAGGCACATGCGGGCAGATGCGTGGCATATCACGGCACGGGGTTTCCATTTCACGGCGTCATTCGGCTAATATGGACGAGTTGCAGCTTTGCGACGACCTCGGGGTGTGGCGCAGTTTGGTAGCGCGCTTCGTTCGGGACGAAGAGGTCGTGGGTTCAAATCCCGCCACCCCGACCAGCAACAACCGCAGCACAACGTGCTGCGGTTTTCTCGTAGCTATTCCGCTAGGCACCCAACGCCGCACACCGGGTTAATAGACAGATTGGGGTTATAGGACATTTCGTGTTGTTTTGGGTGGGGTTTTTCGCAGGCGCCCCGCGTCGGTCGCCCGCACACGTGTCAAAATCCCGTCCAAACGAGCGGCACTTAACCCAGCCAAGCCACGAAATCCGCGTGATTCCAACGGTTCTTAAATTGATCCGATCAAGTTTTTCGCCGTTTGGACGGGATCTGGACACTTTCCTCTTGATTCCCGGCGCCGGGCCACCAAACCGTCACGCTCGTCACCAAGCGAATCAAGCCTCACGCAATGCGGCCTCCACGGCCGCACGTATCGCGGCGCCGTCGGCTCCAATCCGGCGGGCGGCGGCCACGAATCCGGCCGTCAACTGCTCGAGTTTCATCTGCCGCTGGCGCGGTGGCAACGCCTGCCCGGGAGCAACTCGCGTACCTGCACCGCGGCGCGTTTTCACCAGGCCTTCCGCTTCCAGCTCCTTGTAGGCGCGTGCGACGGTTCCCGGTGCAACACGCAAATCCGCGGCGAGCTGCCGAACCGTAGGAAGCCGAGTCGCCTCGGCCAAGGCTCCGGCAACAATAAGCTCACTGATCTGACGGCGCACCTGTTCAAATGGCGGCGTCGGGTCATCGAGATCAAGCATGATACGCGGCCAATCGCCGGCACGACCCGTCATCTCTCCACCTTCCTACCCGATGCAGCCGATTGCCGTGTTGGCAGCCGCCGCATCAACAGCACGCATCCGCCGCAGAAGAAGACCAGGCCAGCACTGGCGCATACGAACGCCCATGCTCCGACAACACCCATCCCAATGCCAACGATCGGTTGTGCCCCAAGCGCATAGCCCAGCACAGGCCCCATGCTCAACCCCAGCACCAACATGGGCCAGGCAACAGAGAGCAGTAGTAGTCCGATCACAGCCTCGGCACTACGGCAGCGGATGACCCAGTCCACTCCGGCGTCGAACCCAGAAGTCAATTGCCCACGAACAGCGATGTCTCGTAAGGTCATCACCGCGAGAACTACCTCGACGAGCAGAGCTAGAAGGATGGGCCCGGCGAATACCCAACCCGGCCACGGTCCAACAACACTTGTCACAAGCTCGCCGTCGTTGCCTCGCCACTGCACGCGTAAGGCAGTGCCCGTGCCATCGCTGGTCACCACTCCTATGACAAGCAAGGAGGCAACCATAGCCAGCGCCGTACCCGCAGCAACCAAGGTCCATCGCGGCACATAGTCGCTCGAGCGGCGCGGTTTGAGCGACGCACTAACAGGTCCGTTTGCCACTATTGGGCTGCGCCGTTCCCGCATCCGTAGAACCGCCATACTCGTTACGCCGAAGAGACCGGGCGCCACGAGCACCCCGAGGAATTGCTCCATACCTACGTCCTCACCACCACCAAAGGTGGTCACGGCAAGAGGGCCGATCAGTTCTGAACCACTCCCCTGCTCCGTCGCATGCCACGCAATTCCCCAGCCGACGACGCCGATCAGGCCAACCACCAGCCCGGCAACTAGCGCAATGGCCACACTGCTACGCGAGTACCGTTGGACAGCAACAAGGTCTACCGGCACCTCTTTTTCGCGCCCGTCATCCACAACCGCATTGCGCACGACGACGACCGGCAGGGCGACGGCCAAAACGGCGACAGCAAGCGTGATCCCAAAGTAAAGCAGGAACATGAATCCTCCAATCCAATGTACCAACCACTTGGCACAAGGCTAAGCACCCCGTTGGTTTGTGTCAAGTATTTGGTACAAAACGGGTGTGCACCCCGCCTCGTCGGGCAACTCCAGGAATGCTGGCCAAGCGGTTGCGCACGGGACTCGGGCAATGAAGGGAGCACCCGGTCGCTGGCGCTGGCCAAGCGGTCGCGCACGGGACCCCAGGGTCGCCGTCAATACCGGACCCGCTTCAAAGGCGCGATCACCTGCATGGTCGGCGCACAGCCGCCAGTCGCTTAGTCCCTCCCACGTACCCCGCACTATCCACTCCACGTTTCGTGTCTTAGAATCGGTACGGTTGGGGCATCGCAAGTATGGCACGGCGCGGGAAGGAAGTCGCGATGGCACGTGTGTTGATCGTTCGCAGTCATCCTCTTGACGCGCGAGCCTCACGCACAATGCGGCTCACGGCGATCTTCGAAGAGGAATACCGTCGACACCACCCGAAGGACGAAATCACCAATCTCAACCTGTACGAGGTCGCCATTCCGGAGATCGACCTGGATCTACTCAATGGTTGGAACGAGCTGGGCGAGGGCGTGCCGTTCATCCATTTGAGTATTGCCGAGCAGGCCAAGATCACGCTCTTCAAGCACTACACCGAACAGTTCGTCGCCGCCGACAAGGTTGTTATTGCGAACCCGCTGTGGAACCTACAGGTTCCTACACGGTTGAAGGCGTGGATCGACACCATCAATGTTGCGGGAGTGACCTTCCGTTACAACGACGACGGAACCGCCGTCGGCCTCGTACCGGGCAAAAAGATCCTCCATATTCAAACCGCCGGGGGCATTTTCCGGGGTGCGGATCCCGCAAACCAGTATCTGCGCACCATTTTCGGATTTCTGGGTGTGCAGAGCTTCGAAGAGATCGTGGCCGAAGGCATGGATTTCGACCCCGAGCATGCCGAGGACATCATGAACGAGGCCGCAGAGCGTGCACTGCTATTGGGGCAGAGTTTCTAGTCGGCCAAGAGCCCGCATGGTGGAGTTTTGCGAGGCGCTGCTGAACGAGACTCCTAGGAATCCGGCACACTCCGAGAAATCCGACAGATAAGGAGAATGGTTCAAACCACGCAAAACTCCTCGGAGTCCGGCCGAGGCCACCCGCCCTGTCACACCGGCAGCACCCGGTTGGATTACTGAACATACGAGACTGCCATCCGCCCACCGGCCGTACCGGGAGCAGCCCACGGTAGAAGTATGGACAACTCAGAATCACAACCCACGTGCCGCACCGGGAGCAGCCCTGGGCACCTCCGAAGGACTAGCCAGATAGCAGCCGCTACTGATTCGACGACGCCCCTAGCACAAACCGTGCCTTCTCACCGCCGCCACCCATCCAGTGAACGGACTACGCCCGCAAGCCGCTCAACAACGTAATCTAATCGTCATGACCATCTCGTCCACGCCGATGAAGCCCTTCCTGTTCGCAGTGTGCCGGCCGGAAGGGGCTATCGCGCTTGACGAGTGGCAGTCCTTCGCCACATTCGGCGGTCTGGATCCACAGCAAGACATCGTGCGCGTCTCCATGGTGGACGCCACCGCTCCCAATCCGACGGATCTCGACTTAAGCGGCGAGTATTCCGGCGTCGTCATCACCGGCTCACCGTTTGGTTACAGCGAGGTGGGGGCGCACGGCATTCCCACGGTCCTGGAAGACCGCGCAGAGCAACTAGCCCAACGTGTCATCGCCGAAGACATCCCCACCCTGGCGATATGCTTCGGACTGCAAGCCATCACGCGCACGCTCGGCGGCACGCTGGTGGGAGGCTTCGCGGAAGACCTGCAGGCACCCGCGATCACGCTCACCGAAGCGGCTCTTTCCGATCCGCTCACCCGGCACCTGGAACCAGTTATCTACGGATACACGGGGCATTCCGACGCTATTGGCGTCCTGCCAGGCGACGCCACGGTTCTCGCCACCGGCGAATTCTGTCAAATCCAGATGGTGCGCTGGGGCAGAAACGTATACGGCACCCAGTTCCATCCGGAGATAGAGAAGGAAGGCATGCGTATCCGTATCAACACCTATAGCGATACCTACTACCCCGCCGATGAGAAGGAAGCCGTCATAGCCCGCTGCGACGCAGCGGATACTACTGGTGCCAATCAGATTATCTCGGCCTTCGTCGCTCGTTACTGGAAAGCTCGAACATAACGTAATCGGAGAGGACTAGCATGCTCATCAAGTTTGCTCCATCGCAGCGCTCCACCATTGGGGTGGAGTGGGAACTACAACTCATCAACCCACAAACGAACGCGCTGGCCGAATGCGCACCCGAAGTCTTGGCCGCCGTCGAGAAGCGGCATCCCAAACACGGTATCCTCCACAGCGAAATGCTGCGCAACACGGTTGAACTGGTCTCCCGCAAGCGGACCACCGTCGCCGAATGCGCGGCCGAT
Organism: Actinomycetaceae bacterium; assembly: GCA_015062745.1. GTDB lineage: Bacteria > Actinomycetota > Actinomycetes > Actinomycetales > Actinomycetaceae > Asp313. The sequence goes on from SUUB01000043.1 coordinate 4,433, forward strand.
ATGAATGAAGGTCTGAGTCTTCTCGAGCCCGTACTCGACGAGTTGGGAGTTGAACTTGCGGGAGGCGGAAGCCACCCCTTTGCCAATCCCACCCACGAACTGGTCTCCGAGCATCCCCGCTACAAGGAGCTCGTTGAGCGTACCCAATATTGGGGCCGTCAGATGCTGATCTTCGGTACGCATGTGCACGTCGGCGTCGAAGACCAGGCAAAGGCACTGCCCATTGCTCGGTTCCTCACCACGAAAATCGGCCTGCTCCAAGCACTGACCGCCGCTTCCCCCTTCTGGGACGGTATCGACACCGGCTACGCGGATAACCGTGCCATGATGTTCCAGCAGTTGCCCACGGCCGGTATCCCGCCCGAGCTTCCTACCTGGGAGAGCCTGGAGGAATACACGGACAACATGATGCAGGTAGGAGCTATCCACCACTTCGACGAGCTACGCTGGGACGTCCGCCCCGCTCCGCATTTCGGCACCGTTGAGGCGCGAATAGCGGACTCGTCGTCGAACCTGGCGGAAGTCCGGGCACTGGCAGCGCTCGTTCATAGCCTGGTGGAGTGGGCATCCCGCGAACTGGATGCCGGCAGAGAGTTACCCACCCTGCCTCACTGGTACGTCGAGGAGAACAAGTGGCGCGCGGCCCGCTACGGCGTGGGCGCACTGCTGATTGACACCGACGACGGCGAACTCGTGCCCATGATGCTGGCACTGCCCGATCTGGTGGAACAATTGCTCCCCGTCGCGGAAGACCTCGATTGCGCTGCCGACCTCGCCCTGGCGCCGGAGCTCGTCTC
>SUUB01000043.1:5329-9892 GCA_015062745.1 Actinomycetaceae bacterium
GCGCTGCGGGTGGTGCGGGTCTTGGCGATCCGAATGGCGGCATCGGGAGCGGCGAGATCTGCACCCGCCTCTTAGTCGCGATGCGCGCGTATCTTCTAGTCGCGATGCGCGCCGCGTTCATGAGCGGCATGGCGTTCCGGTTCGAACTGCAGCGTCGAATGCGCGATGTCGAAATGCGCGGACAGGCACCCCTGAACGTCGTCGAGCACCTCCGGTGCCCGCCCGGTTGTAAAGCACTCCTCATCTACAACCAAATGTGCCGAAACCACCGGTTGCTGCGATCCGACGCTCCACACGTGCAAATCGTGCACGGCCCGCACATGCTGCAGGCTGAGCATATGGCGTCGGATCTCTGCAATATCCGCATTCGCCGGAGCGGCCTCCAGCAGCACCCGGCCGGCATCGCGTACCAATCCCCACCCGGCGTGCACCATAATGCCCGCAACCAGAATCGACGCAATGGCATCCGCTCGCGTCCAATGCGTCACCAGAATGACCACACCCGCTATGGCAGTGCCAATGAAGCCGTAGAGGTCGGTGAGAATATGCTGATACGCGCCGCGGATATTCAGACTGGAACGGTTGGCTTTTGCCAGGAGCCAGGTGGCGAGCAGGTTCACAATTATGCCGATAACCGCCACCACGACGACGGCGACGCCCTCCACTTCCGGCGGCGTCATAAGACGCCGCACCGCCTCCACGAGGATGACAAGCGCGACGACGAGGATTGTCAGGCCGTTGCCAAGGCCCGAGAGGATCTCGGAGCGAGTGAAGCCGTAGGTCCACGCGCCATGTGCCGGGCGCTGCGCCACATGAGTGACCCAGAGTGCGACGGCGATGGCGCCGGCGTCGGAGAGCATATGACCGGCGTCGGATAAAAGCGCCAGTGATCCGGAGGCGACGGCAACGATGACCTCACCCAGCATGAAACCGAGAATGAGGAGCAATGCGCTCCATAGATACCGGCGGTCGGCGCTGACCGATATACCGTGCCCGTGTTCGCCGTGGCCACCGTGTCCGTGCCCGTGTTCGTGGCGGCCACCGCGCCCGTGCCAACGTGCACCCCGACGATACGACTCATGATGGTCGGCACCTCCCGCACCGGCGTGTTCCTGGGCCTCGTCCATAATCCGATGGTACCGCGTTCTCCCGCGCTACGTTAGGGGCACCTAACTATTGACGCCTTTGATCTGTCCGACCAGCTGCGGATCATCACTCCACCCGAACCTCTCCATCGCTGCCAACGGCTACGTCGGCCCTATTGCCGCGCCACCGGCAACCGCTGCGTCCGCCCCTCACTGCACCAACGGCGATCACCAGCCGCCACATCTAGAATCACTCCTGCGATGCAACCTGCGATTCGAGGAAGGCCCGGATCTCACTCTCCTGAACCGAACGCGCGTAACGTCCGCCGTCAAAAACCATGAGATCGCCGATCCCCCGCTGGAAGACGAAACGAATGGCGTCGGTCGTCCCTTTCTTGTCATGCCACATGGCCTCCATAATCCGGCCAACATCCACACCCTCCGGCAAGCGGTACGGCAGGCCAATGGCCGCCAAGAGGCGCTCCAGGCGGGCGACGTCGTCGGCGCTAACGTAGCCGAAAGTCGCTCCCCACCGCGCTTGTAACGCCAATCCGATCGCAACGCAGTACCCGTGGCTGAGCGTGTAGCCCAAAGCAGATTCGAGTGCCCGACCGATGGTGTGCCCCAGGTTCAGCCCCATACGGCGATTCCCCTCGTGCACGTCACTCGCCACGAAGTCCCGTTTAATCTCGCAGTTGCGGCGCGCCGTGAGGGCGGTGAGCGCGTCGTCGCGCACAAATTCAGCCGGAGTCAAACCCCTGGCAACAAAGGCGTCCTCTAAGGCGCCGAAGAACTCCGCGTCGGCCAGGCAGGCCTGTTTAACCGTTTCCCCCAGGCCTTCACGTATCTGCGTATCTGACAGCGTGAGCCACCGATCGAGATCAATCACCACGGCGACAGGCTGGTGGAAAGCGCCGATCAGGTTGGTAGCCGCCGGGGTATCAACCGCGGTCTTTCCACCTACAGAGGCATCCGCGGCGCCCAACAGTGTTGTGGAAACGGAGAGATACGGCACTCCCCGCGTGTAGGTTGCGGCAACAAAGCCGGCCAAGTCGGTAACCACCCCGCCGCCCAGCGCAATCACCAGGGTGTCACGCCCGAATCCGGCGGCAATGAGTTGGTCCTCAATGGCCTCCTTCGTCTGACGTGTTTTGTTCTTCTCTCCGGCGGGGAAAGCAATAACGGCAACGTCGCGGCCGGAACGGCGGAGCTCATCCTCCAGCGCGGCTGCGGCCAGCTTTTCTACGGTGGTATCGGTGATGATGGCGATGCGCCGGGAAGTGAGGTCGTCACGGGCGGCAAGCTCGGCAACGCATTCGGTTGCCCCGTGCCCGATAACAATCGGATATGACTCATCGACCGTACGAACCAGCTTGACGCGGATCTCTTCCATCTGGACGGCTCCTCCCCTGCGCCCCCAATATTAGCCGGGTCCACTGACCTATGACACCTGTCATTCCAAGAACATGACAGCTAAGACTTCTGGCGATTGGCGCGGCCCGGCAGTATGAAGGATATGAAGACCACGACCCCGGCTCTGGAAGCAAGAGCCCTAACCAAGTCCTTCGGGGCGTTGCAAGCAGTGCGAGGGATTGACCTGAGTGTGCAACGCGGTGAGATCGTCGCTCTTCTCGGCCCCAATGGAGCGGGGAAGACCACCACCCTCGACATGATTCTCGGCCTGTCTACTCCCTCTTCCGGCACGGTCAGCGTGTACGGCGGCACACCGCGCCAGGCAATTACGCGTGGAAGGCTCGGCGCTGTACTGCAAAGCGGCGGCCTGTTGGGAGAGTACAAAGTGGCGGAGATGGTCCGTATGATCGCCGGTACCCTGCCCTACCATCTTCCCGTCGATGACGTTCTGGCCAGAGCCAACCTCACCGAGATCGCCAACCGACGCATCTCCAAGTGTTCCGGCGGAGAACAGCAGCGAGTGCGGGTGGCATTGGCGCTGCTGTCCGATCCGGATCTTCTGATTCTGGACGAGGCGACAACCGGCATGGACGTCACAGCCCGTCATCATTTCTGGGACGGCATGCGCGCGGAGGCCGAACGCGGCAAGACGATTGTTTTCGCCACTCACTATCTGGCCGAGGCAGAGGAGTTCGCCGAGCGGACCGTCATCATGAACCATGGCGTGATTGCCGCCGACGCCCTCACCACACAGGTACGCAGCCAGTTCTCCTCCCAGCGCATCACTCTCGGGTTCGACGACGAGGCGCACTGTATGACCGCCGCTGCGCAACTCAGCCAGGTGGGAGTCGTCTCACGCGACGGTACCGCACTCCAACTGCTTGGTGACGACACCGTCGCTTTGGCCCGTGCCGCGTTGGCGTGTGCGGGCGTCACCAAGATCTCCATCACCGACACATCGCTGGATGAGGCTTTCGGGCTGCTCACGAGCGAGAGCGGCGTAGGCGACGACGGCGCACTCGACGACGGCAGCGTACCCGGCCAGAGCAGCGTCGACGACGGCGCAGGCCACGGCGTAGGCGACGACGGCGCAGGCCACGGCGCGAGTACGGTTTCCGCACCTTAGCCGCAAATCGTGGCTCGCGCGACTCGCGATCACCAGTGCCACACCGCCACCTATCGGCGTCGATATCTAACGCAACCGTTTCCAACCACACGTTGATGAGGAGTTCACATGCCTACCACAACCCACACGGAACTTGGACCGCACGAGGCCATCGCGAGCGCGGCGCGCCCACAGCACCTGCGCGTCAAGCCGCTGCAGGGCCTCGGGTCGCTCTTCCGCCACCAGTTCCGGCACACCGTGCTCTACCCCGGACTCATCGGATTCTCCGTAGGTCTACCGCTAGTCATGTATTTCATGTTCGGTGCCTCGCAGAGCTATTCGACCCAGTGGATTGGTCACGCCAACGTCGCCTGCGCGGTGATGTTTGGTATGGGCGCGTACGGCGCATTTCTCGGAGCTGCCAGTATGGGCGCGCAAGTAGGCGTGGAACGCGGCCAGGGATGGAGCCGTCAGCTCGCCTTAACACCGGTGAGTGTGCATACCAATTTCGTCCTGAAGATACTGTTGGCGCTATGCGGTGCACTGCTCTCCCTGCTGGCGCTCATGGCGGCGGGCGCGATGACCGGGGCGCACGCCCAGGGCCATATCTGGGTAGTGGTTCCGCTCCTTATTCTGGCCGGCTGTGTGTGCGCCGGCACGATGGGAATAATGGCCGGCTACCTGGTACGTTCCGATGCCGCCTACTCAATTATTGGAGGAGTCAGCGTGATCTTCGGGTTCCTCGCCGGGGCCTTCCTCCCACTGGACCTCATGCCGCATTTCTTCCGTGTAATCGCTCCCTACACACCGCTGCATGGGATCTACAGCCTCAGCCAGTGGCCGATGGGAAGCGGAGAGTTCAACTGGCTCTGGCTGGTGAATATCGCGGCGTGGACGGCAGTGTGCTCCGTTGTCGCTATCTGGCGTATGCGCCGCGATACCGCACGTGGCTAGCGCCAG
>SUUB01000043.1:9992-14769 GCA_015062745.1 Actinomycetaceae bacterium
CGTGAGGGCGCTTGCGGCCGGCGGTCGAGCGCAAGCAAGTTATCGTCCCTCCAGGACCCCACCATGAATTCGATGCACGATCACCCGATCCGATAGGTTGTTCATCATGCGCACTTGGTTACGAAACCATCCACGGGCCATCACCTTGATGTGGGCGTATGTGTGGCTGGTCTTCACACTTTTTCCTATCACGGACGCGCTCGCTCAGCCGATGGGATGGCGGCGGTGGTGTGCGCTGGCCACATGTACCCTGTTCATTGGCGCCATCGTGCGGTCATGGCTTGTCTACCCCGCAATGCCTCCCAACGAATACCGTGCACCGGCCGGGTTCTTTGCCACGGTTGCCGTCATTTGCGCCTGCCAGTTCGCCTTTGTGGTTTTTGGCGGCGTGCAGAACATGCAAATGCTGATATTTGCTGCGGCAGTGATCGGGATGCAACTGGCGCCGGCCCAGTTCCTTTACGGAGTTGCCGCACTGGTCGGCTTCCTGGCGGCAGAGAGTGCCTGGCTTGTTGGGCGCATGGGGGCAGACAGAACCGTCGTCACCGTCACTGTTATCCAGATCGTCATCATGCTCGCCATGTTCTTCTCGTTGGCGCAGGTGTTCAGCTCGCATCGCAAGCTCGCCTTGGCCAATGAGACGATCCGGCAACTCACGCGAATCACGGAACGGGAGCGCATCAGTGCCGATCTACACGATATTGTCGGGCAGTCACTCACGGCGCTCTCCCTCAAAGCTCAACTCACCGGCAAGCTGTTGGATAAAGAGGCACCGAATGCCGCAGAGCAGGCCCGCCAGCAACTCTATGAAATGCAGAAGCTCTCACAGGAGGCACTCGCCGATGTGCGGCGGGTGGTTCGTGACGCCAGGCGCCTCACCGTGGCCGAGGAAATCTCGGCGGCTCGTGAACTGTTGAAGACGGCGGAGATCCGTTTGGTCGTGGTTGGCGATCCACTGCAAGTGGACGACGACGCCGAGCGCACGGCCGCGCATGTTGTGCGGGAAGCGGCTGCCAACGTTGTTCATCACAGCGTCGCCGCCACACGGTGTACCATCCGAACCTGGTCGCAGGGTGTGCGTATCAGTGATAATTCGCGTGTTTTACCCGGCCCTGCGCGCGAAGCGCCAACGGAAGGGGGCAGCGGCCTGGCCGCATTGGAAGAGCGTGTGCGTGGCGCGGGTGGCACCTTGCGTTACGGACGCACGAAAAGCGGCTGGCAGGTGGAGGCCGTATTCTCATCCGCAGAGGCGCATGGCCCGAGTGCTGCCACCGAGGATACGACGGAAATACACGGCGGCGATTGGGCGATGCCAACCGCTGTGACTTAAGCTAGCCGCCATGGGGAGCCCAATCCGCGTTATTGTTGCCGACGACCAGTCACTCGTTCGCGGTGCAATCGCCATGATGCTTGACCTGGAAGATGATATTGACGTTGTCGGGCAGGCCGCCCACGGTCAAGACTTGCTGGATCTCCTGGCGGGCATCCCCGCAGACGTGGCGCTGATCGACGTGGAAATGCCGATAATGGACGGTATTGCGGCGGCGCGTGAGATTCATCAGAGATGGCCGCATATCAAAGTTCTCATGGTGACGACCTTCGGGAAGCCCGGCTATCTGCGGCGCGCCATGGAAGCGGGGGCTTCCGGTTTCGTCGTGAAGGATGCTCCGGCGCAATCTCTAGCCACAGCGGTGCGCAAGGTGATGGCCGGGCAACGCGTCGTCGATCCAGACCTCGCGGCGGAGTCTTTGACCACGGCGTTCAATCCACTCACCCAACGTGAATGCGACGTATTGAACGCTGCCGCCACGGGTGCCACTGCAAGCGAGATCGCCGCGAAGCTGTTCCTCTCGCAGGGCACGGTGCGTAACCATCTCTCATCGGCCATCCAGAAGACCGGGGCGCGCACCCGTGTCGAAGCCGCGATCATTGCACGGGACAACGGCTGGCTGTAGCGAAGGGTCTAGTCCTCTGGCACGGCCTCATCCGTCGCCGCCACGTCGTCGGAGACCGTCACACGGTCGGATTCCGCCGTACCCGCGGCTACCGCCACATCCTCCGGCTCAATCTCACCGGCGTCCGAGTTCGTGGCAGCAAGCAGCTGTTCCCTCACCTTGCGTCGTTCCGGCTTGCCGATCAGGCTGTGCGGGATTTCGTCGACCATATGCAGTTGCCGCGGCAGGGCGTAATGTGGCAACTCCGTCTCCAACGTGCGCCGCAGGCGATTCAGGTCCGGCTTACGCCAATTCGCCTGCACAACCGCCACCACTTCTTCGCCCGTTGCCTCGCTGGGCAACCCGACCACCACACAGTCCTCCGCGTTGGTCAACCGTTTAATCGCGTCCTCAACCTGCGAAGGGAACACGTTGAATCCCGAGGTAATCACCAGGTCTTTGGATCGATCTACCAGATAGAGGAAACCGTCGTCGTTGCGCGCAATGTCTCCGGTACGGAACCAACCGTCATAGAATGCTGCTTCAGTCTCCTCGGGCGCGTCCAAGTATCCAGAGAAGACCTGCGGTCCGCGAACCAGGATCTCGCCGGGTTCGCCGTCCGGGACGTCCCGTGAGGGATCGTTGCGGTCGGCCAGGCGGATATTCGTATTCGGAAAGGTCAGGCCGAGGCACCCGGGGCGGCGCTCCGCCGATAGCGGCGAGCCACAGATCGTCGGAGAGGTCTCGGACATGCCGTAGCCTTCGATAATGTAACCGCCCGTCGCCTTCTCCCAGCGCTCGGCAATTCGTGAGTCAAGCGACATACCGCCGGATACCGAGAACTTGATGGATGACAGGTCAGTTCCCTTCTCGGCCGCCCTCTTCTCAATACGGTCGAACATCGGCGGAACACCGACGAAGAAGGTGACGTTTTTGCGCTCGTGGGCCTGCAGCGCAAGGTCGGCGTCGAAGGTCGGCAGAATCATTTGCCGCGCCCCGATTGCCACGGCTGAACACAGCATGAAACACATGCCGAAGGCATGGAAATATGGCAGGAGTGAGTAGAACACCTCGGCACCGCGATCCAGATCCCACACCCAGAAGAGGTTCTGGCTCACATTCGCGCGAATATTGGCGTGCGTCAACGGCACGGATTTCGGTACTCCATTGGTACCGGAGGAGTGCAGGATCACCGCGATATCTGATGCTTGCGCCTGCGGGATATCCTCGGCGAGGACGTGGCTGCGGCGCACCAGCTTATCCCAGGAACGCGTGCCGGAAGGAACCGGGCCGGTCAGTCGCCGTCTCGTCCGCGCCGCCTTGTCCACAGGAAGGCGGAGTGCGGCGCGCATGCGCCGTGGCATGGAGTCCGTCAAATTGACCGTTAGGATATCTGCGGATTTCAGACCGGCCTGTTTGATTTTGTATGAGACCTTATCCCAGACGACGCAGACCGCCCCACCGTGACGTTTCATCTGCTGTTTCAGTTGGGCGGCCGGAGCCAAGGGGTTGAGTTCGGCGACGGCGGCTCCCAAGCGCATGGCACCGTAGAAGGCAATGAAATGCTGTGGGCAGTTGGGCAGGGCAAGAGAAACAGTGTCTCCCGGCCGAACACCGGCGTCGTATAGTGCCTGTGCCGCCCGCAAAGAGGCTTGCTGGACCCGCTTGTACGTCCACGTCTGCCCGAAGTAGTCCAGGGCGATGACATCGGGGTAGATCTCCGCAGTATGCTCCAAGAGTTCATAAACGGATCCCTGCGGGCAAGGCACCACGTACGGGACGCCCGGTTGAAAGTGAGCGTGCCCTTGCTCCGCAATGGCGGTGAACTCGGTTGTCGCCACAGAGTACTCCAATCGCATCGTGCGCGTATTCCAGTCATAGTGCGAGCCGTTTCCAGCCGCATTGAGCGCCGTTCAGCCAGTGCACCATGCGGCCCACAAACTGCCATTCAACCCACAAGCTGCTTTCGGCCCACAACTTGGAGTAATGCCATCATGTTAGGGCACGGAACACTCCTTGTCCGAGGCGATCCGCGCGTGTCTGCGCATATGAGTGTCTACATCAAAACAGCAAAAGCGCTGGACAAACGCGCCAAAATATGGCCTCGGCGCAGTGGATTCGTCGGTACGGCCGCCGCATCAATTCACGGGCCGCCCCTCCGCATGAATTCGGGGATAGCCCGCCGCATCAATTCACCGGTTGGCCCCGCTACATTTATTCACCGGTTGGCCCCGCCGCATCAATTCAGGGGATGATCCAGGCGCATTGATCCGTCGCACGGGCGTTGCCTTTTATCACCACCGAATTCTCTCCCGAGCCGGCAACGCTCCACTCAGACGGAGACGGCACCGACCGGCGTGTACCCACGCCACCTGGCCTCCTCCACACTCACGACCATCTTCCCGAAGGGGAAGCAGGTGACCGGAATAAGCTTGAGATTAGCGAGCGCCAGCGGTATCCCAATAATCGTCACCGTCATCACCAATGCGGTCACGAGGTGGCCGATCGCCAGCCAGATGCCGGCAATGAAGAACCATACGATGTTCATAAGCACCGAACCTGCGCCCGCGCCGGGTTTATGTACCACGACGCGTCCGAATGGCCAGAGAACATACCCGCCTATTCGCCAACAAGCTACCGCAACGGGGATTGTGACGATGGGAATACAGGCGATCAACCCCACCACCATATACTCAAGAAACAGCCAGAATCCGCCAAAAAGAACCCAGATTAGATTTAGTAGTGGCCGCATTACGCCTCCTGTTCTACGCAGCCGTACATCACTTGATGTACAGCCAGAATTTGCCCGATTCATACACTATCCGAGACCTCCTACAGCTGAG
>SUUB01000043.1:14869-18581 GCA_015062745.1 Actinomycetaceae bacterium
CCACGCTCCGGTCGAAGCACCTGGCAGATCATCCGCGACAACGTATTCACGCGTATCAATGCCCTGCTCGGTGTTCTGTTCGTACTTGTTATGATCACCGGTTCATGGATGAACGGCGCCTTCGGTCTGCTTATTATCGCCAACTCGATTATCGGGATCATCCAGGAGTTGCGCGCCAAACACACGCTGGATTCGCTCGCCGTGGTCGGGGAAGCGCATCCGACCGTGCGGCGGGATGGGCGCGAGCAGGCGGTGGAACGCGACGACGTCGTCCTCGGTGACATTCTGGTTATCAAGCCGGGTGAGCAAATCGTCGTGGACGGCGTCGTTACCGAAGCCGACTACCTGGAAATCGACGAGTCGCTTCTTACCGGCGAATCGGATCCAATTCCGAAAGAGCCCGGCAATGAGATCATGTCCGGCTCCTTCGTCTCCTCCGGAACCGGAACCTACCGTGCAACGAAAGTGGGGGCAGACGCCTATGCCGCGCAACTGACGGCCGCGGCGGCGAAGTTCTCTCTGGTGCATTCGGAACTGCAATCCGGTATCAACAAGATTCTGCAGGTCATCACCTGGATTCTTATCCCGGTCGGCATCGCCACCATTTTCGGGCAGATCCGCGTGGGCGAGAACGATTGGCGTGCGATTATTCTGGCGGTTGCGGCCGCCCTGGTGCCCATGATCCCGGAGGGCCTGGTACTCATCACCTCCACCGCCTTCGCCCTGGGAGTGATCCGCCTCGGCTACCGCAAATGCCTGGTCAACGAGCTCCCCGCCATCGAGGGTTTGGCGCGCGTTGACGTGGTCTGCGCGGATAAAACCGGCACACTCACTGAAAACGCCATGGCCTTCGGGCGCTTGGAAGTGCTGGGAACATACGACGAGGAGGAGGCGCGCATGGCGTTGCGCCAACTCGCCGGGGCCGATAGCGCACCGAATTCGTCCATGCTGGCAATTATCGACGGCGTCGGCCAGGCCGAGCACAAGTGGGACGTTGCCGAGGTCCAACCATTTACGTCCGCGAAGAAGTGGTCGGGCGTGAGTTTCCGCGAGCAGGGCCACTGGGTGCTTGGCGCACCGGACGTGCTGGTTGATTCGGAAAGCGCCGCCGGCGTGCGCGCGAGCGAGATTGCTTCTACCGGGCTGCGTGTGCTGCTTCTCGGGCGCGCCTCGACGACGGTCGCCGACGCCGCCGCCCCGGGCCGCGTTGACCCGGTAGCGCTGGTGATCCTGGAACAACGGGTACGGGCCGACGCCGCAGACACTCTCGAATACTTCCGCAGCCAGGGTGTTGATGTGAAAATCATTTCCGGCGATAACGCGGAGTCGGTGGGGGCCGTGACCCGTTCTTTGGGGGTAGAGGCGGGAGAACCCGTGGATGCGCGTACTCTCACGGAGGCGAACTTCAGCGAAACCGTCAACGACTCACAGGTTTTCGGGCGGGTGACGCCGCAACAGAAGCGCTCCATGGTGGCGGCCCTCCAGCAGGCGGGGCACACGGTTGCCATGACCGGGGACGGCGTAAACGATGTGCTGGCCTTGAAGGATGCCGACCTGGGTGTCGCCATGGGCTCCGGCACCGCAGCCACCCGCTCGGTGGCGAAGATTGTGCTGCTGGATGATCGCTTCGCCACGCTGCCACATGTGGTGGGTGAAGGTCGCCGTGTGCTGGGCAATATCGAGCGCGTCGCTAATCTGTTCCTCACCAAGACGATTTACTCGTCCATTTTGGCGGTGTTGGTGCTGCTATTCTCGCTGCCCTTCCCCTTCCAGCCCATTCACGTCACGATTACCGGCTGGTTCACCATCGGTATTCCGGCGTTCCTGCTCTCGCTGCCGCCGAATAATGAAAAGGCGCGCAGTGGTTTTGTGCAGCGGGTGCTGCGGCTGGGAGTTCCCGCGGGCGCCGTGGTTGCCGCCGCCTCATTTATCACCTACGTGCTGGTGCGCGTGCCCGACGGGACCGACACACAGGCGACGCAGGCCTCCACCGCCGCGCTGCTTGCCTTGATTATCTCGGCTACCTGGGTACTGGCAACGGTGGCCCGCCCCTACGAGTGGTGGAAGGTGCTGCTGATTCTGCTGCCGTTGCTCGGCTACGGCGTTATTTTTACCGCCGGATTTACGCAGAATATGTTCATCCTCGATTCGTCGAATGCTGGCATGATGGCAACCGGCGCGATAATCGGGTTGATCGGCGCCGCGTTGATTGAGGCGTTGTGGTGGCTGCTGGGTGCGATGACCGGTGAACGGCGTCCGATATGGAAGCCGCGCGCCGAGCGTGAGGCGGAGGCCGCCCAACGCCGTATCGAGCGGGCCACGCGGAAGTCGGCTGCAGCTGCACCTACCGTGTAAGGGCGGACCGCCGCGCAGACGCCTGCCGCAACGACGGTCGACGCGGTCTACGCACGAGAGGGCCGATCAAGGCCGAGAATCGGCCGCTGCGGGAACCGAGCCGCCTACTCGCATGCAACCCCGTCGTATCACGGTCAAGCGCGGAACGATAACCCGGCTCTCCGGAATACAGCGGCGCGGCACCCGCCGCTCTCGCCTCCGAGCAGTTGGCGTAATAGACGTTGCTGGGCGCGTTGTTTCCTGCTGAGCCCACAAAGCCTTGCGGCACAGTGTTATTGCCCGCTGCTGCGGCGGCCGCTTCGTTCTGTGCGGCTTCCAGGGAACTCTGCGTCGTCGCAAGTTCGGCCTGGCACGAGTCGCGTTCGCTGGTCAGCGAATCAACGTTGCCTTCTAAGCCCGTCACCCGCTCTTCGAGCTCACTAACTTTGGCGGAGGCGCTCTCGATTCCTGCCACCTGTTCCTGCAGGCCATCCCGCTCTTCCTCCAACTGATCACGTTCCGAGGTCACATCGGCCAGCTGAGTTTCCAACGCCTCGACTTCTGCGCTAGGCGTCTTAGTCACAGTAGAAACTTCGCAAGCACTGTCAGAGGCGTCGGACCCCTGAGCCGCCAATGTTCCAATAAAAAGTCCGACCACTCCGGTGATAACCGGCACTGCCCACTTCGACTTCGTGATGCGAGCCAACCCATTCTCTGCATCATGCGCGGCATCCCGATCATGGGTTTTCGCATCGCTGTCGGGCACTGAACCGCCTCGCGTCCCGCGCCTCTTTGTCAGCAGTTTTGCCAGTTGGTCACGGGAAGTTTGTCTGCTAGGTTTTCTCGAGCGATTCGGTTTGCCCAGTTTCATTGTGTTGACCTCCATGTTGATGTGCACCTGCGCCCCAGCAGGGCTACATCGTTATTCGGATATTCTCCTTTATCATTCCGGGATTATGCAATGTCATCACATACTGCGGACATAGTCTTTCCGCGGGTGTGCCATTAGTGTGACCTCGCTCCGCGGCTCGACACCCCCGTGCTCGATGAACATCTGGCGTCGTCGCCCCTCGTACCACCGGCTCGGCGCATCGGTGTGGAACGCACGGCGCTTCTCAATAGGGAACCAATAATTGGAGGTTTATCGGCGCAGACTCAACGCGCATCGGCACCAATTCTCGGCCCGGTGGTATGCAAGTACACCCACGCCGCCACACTTCCCGCGAGCACGAACAGCCAGGCGAGGCCATAGAAGGTGGCATTCGGTTCCCCACCGGAGAATCCCATGGCGACAGTCGATGCCGTCAGCGGAACAAACATCGCCTGTGATAGTGACTCGACCATGACGGACGCTCCGGCGATCTGCTCCATGGAGATA
>SUUB01000044.1:0-4472 GCA_015062745.1 Actinomycetaceae bacterium
GACACATGGATTCCTTCCCTGCTGCGGCAGGAGAGTGCCCGGTCGAGCTGCGCTGCTCGGTGGCGGTGCCGCCAGGTGTTCCCACAGCCGGGAACGCCGAGGTCTCCGCGTGCTTGCGCGCATCCTTCGCCTCTTCGGCTTCACGATGGCGTTCCTCGATACGCTGACGCAACTGAGCGGAAATCATCTCGCGTCGCTTTCGCTTCCGCTCTTCTGCCGTCATGTTGCCGTTCGTGGGCCGCTCTTTGGCGTCCTCTATACAGTCACAACACGACTCCAGGCTGGAGACAGGGTCCTCCGTGCTTGCCTGCGTGAACATCGCGGAGTCAGAACCCATGCGTTGTGCACGCCGCGCCTGTTCAGCTTGTTCCGCCTCGTCCTCTGCTGCTGAAGCGCGGAGCAGGGAATCCAACGCCTGCTTACTGGGCTTGGTGCCGCCAACGCCGCTGCCGTTGCCCTTCGGGGAACCGGACGCCCTGCCTGGACCGTCCGATTCGTCGTTCTGTGCACCCTTCGGCTCGCTCGGATTCGCGTTGTTCCCCGTGGCTTCCGCACCGTCGCCGAAGGCGGCGAACTCGGGGGATGAGTGTGAAGCCGTGGCCGTGTCGGCCTGAAAACCGGCGGAGTGCTCCTCGGCCTTGCGGGCGTATTGCGGCGTTGCTGCGGCGGGTCCGCGAGTAGCAGCGGGTCCACTGGCGGCAGGTTCCGGCGAAGGCGCGGAATTGGCCGTTGTGGCGCTCCGTGTGCGTGGTGCCGCGTCGGTAGAACCCTTTGCTTCTTCCGCCGCCTCAAGCTGACGAATGCGCTTGTTGAGCCGCTCCAGTTCCGCCTCCAAGTTCTGGCGGGCACTGTCCTCCCATTCGCGGGCCAGCGGTGTAACAAAGAGTCGACGTCGCTGCAGCAGACGTGTCACGATGCTCCGGCGCGCGGTGAAGAAATCGATATCCGGAATATGCGCGTACTCGGCGCGGATGAGTTCGACGTACTTGCGATAACGTTGCGGCTCGGCAGCCAGTGGTGTCAGGTGTACGTCCCGCAGCGCCGCCTCATCCAGGTCGATTGCTTCAAACTGCGCCGTGGATGTGGCCGTGTGTGCCGTGGATGTGGCCGTGCGCTCCCATTCGCGCACACCCATGGCGTGAATCAAAGCGGCCACGCGCCGAGCGGAGTCGTCGTCGATCCCAAGCTCACACAGTTCCTTTTGCGCGACGGCGGCGGAAGAGTGCTCGTCCTCGCCGCCGTTGCGGACGTATGTCTCCTTCTCGGCCGTTGAAAAGACAATGCCGTGATACCAGGCCGCGAGGCGAACCAGTTCCGGGCTATGAGTTTCCGGGAGGAGTTTCTCCAAGTGCGAGAGAATGTCAACGAGATGCGTGAGTCCATGGTAGAGACGGTCCGGCGAAGACCACCGTTCTACCAGCGATGCGCATGCGGCAACGAGTTGCTCTTTCGGGAGAGTGGAACCCGCAGCCTGGAGAGAGCGCACATAAGCCTGTGTCAGCCACTGTGGCACCTCAGTATGCATAGGACCTCCTAGGGACGCACGCGATTCTAGTACTGTCTACGGTCCAATGTGCGAATCGATCACTATCCATTGTGACTAGTTACACCGAATGATCGCTAGTCGGCTGCCGGTCGCTCCGATCGATGCCCGATTTGACCTGTAGTTCAGTGACTTCGCCCACTGAGGAACGCGGCTCCTGCCCGCGTCATTCCCGCCGGGCAGGGTGCATCGTCCGGCACACCTCGGGGCAATTCGTGGCGAAGTCGGCAAGATAGCCGTGAAGTGAACTAACGTAGTGCTGTGGGATTCACTCAGAGCACAGACTCGCCGCTTCATGGACGCGCGCTCATCACCGGTGGAACATCCGGCATTGGATTGTCGTTCGCGCGTGGTTTGGCGGCACGTGGCTGCACTCTCACGCTGGTGGCGCGCGACGAAGAACGTTTACAACGAACATGCGCTCAATTGGAGCGGAAAGCGCATGTTGCATGTGATTACCTTGTGGCGGATCTCGGGCAGGCAGAGGACGTCCAGCGCGTCGCCGCTGTCCTTGCCAGTGCGGACAATCCCGTCGAGGTCTTCGTCAACAACGCTGGCCACGGACTACACCACGAACTCGCGACGGCTGATACGGCCCCCTTGGCGGAGGCGATTGATGTCATGGCATCGGCGGTTGTAGAACTCGGCGCGGCCGCCGGGGCTGCTATGAAGGGCCGCGGCCACGGCGTCATCATCAACACCGCGTCTGTATCCGGTTTGGTGCCCATGGGTCTGTATTCGGCCATCAAATCACTGGTGCGTACTTGGTCTGAGTCTTTAGCCATCGAGCTTGCGCCCACTGGCGTGCAGGTTATGACATTCATGCCCGGTTGGGTACGGACGGAACTGCATCAGCGCTCTGGAATCACGACGTCGAATATTCCCGGGTTCTTCTGGCTCGACGCCGACCGTGTTGTGCGGGAGTGTTTGCGTGACGTTGAAGCGGGGAGGACGCATTCGACTCCCTCCAAGCGGTTCAAAGTGATCGCCGCACTTGCCGCCCATGCGCCGCGGCGCGCGGTAACTGCGGTGACCGCCAGAATCAACCGGGGGCGGGACTGAGTATGGCCGAGCCTCTAGAGCCAATTGACCGTTATCTTGACGAGGGGAGAATGCGGCGACGGCGGCGCGTGCGCAAGTTGGTGACGCGGCCGGTCATCTCCACCGTCGTTCGCCCCACTGTGCTGGGCGAGGAGAATATCGAAGGTCTGGAGGGCGCCTTTATTCTGGTGCCCAACCACTCATCTCACCTGGATGCACCGATGGTGTTCTCCCTACTGCCCGACTCCTTGACGGAGCGCTTGGCGACCGGTGCGGCCGCGGATTATTTCTATCGCCGCAAGGGCATCTCGGCGCTCACATCTCTTTTCTTCAATAGCTATCCGATTGAGCGCGCCGGGCATCGCCGGGGCAAGGAACGCGGTCAAGCCGCAGGAATGACGGGCCGTCTGCTGCGGGCCGGGGTGCCGATCCTGGTCTTTCCGGAGGGATCACGTTCCCGCAATGGAGAGATTGGGACGTTCAAGCCGGGTGCGGCCGCGCTGTCATTGAAGGTGGGTGTGCCGATCGTTCCGATTGCAATGGCTGGCGGCCACGAGGCAATGCCCGTCGGATCGGTTTTCCCGAAGGTTGGCAGCGAGGTTTTTCTCTTCATCGGCGCCCCGATGTACGGCAAAGAGGGCGAATCTGCGGAGGACTTCATGGCGCGTGTGGTTCGCGCCATCACGCTCATGTTGGAACAGCGGAGCGCTCATCCCATTGACGACGACGGCGCATCGCCATTCACGGGAGAGATCCTCTAGCCTGCGGCGGCCGCCTGGCTGGAACCGCGCCCGCTGTTCTGCTTCTGAGCGCGGCGGCCGCCGACACTCGAACGCTCGCGACCGCCTGGGGAACGTTCCGCATTGTTGCCACTGGCTTTCTGCTTATCCGAAGTCTGGACTGTTGCTTCCGCCGAGTGCTTCTCCTGCACCGGGAAGGAAAGACGGACGGTCAGGCCGCCACCGGCGGTCTCAGCCAGGCGGGCGGTGCCGCCATGGGCAGCCATAATGGCGGCGACAATCGCCAAACCGAGACCGGAGCCACCCGAGGCACGGGAACGCGAGTAGTCGGTGCGATAGAAGCGCTCAAACAGGTGAGCGGCATCCTCTGGCTTGACGCCAGGCCCATGGTCGCGGACCTCAATAACCGCCTCGGATGGGGCGGGTTGCCCAACGGCAACCTCGACCGGTGAACCGGCGGGCGTATGTGTGAGCACGTTGGACAGCAGATTCGTAACCACCTGAGTTACCTTGTCCTCGTCGCCCGTCACCGTGATATCCGCCGGCTCGGCTCCGTCAAGGCCTATCACGGAGGCCGGACGGGAGGAATCGCGAACCCGCAGGTCTTCCACCGCGTTACGGCACACACGGGTGATGTCCACCGAACTCCATACCAACGGGCGTCCCTCATCGAGTCGCGCAAGCTGCAGGAGATCCTCTACCAGACCGCTCATCCTATGTGCCTCGGACTCAATCCGATCCATGGTCTGCGGGATTTTATCGGCCGGAACACCCCCGAGGCGATAGAGCTCGGCGTAGCCGCGAACCGTTGCCAAGGGAGTCCGCAACTCGTGGGAGGCATCGGAAACGAACTGGCGCATCTTTGCTTCGGAGCGCTCCTTCACGGCAAATGCGTGTTCAATCTGGGCCAACATGGCATTGATTGAGGAGGCGAGCATGCCGACCTCGGATCCTTCGCGGCCTTCCGGGACGCGGCGGGAGAGATCCCCGGCGGCGATGGCATGCGTGGAGTGCTCGATGTCGCGCAGCGGTTTGAATGATCGCCGCACAAACGCCCAGGTCAACAGCGCGCCGAGTGTGACAACACCCAGGGCGACTTGTAGAAGGATTAGAGCAACCTGCATCACCGTGTTGTGGATCGGTGCCAG
>SUUB01000044.1:4572-9336 GCA_015062745.1 Actinomycetaceae bacterium
CCCGCCACAACGGTTCCCGAAGATTTGAGTTCGTCGTCAAGATTGCTAACGAGGTGACGCTGCAGTAGCGAGAGGGTCACCGTGGCGATCACGACGATCACTACCACCATGAGAAGAACGAAGGTGATAAGTAACCGAAAGGAAAGGGTACGCGTTACCCGCGGTTGATCTGGACGCGGGTGACGCTTGCTACGAATACGGGCCACGCGATCCTACTTGGATGTGCGCAGAACGTAGCCAATGCCTCGCTTCGTATGAATAAGCGGAACGATGGCGGCGGCTTCCTCCGGATCGGTGATTCCGAGTGCCTCGGGAGAGTCGATTTTGCGGCGTAGGTAGGAGATGTACGACTCGATAATAGAAATCTCACCCTCCCAGTCGTAATCCCACACATGGTCCAGGATCTGCATCTTCGATACAACGCGTTCGGCGTTGATCATCAGGTAACGCAGGAGTTTGAATTCGGTGGGGGACAACTCTACCTCGCGTCCGGCGCGCCGGACATCATAGGAGTCCTCATTAAGCTCAAGGTCCGCGTAGCGCAGAATCGCATTATCGTCCTCCGCGGGGCGAGTGCGGCGCAAAACGGCGCGGATGCGTGCCACGACTTCCTCCAGGGAGAAGGGCTTCGTAATGTAGTCGTCGCCGCCAACCGTGAGGCCCTGGACCTTGTCTTTAATGTCGTCACGCGCGGTGAGGAAAAGGACAGGAAGTTGTGGGTCGCGCTCCCGCAGGTGATGCAGGACGCTGAATCCGTCCATATCCGGCAGCATAATGTCGAGGACGACAAGATCGAGGCGTGCACCAGACTGGTGATCGAGTGCCTCATGACCATCGGCGGCGGTGAGTACTTCGAAGCCTGCAAAACGAAGCGAAGCTGACAGCAGTTCGCGGATCGAAGGCTCATCGTCGACGACGAGAATCGTTGCTTCAGGTTCTTGCTGCGAAGTGGTCATGTGTCAAGTAAACGCGAGAATACTGTGAAGAAACTGGGAATATGGTGCTGTGCGAGAGTGGCTCACACCACTCTCGCACAGCTGATGCTTGAAATGGTTTGCCCCTTGGGCGCCGCTATCAGTATGCGGTGAAGTCCTTGCCCTCAATTTGGGCCGGGGCCTCACCGTTCTTCAGTGCGGCAAGGCGCGCCTCAATCTCGATGTCGTTCGTATGGTCCTCCAACGCGGCGAATTGCTCGTCAAGGCTAGCGGCGGCAACCTCCGCCTTCCCCTGTGCGAGAGCCTCTTGGCGGCGCACCTGGTCCTCGTAACGGCCGAGCTCGCTGGTCGGATCGAGGACATTGATCGAGGAGATGGCGTCCTGGACCCGATTCTGTGCCTCGGCAGACTTCTGACGGGCAACGAGCTGATCACGCTTTGTCTTGAGCTCATCCAGTTTGTTGCGCATCTGGATGAGGCCGTCCTTCAGCTTCGCAACCACTTCCTGCTGTGACTGGATAACGGGCTCGGCGGCTTTCGCCTCATTCTCGAAGTCGATCTGCTTGCCGAGCGCAACCTTGGCCAGGTTGTCGAACTTCGTCGCGTCGGCTTCCTTTCCGGCTGCGCGCATCTCATCGGCTTTACGGGAAGCGGCCAATGCCTTCTGGCCCCACTCGCGGGACGTCTTGATGTCCTCGTTGTAATCGGCTTCGGCCAGCCGCAGGTTACCTACGGTGACGGCGACGGCGTCCTCCGCTTCCGCGATGGAATTCGTGTAGTCGCGAACCATCTGGTCGAGCATCTTCTGCGGGTCTTCTGCCCGGTCGAGGAGCGCGTTGATGTTGGCCTTGGCCAGTTGGGAGATCCGTCCGAGGATCGTCTGCTTCTCCGCCATGAAATTACCTTTCGATAAGTGGCACATGCGTGCCGGTTAGATGAAATTGTACTGATGGAGCTGTTGCGGGAACTTGAAACAGACCCGCTTGGAATTAGAAGCGGCCGCCACCGGATCGGCCACCGAAAGATCCGCCACCGGATCGGCCACCGAAGGATCCACCACCCGAGTGCCCGCCGCCGAAGCTTCCGAAGCCGCGTCCACCGCCGCGGTGGCCGCCACCGCCGCCGTCCGCGAGGCCGGAAAGAATGGCGCCCAGAATCATGCCGCCGATCATCGCTCCGGTATCTGAGCCGCCCTCCCGGCGTTCCTCCTCGCGTGTTCGTACCGCGAAGGCGATGTTCCGTCGCGCGGTCTGCAGCGCGTGGGATGCGCGGCTGTGCGCCTGCGAATAGAGCTGCGCCTGCAGCGTCTCATCCTGGGTGGTTTCGGCCTCCGCGAGCAGTCTCTTTGCGGCCTGAAGTTCCGAGCGTGCCTCCGTGCCGACGTGGTACCGGTACTGGCTGATGCGCCGCTCGGTCTCGCTTACCTTCCGCCTGGCCTCGTCGCGGTTGCGCATCATTGTGAGCCGTAACTTACGGCGCGCCTCCTCTTCTCCGCGCACACCGACCAATGCGGCGTCCAGCGCGTTCTCAGCGTTCGTTAGCCGTTCCACCGCTTCGAAGGGGTCGACGGAAGGCGAGGCGGCATATTGCAGGGCGGCCTCGGCTGCACGGCGCCGCTCGGCAATGGTCGCGTCGCTGCCGCCAAGCCGATTCGCATCGTTCACGTCTTGGCTTATTGACTCGATTCCGGCACGCATACGGCTGTCCGCCTGCGCGTAGGTCTCCGGGGCGTTCACCAGCCGCGCGGCGATTTCCCGCGCCTGCTGCAAACCTTCTTCCGCGATTCGCACAAAGGAGACGGCATTCTTCGAATCGTTTTCCGCGACGGCGCCGCGTCCCTGGGCAATCGTCTGCGCCGTGGAGTCGAGCAAGGTGATCACTTGGCTAGGCAGCGACTGCAGGGTAGCGAGGGCATCAGGTGAATACCGGGTGCCCAGCACGCGGAGTTGTTCCTGCCCCACTGTCAGCTGCTCTCGGATCTCCGCCGACCGAGTCTCCAATTCGTCAAAATGCGCGGCGGCATTGGAGGCGAGATCGCGCAGTTCCTGGAAGCTCTCCTGCTGCCCGGTCACCGTTTCCTGCGCTCTTTTTGCCAGCTCAATGATCTGGCTGTTCATACGGTGAGCTTGCGTGGGCGTCTCGGGAATACTGTCTTCGAGCTTCGTGCGGATCTCGAAGGCCTGAGCAATATCTTGCTGTGCCGACGCGAGTACCTGTTCAAAGGGTGATGTCGCCTCTATGCCGAATTCTGCCTTGGCGAATTCAAGCTCACTAACGGCTGCGCGCACACTTTCATCGGTGGCCAGCAACATCTGCGAGGCCTGCACCCGCAGGTTCTCCAGGCTCTGAGCCTGTGCGGCCAGTTCTTTGCGCTTGCGCCAGCGGCGCAGCAGCGCCAAGGTCAAGCCGATGATTGCAAGTACCGCAATCGCAACAATCAGAGGCGTGAAGTTCGTCTTGGTACTTGACACAAGATTGTCCGCCAAGGTGGCGAGTCCGCCCGCCCAGTCGCCGTCGGCCCACTGGGATGTCACCTCGGAGTCGATCGCGTTCTCGAACTTCGTCCAATCGAAGCTGTTGTTTCCCACCCACAAGGAATACTCCGAGTCGTCAACGGCGATCGCCAGCAACGAGGAGTCGCTTGACAGTTGCGAGCGATATTCAGCCGCTTGTTCGGCCCAACCAGATGAATCCGCGCCATCGAAACTGTTGACAAACACAACATATAGCGGCTTGCCCGTCTCACTCTGAAGATGTTGGAGAGTGCTGCGCACCGCAGAATCATCAACAACGTTTGCGCGGTCCGTGACCAGCGAGGTCACGGCGAAAGGGTCGTCCGCCCGAGCCGTCGTCGCAAAGAAGGAGACAGACACGGTCAAAACAAGCGTTAAGAAGAGCGCGCCGAGCGCGGCGGCTCCTTTACGGAAGGTGCTCACAGAAGAATCATCCCCTGTCGGTATCGAATTGCGCTAGCCGCGAGGCTGGGGAGTGGTACCCAAATGCCAACGCTACCAAGAAGTGACGAGAGAATGCTGGGAAGATCAACGCGCTGCGTGCTGTGTGGACGGGAGGGAAGGCGACCGTCCGTCCACCGGTCCTAGATGGTGGCATCAACGCCGCTCGTAACCCGGTAGAATAGATCGCAGCTATACACCTCTGTACACCCTTGCGGTCTTCCAGTGAAAGAGAGTCTTCCGTGCCAACGGGTAAGGTCAAGTTCTTCGACGAAAAAAAGGGCTTCGGGTTCATCGCCGGCGACGACGGCACCGAGGTCTATTTGCCTGCATCCGCCGTGCCTATCGGTGCCAAACTTCGTACCGGCACCCGCGTGGAATACGGAGTTGCCGAGACTCGACGCGGCCCGCAGGCCCTCTCGGTTTCGGTGCAGCAGAAGTTGGAATCACTCGCGCGTAAGAATCGGCGCACTCCCGAGCAGATGGTTCCGATTATCGAGGACCTGATCAAGATTCTCGACTCGGCCTCCACCCAGCTACGCCGGGGCCGCTATCCCGATGGTGGGCATCGGATTGCCGCCGCGCTGCGAACCCTGGCGGATGATTTCGATGCCTGAGGCACGTATCAAGCCGGGGCGCTCTGCCGGAAAAGAGAAGATTCTGCTGGCTGCCGTCGATAAGGCGCGCGAAGCCCTGAATGAGCTAACCCGCCCGGAGATGATTGGCGAACATGCCGGCGTCGTCGTCGAGGGCGACCGGGTTCTCACGCATGCGTTCCACTGTCTGCTACCCGGCTACGGCGGCTGGTATTGGACGGTTACCGTGGCGCGGATTCCACGGTCTTCGCGGGTGACCATCGACGAGTTGGCACTGCG
>SUUB01000044.1:9436-14429 GCA_015062745.1 Actinomycetaceae bacterium
GGCACGGTAGTTTCCATGGATCACGGCTGCGGCTCGCATTCGGAGACGGATGTGGGCAAGCAGAAGAATATGTGGGACCCTTCGGACCCCGTTGTCAACGAGGCGGATATGGAGATCCTTCCGTAGAGTCATGAGGCGATTACAGGGCCGAGTACGTCCGTATGCGTGGGGTGCGCATGATGCCATCCCCGGCCTGTTCGGCTATCCGCCCGCTCCGGAGCCGGTGGCTGAGGTGTGGCTGGGAGCGCATCCCGACGACCCGGCGGTGGTGGGCTGCGATGAGCACGCCCCGCTCTTCGATCTCAACCAGGTTTATCAGGGTGAGTACCCGGTGAGGCCGAGTGCTGCGGAGCAGTCTCTGGCCGATTATATTGCGGCGGATCCATGCGCGACGCTCGGCCCGTCGGTGGCGGAGGTATCGGAGGGGCTGCCGTATCTTCTGAAGCTCATTGCACCGGCCGAACCGCTGTCATTGCAGGTTCACCCCTCCCGGGAACAGGCCCGGGCCGGTTTTGCTACGGAGGAGAAAGCGGGGATCCCGCGCCAGGCGCCGCAGCGCAACTACAAGGATACGAACCACAAGCCGGAGTTAACCTACGCGCTGACGCGCTTCGACGCCCTGTCCGGTTTTCGAGCTCCACGGCGAATCGGTACGGTAATCCGCGGCCTCGAAACCCCACTGAGCAATCGCCTCCTGCAGATCATTCACGACGCCGGCGTGCGCGCGGCCTTCACCTTTCTTTTGTCGCCGGATACCGCGCCGACGGCGGAGGAGGTAACGGCGGTCGCCGCCGCTTGCGCGCGGCGTGCCCCGGAGGAATCACCTTCACCGCGGGCGGACGCCATCGTCACCCGCCTGGCGCAGAAATACCCCGGTGATCCGGGCGTGGTTGCTTCGTTGCTTCTCAACCCGGTGACCTTGCGCCCGGGCGAAGCGCTGTTCATCCCCAATGGAACTGTGCACGCCTACCTATCCGGTCTGGCGGTGGAGATCATGGCAACTTCCGATAATGTGCTACGTGCCGGCCTGACGCATAAGCATGTGGACGCAGCCGAACTGCTGCGCGTGGTCGACGCCATCGCCGCTCCGCCGATCCGCATTGCCCCGGAGCGGGTATCCCGGATCATGTCAACGTTTTACGCGCCGGTGGAAGACTTCCAACTCTCTGCGATCCACCTGTGGGATGCCAATGCGCGGGAACCGATCCGCAGCGAGGGGCCACGTACCGTGATCTGCCTGGAGGGTGCCGCACAGCTCGAGGCGGGTGGGCAACGCGCCGATGTGAATGCCGGGCAGGCCATGTTCATCCCGGCCGACGACGGACAGTTGACCATGCGCGGCTTTGGAAATCTGGTGCTTGCCAGCGTGCCGTAAAAGTGCTGCTGGGAGGCCTGTCCGGGCTGTGAGCAGCGCTTGCTCACGAGTTGGACGGCGGGAAGAATCTTGGCGTGAGCGATACAGCTGCGGGCACGGCTGCGGCGCCGGCCAAGAACATCCTTGAAAAGTACTTCCACCTCAGCGAGCGTGGCTCATCAGTCGGGCAAGAGTTGCGCGGCGGCATGGTCACCTTCTTCGCGATGGCCTACATTCTTGTACTTAACCCAACAATCCTCAGCGGTACCGATTCCACCGGTGCCTACCTGGGCGGTGGAACGGAGGCGAATGTTCCGGCTATCGCCGCCGGTACCGCCCTGGTTGCCGGGGTGATGACCCTGCTCATGGGTGCGGTCGCCAATTTCCCGCTGGCTCTGGCCGCCGGGTTGGGGCTGAACTCCATGGTCGCCTCGATTATTGTCAAACTGCCCGGCATGACGTGGGCCGACGGCATGGGCATTATCGTTATCGAGGGCGTCGTGGTGGTGCTCCTGGTACTCACAGGGCTGCGCGAGGCGATATTCCGTGCCGTTCCAAAGTATTTGCGCACGGCAATATCGGTGGGCATCGGCCTGTTCGTGACCATCGTTGGACTGGTGAATGCCGGAATCGTGCGGCAGGGCAGTGGGACGGCCCTCTCCTTCGGGGTGGACGGTTCGATTTCCACTTGGCCGCTGCTGGTCTTCGTTGTGGGGCTCTTCCTCACCATTATTCTGATGGCACGCAGAGTCAAGGGCGGGATTCTCTTTGGAATCGTCGCATCTACGGTGTTCGCCATCCTCATCGAGTGGCGTGGCGACTTGGGAACCGCCAGTGCCGAGAATGTGGGCGGCTGGGGGCTGTCGATTCCCAGGCTGGATGGTTCGCCGGTGCAGGTACCGGATTTCTCCACACTCGGTCAGTTCTCGGTGACCGGTCCCTTCCAGAAGCTGGGGGTGATCGCCGTCGTCGTTCTTGCCTTCTCCGTCATGCTGGCGGACTTCTTCGACACGATGGGAACAATGGTGGCCGTCGGCTCCGAGGGCGGTCTGCTGGACGAGAACGGCAACCCGCGCAACACCTTCCGTATTCTGCTCATCGACTCGCTGGCGGCGGTAGCCGGCGGGGCGGGCGGAGTATCCTCCAATACCGCATATATTGAATCCTCCACCGGTGTGGCCGACGGGGCGCGCACCGGGCTCGCCTCCATCTTCACCGGGATCTTCTTCCTGCTGGCTACATTCCTGGCGCCGCTGGCCGGGGTGGTACCCAATGAAGCGGCTGCCCCGGCGCTAGTGGCGGTCGGTTTCCTGATGATGCAACAGGTATCCGAACTGGAATGGTCCGATCTGACGACGGCGATCCCCGCCTTCCTCACCATCGTGTTCATGCCCTTCGGCTACTCGATCACCGTGGGAATCGGCGTGGGTTTCATCAGCCACACCGTGATGCAGATGGCGAGCGGGCGCATACGCAAGATCCATCCGCTGATGTGGGTGGTATCGGCCCTGTTCATCGTGTACTTCCTGCTTGGCCCCATCCAGAGCGCGTTGAACATGTAGTGTAGAAGTATGAACGACGACGAGGTCTCGCGGCTGGGTACCCGGTGGCGAAGGCAGCGCTACTTCGGCATACTTCTACTCGCCTTTGCCATGTGTCCAGTTGTTTTCGTCTTCATCTTCGAGCGTGACCCGGCCCGGACTTCCTTCCTCGGGCTGATTCCAGTTGCGGCTGTAGGTTTCGTCTTTGTGGTGTTGAGCGTTCTCAACCGCAACCGGGAGATCGAGTTGACCACGCATTCGCGCGAGGCCGTGGCTGACGACGACTGAACGTCTGGCTCGGTGACCTGCCGCACCCAAGCACCGGTGGCGGTGGGCGCAGGGGTGGAGTCGCCGCTGCTTGTGCACCGACTCGCCCGTACCGGCGGTGTCAGCGGCCAAGATGGCGTGCCATCTGCGGCGTAACACCCACCGCTGATTGTCTACCCTGCCACGTTCTCTCTGCGACCTCTCGGCCGAGGGGGCTTAAGTGAAGTCAAGAGGAGTAGACTGAAAAACCGCCCGAAAACGGCGGAGTTGTGTTGGTGGAGGGATTGATGGGGCGAACATTCTCCAGTTTGCGTTATTTTAACTACCGGATCTGGTTCTTCTCGGCGCTGGTGGCGAATACCGGAACCTGGATGCAGCGGGTCGCTCAGGACTGGCTGGTTCTCGCCATCCTCACCGATGACAATTCCTTTGCTATTGGTGTGGTGACCGCACTGCAGTTCGCTCCGATATTGTTCATCATGCCCTTCGCGGGCTCGCTCGCCGATCGTTTCGACAAGCGCAAGATCGTGCTGTTGACGCAGAGCGTGCAGGCCCTTCTCGCTTTCGCCCTTGGCGGCTTGGTGCTCGCCGGGGTTGCCACAACCGCTATCGTCTGTGGGTTTGCCTTTCTACTCGGCGTGGCGAACGCTTTCGATAATCCGTCCCGCCTGGTATTCGTCTCCGAACTTGTACCGCCGCGTGACCTTCCCAATGCCATTGGTCTGAACTCCACCAGTTTCAATGTGGCACGGCTGATTGGCCCGGCGCTGGCCGGGGTGTTGGTGGCCGTTGTCGGGGCGGGCTGGGTGTTCCTTATCAACGGCTTTTCCTTTATCGCCACGATTGTGGCACTGCTGTTGATGCGCCCGGCGGAGTTCTTCACGGCCACGTCCCCGCGCAAGCCGCGCGAGAAGGGACGTATTCGCGCGGGGCTGCGTTATGTGCGGTCACGTTCGGACCTCAAGGTGATCTTCGCCGTGACGGGCGTTATCGCCTGCCTCGGTATGAACTTCCAACTGACCACTGCCTCCATGGCCCGCGTGGTATTTGATAAGCAGGCGGGGGAGTACGGGCTTCTCGGCTCCGTTCTGGCGATCGGTTCGCTGACCGGGGCGCTGCTGGCCGCCCGACGGCGCAGCCAGCCGCGGGTGAGACTGGTGGTGGCGATGGCCTTCGCCTTCGCCCTGGCGGCCGGCGTGAACGCCGTCATGCCCACGTACCCCACCTATGCCATCTCTCTTATTCCGGTGGGGCTTGTCATCCTCACCCTGCTCACCAGCGCCAACACGTCTGTGCAGATGTCCACCGAACCGGAGATGCGCGGGCGGGTGATGTCGCTATACCAGACGGTTATGCAGGGCAGTGCTCCGGTCGGGTCGTTGATCGTCGGATGGATCTGCGAGGTGATCAGCCCGCGCTGGGGCGTGGGAATCGGAGCGATTGGCGCGTTGATCGTCGGAATCGCCGCTTATATATGGGGGCGGCGGAATTGGGATGTGGCGGTGCATTACCACTGGCACTCGCACCCGCACCTCGAGATCATCGGGCCGTTGGAGCGCCAGCAGGAGGAACATGGCGAGGGCGACGGGTTGGGCGCGGGCCCAACCCCGGGCGATCACGCAAAATAGAAGGCTTCCTGGCGTGGGGTGAAGGCGTACCGCGCGGTGGCATCAGGTTGAGTGAGTACGCCGTAGCGGCGGAATCACGAGTCAAACCGCGCAAGGGTGGGCATCAGACCACGACCCGGGACCGTTTCGTGTGCGGACAGGGGCTTGGCGACGCCCACGCGACACCAGGGACACCCGTTCTCCCTTATCTCGCGCGGATGGGG
>SUUB01000044.1:14529-18475 GCA_015062745.1 Actinomycetaceae bacterium
CGGAGCCTCCATGGAGCTAAATCGCGTGAGAAGAAGGTCTGCCGGGATGAGAATCCGGCATCGACGCCTTCGCCGTCACATATGCTCTATTGCCCAGTCGATACAGGCCAGCAGTGCGGCGACGTCGTCGGGCTCCACATTCGGGAAGGTGCCGAAACGGAACTGGTTACGGCCCAGGGAACGGTACGGGTCGATATCCACGATGCCGTTCTCGCGTAGAAGGGCGCTGATTGCGCGTGTATCAACCGATTCGTCGAAATCGATCGTCGCGACGACGGGCGAGCGGTGGGCGGCATTGGCGACGAAGGGTGTTGCCTCGGGGCGTTTCTCGGCCCAGTCGTAAATCAAGGCGGAAGATGTAGCGGTCCGCTCCGCCATGGCGTCGAGCCCGCCGCTGCTGAGCATCCATTCGGTCTGTTCGGCGATGAGCAACAGATTCGCGACGCTCGGGGTATTCAGCGTTTGATCTTTGCGCGAGTTATGCAGCGCGAGCTCGAGATTGAGAATATCCGGCACCCAGCGGGTGGAACCGAGCCGTTCGATGCGTTCAATGGCAGCGGGGGAGGCCACGGCGATCCATAGGCCGCCGTCGGCACCGAAGCACTTTTGCGGCGAGAAGTAGTAGAGGTCGGTTTGCGTTATGTCTACGGTGACGCCGCCCGCGCTCGATGTGGCGTCAACGAGGGTGAGTGCTCCGGGGTGTTGATGGGAGCCACTGCCACGCCCATAACGTGTTACCGGAGAAAGCACCCCGGTGGAAGTCTCATTCTGAGGATAGAGGTAGGTGTCGACGGCGTCGTCCTCCTCAGAGCGGTCCACACAGCGTGCCAGGCGGCCTGGTTCCGCCGATTGGATATCGACCTCGGCCCACGGAACACGCCCCACCGCCCGGGCGGCCTTAGTGGAGAACTCGCCGAAAACGGCGGCCTGCGCGCGGCTTTCAACGGCGGTGAAAGCGATGGCATCCCACACCAGGCTGGCGCCGCCATTGCCGAGCATGATCTCGTAGCCGTCCGGAAGGTGGAAGAGCTCGGCCAACTGGGCTCGGATCTGACCGACGAGGCTCTTCACCGGTGCTTGCCGATGCGAGGTTCCCATCGGAGAAGCCGCATCCGCAACACGTGCGAGCTGTTCGGGGCGTACTTTCGAGGGGCCGGATCCGAAGCGGCCATCGGCTGGCAGAAGATGGGCAGGGATGGTAGTGCGCATGGTTGTATTGTGCCGCGCTTTGCGCCCGCCGGGAGGATGCTTCCGCCTGACGGGCCTCCTGGTAGCACGCGCCGATCCTGACGGGCTCAGTGGTATTACGCGCGGATTACGTCGCAGAATTGCCAAGCGGCGTGGCGGCCCGGCGAACTCCAGTAAAATCGGGAAACACAGCAGAATATCGGGCCTGGTGGTGGCGCGGACAATCGATGTGGGCAATCGACGAGGAGTAATTATGAGTGGCCATTTGGTCGACACGACGGAGATGTATCTCAAGTCGGTCTATGAACTGGAAGAAGAAGGGGTTCCTCCTCTGCGTGCACGTTTGGTGGAGCGCCTGGGGCAGTCTAAGCCGACGGTCTCGGAAACGGTTGCGCGCATGGAGCGTGACGGGCTGGTAACACTGGATGGGCGCGCAATTGTTTTCTCGGAAGAGGGGCGGTTGCATGCCACGCAGGTGATGCGCAAGCATCGCCTCGCGGAGCGTTTGCTGTTGGATGTGATTCGCATTCCGTGGGAGGACGTCCACGAGGAGGCATGCCGTTGGGAGCATGTGATCTCCGACGAGGCTGAGCAGAAGATCGCTGAGCTGTTGGGCGATTCGCGCTATGACCCTTACGGCAACCCGATCCCTGAGTACGGTACGGCAGGTCCGGGAGGGCAGACGGCCGCAGAGAATGGCCTCATCAACGGGAGCGAATTCCTCGCGCACAACCCGGATGGTGGTACCGCGATTTTGGCCCGCATTGGCGAGATCCTACAAACGGACACGGGCCTGCTACGTTCACTGCGCGAAGCGGGGATAGTCCCCGGGGCGGAAGTGGAACTCTTCACGGACGAGATCGGGCCGGTTATATGCGCCACAGAACGCCTCGAATTGTCGCCGTGGATCGTGCGCCACCTCCAGTTGCGGGTGGCGCAGTAGACGAGGGAACAAGACGGTCTAGTCCGTGACGGGCTTGTTCTCGACGTCGTCGTGTGCCAGCTCTACATCCTGGTCTGGTTTCGGGTGATGATGCGGGTCTCGGTCTGCAGCTTCCGCTGGCAGAAGCGTGTCCGTTTCCATTCGCAGTTCGTCTTCTTCCTCCTGCAGTGCGTCGCGGACCGCGGTTGCGGGTGTCGTCTTTTTCTTGGCCGAACGCTGCCGCAGATAGCCAATGATAACGGGGAGCACCGAGACAAGGACGATGATGACAACGATAACGTCAATATTGTTGGCTACAAAGGAGAACTGGCCAAGGAACAGGCCGGCAACTGTCATAAGGCCGACCCAGCCCACTCCTCCGACCGCGTTGAAGAAGACGAAGCGACCGTAGGGCATGCGCGCTGCTCCCGCCGCGATGGGCACAAAGGTCCGCACGATCGGCACAAAGCGCGACAGAATTAGTGAGGCCGCACCATACTGCTGGAAGAACTCCTCCGCGCGGTAGAGGTATTCAGTCTTTAGTATGCGAGCGTCCGGTTTGAAGAGCCGCCGCCCAAAACGGGATCCGAGGAAGTATCCGACCTGAACACCCAGGAATGCGGCCAGAATGCCGACAATAAGCAACACATCGATTCTGATACCGAACTGCACGTGCAGCATGGCAGCAGTGAAAATCAACGAGTCTCCCGGTAGGAACGGGAAGAGGCAGCCCGACTCGATAAACAGAATGAAAGCAACGCCAGGCAGTACCCACGGCCCGAGGGCTGCAAGTAACGCGGCAGGATCGGAGAGTATGCCCATGCGTTACAGACTACGGGAATGAGGCAGGGAATCGCGGCGAGCGTGAGCGAGTCGGCAGAGTGTTACGCATCGGTATCCACGCGAACTCGCCGCATCTCATAGCCGAACGTGGCGAACGTCTCGACATCGTTATAAAAATGTGACATCTCGTTATCGTGTTGCTATCATCGTGCGTGGGCTCGTTCGCGGCCAAGGTGTGTGCCGAAGGTCGTGAGCATGAAATAGTGACCACAACTAGACGAGGAGACCTTGACAATGGCAGGACGTCACGCGATGACTCGCGAGACTGCGTTGGAAACCCTCAATTCTCCTGCGGGGCGCGGACTTGCTGCTGCAATGGCAGTGGGAACGATGCTTGGTGTCGCCATTCCGACGGCTTCGGCTGATGTTACCGAGAACCGTGAAGGTTCACGCGGCACGGCACGGCTTGCATCTGTGGCGCCGGAGGCCACCACGGAAGTGACGGTCGACGCCGATGCTTCCTGGGAGATCGCCCAGGTTGCGGTGCAAGCAGAGGATTCGGACTCCTCCCTCGCCCTCGACATGGAAGTGACTGCTCCCGTTGTCGAAGAAGAGGTGACGGTTGAGGAGACGACCACTACTGCGGTGGCTGACACCGATACTGCGACCGCCGCTGTTGTCAGCGAGGAAGCACCTGCCGCGACCTCATCGAATTCAGGTCTGCGTTCGCAAATCGTCGCCTACGCTCGGCAGTTCTCCGGCGTGCCCTATGTCACCGGTGGCACGACGCCGTCGGGCTGGGACTGCTCCGGTTTCGTGAACTACGTGTTTGGGAGCTTCGGTATCAGTATGCCGCGCACCTCGAGTGCTATTGCGGCATCATTCACGCAGGTACCGGCTTCGCAAGCGCAGCCCGGTGATCTTGTGTACTGGCCGGGACATATTGGCATTTACACCGGCAACGGCATGCACATTGCGGCGGCTAACCCGTCCACCGGCACCTATGAGCATGCGGTGTACGGAAGCCCGATCTACCTGCGTGTGGTGGGCTGA
>SUUB01000045.1 GCA_015062745.1 Actinomycetaceae bacterium
CGCAGCAGGCTCGCAGACGTGATTGATGACGCTCGTGTGCACCATGCGCCCGTCTTCCTTACCCGCCGTGGCCGTCGTGTTGCGGCGGTCATCGATGCGGAGGACCTTGAGCGACTGATCGAGGCCGCAGAGGACCTTGAGGATGTCAAGGCGGCCGAAGCGGCTCGTGTGGAGATCGCCGAGCACGGCACCGTTCCCTGGGATGAGGTCGAGGCGAACCTCGGGCTGGCATGACGTATCGGATCGAGTTCAGCCCTGCGGCCGCGCGCCAGCTGCGACGCCTTGGGCGGCCTTTCACCCGGGCGGTGGTCTCTTCCGACCTTGGAGGGACGGACGACGTACCGAGACGCATACTGGTTGCTCGGCGCCGTGACGCACTCGGCTTTCGAAGGACTGGCAAGGACTGGCAGAGAGTGGGATTGGCGTGATGGTTTCTTGCCTTTCCGGCGAGAAAAGCAAGGACTGCCTGTGCTCTTAGAGTGCCATTGGTTCACTTAAGTCCATCTGCCCATACTTACGCGGTGTCATGAGGCCACGGGCGGCTAGCGGGCTCCGTGAGAGATGAGGCCATACCTGGTCGCTCAGCCACGTGGAACTAATGTTCGATGCGTTGAGGAGGTGGTCCATCACCACGAAGATCGCGAATACTGAGCGAGGCTCGAACGTGCCGTACCGCTTCATTGCTCTTCGTCCGATGTTGTTGGGTAGCGGCGGAGGGTCGAGAACGGAATGATTCCAGATGCGCGCGTGATGTGCGATGCGGTTGCGCAGATACACGACGGAGCGGATCTGGTTCGGCAAAGGAGCTCGCGCTACTCCCAGAGACGACGCAATGTCCTCGAGAATCGGGGTTCCGGTGCACGCTTGGATGCACCGCGAGAGCGTTCCGAATGATAGTGCTTCGGAGATCGTCCACACGGGCACGCGATCGTAGGCTTCCGCCAGGTATCTGCGTTGGGAGTTCACTCGTGTGTCATCGCGGTAGTGAGAAATGTATGCTTCTTTACTCCGGTCCAGATCGTGAAGCACATGCTCTTCGACCGGGCTCATGCGCAGGCTGGAGGGCTGGACGAGAGCTTTCCCGTGCGTGAGTGTGCCCTCCGGGGAAGTACGGTGGGCGTAATGGTGTGAGAATGTTGTACGGAGCAATACTTCGAGCCTTTGTATGGCCTCAAACACGACCGCGGCTATCGTTTGTTCGGTGTGGTAGACCTCGCGGATCGTGGAGAATTGAGCGTCCTCCACAAATCGATTGTCGCCAGTTTCCGGAGACCGCTGCCAGTAACGGAAGTAGCCGGAAAAACGATAGTAGCTGACTTGCGACAAGAACTTGCGGCATGCGTCATCGTCATCAATGATGAGGCCGCGTTCACTGAGGCTTGTCACCTGTTGCGTTAGGTCGAGCCAGGCTTTCGACATCGAACCAGCTCCGTCCGGGTAGAAAAGGCCCCAGCCATTTGGGCGTAACGCGGAGGCGCAAGAAGAGCCGCAGCGCCAGAGGCCTGGCTGGGGGTCGATCACTTTTAGTATAGACGTTGCGGCGCCAGCGGCGCAGGCAAATGGTCCTGTGAGAGTAGGCACGAGCTTGACCGTACGTGCTCGTTGATGTGTTTCCGTCAAGGGTCGGGCTGGTGTGGAGATTGATCGCCAAATGGTGTGCGCTGTTTGCCTCCCCATAGGGGCTGTTGAATACGAGCGTCTGCATCCATGTGGAATACGGCAGAATCCTGCTGCCAACGGATCAACCTATTTGGCGAACGCGGGTACTTCCGGCTCTACGATTTCTTCGAGGTTCACGATTCCGCTTCCGCAGCGATCAGCGGTCCTTGTGAGCTAGCGATCTGAGCAGTAGTGAATGGCACATAGCGTTATGGCTCTCACCGCCCCTGTGAACGACGCGATACGGTGTCACCTGCGCCGACGGTTCAAGGCCACAAATCGATAGGGGTAGATCATGCCGTGGGAAACTGGGGGGCCAGCCGATTCCCATCAGCTGGCCCCCCAGCGCCCTGTTGCGCGGGGCCGCGGATCCCCTCCGTGGGGTCGACCCCGTCAGATCGCGCCGCGCCGAACGATCGGCCGTGTCTGCGGCACCAGGGCTCGATGATATCCTCGGACCGAACCCTATCCCAAACCGTTTGGGCGGACTCACCGACTTGATCATCTTGTTGTTATTATAGCGCCGAAATCGATGGAAAATGGCGGCCTTGCACCGGTTGCGGATTTCCATTGTATTGAATGGCGGGCAGACTGTTACGATATCGGCGGAGCTAGACTACCTTTAATGACGGAGAGAGGGTGATGGTTTTGGCGGAAAGTATGGAGATCTTCGTATCGCGTGTCACCCCGTATAATAAAGAACGTCATTGAATTATGATGAAGGTCATAATGAATCGGGTGTCGAGGAGGTGCTAACGATGTCGAATGAAGTACCGTCGAATGGCGAGGTGCACTTATGGCCAGGGGGGATTACGCTCTGGCTCGAGGCGGAAGGCCGCTCTGCCGTGGAAGACCGCCCGACGTTGCTGGCGGAGCCTGCCGGAGAAGCAGTGGAGATATTGGCAGACCGCATGAGCCGACGGTCTCGGGGTGCTCTCGTCCGGAACAGTTTTGTCGTCGGAAGTAAGGATCATCGGCCACCCCTAGGCCGCTTGGTATCGATGCGTGGCCGAGGCGGTGGAGAGGTGCCTCTGAAGCTTTATCTAGCGCTCTTGTGGGTCAGTTCCGGTGGAAAACACACCACTGACTTTGAGGCTGCGAAGTGGGCGGAGGTGCTTGCGCTTGCGCCAGAAACGGGAGCGCAACGCGTTCGGAAGGCGATCGCGACCCTCGCCAACCTTGGCCTTATTAGCGTAGAGGCGCGGCCTGGCAAGGCAACCGTCGTCACGCTTTTGCATGATAGCGGCTCCGGGAGGCCCTACAGTCTTCCGAAAGGAACGCCGGAAGCCGACCGCTACTTCAACCTTGCGCCGAGACTGTGGACTAAAGGTTTGGTTCAGAACCTCGGAACCGCAGGGCTGGCTATGCTCCTGATTCTTACTGAGGAGGTCCGCGGAAAGAACCGACCACTGTGGTGGTCGCCAAGCGTCTTCGAATCTCGCTTTCACATCAGCCAGGACACGCGCACTAAGGGGATGAAGGAGTTGGTAGACAGGAAGCTGGTCGTTGAACGTAGTCTGATCGTCTCTCCAAATCCGAGCAAGAAGTCGAAGTTTAGCGAATCACGCCGTCGAAAGGCTTACCTGCTCATCAATGAGGCAGCGCCATCGCGGACGTAGGCGTTGTGTGGAAGATCTGAGCTAGGGCAGGGATTCTTCTGAAGCATCGTGAGGCTTGATCGTTAGGTCTCGTTCATCTCTGTCCTGTTCATTGGCGGAGTTTCCGTTGCCACGGTGGCGGAATTGAGCTCGTACCAGCCACCCAATCTCAGCATCGCAACCGCCCGTCTGAACCGAGCCTTGGCCTCGAGGCGAGACTCGGACGTTGCTGAATTAGAGGACGCTCCACGAAGGGCACCCTTGCGGCACGGCGACCGTTTGCTTCATCCGATGTTCGATACCCACGACGAAGCGGCAGGCCTCCGTGAAACGGATGGGCCGCACCCGGCATCTTTTGTAGGGGGACTAAACAGCACCGAGGACCTTTGCGAAAGATCGCCTGGGTAGATACTGGAAGCTCTGAGGTGGTCGGGCAAGCCCGAGGTCTGAGGGGAGAGATAGAGGTCTCCGGAGACGAGTTGCGGTGCCGACCCGGATGCCAGTTGCGCGATTCTTGCCAGCGTAGTAGGTGCGAAAATCGTGCTCATCTATGACACCGCAATCATGGAACTCGCCCCAAAGTGCGGAGGGTGTGGCGGTTGTCTGACCTGCGATAGTGAAAAAACCGAGCACGGCACGATCTGGCGCCGTGGAGTAGATTACAACGTGGGTAACGTCTGGTGCGAGTGGGCGTTTGCGGAACTCAACGGTCTTGCGTCCCTCGAGGATGGCACGCGCGTACCGGGGATGGATCGACATGAGGACTACTCGCCCAGCTTCTGCTTGAGCCATTTCAGGCCCTCCCCCTTAACTGCGGTGATAGATCGCGGTGGGCTCTTAACGAGGCAATCGTAACCCTCGAGTCCCGGCCGCCACGGCCTGGAGAGTGTTCTGTCATGCCGGAACTTCATGACGTGGACCTCGCCTTCTAAACACATGGCCTTGACCTCTTTGTCAGTGTAAACAGTTCTATTTCCCGCGAAACGGAGTACTTCGATCGGGTCTGACGACACCATGACATCTTCGACAATGCCGATGTTCGAGACCTGTTGCCCGCTTTCGGACTCGTAGAACACCAGGACGTCACCACGTGCGGGTTTCGTTGTCGAGGAATGAGAGATGTAGACTTTCGTGATGGCGTTACCACAAGGCTCATTGAGCGAAAGTGGAAGTGCGTCATTTCTTGGGAAGAGTCGGTCATGCCAACCCGGCCTTATCGGTACGAGGAATGCGCGCTGGACACGTAGAGCGCCAGGGCCATAGGCAATGTGGTAATCCCATGGGCTCAGGTGCTTACGACTCCCTCCGCCGGTAAGGTGTTTGACCATGACTTGGTCACCGTTGGCCGCTTGCGCGGTTTCTAAGATGCTAAAACCGAAGCGCCGGAGCCACGGTACAAGCTCGTTATCTGCCGCGACTTCGAGGAAGGCGGTGCTCGAGGGGATAGTACGGATATATTCAATCGTCGTTTTGAGGAGGAGTTCCCCATAGCGTCGGCCCCGCATATCATCCGAAACCTTGAAGGTGCAGATCTTGGTTGTGTCTTGCGGGAGATCGTAGTCAGTGTCATTCTCCTTGAGGACAGCGAGGGCCTGGGGGTCTTCGGGTTTCCCGACGACGAAGGTCGTTCGCCCTTCGGGCACGACTTTCTTCTGCCACCAGTCGTAGAACTCAGGGTAACGCTTGAGAAGGGAAGTGAAGAAGAGGGAATGGATGTTAATCGTGTTAGGCGGTACGTCACTGACTGGGGGCGTTGGTGTACCAGGATACCGCGCTGGTTCGAGGAATTCTAAGAACTGCTTTGCATCTAAGACATGGCTGATTCCAGCTCTTGCGGCATGGGATATCATCTTTTTGTCGTTGGTGATAATCCACGCCGCGAGCCTCTGGTCGAGTGCTGCGAGTATGCGTAGGTCAAACTCATCGTTAGGGTTTGGATGGTCGCTGTAACCGGCGCGTTGGCGCAGGTCGCCAGGCGGACCGGGTGTCACCCTCGCGTATCGTTCTGCTTCACGGAGTCGGCAAGCCTTCAGATTCCCGTTCTTGTTGCGACGTAACTCGTCGAGAGTCGCCTCTGCGATCACCGGCGTGTACCCGAGCTCCCCAAGTACACGTTGCACTGTTGCCGCATCCCGGCCTTCCTCGGGATGACCTCGTGAGGCATAGTCCTGTGCATAGATGAATATGTTTGTGTCGAGGACAACGGTGTTCCTCGGTTCGCGAGTCATCTATATCCCCTCACTCGACGCAGATCACCAGTGACTTGCACAGGGCTTAAACCGAATGCATCTCATTACCTTCAGCCTACCTCGGGATTACCACCAGGAAGGTGTGACCCGCTGTCGAGGGTGTGCGTCATGCTGGCCCGAGTGGGCGGTGGCTTAGCGTCAGATGATGCGGGTGATGGTGTCGGATACGGCCTGCGTGGCGTGATAGGACACCAATGCCGGTTCAATCCTGATCCTGTTTTCTTGGTTGAAATACATGGGTATTCGAAGAGAGCGCGCGGACCTATGTAGACAATCGACCGTATCGCGGCCCCAACGATCCTCGATCCTCCAGGCTCGACCTTGACGAGACGCGCTCACCGGCGCGAGCTCTTAGCCATCCGCATAGGCATAGAGGGGCGTTCGCCGGGCTACTATGTCCAGTCCATGCGTCGAAACAGCGAGCCGGATGACTCTTGCGATCCTGCGAACACTTGGCATCCTTAGGTCGACAAGGTCACCGGTACGTGCAGACCTAGACGTGAAGTTGACGAGTTGTGCCTTCTGTAGCATGTGGGGAGGCGGAGGAGTGAGTTCCGCAGCGCGGAGGAGATTGGTGCGCTTTCGTAGGGCAAGCCAGATACGGGTCGCTATCCATTCGTCGAGTTCGCGGAGGCTGCCTTCGTCGCTGATCAGAGGGAAAAACGACATGACGCCTTCGAAAGACATCGGTGGAATTGCGCCATTGTGAAATCGCCTGATGTCTCTTTCGGTTAAAGGGCCATAAAGATATCTGCGGAGTTGCCAGATCAAAGTCGCATAGTCTTTGTCGAAGCTACCGAGCCGGCCTGGTTCTTGCGTCTTGTTAAGCGGTTCTAAGAGAAGGTTGGTAAAGATGAGCTCGCCGATTCGGCGTTTGATCCGTTCGACTGAGGTGTCTTTCATGCGTACCTCACGCATGCCAAGTCGGTGGCCGAGATAATCGATGTGCTTCGTCGAGGGCATCTCAACATGCACCGTCTCATTTTTCGTTAGGAGCCGTATCCCGGGGCTTTTCGCTGAGTTGATTGGGGACCCAATATGGCTGGACGCTTCGTGAAGAATCGATGTGGCTTCGACGATGCGACTGTAGTCCGTACTCCAGATCAGCGTGTCATCTGCATAACGAACAAAGCCGACTCCGAGCCTCTCCATCCCGCGATCAAGTTCAGAAGCTGCAACGTTGGCTAGAAAAAGGCTCACAGAGGTTCCCTGCGGGATCCCCCGCTCGCGCTTGGGCCTGTTTATGTGCTGCTTCTCGTGTGAGAGGTATGGTTCTGGTGACTCAAGAAAACGCTCGACAAGGTACCGCTCCAGAGGAATCATCGCGATCCTCATTTTGCCAAGTGTTTCCAACAGGTAATCGTGGCTGACTGTGTCGAAGAACTTGCTGAAATCGTACTCGGCAACAAACAGCCGGTGTTCCCGAGCAAACTCTGTCGATATGTAGGAGATGGCGTCATGCGGCCCCAGGTCGGGGCGATAGGCGTATGCGCGAGCGCTCATCCGGGGAAGGTTCTTCCGCGTCAAGGACCGGAGTAGTCGGTTAGAGATAACCTCGTCCGCGATCTGAAATGTGCTGACAATCCTCTTGTCGCCGGAAGGTTTAGGCACGCTGAACCCTGCTGGGGGCCTCGGAGCATAGTCGCGATCTCGAAGTCTTTCGGTGATCGCATGGGCGATGCGTTGATGACGGGAGCGGACG
This sequence comes from Actinomycetaceae bacterium, assembly GCA_015062745.1. Taxonomy (GTDB): domain Bacteria; phylum Actinomycetota; class Actinomycetes; order Actinomycetales; family Actinomycetaceae; genus Asp313. The sequence continues at coordinate 7,209 of SUUB01000045.1, forward strand.
ATGTATGGATTGAATCCTGGATCTAGATCCCACGTCTGAGGGCGACGAATAGGTAGTGTCTCTGGAGTCCGGGTGCTGCGTCGGCGACGCCGGCTATTCTCATCGTGGACGGACTTTGCGTATGTCTCGTGTTCGACGATCAGGCGAGTGGCTCTCTCCCAGACTCGCTTATCGAGTTCCCACCACACCTGGGTCTCCTTCGCTGTTAATGCAGGTGCTTGGGCTGAGCGCTGGGCTCAGCCCAAGCAGCGGCTTCGGACCCAGGCAAAATGTGCTTCACGCGGGCAACCAACTTGCGAAGGTGACCCCAGTTGAGCAGGCGGAGATCAGCCGCATTCTGCTCCAAATCGGACCGATGCCTAGTCCCGCTGGGGACCTGACCCGGATTCTACCACCGAGCCGTGCTGACCCGGTCTGATTGATCTACCAGTTGCAGCATCATGATGGTTTTAATATGGCTCATATCAGCTAGAAGTTGGCTCATAAGCATCTTTTCTCCACGGTTCTAGCCGCAGGCGACCATCTCGCAGGCGACCATCATACTCTCGCAATCGCAAGAGGCTCAACGCGTCGAGGCGTTCCAGGATGCAGTTGGGCTCTCAGATCAGTGGTCTCTGGCTGGCCAGCACCATGTGGCCTGGTGCCAGATAGAGGCGGCCTCGGTCTCGGTCGATCCTAGATCACGGACAGCACATAAGAGTCAAATTCAGCTGGGAGAGTCGGCCATTGGGAAGGGGTTCGATACCGAGATTCTCCGGGTGGCTCTGTGAAGATGTCCAACCTTTGGAGCTCGGCCCGTACTCTGGTACCAGTGTTCCGACATCATGCATTAGCAACAACGAACTGAAACTGCACCGCTCGTCCACACGCAGAAACACGAAGAACCACATGAGGGGCCAGCCGCTAGACGAGGCTCACTTGGCTAGAGCCGAGCGCCTGACCGTGATAATGGTGGCTCTGGCGAGGGCTCGCTACCTGCGGGGCACCAAGAGTGCGAGCTCCCAGCGATTGGTCCGAGAGCTGAGGTCACTTCAAGAAGCAGCCGATAGTACCAACGTGCATCATAGGATGTTATGACGCAGGCGAATAGTGCGCCTTCTTGTACTGCTGGTCTCTCCGGGATTCGAGTAGGTGTTAAGGGGGCGAAATCTGGGCGGAGAATCGGGCGACGCCTATCACGTTGTAATGACCTTGTGGATGCGGCGGAAGTCGGATTCGCGGTCGCGGATGCGGAAGGGAAGCTCGTAGACGTATTCTATGCCGGAGCCGGGGTGGGTGTGAGTGCGCTCGTCCGACGGCATGTCGGCATCCGACTCGGGGCGCTTGCGCTTCTCCCAGGCCTGGCGAACCGGCGTGGGCACCTGACGCCCATTGGCATCAAAGACGTAGGCGCCGGGACCCCGACCATGGTCATAGCCGTAGAGCACCGCGAACTGTGTGCGGTAGATCGTGCACAGATCCTCAATCGGCACCCCAAGCATCATCGCTACCATCACGTCGACCTCAGCCTGGGCGTTGCGCCGGTCCTCCGCACGACGCAACGGTGTGTCCGGAGTCCAGACCGGCCCGATTGGGCGCTCGTCGTAGCGCTCCAAGATCGGCGAGTCATCTAAGAACGCGTCGTCCCAGCACTCGGCCCACAGGTCTGCGTAGGCGTCGGTGAGACAGTTCAGGCGGAGAGCGCGCTGGACCGTAGGTTTACGAAGTGGATGGTCGCTGGGGAGCGCTGGAAGCCTGCAGAAGTCCGGGAAGTAGATGCCGGACTTGGGAAGAGCACGCAGCGCAAATTCAGCGACCAGTGATGATACGCCAGCTTGGAGCAGGACGAGGTCTGCTGCGGAGAATTCATGCGATCCTGTCGAGAACACGCCGTTAGGGTGCGCGGCTCCAGGCGGGATGATGGCTGGGAAAAGAATCCTCGCGTTCTTTGGTTGTGCCATCGCTCGCCAGGCGATGCGGTAGTGGTCGCGGGCGGAGGTGGTGCCCCAGTGGGTGTAGAGGCGATCGTAGGTGGCGCGGTCGCCGGCGGGCTTGTACTGCGTGACCGGTTGCGCGTCAGCAGGCAGGGCCTCGAAGTCGGTCGAAGTCCAGTCCTGGTTGTTCTTCATGGTCTCGTTCGGCCGCTTATACAGGGGTGTAGACACGTACAGGTGCGGCCCCTGCAGGATGGCATCCTCCCAGGAGACTCGGCCCCATTCCTTGACGAAGCGGCCCTTCTCAAAGTCGGTCGTCTCGTGCCAGCCGGAGGAGAACTGAAGACCGAGCGAGCCTATGCGCTGGTTATGGGACAACGTCTCCAGGGTGCGGGCCGCTGCGGAGTTCACAGTGGAGACCATGGGCGTGGCGCGCCAGTCGTCCGCCTCGGTCACGGCCTGCCAGGCCCGGAGCATGGGCTCGTCGATTCGCTGAATGCGGGAGGCGTGTGGGCGCAGATCCCAGGTTCCCGTGTGCGGGTCTTTGAAGCCGGGCTCCTCGCCGGCCCCGTTATGCTTCAAAGAACGGGCAACCGTCTCCGGATGATAGAGGGAGGTGGCGCGGAGGAAAGAAGGTGTTCGATCTGTGCCGTAGATGTTAATCCCGTAGGTCTTTTTGCTGTCGATTTCGAATGCCCGCAACTCGTTACTGAACTGCCAGTGTCTCCGCAGGTGCCGATACGCGGCCGCGCGCAGGTTTTGTGTATTGGCATCGGTGAAGTGACTGTCACTGTGTATCAGCCCTGAGGCGCCGCTGTGCTTCTGGTGCTCCCACACCTGGCACATGAAGGCGCGGTACAGGTCGGGCTGGCCGCTCAGCAGCGGGTACACGGTCGAGTCGCTGAGCAGTTTGGACTGCACGATCTGCTCGGCGGTGCCTTCGACTACCAGGTCACGCATGCCCGGGCGCGCCAGAGTAGCCGGGCGGCGTTCGCGCTTCGCCGCCTCCGAGGGCTGCTTCGTCAGCGACCACCACGGGTCACCCTCCGCCAGGAGCGCGTTCACATCGGCGGTTGGCCGCACCCACGGCGGGTTACCCACCTGTAGGTCGAAGCCGCCGCGGGCAAACACGGTGGCGAAGTCCAGCTCCCAGTGGAAGAAGCCCTGCTCGTCCGCGACCCGCTTGGCCACGCGCAGCCACGGGTGTTCCTCCTGCAGGTCGGCAATGCGACGGGCGGCGCTGAAGCGCAGCTCTAACTGTTCGGCGAGGGCCAGTTCCTCCCAGTTACTGGCGTCGGCCAGTGTCGCCATCTCGCCGCGGTCCTTCCCGGCAACGCCCAGGATCCCTTCCAGGGCGGCCAGCCAGTCCTGCAGACTCGGCGGTTTCACATCGGTGGTTAACGGCCAGTACCACAGCGCACACCACGCGTCCATCACCAGCCGCAGGCGCCGGTAGGCCGAACCTGTATCGGCCAAGAACTCCTCGATCTGTTCCCGACTCACACGGGAGGCGGGCCGCTCGCACTCCTCCTCACCCCACAAGGGGATATGTCGAGAGGCCTCCGCCTCCGCCACCCGCAGGCGGCGCAGCGTGAACTCCCACAGTACTTCCACGCGCCGCGCCAGCGCCGTTAGGCGCTTGACCTGCGAACTCGCCGGTTGGGCGGTAATCGCCTTCCGCCACGCCTTCAGTTCTTTTACCCGCTCGGCGTCGACGAGTTCGAGCACCTGCTTCGGTGTGCCCGCGGCCGAACCCCAGCCCTTGGCGGGGAGCAGGAAATGGTGGATGCGCCCCTCCACGTCCAGGGCTGCCCCGGCTCGGTGCGCGGCGTTCTGGTCTGCGTCGTCGAGTGCCTCGGCCACCTGCCGCAGCGGCTCGGCCACCGGCGTCGTCGTCAACCAGGCCTTCTTCTTCAATGCGCTGACCGGATACAGGGCCCGCTTGGCCCCCACCAGCGAATTGCCGCGGCGCAGCCGCAGACCGAACCACGGCGCCGCCAGACCCTCCACCATCGTGTCCAACCACAGGGAGATCTCCGCCAACTCCACCGCCGTGGCGTTCAAGTCCACCCCGTACACCTGATGCAGGGCGATATGCGCCTTCACCTTGGCCAACTCGCGTGGACGCTCCTCCGGGTCCACACGCCGCCCCAACTCCCGCTCCCGGCGGGACAGGTACTGCTCGGCCAACTGCCGCACTGCTTCAATCGCGAAGGCGCCCGAACCCAGCGCCGGCTCGCACACCGTCAGGTGCAGCACCTCCTCCGCCGTCGTCGTGCGCCCATCCTGATCCAGCAGCTCCTCCAGGGCCTGCTGCACGGTAAAACGCGTCAGCACCTCCGGGGTGTAGAAGGACGCCGACCGCTGCCGATCCCGGCCCGAGAGCCGGAACACGAACTCGCCCGGCTCATAGGTGACGTTGCGGCGCTCTCCGGTTGCCTCATCCACTGCGGTGACGAAGTCGTCCGGGTTCAACCCTTCCATGACATCACGGGGTACCACCCACGACCCCTTCGAGGCGTCCCCGCCCGGAGCCACCTCCCACAGGCGTTCGGTAGCGAAAGTACCGGTATAGCTCATTAGCCCCTCGTACACGGCCCCCAACTGGTTGATGCCAAGCTCGACATAGCTGATGAACCCACGGCCGGCCCCGGCACGCTCCTTGGTCAGCAGCAGATGGCGCAACACGCGCAACAAGGCCTCGTTGCCCAGCCCAACCTCATCGATCAGCGCGGTGGCAGTCGGCGCAAACAGGTCCGCCCGCAGGGACTGGAACACCAAGCCGTCGAAATCCTCGGGCAGTTCCCCGGCATTATTGAAGCCCTGATCGACCAGGCGGAAGAGCACGGCCAAAGACTCATACACATGCGTGCCCGACTTCTCCGCCTCCTCGTGAACCTCCTGTAGGGTCAACTCCCGTAACCGATGCAGGCCGTACCCGGCGTCGTACTCGGCGGCGCCAACAGGCAAAATACTCAACTCCGGGCTGGCCTCCGCATAGAGCAGGAAGATAATGCGATACAGATAGCGCAGGGACTGCAAGGCCAAAGGTTGTGCCTGCTCCTAGCCCAGCGGTTCCAGGCCCTGCGCGGCTCGGCGCCGCACCACCTCGCCCGCGATAATCTCAATGGAGAGCCGCACACCTTCACGCAAATCCTGCGAGACGCCCACGGTGTGCGCGGCGGAATCCTCCAAAGTGGCCGCCCACCATGTTTCGCCGTCTGCGGTTGGCAGCAGTGAGCGCGCTTCCAAGCAAGCGAGGGCGCGTTCCACCTCACCGCCGCGTCTGGTATCGGCACGTTCGACCACGAGCTGCAGATCAACGGCGAGCCAGCGCCCCTCCGGCCAGCGCTCCTTTTCTGCGATTAATGCGAAACGCCCGGCCAGCACGAGCGCGAAAGCGGGCCCATGCTCATCGGTGAGCAGTATGGAGAGGGCGCGCGCCACCGAATCAGTGGCGTCGGCTCCTTCCAGAATGGGTGCCGCTGGATCCGCTAAATCAAGCGGCACCCAGGGATCTCTTAGCGACCCGGCAGTATTCTTGTTCAGCAGTTCTTCAATGGTGGCGGCAGAGCGAGCCTGCAGCAGTGCCAAAGGTGCAGGCCCTTCCTCGCCCCGCGGGCGGACCAGTGTGACTGGCCCGCGAGCAAGCAACTCGTATTCGCCCGTCGTGTATCCCAGGACGTCGCGCAGCAGTGCATCGATTTGTTCTGTCAGCTCGTCTGCCTGCGCGGTTGCAGTGGAGCCGAGAGTGATGGGGCGATGCTGGGAGGTGGAGTTGGCCCTAGATGCGGAGTTGGCCGGAGAGGCGGAGCTAGCCGCAGAGGTAGAATCGGTCGAGTCACCCGAGCTAACCACAGAGGCAGAACCGGCCGAGTCATCCGAGCTAACCGGGGAGGTGCCGGGCAGAGCGTCGTCGTCGAAGAAGTCGTCGCTGTCGGAGGGAAGGCCCGCGAACAACTCCTCCAACTGTGCCCGCACGCCATTGAATCGGGAACGAACGGTCGGCCTCCCCGTCTTTTCCTCCGCTTCCCATTCCTTACGGCGTTCCAACACTCTGGCTAGGAAGGATTCCTTGGTGGCATCGGTGGTGAAGTAGTGCTCGCTGATCCAATCCTCGCCCACCACCAGGGCGTCAGACACGGCCATTAGCGTGCTCCCTCCACCATTAGTGCGTTGCTGATCTGTGTGCCCGTCATGAGTTCACCGTTCGTATATCCGCCCGTTATTCGCGCGTGGCCCATTCTGGCGCTCCTCCTTGATCCGCCGCTCATCAGTACTCTCCCTCCATGCCGAAATTCTGCGGGACGACGACGAGCAGCGGCCGCACCAGCGTGTGTGCGGGCTGGTGCTGCTCCAATAACTGCTTCTCCAACGCCACCGTTGAACGTTGCATGCGCAGCTGCTGGTTTTGAACCAGACGGCTGGCGTCGTCGTCCCACGTCTCAACATGCTGCGCCCAGTCTTCCACACGTTGGCGGGCGTCACTATATGCGGCGTCGACTGTCAGTGCCATCTGGCTCTCCGCCGCGTCAACCGCCGGAGCGACAAGTGCCTTGAGTAGGTCGAGGTTTGGAACCGGGCCGGGATTAGTCTGCGGTTCGGTCACGCCCACATCCGCAAACATGGCGGCGGGCGTTGCATGAACCGTGGTCAGTGGCAGTGCCGCCTCCTTCGGTGTCTCCCCGTGCGCCAGGGCAACCCGGGCGGAAGCAAGGTCGAGGTAAGGGAACTGTGCGCTCAGGCTGACCAGGCTCACCGTCCGGCCAACGCGGTTCGTCAGCGTACCCATGAGTAACACCGTGGGAGCATCCACTGCGCCGCGCATAGCGAAGACGCTGCCACGATTGAGACCGGCGAGGATACGGTCACTCGCCCAGTCCAACACCGGATGCAGCGGGCCGAGGTAGTGTGCCTCCGGCCAAGAGGAATCGCTGGAATCGCGTAGGGCATCGGCCAGCAGTTCCTGACCTTTCCGGGGTGAGGTGGCCAAGACAAGACGCTCTCGCACTCCGCGCTCGGCCAGATAGCCTTGCGGCAACACCTCCAAACGGGAACGCAGGCCGCTGGGCGGCACAAGCTCGGCAATCTGCTCCATGGCATCGTAGCGCCAGGAGACCCCGCCTCCTCCGGATGGGAGCGCTTTCTCCGCAGGGCGTTCGTAGAGTTCGGCGAGGCCTTCACGTAGGAAGTCCACCTGCAAGGGAAAGAGCAGTGAGGCATGTTGCGGGGCATCGTGATGTAGGCCAGTGTGCTGCGGGCGATTGTGCCGCAGTCCATCGCGAGGTGCGGTGCCTTGAAGTGCGGTGCTTGCTGAGCGGGGCGGTTTTCCGGGCGCGGCGTCGGGCGAAGATGCGGCGTCTTGCCCGGATGTAGCGCCCTGCCTGGATGTAGCGCCCTGCCCAGGTGTGACCGATCCACTTCCCGTTAACGAGGCAAACAATGCGGCCATTGGGTCGTGGTGAAGGGCGCTTTCGGCGTCGTGCACAACTTCGTCGATATCCGTTCCTTGCTGCAGCGCCTCCCGGATCGCTTTCTCCTCCTTCTCGCCGGAGTACAACCCCATCAGCGACGCGGCGCTGCCAAGAGCGCGATGCGCCTCATCCTCCTTGTGCATCAAGTTAGCCAACACGTGGATATCGCCGTTGAAACGCCGATCCGACGGGTCGAGCAGCAGTGTCGTAATCCGCGGCGAGACCCGCTGCCCGTAACGGTCAATGCGGCCGTTACGTTGCTCAATGCGGATCAACGACCACGGAATGTCATAGTGGATGAGTTCGTGGCACTGGCTGTGCAAGTTCACGCCTTCAGAGGCGACGTCGCCGGTAATCAACACCCGGATGGGCGTATGCGCCTGACGGAACTCCTCCACAATCTCCTGCTGTTCAATATCGGAGAGACTGCCGTGCATCACTCGCACGGCACCGGGCGGCATCTTCAGGTCTTCCTCAATGCGCCCGCGCAGCCAGGTCAATGTGGCGACCCGCTCCGCGAACACAACCACTCGTTCGGAGGAGCGAGGGCCGACGCCAATGCGAGCCAGTTCTTTCAATAGTGCCTGGTACTTGCCGGATTCGCTCGTATTCGCTTCTTTGGCGAGTTCCCGCAGGCGCTCCAAGGCGAGCGTCTGCTCGCCGGTGAGTGCGGTGTCACCGGGTGGGGTGGCGGGTGTACTGGACGGGGCGGAAGTGCCGGATGAAGTGGGGGTGGTGTCCGATGGGGCGGTGCCGGGTGTTGCGGAAGTGCCGGATGAAGTGGCAGAGATGCCGGATGGTGCGATGGGGGTTCGTCCGACCGATGCGGCACCAGCGGTAACTGCCCGCTCACGGCGGCGGCGCAAGCGCTCATTGATCGTCTCGATTAGTGCTGCGGGCGAACTGAGGAACGCCTTCGCCAGCGTCCAAGAGAACAACGCTTGACTCCCGCGAGCTCCGCGCGGCACGCCCGGCGCGGGGGCGCCGTCGGCACGATGCAGCCAGGTCTGCGAGAGTTCACTCGCTATGGCATCTTCCGCTGGCGATGGCGTCACAAGCCGATTGACAGGCTCTTGGCGTTCCTTCCAATCTCCGCCGACCACACTGCTGACCTCGGGTGAATGGCGGTGACGGCGGATTACGAGGCGGCGCACGGCGTCGTCGTCGCGCGTACCATCGGGCCGCACAGCGGTGGGTTCCAGAAGGCGGATGAGTTCGTTGAAGGACTTGGGATCGCCGTTATGGGGAGTGGCTGAAGCAAGAATCAGTGCATCGGTCTGCCGCGCCAGAATATCGGCGAGACGGTTATTCTGGGTGCCGCGATTGGTAATGTTATGCGACTCGTCGATAACGACGGCGTCCCAGCGCTGCTTGCGCAAATGTGCCAAGTAGCGGTCGTTCTTGAGGGTGTCGATCGAGATAATCGCCCGGTGATACACGGAGAACGGGTTCCGGGTGGCCGGCACACGCTGGCGGACCCTTTGAATCCCCAGCGAATCCAGGCGGACAAAGGGCAGGGCGAAGCGGGACCACATCTCATGTTGCATCTGCTCCAGCACATGCCGTGGTGTGACAATGAGGATCCGGTCTCCCCGGCCCCGGCGCACCAACTCCGCCAGAATCATGCCGATTTCCAAGGTCTTCCCGAGGCCGACGGCATCGGCCAGCAGAATACGCGGGCGCAGGTTCGCCGGGTCGAGTGCCTGGCGGACAGCAGTGAGTTGGTACTCCAAGGGGTCGGCCAACATGTCGCCCACCACGGCAAGCGAGGTGCCAGAGGTGGGAAGGGCGGTTTTGCGCCAAGTGGCTTCCAGCCATAGGCGGGAGAGGCGGTGACCGGTGGAGGTATCTGCGACGACCGCGGTATCGCGCGGATCAATCGGTTCGATCTGGTCGATACCGGCGCTGAACTGGGCGGTGGTGTCGCGGACCAGTTCGGAGAGTCCTTGCACGGTGACGAGAGTGCCGTCACTGGTGGCGGCGACGCGGGTGACCAGCCAGTCCTCGTCGCGCACGCGCACGACCGAACCTGGGGAGACATCGAGGTCGGTGTTCAGTGGCGGGGTGGTGGCAGCCTGTGGAACGCGGACTGGTGCGGGGTTCGGGCCGGTGCCGGGGCGGGGCGAATCGGAGGCAGGGGAATCGTGCGGGATTGACGGCGTCGGAAAGGCAACATCGCGTGGCACAACCGTGATTCTATGCCGCGAACGAGAGAATCGCCAGAAAATCGCCAGGGAACCGTGAGGTAGTGGGGAGCGACGACGCTGGTGATGTGTGGGGTACGGCGTCGGACGGGTGAACATGGGCGGGTATCGGGGGCGGCGAGGGGTGAAGGGGCACGGTGTCGCGGCGGCAGGGGGACTATGGGTGGGCAGGAGTCGGAGACTACTAGGACGTTGACTGGCGCCGGGGCGGCAGGGGTCGTGGTTTCCGATGCTCCGGTGTTGTTGTGGTGGGTGCGGTGTTGTGATGCGCCCGGTGGGTGCGAATCTGCGGTGGTGAAGTTACTTATGGGGTTAATGTGACGGCGGGGCAGGGACTTCCGCAGGCAAGGTGTCCAAATCCCGTCCAAAGGAAGAAGATCTGGAATGTTTCCATTTTAAGAATGGCGGAATTATGCGGTTTTTGGCGTCGCTTCAAACCGGGCAGTCTTCGTTTGGACGGGATTTGGACAATATGTACGTGGATGGGTACATCCCGGGCGGTAGTGATGGCCCGTTCGATAGCATGTGGACAGTATGAACGTGGATGGTGCCGATCATCCGCGACCTCTAGGGCCGTAGCCAACATGTGGGCAGTATGCCCGGGGATGGTGCAGTCTCTACCAGGCTGGCAGTGTCAGAAGAAGTCGTTAGGGAGAGTGGCGTGCGTGTGACTGTTCAGGATTTCGCCACCGATGCACGCGAGATCGATTCGGAGGCGGCTCTTCGCCATTTCCTATCGCGGCGCTTCGATGACGCAGGTGCCTTGCGCAGCGCTCGCGGGTCAAACCGTTTCATCCTCTGGCATAGAGGCGCTCAGCAGCCCAATCTCAGGATCTATGTGCATGACGATGTCAGCGCCGCGTATTTCACGTCTGCCAGTGGAGTCATGTTCGCAAGCGTCGGCGACGCACGACGCACCGATTGGCGGGAGTTTCGCGACGACGCTTCGCCAGACGTCGTTGAAACAATTCTCCTGGCGGGAGGCTCTCTGATCCCGTGGAAACAAAGCCTCGGGGCGGCGCTGGAGTTCGCCCGTAGTGGGCGTAGGTCGGATGTGATCAGGTGGGAGGAACTGTAGATCGTGCTGTAGAGTCTGCCCATTGCGGGTAGGTAACACAGAAGTAGTCTGCGAAGGCCATGAACATCGGCGAGCAGACCAGCACCAACCAGCCTCTGCCTGCCACCACCGGCGCCAGATACGGCAGCCTCCACAAAACCCGGGGCTTGACAGGTTAGTGCTGGCGTCGGCTTTTGGGGTGTTGGTGGTGGACGTGTTAGTGGCTGCCTGCTGCGGCAGCGACCGCCGCGACAAGGACCGGTGTTGGTGGTGGACGTGTGTTAGTGGCTGCCTGCCTTTGTGTCGGTGGTTGGCTCGTGTCGGGGCGGGTGTGGGGGAGTTGTTGTTTGTGCCGGGTGGCTCGCTCGGGGGACTAGCGGTGCTAGGTTGGTAACAGCTTCTGAAAAGTGCGCCGCGATGCGGGATGCGCCGCGACGCGGGGAATGCATAGGGGAGGGCGAAGCTTGTGCGGTTGGGTGGCATGCCAGACGAGACCGGGCCGATTTCGGTGGAGGTCGAGGGCGAGGTCTTGCCTTTGCCGGGCCTGGGAGGGCCTGCGGGGATGTCTGGGCTCGCGGGTTTGCCTCGTCCTACGCGGAGTAGTTTTGGCCGGGCCGA
>SUUB01000046.1:0-1984 GCA_015062745.1 Actinomycetaceae bacterium
GAACTCACCTCCACCCACCGCAGCCCCGCCTATATCGTCCACTTTTCCCAGCGGGATGCGGTCAGCCAGGCGCAGGCCCTCCTCCCCCTCAGCCTGACATCCAAGGAGCAGCGCGCGCAGATTGCCACCGCCATCGGTTCCTTCCGCTTCGGTAGTGGATTCGGTCAGACCCTCTCGAAACTGCTACGCGCCGGGATCGGAGTTCATCACGCCGGTCTTCTGCCTCGCTATCGGCGCTTGGTGGAACGCCTTACCCAGGCCGGTCTCCTCCAGGTCATCTGTGGCACGGACACCCTTGGTGTAGGCATTAACGTTCCCATCCGCACCGTCGTTTTCACCTCGCTGTCGAAATTTGATGGCAGCCGTTCCCGCCATCTCACCGCCCGTGAGTTTCATCAGATTGCGGGCCGGGCAGGCCGAGCAGGGTTCGACACCTCCGGCGAAGTCATCGTGCAGGCACCCGAGCATGAAATCGAAAACGCCCGCGCGCTGGCCAAGGCCGGCGACGACCCGAAGAAGCTACGAAAGGTCGTTCGCCGCAAGCCTCCGGAGGGAGCCGTGCTCTGGTCGGAGAAGACCTTCGAGCATTTGCGCGACGCACGGCCGGAGACCCTTACATCGCATATGCGGGTCAACCACGCCATGATCCTCAATATCCTACAGCGCCCCGGCGATGGCGTCGCCGCCGCAGTCAAACTCCTCACCGATAATCACGAGCCGAAAACCGCCTCGAATCCCCTACTCCGCCAGGCGGTTGAGATCTATTCGTCGCTGCATGCCGCCGGCGTACTGACCCATCACGATCTGCAGTGGCAGAAAGAGCATCCCGGCGAATCCGCAGTCGACTTCGCCCGTGAGGTCCCGGAAGATTTCGCGCTGAATTCGCCTCTTGCGCCCTTCGCGTTGGCCGCACTGGACATGCTCGACAAAGACAGCGAGGACTACGCTCTCGACGTGCTCTCCATCATGGAGGCGGTACAGGAGAACCCCACCCCTGTTCTTTACGCGCAACAGCGCGCCGCACGAGGTGAGCTCATCAATCGCCTGAAGGCCGCCGGGGTCGGCTATGACGAGCGCATGGCCGAGGCCGATTCGATCACCTGGCCGCAACCCTTGGGTGAAGAACTACACGCGGCGCTGGAGATCTATCGGCAGAGCAATCCGTGGGTGGCGGACTACGAACTCTCACCTAAATCGGTGGTACGCGAGATGATTGAGCAGGCCATGACCTTTTCCGAGCTGATCTCCCGCTATGACCTGGCGCGCTCCGAAGGCATCGTGCTGCGCTATTTGACGGACACCTTTAAGGCATTGCGGCAGACCGTGCCACTGGAGGCACGCACCGCCGAGGTTGATCGGATCACCCAGTGGCTCGGTTCCTTGGTGCGCTCCGTCGACTCCTCACTACTGGACGAGTGGGAGGCGCTGCGCAACGGCACGGTCGTCAGCAGCGAAATCGCTGCCCGTTCCGCCGACGCCGACGGTGGCACCCCCGAACTTGCCTTCGGTGCCGACGCCGACGGGCATATCGCCTTCACCCGTAACCGTCATGCCCTGCGCACCGCCGTACGCAACGCCATGTTTCAGCGTGTTGAGGCCATCCAACGTGAAGATTATGACCTGTTGGACGAACTGGCCGGCCCGGCGCTCTGGCCCGGTGCAGCCGTGTGGGATGGCGATGCCTGGGCCGACGCCACTGACGCCTACTTCGAAGAGTATGACGCCATCGGCATCGACACCGCCGCGCGAGGTGCGCAGTTCCTGCAGATCATCGACAATGTGGACGCTGCCGCGCTCGTGGACGCGGGCGTGCCACAGCAGGCTGCCGAGGGCCTTCTTGCCGGGCATGCCCCCGGGCGGCTCTGGCTGGTACGCCAGATTTTCGACGACGGCGTAGGCGATGGCTCCTGGGGATTCTGGGGCCTGGTCGACCTTGACGCCTCCGATCGGGAGGACCGCTTGCATGTGGATGTGGTCTCGGTTG
>SUUB01000046.1:2084-7969 GCA_015062745.1 Actinomycetaceae bacterium
CACCTGGAACAAACAAGGAGAACAACGACGAACAGCGACACGAACAGCTCCGCCACGAAGAACATGGATACAACATCATCCGCATCCAGTGGCGAAGGGGTAGGCCGCAGTGCGACGGTATCAGCACGAATGGCGACGGGCGGGAACGCACCGACGGCGCCAGATGGAGACGCGCCAACGCAGAAGCCGGCAGGCACATCACAGCCAGTAACCGCACCACAGCCACCAACGGCCGCACCACAACCAGTGGGCACACCCGCTCAGCCAGCGCAGCAAGCGAGCGCACCTGCTCGGTCAGTGGCCATGCCCACTCAGTCAGTGGGCACACCCGCTCAGTCAGCACAGCCCGCGAGCGCACCTGCTCGGTCAGTGGCCACGCCCGCTCCCGACACAGAGACTTCTATACCGTCTCTGCGCGATATTCCGCTCCGCTATCGGCGCTTACGTGAGCGCGTGTTGGCAGCCGAGGCCGCCGTCGGGCGAGAAGCCGGATCGGTCAGTATCGAACTGGCCGCGAAGTATCAGGCCCCCGAACGGATTCTTGCGGCCTTGAGCGCAGGTGCCACCCTATTTGGACATAACATCATTCAACAGCTGGAGACATCCGAAGAGGCCCTGGCAGCTGCCAATGCCCCGGAGCATCGCACACATGTGATTGGGCACCTGCAAAAGAACAAAGCGGGCAAGGCGTTATGCTACGCCCAGTGCATCGAGACGCTCGACTCGCTGGATCTGGCGCAACGGCTTGACCGCCTGCAGGCCCGACGCCGCGAAGAAGGCACAGCCAGCGAACCGTTCGATGTCATGCTGCAGGTCAACTCCTCCGGTGCCCCGTCACAGTTCGGAGTGCCGCCGGCAGCTCTGCCGGAGCTGGCGGGGAAGGTCGCCGAACTGCGGAACCTGCGCATCATCGGACTGATGACCATTGGTGCGCACACCGAGGAAACCGCCGAGATTGCGCGTTCCTTCCGGGTTGTGCGGGAACTCGCTGAAGAACTGCGAGCAAGCGGCATATCCACGCTCACGGAACTTTCCATGGGCATGACGCAGGATCTGGAAATCGCAGTGGCAGAGGGCAGCACGATCGTGCGCGTCGGAACCGCAGTGTTTGGGCCTCGGCCGACCGCCTGATCGGCGAGATCTGGAAGCGGGGCGTCGGGCCACATCCTAAACTCGTGCATCTGCGAGGACTCGTGCCACGGGGCGAGCGCGAGCTACCGGTCAGGCCAACTGCAAGCAAAGGCGCAGGTAACGACTGGGGACGCGAGCAACGCGGAGGGCGCAGGCCGCGCCACCATCTGCTCCCATGAATCAACCCGGATCCAGAACCGACCCCATCAGATTCAGTCACTACCTTGCAGAGTACCGGGATGGCGACTTGTACCCAGAGGCGACACCGGCAGATCGATCTCCCTTCCATCCTTCACCTTGGTTATGCAGGCGAGGGAGGCATCGGCATGCCAGAGGCATCAGGACGTCAGCGCCCAGGCTCACGTACAGCCGTCAGTCGCTACCTTCCGGACCCTCCGGATGCGGTTCAATACCCGCACGCATGAGGCCAAACTCGTACCCCTCGGTCAGCGCTTCCCATGACGCTTCAACCACGTCCGCTCCGATGCCGACGGTACGCCATGTTCGTTGCCCGTCGGACAGTTCAATGAGCACTCGCGTGGTGGCGGCCGTCCCTTGATGGGTGTCCAGAATGCGCACCTTGAAGTCGATGAGCTCGATACGTGTCAGATCCGGGTACACATTCTTCAAAGCAGTGCGCAGAGCTTGATCCAAGGCATCAACCGGCCCCACGCCTTCGCCGACGCGTACCAGGCGCCTCCCGCCAGCGAAGAGTTTAACGGTCGCCTCGGAGAAGGTGTCACCCGCTGCGGCACCGCCGGGCAGGGTGGAGATATTCGATCGCCACGCCTCGAGCCGGAAGTAACGCGGCCGATCACCAAGCACCTCACGTACCAAGAGCTCAAAGGATGCATCCGCCGCGTCATAGGTGTACCCGGCCGCCTCAGCCTCCTTCACGCGTTGAGTGATAGCGCTCAGTTCGTCGGGCCGCCCCGCCAGATCCACACTGAATTCGCGCGCCTTCAGTTCGATCGACGCCCTGCCCGCCATATCGGAGACGAGCATACGCATATCGTTGCCGACCCCGCGCGGATCGGTGTGCTGGTACAGATCCGGGTTGATCCGAATCGCGGAGGCGTGCAATCCGGCCTTATGTGCAAAGGCCGAGGACCCCACATACGGTTGCCGTGCGTAGGGCGAAATATTCGTGATCTCCGAGGCGGCATGTGAAACCGCTGTCAGCGCGGCGAGCTGCTGCTCGGTGACTACCTCATAGTCCGTCTTCAGCGCCAGATTGGCGATGACGGTCAGCAGATTCGCGTTGCCGGTGCGTTCGCCATAGCCATTAATCGTGCCCTGTACTTGACGACATCCGGCTTCGACCGCAGCAAGCGTGTTGGCGACGGCGCAGCCGCCGTCGTCGTGCGCGTGGATTCCCAGTACGGGATCCGTGATTCCGCGCGCCGCCAAGCGTGAACGCAGTTCTGCCACCGTTGCACTGATATGCCCGGGAAGTGAGCCCCCATTGGTGTCACAGAGGATCACCGCCTCCGCTCCCGCCTCGAAGCACACCGCAACAACCTCACTGGTGTAATCGGGATCAAAACGAAAACCGTCGAAGAAATGCTCGGCGTCAATCATCACGCGCCGGCCTTGGCTCAGCAGGTATTCCACCGAGTCACGGGCCATAGCGAGGTTCTCCTGCGGTGTCGTACGCAATGCCTGCTCAACGTGCCTGATATCCGACTTCGCCACCAACGTGAGCACACTCGCGCCCGAATCGAGCAAACCTTGGATCTGGCGATCTTCGGCAACCGGCACTCCCGCTTTGCGGGTCGAGCCGAAGGCCGTCAGCGCTGCGGTGAGCGGCACGTCGGAAGCAGCACGGTAAAACTCCGTGTCACGCGGAATCGCGCCCGGCCAGCCTCCTTCGATGTAATCGGCGCCGATGGATTCGATCAGCGGCAGCAGTGCCAGTTTATCGGCCACAGAGAGGTTGATCCCCTCCTGCTGAGCGCCGTCACGTAGCGTCACGTCGTAGACGTCGATTTTCATTCTTTTCCTTTCGGCAACACCGGCTGCCTATCTTGTGCGATCCGAGTTCATCCAGACGAGGACTTCCGGTCAGATGGCGACTGCCCACGGGCAGAACAAGAGGCGCCCAACGCTTTTGCGGCATACCACTCCTGCCGAGCGCGTGTCGCGCGCGACGCACACCGCCCACGCGAGGCACGCCCGTCGGGCGATTCACTCCACTCCTGCTCGGCATGCCGCCTGGCAGGTGCGCATTGCTCGTGCACGCCCGACCTTCCGTACCTCCTCGTCGCAGGCCCGGTAGCTCGCCGCATAACAGGCGTTCTCACGCCAGGCGATACAACCAGCCGAAGCGATCCTCCGCCTCCCCCAGTTGGATGGCGGTCAACTCATCATAAATGCCGCGTGTCACGGTGTTCTCCGGGATATCCACGTGGAATCCCTCGCCCGTCAGTGCACCAATCGCAGTCACCACAGCCGCCGTTCCGCAAGCGAACATTTCGGCCACATCGCCTGCCGAGATGGCATCAAGCAGCCACCGCAGGGAGATCGTCTCCTCGGAAACCGACCGGCCTTGTTCCCGCAGTAGTTGAATAATCGAGGCGCGCGTTCCACCCGGCAGGATGTTCCCCGTGAGTCTCGGCGTCTTCAGAGAGCCATCCGCCATGACGATGAAGACGTTCATGCCGCCCAGCTCATCAAGATTCGTGTTCGTGGCGGCGTCAAGGAAAAGCACCTCGTCGTATCCGCCGCCGTGCGCCGCAACCTTCGGCAGCAGCGACGCCGCATAATTGCCTCCGGTCTTTACATCACCCATACCGCCAGGCCCGGCGCGGTGATATGTTTCCTCCACCCACACGTTGATGGGTTGGAATCCGTGCTGGAAATACGGACCCGAGGGCGATGCGATCACCAGATACTCGTAGCTGGTAGACGCCCGCACGCCAAGGAAGGCCTCCGAGGCAAAGATGAACGGACGCAGGTACAGGGAGGAGCCGGGGGCATCCGGAACCCACTGGGCGTCCGCCCGCACCAGGCCAACGATCGAGGCGACGAAGTCATCATGCGGCAGTTCCGGAATCGCCAGGCGCCGGTTGGAATGGTTGAGCCGTGCAGCGTTGTAGGTGGGCCGGAAGGTCCACACCGATCCGTCGGTGTGCCGATACGCCTTCAGCCCTTCAAAGACTTCTTGCCCATAATGCAGCACCGCCCCGGCAGGGTCGAGGCTCAGCGGGCCATAGGGTTCGATGACCTTGTTATGCCACCCGTCGCCGACCGTCCAGGTTGCGTGGGCCATGTGGTCGGTGAAGTCCACACCGAAACCCAGGCGTTCCAAACGCGCCGCGCGCTCCGCCTCGGATGCCGGATTCGGGTGCGGCTGGAGCGCCCATGCTCCCGCCAGCTCGTCTGCACTTGGCACCGCCGCGGCAGCAGCTAGTTCAAGATCCGTTGGTGTATGAGTCGATGTCATGACAGTCCTTCTTCTTGCGACTGTCTTAAGCTTACTCACGACAGCTGGACTCAGGCGGAAAGGGCCGCATAACGAACCTTCGCGGGAGCTCTAACGACTCGGGAAAGCCCCTACCACGCTATCGTGCGCCGGTGACCGCGTTCGGCATATGGGCCCCGCTTCACGCCAAACGCGCCGCGATCGCGGTACCGATCTGCGCCGTCGAACGCACCAGTGGTTCACCGCTTGAAGCGGCCTCCGCTCGGGCAGCCATATCGGCGTCGACGGCGGCCTCGACCCGACGCGCATGCTCCGCGTACCCCAAGTGATCCAACAAAAGGGCCACCGAGGAGATCGTCGCCGTCGGGTCTGCCTTCTGCTGACCGGCGATGTCGGGAGCCGAACCGTGAATAGGCTCAAACATGGAGGGGAATGCGCCATCCGGATTGATGTTGCCGGAAGCGGCCAGCCCAATACCACCGGTGACCGCGCCCGCTTCGTCCGTGAGAATATCGCCGAAGAGGTTATCGGTGACGATCACATCAAAGCGCCCGGGATCTGTGACAAGGAAAATCGTTGCGGCATCCACGTGCAGATAATCCACCGCAACCTCCGGGTACTCGGCGCTCACCGCTTCCACCGTGCGCCGCCACAAATCACCGGCGTTAACCAGCACATTGTGTTTGTGCACGTACGTCAACTTCTTGCGCGGGCGAGCGGCGGCCTTGGCGAAACCGTAACGCACCACGCGTTCCACGCCATAGGCCGTATTCACCGACACCTCGGTGGCGATTTCCTGCGGTGTCCCCTTACGCACGACACCGCCATTGCCGCAGTACAAGCCCTCGGTCCCTTCTCGCACCACGAGGAAATCGATGTCGCCCGGGTTGGCCAGCGGCGTCGGCACGCCCGGATAATACTTATTCGGGCGCAGATTGACGTAGTGGTCGAGGGAGAAGCGCAACTTGAGTAGCAGACCCCTTTCCAGCACTCCGGAAGGCACCGACGGGTCGCCCACGGCACCGAGCAGGATGGCGTCATGCTGCTTTATCGACTCGAGTTCATCATCCGGAAGAACCTCACCCGTGCGATGCCAACGTGTTGCGCCCAGGTCGTACGTGGTGGTGCGCGCGGACAGGTCACTGCCCGCGAGCGCCGCATCAAGAACCTTCAGGCCTTCGGCCACCACTTCGGGGCCAATACCATCACCGGGGATAACGGCCAGATCAATACTGCGAGTCATGCACTTACCTTATGGCGCCGATCAACTAGTGGAATAGGCGTCTCATAATTCGGTGTAAAGGCTGTGGAATCTGGAGCGTCAACGCAG
>SUUB01000046.1:8069-18272 GCA_015062745.1 Actinomycetaceae bacterium
TATGGCGCCGATCAACTAGTGGAATAGGCGTCTCATAATTCGGTGTAAAGGCTGTGGAATCTGGAGCGTCAACGCAGCTCATACAGAGAGGCAGGCGGCCTTTCTACACGGGTTAGCACACAGCTTCACACGGGTAAGCACACAGCACATCGGCTCGCTTGTTGCGGCCCTTGCATGTAGGTGCGCCGCCGCGAGGTGGGTCACCTGCTCCCACGGGTATCCGGCGAGTCCCGGGCAGCCTCGTGTGTAGGTGCACCACCGCCGCAAAGCGGGTCCGAACTCAGCGCGTCGCCTCGCCGTCGCCGGAAATCGGAATGACGTCGCCCAGATAGGTCGGCTTCGCGTTGGTGAGGCACTGCCCCCAATCGTGCACCCGCGCCAGCCATTCGCGCGCATCTCGGCGGTTCTGCCCCGGATAGTCATTCCCACCAGAAGGAACACCCCACACCGTCAACCCGAGCGACTGCGCATCGTAGAGTGCACGACCCAGGTGATACTGCTGCGTGACAACGATGGCGCGATCGACGGCGAAGACGTCACGCGCCCGGTACATGGTTTCATACGTTGAGAAACCAGCGTGGTCCTCGAACACGTCCTCCGAGGGCACCCCGTGCGCCACCAGCCACTCGCGCATTACCTTGACCTCGTTGTACACCTCGGTGGAGTTATCACCCGAGACGAGAATCTTTGGAGCGGCCCCCTCGTTGTACAACTCGAGCGCGGTCTTCAATCGTTCTTCGAGCATGGCACTCGGCTGACCGTTGGACCGCACGGAGGCCCCAAGAACGATAATGCAGTCCGGATCAGCATCGGACGGCAGCGCTGCCGCGTTCGCATACACGCGATCATGCGTTGTGCCGGTCACCCACTGATTGATTCCGACGACGCCGCCGATCGCCAGCACAATAAGCGCCGTGAATGCGGCGCCCAATCGCCGTAGCCAGCGGCGCTGTGCCGGCTCATCACCTCGATCACGGGTGTGGTCAGGTGTATGGTCGCGCGATGAATCTGCCGGCTTCCCCGCATCGCGGAGGTTGCCCAGTTCCTCCTGCTGCATGGTCATGGGCACTACCCTAGCGGCCCGAACCCACAATCCGGTGCACCCCGGCGGATGTCACACGTTTTTTAACTGGGTGAAGCATCACAGTGCCGCAGTGAAGCATCACGGTGCCGCCCGAAAACCATCCTTTGCCGAGGCGTAACGCGCCACAGGGCACACCGGTCAGCCGCACCCGAACTCGGCCGGGCATGGCCTCCGCACCCCGCACTCCCCCGCGCATCGAACTCCCCAGCTGCGCCAGCGATTCCCAGGCTGCCAGCACAAAGCTCGGCGGGCACCCGAATCCGGGTGCCCGCCTCGTACTCTTCGGGCCGTTGCTGCCAACCTCAGCGGCCGGCTTCGCCTTCCACATAGTCGCTGTCCACAGCAGCATTCCACGCGAACATCTTGCGGATCTCCTGGCCGGTCTTCTCAATGGGATGGGCCTGATGCTCGGCACGCAAACGCAGGAACTCCGGCGCACCCGCATCCTGGTCGTCAATGAAGCGCTTGGCGAAGGCGCCGGACTGGATATCTGCCAGCACGTCCTTCATATGCTCCTTGACTTCCGGACCAATGACCCGCGGGCCGGAGATGTAGTCACCGTACTCTGCCGTATCGGAGCAGGACCAACGCTGCTTGGTCAGGCCGCCCTCGTTGATGAGGTCAACGATGAGCTTCAGCTCGTGGCACACCTCGAAGTAGGCCATCTCCGGCTGATAGCCGGCTTCGGTCAGCGTCTCGAAGCCATACTGGATGAGCTGAGAGACACCGCCACACAGCACGCTCTGCTCGCCAAACAGGTCGGTTTCAGTTTCCTCGCGGAAGGTCGTCTTGATTGCACCGGCACGGGTACCGCCGATTGCCTTCGCGTACGACACGGCCAAGTCCCACGCCTGCCCGGAGGCATCTTGTTCCACACACACCAGCACGGGTACTCCGCGGCCTTCTTCAAACTGCCGACGGACGGTGTGGCCCGGTCCTTTCGGTGCAACCATGCAGATGTCGTGGCCGGCGGCGGGCTTGATGTAGCCGAAGTGGATGTTGAAACCGTGGGAGAAGAAGATCGCGGCGTCAGGCTTGATATTCGGCTCGATCTCCTTGGCCCACACATGGCGCTGGGCCTGATCCGGCGTCAGGATCATGACCACGTCGGCCTCGCGCACGGCGTCAGCCACGGAGGCAACCTTCAGCCCCTGCTCTTCCGCCTTCGCGACTGACTTCGACCCCTCACGCAGGCCAACAACAACATCCACACCCGAATCACGCAGATTCAGAGCATGCGCATGGCCCTGCGAACCGTAGCCAATGATGGCAACCTTCTTTGACTGGATGAGCGCCAAGTCGGCGTCGTCGTCATAGTAGATTTCTGCCACGATATTCTCTCCTTGTATGAGTTTTGGTTTTCTCTGTATTCGTCTTGTTTCGGGCCCGCCGCCACGGGTTGTGCCAGCGGGAACGGCCTCTTACCACGAGTGCTGGGCGCCGGGCTGACCGTCACCGCGGACCGCCACGGGTTGATCCGATGGCTAGCCTCCACGCACCCGAGTGGCTCCGCAGCCCACCGCGACTTACGCGCTTTCTGCGGGCGCCAGCCCCACGCACCCCGGCGGCTCACTCGCGGTATACCTCGGACGCTCTCGCTCCGAGGCGCCGGAGCTTACGCACGGCGCAGCTGCATCTCCGCTGAAACGCGTTCGGAGAGGGAGCGGCTACCACGCCCGATGGCCACTGCGCCTGACTGAACGATTTCCTTGACTCCGTATGGCTCCAAGGCAGCCAGCAACGCGTTGACCTTACCATCGCTGCCTGTCGCCTCGATTGTCACCGTATCGGGGACCATGTCGACGACGTGCGCACGGAAGAGGTCAACCACTTGCAGCACATTGGTTCGCGTTGCGTCATCCGCAGCCACCTTCACCAAGAGCAGCTCACGCTGCACGGACGACTCCGGCTCCAGCTCGACAATCTTGATAATATTGACGAGCTTGTTCAGCTGCTTCGTCACCTGCTCCAGCGGAAGTTCAGCGGCATCCACCACCAGAGTGATACGGGAAAGAGCCGGATCCTCCGTCTCTCCCACCGCAAGCGAGTGAATATTGAAAGCACGGCGCGCGAAGAGGCCGGCCACCCGGGTCAGAACGCCCGGCTTGTTCTCAACCAGAACGGACAGTGTATGACGAGTGTTCATGCTTCTCTTCCTCTCACGCGTTGTCGTCGTCGAGTATCGGCCAGATCTCACGCGCGTACATGATCTGGTCATTGGAAAGACCGGCGGGGACCATCGGCCACACCTCAGAGTTCGGCGAGGTAACGAAGTCGATAACCACGGGCCGGTCGTTGATCTCCATTGCCTTGCGAATCGCGTCGTCAACTTCAGCGGGGTCCTCCACACGCCAGGCGGCACAGTCGTACGCCTCGCCCAGCTTGACGAAATCGGGGACACGCGCGGTTCCCTTGCCGGTGTCAAGCTCGGTGTGCGAGTACCGCTGCTCGTAAAACAGCGTTTGCCACTGGCGAACCATCCCGAGCGAGGAGTTATTGATAATGGCCACCTTGATGTTGATGCCATTGAGTCGGCAGGTTGCCAACTCTTGGTTGGTCATCTGGAACGAGCCGTCGCCGTCGATCACCCACACCGTTTTCTCCGGGCAACCCTGTTTTGCACCCATCCCGGCGGGCACGCCATATCCCATGGTTCCAGCGCCACCCGAGGAGATCCACTGGCGTGGATGCTCGAAGGGGAGGAAGTGTGCGGCCCACATCTGGTGCTGGCCAACTCCGGTCACATAGATCACGTCGTCGCCGCCCACGATTTCACCGATACGCGAGACCACGTATTGCGCGGCCATCGCCTCGTCGGATGGTTCGTCCCACGTCATCTTGTAGGTTTCGCGCAATGCATCCAGTTTCGCCCACCACGCGGAGAGATCGGCCTTCCCGTATTGTTCGAGGGCCGTCTCAAACTCCTTGACGAGCTCCGCTGCCGTTTCCTTCAAATCGCCCACGATCGGCACATCCGCATCGCGATTCTTTGAGATCTCGGCGGGGTCGATATCCACATGAACAACCTTCGCATCCGGGGCGAAACCCGCCAGCGACCCGGTCACTCGATCATCGAAACGCGATCCCAGCGAGACGATGAGATCGGCACTCTGCAGCGCTCCAACGGCCGCAACCGTTCCATGCATTCCCGGCATGCCGAGATTGTGCGGATGGGAATCAGGCACAGCACCGCGAGCATTCATAGTGGTCACGACGGCGGCGTCGGATAGATCGGCCAGTTTGACGATGTCGTCCGAAGCGCCGGACCTGATGGCACCGCCGCCGACCATCAGGACGGGACGCGACGCCGTCGCCAGCAAGCGAGCCGCCTCCCGCACCTGACGCGCGTTCGGCTTGGTCACCGGGTGGTATCCGGGCAGATCAAGCACCGGAGGCCACACAAAGTCAGCCTCCTCCACCTGCGCCGAGCGGGTCACATCCACCAGCACCGGGCCGGGACGGCCAGTGGAGGCGATATAGAAAGCCTCCGCGATTCGCGCCGGAATCTCCGCAGCATTGGTGATCAGGAAGGAGTGCTTGGTCACCGGCATGGTCGCACCGACGATATCGGCTTCCTGGAAGGCATCGGTGCCGATGGCGGAGACGCCCACCTGCCCGGTAATGGCCACCATGGGAATTGAATCCATGTTCGCGTCCAGCAACGGAGTCACAAGGTTTGTGGCCGCCGGGCCGGAGGTCACAAGGCACACGCCGACTTTGCCGGTCGCCACCGCATACCCTTCTGCGGCGTGCCCAGCACCCTGTTCGTGGCGGACCAGGATGTGTTTCATACCCTCCGCGTCAAAAAGCGGATCGTACGTGGGGAGGATCGCGCCGCCGGGCAGGCCGAACACTACCTCAACGCCGAGCTCCTGGAGCGAACGGATAATCGATCTGGCGCCCGTGGACTTCTCACGGATAATGCGTCCACCGCGCGTGCTGGCATCGGCAGCACGACTGGCGGCCACATCGGCCGGAGTCGGTGTCTTGGCCATGTTTCCTCCTATGTTCAGTGGCGGCAATAAAAAAGCCCCTCGATCGAGGGGCGCGGCACACAAGTAGCGAACCAGTGCGGCGCGCTACATACGTACCAATGAAGTCGTCATGTTCATCACAGTAGCGAGCTATCCCGGTCGAGTGCAAACTGAGGCAGGTTTTTCTCACATAGTGGATCACGTTCTCGCATTCTGGCCAAGGGTCGCTTCGCCGCGGTGGAGTATCGCCGGAGGATTCGCCTTTTCCCTCGCCTACCCGTGAGGAACCTTGAACACACCGCCGCAATAGCAGGTCTGCGACCACCCGATCACCTCGCAAGACACCTTAACCACCCGATCACCTCGCAAGACACCTTAACCACCCGATCACCTCGCAAGACACCTTAACCACCCGATCATCCCGCAAGGGACCTTGAACTAACCGCTCGGACTGCTCGCAAGGGAGTACCTATGGCGGGCCCATGGCAACATCCGAGATCGGCACCGATACACTGGCCTCATGGCGCACACACGTTGGGAAGTTTTCACCTCGCACGATGAGCCGGTCGGGTTGTTGTATCGGCGCTGGGACGAAACCGAACTCATCACCGAAACAGTATTCGGGCACGACGAGCGGCTCTCAAGTCGCATCATCCTCTCCGGAACCTCGTGGGCGCGCTCCGAATACACCGAAGGCGAGGACGATCCCATCATTCTTGATGCTCTCTCCCTCGAATACGAACCCGAGGATGCGATTCCCTCGCCTCTCGTCTTTCTCCTGGTAGAACGCCTCGTCACCGAGGGTACCGACCTTGCCACCCCGGTCGCGTTTCACGTTATCGAACCTTCTGACCGCAGTGGCCTCGCCCGCCCGGCAGCTGTCTGGGCGCCCGATGCTGACACGATCGAAGTAGAGATTGACGGACTGCTGGATACCACCTATCGCGTTGCAAACGGCGCCATTATCGCCTCCACCCACAACCACGGCCTCGATTCGCATGTAGACATGCCTCGCACTGCCGCTGCCCGCCTCCACGGCGTTGTTGACGAGGCCCTGCTGAACCGGCTACTGGCACTCGAGCCCTCCTCATAATCGGCACTCTCGTGTCCACCAGTATCCCGGCACACCGAACTGGAACCGCAGATCTGGTCCGGGCGGGCTAGTCCCAGTACCCCACCGGGACGCCCGCACCGCCACCTCCGCAGTAGCTACATGCCACCCAGCACCTGCGCCACAAGAATCTTCGTAATCATGGCAACTGGGTACACCAAGGCATACCCAAGCGCCACACGCGGGTCTGAGCCGGTGCGTCCATTGGCGAAGGCCATCACTGCCGGTTGGGTCTGGGCACCGCCCAACAGTCCGGAAAGTTGCGTGCCACCCATCTTGAAAATGCCTCGCATCGCGATGTACAAGCCGACCGCCATAATCAAGGTAATGACGGCACCAAGGATGAGTATCTTCCACCAATGACCGCCGGTGAAGGCCGAAACGATCTGACCACCCGCTCGAGTACCTGCCTGGGCCAGGAAGATGAGCAAACCGAACTCCGCGAGTACGGAATTGACCGTATTCGGCAGCGCCGTCACCAGAGGTCCAATCCGCCCCATACGGCCCATAATCAGGCCCATGATGAGCACGCCCGCCGCGGCGCCAAGTGAGAAACTGCTGCCGCCCGGAACTGGGATATCGATCTCACCGATGAAGATGCCGATCGCCAGGCCAATGCCCAGTGCAACCGGGTTCACATCGGTCAGGCCCTTTGCAGAATCTCCGAACCAACGGGAGATTTCCTTGAGTTTGAGGGTCGGGCCAACCACCCGTACCCGGTCTCCCATTTCCACCATAAAGCCCGGCAGGGCGAGCATATCGGTATCGCCGCGACGCACGCGGGAGATCTTCGCCCCCCAGCGTTCGTCAAGCTCCTTATCCAGCTCCGCAATGGTCTTGCCGGCCAGCTTCGGCTCTGAAATTGTGATGCGGCGGAAATCGAGAATCCTCCGGTCGGCACGCAAGGAGTGCGAGGAGCGGTGGCCGAGCAGCTCGATGAACTCGTCGACGTCGTCGACCGCGCCCACCACGTTCACCAGATCATCCTTCTCCAGGATGTCGTCGTCATCAGGAATCCAGATCGGCCCTTCTTCACCGTGCCGGTGCCGGGAGATCTGAATGTTTCCCTTCGCCTGCGCGAGAACATCACTCAACTTCGGCCGATCCGTGCGCTCAACACGAACCGATACGTGGGTCACCACCGATGGGGCATCCTGATCGTTCGCCGCGTGGCGCAGTGCAATACCCGAGGCCGCGATCATCCCGATGACACCGAAGAGATAGGCCATGGCGTAGCCGACGGTGGCCGCAGCGCCGTCGCCCGATGCGTCACCGGCGGCGAGCAGTGCGGGCGTGTTCGTGGTCGCACCGGCGAAGGCACCCGCCACCGTGGCGATATCCATGTTGAACAAGCGCGTGCCCATGACGTATGCGACGCTCGCTGCCACAATGAACAGGCCGATCATCACGAGATTCGGCCCGGCAGCATGCCGTAGACTGCGGAAGAAGCTGACGCCGGAATTGTTGCCGATCGCGAAGGCGAACAGCAGAAGACCGAGGGTGCCGATCACTGGCTCAACGGCGACCTCCACTCCGTTGGACTGCCCCCAGGCGGCAATGATGATGGCGAGGAACAGCACTGCCGCCGCACCCAGGCTCACTCCGCGGACCTTGATTCTGCCCAGCAGCATGCCCACGCCGACAAGCAGGAACAGCAGCAGCACCGACTGCTCCGCAAGATAGTTGAAGACGGCCGTCATACCCGGTGTTTCTCCCTTCAGCGGCGCGAAGCCGATGCACTCTCATGCTCTCGCGCACCCGTCTCAGTTTTGACCATTACAAGTATCACCGTAGTCCCCGCCCGAATCTGGGCAGTGAGTCCTACGCGGATCCGGAAGCCTGCAGGTCAAGCGAAGAATCGGACGGCGCCACTCCCTTTGCCGCGGTCAATCAAGCGGACGGACGGCAGGACGGCCGACAATCTCACGGGCGGCTGACGCGGCAACTACATGCCCTGTTGTCTCAGCCGATCCCTGTTATCTCAATCGATCTTCCGCACCGCTCCGTAGGCGGCCGACGTGGCCATGGATGCATAGGCGCGCAGCGCTTTGGAGACCTGACGGTCTCGCTGCACCGGCTGCCACGGCGCCGGGCCCATCTCCTGGCGCCGCCGCTCCAACTCTGCGTCGTCCACGGCGACCCGCAGCTGGCGGGTGGGGATGTCTATGACGATCGTGTCGCCCTCCCGCACCAAACCGATGGTGCCGCCGCCCGCCGCCTCCGGCGAGATATGCCCGATAGAGAGCCCGGAGGTTCCACCGGAGAATCGGCCGTCGGTGATAAGACCACACACCTTGCCCAGGCCCAAACCTTTCAAGAACGACGTCGGGTAGAGCATCTCCTGCATACCGGGCCCTCCCTTCGGGCCTTCGTAACGAATCACGACGACGTCGCCGGGATTCACAGACTTCGAAAGGATCAACTCGATTGCCGCTTCTTGGGAATCCACCACCCGCGCCGGCCCTTCGAAATGGAACAATGACTCGTCGACGCCGGCCGTCTTGACCACCGCGCCGTCCTCGGCCAGGTTCCCAAACAGTACACACAGGCCTCCGTCTGCGGTATACGCATGGTCGACCGCACGAATACACCCGGCCACCGGATCAGAATCCAGGGACTCCCAGCTGGCGTCCTGGGAGAATGGCGACGTTGTGCGCACCCGGCCCGGCGCAGCGTGGAACAAATCAAGCGCCTCGGCACTGGGAGCAGTACCGCGAATGTCCCACTTCTCCAACCAGGACTTCAGATCACTGGAATGAACGGAATGCACACCGTCACGCAACAGGCCCGCCCGGAAGAGTTCACCGAGCAGCGCCGGAATGCCTCCGGCGCGGTGGAAGTCTTCGATGTGGAACTGTGTGGAGTTCGGCGCAATCTTTGCCAGGCAAGGAACGTGTCGAGACAACTCATCAATATCCCGGAGGGTGAAATCAACTTCGCCTTCTTGCGCGGCCGCAAGAATATGCAGCACCGTATTGGTGGAGCCGCCCATGGCAATATCCATCGCCATGGCATTCAGGAAGGCGTCCCGAGTGGCGATGCTGCGGGGTAGAACGGATTCGTCGTCCTCCTCGTAGTAACGCTTCGCCAGCTCCACAATCCGCCGACCGGCTTCCAGGAAGAGGTTCTTCCGCCGGGCCGCAGTGGCCAGGGTGGAACCATTTCCCGGCAGGGAGAGGCCAAGCGCCTCCGTCAGGCAGTTCATGGAATTCGCGGTGAACATGCCGGAGCACGAACCGCATGTGGGGCAGGCACTCGCCTCGACGCGTCCGAGCTGTTCATCACTGACGGCGTCGTCGACGGAGATGGAAATGGCATCGATGAGGTCGGTGCGGTGATCAACCACGCCCTCCACCGCGGCGCCGGATTCCATCGGGCCTCCCGAGACGAAAATCGTCGGGATATTCAGACGCAATGCGGCCATCAGCATACCCGGAGTGATCTTGTCGCAATTAGAGATGCATACGAGAGCATCGGCGGTATGGGCGTTCACCATGTATTCCACCGAGTCGGCGATAATCTCGCGCGACGGCAGCGAATAAAGCATGCCCTCATGCCCCATGGCAATGCCATCATCAACGGCGATGGTATTGAACTCGCGGCCCACGCCACCCGCCTCGGCGATGGCCTGGCACACGAGCGAACCCATATCCTTCAGGTGCACATGCCCAGGAACGAAACCTGTGTACGAGTTGGCAACCGCAATAATCGGCTTGCCGAAGTCTTCAGATCCCATTCCGGTGGCGCGCCACAGGGCACGAGCACCGGCCATATTACGGCCCGTTGTGGATGTTGCCGATCGCAGTTGTGGCATGGTCTCCTCCTCTTAAGGCATTGACACCAGCCTACTCGTCTCTAGGCAGCTTTGAAGCCGCCGACCGGCACCCGGGCAAAGCGCCGATCCGAAACGCTGCATTCCGGGTCGGCACACCCGCGCGTCACCCCGGCAAGCGGAGATCGTCGAGGCTGCCCGCAGCAACCACGCGCCCACGATCGAACATGATGACCTCGTCGGCATCGTGCACAGACTCCAA
>SUUB01000047.1:0-8196 GCA_015062745.1 Actinomycetaceae bacterium
GCCGTGGCATTGATGATCATCTTGACGCTACTGCTCCTCCCGTCGCTGTCGGTAATCTCAGCCTCGAGTTCAAGGGTCAGGTCGTAGAGTTCGAAGGTCTGTGCGTCGACGGAGACTGTAAGCGTACCGGAGGTGCCGGCTTCAGCAGTTGCCGTATCACCGAAGATCTCATTGAGCGAGTCAGGGGTTAATTGGGCAACGAGGGTATAGGAGTCATTCGCGTTGCGTGTGACTGTGGCATCGGTGAGTGCGGCGACGTAACTGTAAATGGCGCTGGTGTCCATGACCGCAACATCTGCCGTGGATGCGATCTGGTTGGCGGGTAGCTCGGTAGAATTCCAAGCGTCGGAATCTGACGTGTAGACAGTGATGACATCGCCGTCATACTCAAAATAACTTGTGCTCTCCTCGGTCCGGGTTTCACCATCGGTGCGGCTCGATTCGATTTTCAGTGTCTGGTTGTCTTTGTCTGCATGAATATCAATGGCACTGTTGTTAGACCTCGTTTCGCCTTCCTCTGTTATGTCCCGGAGTAGCTCGATGTGGAGGTTGCGATCTTCCGTGATGTCAGTGAACCAGTACTCGGCATTCCGTGAGGCTGTTTCTCTGATGTTCGTGACGATCTGTTCGTCTGTGAGATCGGTGCCAGCCGGATCTCGGGTGGCTGCCGAGGCGCCGGTAGTTGGTTCCGATTCAGAACTATTGCCGCATGCTGAAAAGGTCAGAATTCCTGCGAGCGCTAGCGCTGCCAAGCTGAGGCGAGAAGAGTGTGTATGTTTCATGGGATCCTCCGAGTTGAGTGTCGAGTGTCGAGTGTCGAGTGCCGGGGTGCGGCCATGTGGACCGGACCCCGGATAGGGGGAAATACCACTGCACTGCCGCTCTCCGCCGGGAGCGCGTTAAAGGTGAAGTCCGGATCAGTTGTCGCTTGAGCTTGAGTCGGCCGCACCCGCCGTACCGGCAGCTTCGAGGACCTCGGCGGGGATTTCGAGGTCGACATTCGCATCGCGTTGTCCGACCAATTCAACTTCGATGGTCATATGCGCGCTCTCTCCTTCTGTGCTTACATCGATTGACACGTCAAGCGTTAGCTCGAAGACTTGGTACGACGAGGCATCCGCTGTAACCGTGAGCTCTGCGGATCCGCCGTCGATATCGAGGTCGCCAGACTCCCTAAAAAGTTCGGCAAGGACGTCCGGCGAAATCTTCCCGCTGATGGTATAAGAGTCCTTATCTGAGGTGACGGTTACGTCCTGAAGGTTGAAGAGGTAGTCAAGTAGATCTGCCGGATCTACATCCTGCCCACTGAGATTGAGACTATCCAGGGAGACGACCTGCGATTGCCAGCTTCCGTACTCGTCCGAGTACAGCGTCATACTGTCTCCGTCAATCTGGCCGTACATAACGGTATGCGCAGAATTCGACCTGGCGCCCTGCATCTTGGAGTCGACCGTCATATGAAGGAGCTGCGTATCCGCGTCGCCGAGAATTGTGGCGTCAACGCTAAGACTCGTCTCGCTGTCATTGGCCGGATTGACGACGAGCTTCGTGTTCATCTCGAGCTCCGCGTCCTCATCAAGCTCGGTGTAGTTGAGTGCGGAGCGTTCTTGTGCGGTTTCTTTGACGCGGTCAAAGATTTCTTGTTCGCTCTCCGTTAGGGGCGGAGTACTTGAACCGCAGGCTGCAAGGGCAAATGCGCCTACGAGTGCCAGTACCACTGACACGAGGCGGGAAGAATGTGTGTGTTGCATGGGGTGCTCCGTATTACTAGCTGAGTGGCGGGGAGCGGGGCCCGGCAAAACCGAGCCCCGCGAGGTGGAAATCCGCTGCCCAGGTGCGTTCGTCGCCTCGAAAGGCAACGAACGCGCGGCCCGGATCAGTTGTCGCTAGAGCTTGAGTCGGCCGCACCCGCGGTGCCGGCCGCTTCCAGCGCCTCGGCGGGGATTTCGACGGTTTCGTCGGCATTGCGCTCGGAGGTCATGTTCATATTCATCACGATGTTCCCTGATGAACCGTTGTCTTCGATATTCATATCCATTTCGAGCGTCAACTCGTATATCTCGAAGGTTTCGGCGTCAACAGAGATTGTCAGCGTACCGACGGACTCGGCGTCCGTCTCGTAGTCAAACATCGTCTTCACCAGGGAGGGATCCAGATCGGTAGTGAGGGTGTATGAATCCTCGCCTCGTGTCACCGTCGCCTGGTCGATGCCATCGACAAGGGTTGTGATGGTCGCAAGGTTAGTGGTTCCTTCACCTGCTTGGCTGATCTCATCGGCACTGACGGCCGTGGTCTGCCAGGCCCCGCCGTTGTTTATGTATGCAGTGAGAGTGTCTCCCTCGTACTGGAAGTAGCTGGTCGTGTCAACCTGCTGATCGCTGCCAAGATTTCCCTTGACACTCATCTCCATCGTTTGGTTGTCGTTATCCGCACGAGCATCCAGGGTGACAGTCATTGACTGTGATGGTATTCCTTCCCCTGTCATTTGCGCAGATGACTCCATGTGGACATTGAGGTCTCGGGTGATCGAGTTGAAGGAGAGCTGCTCGCTCTGTTCGGCAGTTTCCTTGACTTTGGCGATGATTTCTTCATCGGTGAGGTCATCATTTGCGGCATTGTTCGCAGATACGGTGGCATCTTCGGAAGTGCCAGCGGTCGTCTCCTTGCTGTTCGAGTTGTTACCGCAGCCCGATAGTGCGAGTGCGCCTGCTAATGCGACGGCACCGAGCGATGTGAGAAAACGTGTGTGAGTCATATTCACTCCAATTAATTCGTGTGACTGTACGTTCTCACGCTAACGCTGATCGCGAGAATTGGCTATGGGTATCATTCCCCACGCCTTCAACGCGACATTCTCTGATTCTGTGCGTATACTGCGCCCCACCTGCTCTCAGTGGAGTCATGGCTTCATGCGCTCCGGTGTCGGAACGATCGCCAAATCCAACTCGGTGTGACGGCCCTCATGTACCTGCGTCAATGTGGATGGAATATATGGGCGAAAACAAAAGTTGAGCTTAGTGGACTCAAGAATGGCAAAGTCGGCTGGACACAAGTCCGCCAGTGGTCCAGACTTGAGAGGTGCAGCCGCCGAGGCCGTTAGCGTGACCTTCGGACGGCCGACCCGTGAATGCAACGTAAAGGCGCTCAGATCTGCCGGTTTAAGCGCCAGTGGGCGCGGCAAGCGCCCCGGATAGGAGAGAAGATATGGCACGTGCAGTCGGTATCGACCTTGGCACAACGAATTCTTGCGTCGCCGTCCTCGAGGGTGGCGAACCCACTGTTATCGCAAACGCGGAAGGGGCACGGACCACCCCCTCCGTCGTCGGCTTTTCAAAGACGGGCGAAGTACTAGTTGGCGAGGTAGCCAAGCGTCAGGCGGTGACAAACGTTGATCGAACGATTTCCTCCGTCAAGCGCCACATGGGTACTGACTGGAAGGTTGATATCGACGGTACAACGTACACGCCGCAGCAAATCTCGGCCTTTATTCTTCAGAAGCTGAAGAAGGATGCGGAAGCATACCTGGGCGACACGGTGACCGATGCGGTTATCACCGTTCCTGCCTACTTCAACGACGCGCAGCGGCAGGCCACCAAGGACGCCGGTGCTATCGCCGGTCTGAATGTACAGCGTATTGTCAATGAGCCGACTGCTGCCGCTCTGGCCTACGGGCTGGAGAAGGGCAAGGAGGACGAGTTGATCCTCGTTTTCGATCTTGGCGGCGGCACCTTTGATGTCTCCCTGCTGGAAGTGGGCAAGGACGACGACGGCTTTTCCACCATCCAGGTGCGTGCCACCTCCGGTGATAACCGTCTCGGCGGTGACGACTGGGACCAGCGCATTGTTGATTGGCTGGTGGAGCAGGTCAAGGCATCCTCTGGCGCCGACCTGTCCAAGGATAAAATCGCGCTGCAGCGTCTGCGTGAGGCTGCCGAGAAGGCGAAGAAGGAGCTTTCCTCCGCCACGACGACTTCGATCTCGCTGCCGTACATCTCCATGTCGGATTCCGGTCCGATTCATGTGGATGAGACGCTTTCCCGCGCGAAGTTCGAGGAAATGACGAAGGATCTGCTGGAGCGTACAAAGCAGCCTTTCGCCAATGTCATCCGCGACGCCGGCATCAAGGTTTCGGAGATTGACCACGTGGTGTTGGTGGGCGGTTCTACCCGCATGCCGGCCGTATCAGATGTGGTCAAGGATCTGACCGGAGGCCGGGAACCGAACAAGGGTGTGAACCCCGATGAGGTCGTCGCCGTCGGTGCCGCTCTACAGTCCGGTGTTATTACGGGCGACCGCAAGGACGTACTGCTTATCGACGTGACCCCGCTATCCCTCGGTATCGAGACCAAGGGCGGCATTATGACCAAGCTGATCGAGCGGAACACCGCGATCCCGACGAAGCGCTCGGAGACCTTCTCCACCGCAGAGGATAATCAGCCATCGGTATCCATCCAGGTGTTCCAGGGTGAGCGTGAGTTCACCCGCGACAACAAGCCGCTCGGTACCTTTGATCTGACCGGTATCGCCCCGGCGCCGCGCGGTATTCCGCAGATCGAGGTTACCTTCGATATCGACGCCAACGGCATCGTGCACGTTTCGGCGCGCGACAAGGCTACCGGCAAAGAACAGTCGATGACCATCACCGGCGGCTCAGCCCTTCCGAAGGATGAGATTGACCGCATGGTCAAGGAGGCCGAGGCGCATGCGGCCGAGGACGCGAAGCGCAAGGAGGATGCGGAGACGCGTAACCAGGCGGAGCAGACGGTGTACTCCATCGACCAGCTCCTCAAGGACAACGCGGACAAGCTACCGGACAGTGTCTCCACCGAGGTCAAGGAGGCTACGGACAAGGTACGTGAGGCACTCAAGGGTGACGACACCGACGCCGTACGGGCCGCGCTGAATGAGCTCAACGAGAAGTCACAGGCTATCGGTCAGGCATTGTACGCACAGACCCAGGCCGAGCAGTCCGGTGGATTCACCGATGCCGGTCAAGCGGGGCAGACCGCCGGAACTGAGCAATCCTCGGATGAGGAGGTTGTGGACGCGGAAATCGTTGACGACGAGGATGACAACAAGTGACTGTGAATAACGGCAATGATGAGCGGACGCCGGAGGACTGGGAGCCTGTAAATGGTTCACCGTCGGAAGATGCTTCTCAGGGTGCGGAGGAGTCTCGTGCCGCGGATGGGCAGGAGCCCCTTGCCGAGGAAGCCGTTGCCGAGCGGGCCGGTGAGACCACCGGCTCCGCCGACGCGGCCGAATCTGCCGAAGAACTAACAGACCCGCTCTCCGAAGCCATGGCGACGATCTCTTCGCTGGAGGAGCAGCTTGCCCGTGCCCGCGCCGACCACTACAACCTGCAACAGGAGTACAACGGCTACGTCCGGCGCTCCAAGCAGGAAGGCGTGCAGCGCCGGGAAGAAGGAATCTCCGCAGTGATCGAAACCCTGCTGCCGGTGCTGGATGATATCGAGCTCGCACGCCAACACGGTGACCTGAGCGGCCCAACCGGGTTGATCGCAGAGAAGGTCGAACAGAGCCTCCTGACGAATTACGGTGTCGAGCGCTTCGGAGCCGTCGGCGACGAATTCGATCCGCAAATTCACGAGGCGCTGATGCATGAAACATCTGCGGAAGCGACCAGTGAAACTGTGGGGACTTTGATTCAACCGGGCTACCGCTTGGGTGACAAGGTACTACGAGCAGCACGCGTGGGAGTAGTCTCCCCGCAGTGACAACATCCTGATTGTGGCGGGCCCGACGGGGTCCGCCACAATGGACATGAATGATGCACCGCCGGGTACGCCGAGCGGTGGACTGCCAAGGAGGTGAGGTGTAATGGCAGCGAGTCAGGACTGGATCCAGAAGGATTTCTATAAGGCCCTCGGGGTGTCGAAAACCGCCTCCGCCGAGGAGATCAAGAAGGCATACCGCAAGCTTGCCCGCCAGTATCACCCGGACCGCAACCCGGGTGACCGAGCAGCCGAAGAACGCTTCAAGGAGATCGGCGAGGCCTATCAGGTCCTCTCCAATGAAGAAGACCGGAAGCAGTACGATGCCATCCGTGCCTTCGGCAGTGGCGGCCCACGATTCTCCGCCGGTGGTTCCGGAAGTACCGCGAACGGCGGTTTTGAGGATATTTTTTCCTCCATGTTCGGCGCGGGCTCCAATGTTCGTTTCTCTTCGGGAGATGCCGGCGGCGTTGGGCTCGACGACATGCTGTCATCAATGTTCGGAGGAACGGCGCGAGGCCGTTCGTCTGGTGGCCGTTCGCGAGGTTTCGGTTTTGGATCCAACCGTCGGCCTGAACGCGGCAGCGACCTCCGCTCGCAAATCTCCATTACACTGCGCCAGGCCGTGGCCGGGACGACGGTCAAGGTGCAGACGGCGCGTGGCAATTCCGTGACTGCCCGAATCCCCGCCGGGGTTCTTGACGGCCAACAGATCCGCATCGCGGGTAAGGGCGGCGAGGGCCGCAACGGTGGCGAGAATGGCGACATCATCATCACGGTTCACGTGGAGAAGCACCCGGTTTACGAGGTGCGTGGCAAAGACGTGTATGTCAATGTGCCAGTTTCCTTCGCGGAGGCCGCCCTTGGTGCCACGGTGGAAGTGCCGACTCTGGACGGGAAGAACGTCCAAGTGAAGATTCCGGCCGGATCGTCCACGGACAAGCTGCTGCGCGTCAAGCGTAAGGGACTTCCGAAAGGGCACGGCAGCGGCGACATGTACGTCCGGCTCAAGGTGGCGGTGCCCAAATCGCTCTCCGACGAGGCACGCCGGGCAGTGCAGGTATTCGCGGCCGCCACACGTGATGCCGATCCGCGGGCGGAGTTCAGGAACCTAGCGAGGAGCTGATGACTCATGGCTAGTCGCGATGCCGCGATCCTTACCGTGTCGGTTGCGGCGCAGCTGGCGGGAATGCACCCGCAGACACTGCGGCAGTACGATCGCCTTGGCCTGGTTCCCGCCCGCCGTACCCGTGGCGGTGGGCGGCGCTATTCGCTGGCCGACGTCGACCGGCTCATCGAGATACAGCGTCTCTCCCAAGAGGAGGGCATCAACCTCGCCGGGATTTCACGTATTATCGATCTACAAAACGATGCTGCCAAACTCAGGCGGCAGGTGGCGCGGCTACAAAAGCAGGTCGCGGAACGCGATGAACTTCTGGAGCGGTATCGGGCTCTGGAGCACCGGGTGTTCGCCGCCGCCGCAGACGGCGACGTCGTCGTCGTATCCCATCAAGAGGAGTTGCGTCAGCGCTTGCGGCAGTACAGTTCCGGTGCTGAGCTCGTGCTTTGGCGTCCACGCCTGCCCGCGCGGCGGCGGGAACAGGGCGACGACGGCCGGTAGTTTCATAAGAGTTTTCTCATATGCTGCCGACGCGCATCTCATCCGTGCCTGCTGTACTTAACAGTACAAGGCGACAATGCTCGCGTGTGGTAGAGAAAGAGAGGACAGACGCATGGGACTCGAAAGGCGACGCCTGAGCGTCATCTTGACCGGAATTGCTGTCCTTGGAGCGGCCGTGGGGTGGGGGCTGTATGCCATGGCCAATGACTCCAGCCCGACGGTACGAGAACCGGAAGTCGTCGTTACGACTCCCGCAACCCCGTCGGCCAGCACGGAACCTGCCACCGATCCAAGCACGGAGACTACAACAGACGCCCCTACGGACTCTCCGAGCGAGGAACCGGCGGGTACAACAACGCAAAACCCTGCACAGAACCCGGCTCAGAACCCGGCTCCGGCAGTGACGAATAATCAGCCGGTTGTCGTGAAGCCGGCGGCACCCGTGGCAGTCGATGACGATGATGACGACGACGATGACAAAGACGACGACGATGACAAGGACGACGACTGAGTTGCAGTCGGGCCAGGCTCCCGTGGTAGCCGGATCGGCCGAGCGGATGCTCGTCGATCGAATTGCGCCGGGAGCCTGGTTGCCGCGGGAGCCCTAGTGGCGATTGGCGGATGTCAGCGCAAGCGGTAACCCATACCCCGAACCGTCTCGAAGCGGTCTTTGCCGAGCTTGTTGCGCAAATACGAGACGTACACATCCACCACATTGGACCCGGGGTCGAAATCAATGCCCCATACGGCACTCAGAAGCTGTTCGCGGCTGAGTACCTGTTGTGGATGGCGCAGGAACATTTCCGCAAGGGTGAATTCGCGCGCGGAGAGGTCGATCCA
>SUUB01000047.1:8296-18006 GCA_015062745.1 Actinomycetaceae bacterium
GTTGATTCGGAGGTGAAACCTGCCGCCTTGAGCCCCTTGGCGATGAAGGAGGCAATACGGGCCTCGTCTTCCACGATCAGAATAGTGCTCAATTGAATCCTCCTCAGACTGTGGTGATGGGCAGCCGCAGGGTGAACAAGGATCCCTCTCCCAGAGTGGACTCGATGTCCAGGCTGCCGCCGTGAGCGGTGACAATGGTCTCTACAATACTCAGTCCTAGGCCGGAACCGGGAACCGTTCGCCCGGCCGTGTCGATGCGGCCGAAACGTTGCCGTACACGTTCGATGTCTTGTGGCGCGATACCGATTCCCTGGTCACGTACCCACAGGTGTACCTTGTTGCCGTGGACGGCGGAGCCGAGGGCCACCGGGCTACCGGGATCCGAGTACTTGACCGCATTCGCCGCAAGCTGGAGCCATGCTTGGGTGATACGAATGGGATCGGCCGAGGTTTCGATGTCTGCGGTACTCTCCAAGCTCCATGGGCGTTCCTCCAACGCGCGGGCCTTCTCGAAGACCTGTTCCGTCAATTCGGCAATCCGGCAGGGGACCATCTGCACGAAGTCCGTGGTTGATGCACGGGCGAGTTCGAGGAGATCATTCACGAGGACACCCATGCGGTCGAGTTCATCGAGGACCAGTGCTCGGGTTTGCCGAACGTCTTCTTCATCGTGTGGATCAACAAGTTCGAGATGCCCGCGCACCACGGTAATTGGCGTGCGCAACTCGTGCCCGACGTCGTCCAACAGCTCCCGCTGCCCTTCGACAGAGCTTTCAATACGGTCCAGCATGCGATTCATCGTGACGGCAAGCGCCGCCAAATCATCGCGCCCGCGTACCGGAACGCGAGTCTTCAGGTCGCGCTCATCGATGGACTGTGCCGCTTTCCGAAGATCCTCGATAGGCCGGAGCAGTCGATCCGCTGCGAGCCAGGCGAGGACGGCGATGAGTGCCAGCGTGATGAACGCGGTAACTCCGTAGAGCAGCATCGTATTCCGGAACTCCCGCAGTGACACCCCGAGATCGATAACGTGCAGAAGAGCCCCGTGGTCGGCACCAACGCTGATCGGCGCCACCAGGACGATGTACTCGGCGTTGCGAGTGCGTATCGGTTCGATGATGGCAGTATTGCCGGAGACATAGCTGGCGACGGCGGCAAGTAGTTCCTGATCGTCCTCGGGCCGCAGTTCGACATCCGGCGAGGCGACCCAGGCGATGGTCGTTCCGACGAAGCCGAGTTCTCCCTCCGCCTCGCCCATAATCGACCGGCTGAGGAATGTTTCCAATGCCTGTGAGGAATCCATGAACTGCTCGCCGGTGGCAGGATAGATACCGCTGGCCGCCTGGCTGCGGAACTGGTTGAGAATCCGTTGCAGTTGCTCGGTGGCGTTGGCACGGATGTTGTGCTCCTGCAGGACGGTGACCACCGCTCCCGATGCTGCCAATGCAACGCCTGCTAAGAGAACCATGGTCCACATGATCCTCACCCGGATAGAAGCAGAAGGCTCGGCGGCGCGCGCGGACTCAACCGACTCGCTTTCGGCCTGAGCGGGCTCACTCGGTCGGTTCCTAAGCCGCATAGAAAGCCTGATCGTTACTCCTTTCGGCGGGCCGATCTCGGGCGGTCTTGCTACCGGTGGTCATCGCGTAGATACCGGTCAATCCACTCGGGAAGCCACGCCTGTGCGGGTGGCCGAAACGCGTGGACAAAAGCGAGACGCAAACGCGCGGCACGTAAATAGGCATCGAAGCGTACGGACGTCACTGCGGAACGTGCCACTGCGTTATTGAGCATATCAAGCACTGCGGCCGCAAGCGCGGGAGTATAGGAAGAGCTTTCTGCGGATCCTTGCGAGGGAGCGCTGCTGGGGAGCCTCGACGATCCGATATGTGGATGCGGCAGGCTACTACTCATCAGCGCTCCCAGTTCTACATGCGCGCGAAGATTCGCGAGGTCGAGCGCGGCTTCGCCTGCGGCCGCCGTGTCAACGTCCAGAATTCCGAGGGTGCTTCCGTCCCAGAGGATCTGACCATCGTGCAGGTCGCGATGGGAGAACACCAGCGGGTCGCCATTGTGCTGTAGTGCGTCACAGACCTGGGCGACGGCGCGTCCCAGGCGAGGAAGCTCAGGAAGCACATTGAAGGCCTGTGCCCAACTGAACCAGCGATGCAACACGGCGGCCTCGTCCCGGCCGGTATGGGCGGTAAGGCCGGCAAGATCGGTATGAGCGGCCATATTCGGCCACGCATCGCAGAACTGATGCCAGGCCTTTCGGGCGTCGTCGCCGGCGGTTCGCAGGCTGATACCGGGAAGGAAAGTGAAGACTACGTTGGCCGCAGAACTGCTGATAACGTTGGCGCCGCGCAATCCATAGCGAGAAAATACCTGTGCTGTCGCCCGCGTCTTCTCGGCAATGGCCTGCGCACGTCCCGGCCGCACCAGTTTGATCACTTTTCCCGGTCCGACGACGACGGCGCGGCGGCCCATTCTGTGCACAACGAGCCGTCCGGGCAGACTCGGGGACAGCTCCGGCAGAGCGGGGTCGCTGGCGTAAGGGAGGAGTTCAGCGCTGCCGTGCGGGCCAATGCGGCCCGCACGCAAGCGTCCATCGTCCTTCTGTTCAAAGATGATGGCCCCATCATCCCGCGGCCATGCGCGCTCGACGCCGGGCAGTGCACATAAGGTACTCAGGGCCGTGTTCACAGCAACTCCTCGATGCGGTCGATGCGGTTGTGCATGGACTCTCGCCAGGCGGGATCGGCGCGGCGCAGCGGATCCGCCACCCGTAGCAGCAAGGAATGAAGAATCATGGGGCGCAACGCCTCGGTTGATAGGTCTGGAACGGGAGCGCGCCTGTGGCCCCGCCATCCGTCGCGGTAGCCTTCCAACAACGAATCCGCACTTTCCGGCCCGGCAGCCGCCAGATAGGAACCGATGTCGAAGCCGGCCGGAGCAAGGCAGAGCCGATCGAAGTCCGTCAGCCACAGGGCTCCTGAAGCGCGGTGCAACAGGAACTGGTCGGGGGAGGCGTCGCCGTGGGCGAGCACCGGCGGCACAGCCGGAGTGCGGGGTAACCGGTCTGTGATGCCGCGCAGGCGTCCGGCAAGTTCTGGATCCAGTGCATCAAGCACGCCGGCATGTACTGTGGCCTGGGCGGCTCCGCCGGCGGGATCCCACACGGGCAGTGTTTTGACATGGGTTTCGGGCAACTGGCCGGACACCGCATGCAGGGTTGCCAAGAGCCGTCCTGCCCGGTACGTCGCGCGATCATCCTGCACAGCGGAAAGATCGGTATCGCCAACGAATCGCAGAATGCTGATATGCGGATCGTCGGCCGCATCGAGTCGTGGCGAGACGGTGAGGCGTTGTGCGAGGAAGTCATACAACGATCGGCTGAGTTGTGTGGCGTGGGCGCTGACGCGAATCACATCCTCGCCGCGGTGTATAACAATGCGACGCAGCGGGTTGTAACGCAGTATGTCACCGCTGAGACCGGCGGGGAATGCTCTGTTCAGGTGTTCGGCCAGCCGGGGATCTGTAATGAACTCTCCGGTTTGGAGGAGGATTCCGTCCGACAGGGGCTTACTCACGGCAGTGCCGCCGAACTTTGCCGCCTTACGCTCGGCCTTACGGGCTTTCGGGTAGCTGATCGGCCACAGGAATCGCGCCCATCCCTGCGGGGTGCCCGTCTCCTTATCCGCAAATCCCGCGACCACGCTGACAAGAGGTTTTACGCGGATCCGCGTGGCCTTTACCGGCCTTCCAACCAGGTCGCTGAATCGCTCCTCATCCAATACTTGGGCGACGATCTCCGCCGTCGCGCCGGTATGTGAATGATCCGGGTTCGACGCTGCATTCGTTGCGTGAATGTTCAGTGGTGCCGCGCTCATAGTTTCCTCATCCTCCTATCCGGATATGATCTGCCCTCCGCCCACTGGCATTGATCCAGTCGCGGAATACTTGATTATTGGCGAGTAAATCGCCGGGTGTGCCGTCAAACAAAACGTAACCGCCTTCTATCCACACGACGCGTGTGGAACGCAGGGCGACTTCGGCGTCGTGAGTGACGGTGAGGGTGGTACGTCCGCGGCTGAGACTGTCAATCGCGTTCAGGACCAGTTCGGCCGATTCGGGATCCAGACCCGTCGTTGCTTCGTCCAGGACAACTACCGGAGTGTCACGCAGCAGGGCACGGGCAATGGCAATACGTTGGCGTTGACCACCGGAAAGCGTGTCACCGCGTTCGCCGACTATCGTGTCATATCCGTCCGGTAGCTCCATAATGAAGTCGTGGGCATGCGCCGCCCGGGCGGCGGCCTCAACTTCGGCGTCGCTGGCGTCGCGGCGCCCCAGTCTTATGTTGTAGCTGATCGAACCGGTGAAGAGTACCGCATCTTGATGAAGCAGTGAAACATTGGAACGTAGCTTGGCAAGGTCCAGATCTCGCAGCGAGTAGCCGTCGAGTGTGACACGGCCGATTACCGGATCGATGGCGCGTACCAGCAGCGAGACAAGCGTTGACTTTCCAGCTCCCGACGGGCCGATGATTGCCACGTGCTCGCCGGGCGTAATCTTCAGGTCGAGGCCATGTAGAACTTCGTGGCCGTCGTACTCGGTAACAACATGTTCGAAGGCAACCTGGCCCGTCACCCTGCTTGGCCAGAGGGGCTTTTGTGGGGATACCACTTCGGATTTAGCGTCCATCAGATCGGCGACGCGTTCGCCGGAGGCGCTAGCCCGTGCGATACGACCGGTGTATTTCGCCATGTCCCGCAGGGGTTTCATCGTCGTGCGTAGGTACGTTGTGAAGAGCACCAAGTCGCCCGGTGTCATTGCCCCTTGCAGAACGCGTATGCCACCTCCTACCATAACAAC
Organism: Actinomycetaceae bacterium; assembly: GCA_015062745.1. Classification (GTDB taxonomy): domain Bacteria; phylum Actinomycetota; class Actinomycetes; order Actinomycetales; family Actinomycetaceae; genus Asp313. The sequence goes on from SUUB01000047.1 coordinate 13,172, forward strand.
CGCAGTTGCCAGGCCGACAATGACATCGGTGCTACGTTCAAGGCGGGCAGCCAGACGCAGTGACTTCACGCCCTCGCTCAGTGCCCGCTGGTTGGCTCCACTAAAATGCCCTTCGACCTCCGATTCCAGACCGTATGCTTGCACAATTCGGATCGCGCTGAGCGCCTCCTGTGCAGTATTCGCAAGTTGTCCCTCGCCTTTACGAGTTCGGCGAGCCGCTGACGTGATTCTCTTTGACGATCCGGAGGAGACGGGAATGAACAACGCAATGGCGCCGACAACAGCCAGCGCGAGTAGCGGATCAAGGATGAACATGATCACCAGCATCACAGCCAGCGTCGTCATATTAGCCAGGAGGGGAAGGCCGGCAGTGATGGCTACCTCTTGTAGGCGTGCTACATCGCTGACGATGCGTTGTACCGTATCCGCGCTGCGATTATGGGCGTGATACTGCTGCGAAAGTCCTTGCACATGATGGAAGACACGGGCCCGTAGGGAAATGGCCGTGCGCGATCCGGCTAGAGCAAAACTTGTGGTGGCCAGATAGTTCGTAACGGCTCGCAAGGTCACAATGGCTATGAGGAGCAGTCCGCAGATCGCAAGGCTGCTGACGGTTGCCGGGACACCCGAATCCTCAGCGCCGCGGGAGACGGCGATACTATCGATAACAATTTTCAACGGCCAGGGCTCCATGACCCGGAAGATGACCTCCAGGAGCAGCGCCACTGTTCCAGCGCCGATTAGTGCCTTTTGGTGTTTAGCCTCCGGCGCTACCAATCGAAGTGTGCGCAGAGCTGCTGCGCGCCTGAATCGCTTACCCATCAAGCATCTCCTTTCACTCGGTTGACATCCGCAATCGTGCTAACGCCTCCGCTCTGACTGCCACCGGCGGGACTGCTGGCGTGTGGGCCAACTACGTTCGCACTGCCTCCGGCGGGAGACTCGGCCAGATAAGCGCTCGCCTCCGGCAGTCCCGCCAGGCGCAGAATCCGATCAACCGCCGCGCTCCAACTGTGCTGGCGTTCGGCACGTTGGCGGGCGAGCCTGCCGAGGCGGGCACGTTCCTGCGGGTTGATAGCAAGGAAGTCCAGCGCGCCTGCCAGTGAACGCGGGTCCGAAGGTGGAACAAGCATGCCCACTCCGCGCAGAAGATCCGGGAGTTGTCCCACTGCGGAGGCAACCACGGGCAGGCCGGCGGCCAGGTATTCATGCACCTTCAGTGGGGAGAAGTAGTGGTCGGCGGTGCGGCGCGGCGCCGGGTAGGGCGCCACACCAATGGCGGTGCCCGCCAGATGCTCCGGAATGTCTGCGGGTGAGACGGCCCCGTGGAATTCGGCATCGACGTGCAGTTGCCGTGCCAGGTGTTCCAGCCGATCGCGTTCCGGACCGTTCCCGATGATTCGCAATCGCCAGGGTCCCTTCGCCACGCTCGCGGCGCGCAACAGGTCCGCCACGCCGTGCCACGGCTTAAGGGTGCCAACAAAGGTGACGACGGCGGGGTCTGATGCTTCGGACTGTGGCCGGATTCTCTCCACATTTACACCGTTGGGTACGGTATGCACACGGGTGCTACCGGTGTGCGTGGATACCCACTGCTTCACCGGATCCGATACGCAGATGACGGCCTGCGCTGCGGCGCACTGCTGGCGCAGTAGCTCCCAGGCGGTGTCCTCGTCCACCAGTTCGCGGTGTGTTCTTTGCTCCTCGATAAGGGGTGCGTTCACCTCGAGTACGCCGATGGGGGCAATGCCGCCGGCTGTGCGGACGTCGCCTTCGGGTGTCACGTCACCTTCCGGGCGGACGCCCTTGAAGACATCTCTTTCCGGTGGGATGCCACCGGCTGTGGGAGCTCCGTTCCCTGATGCGACCCCACCGGCCGGCTTGGCCGTGCTGTCAGATCGGGTCTTGGCGCGCTCGTCGCCGCCGCAGAGGTCCGCTAGAACACTGGAGAACAGGGAGTAACGCTCGAAAATGAGGTCGGGCATCCCATGGGCGCGGATCTGTTCGGCTATCCGTGCGGAGGCCCGCCGCTGCGCCCGCTCGCGTTGTGCCGTGGTGGCGGTGTCCTCCAGCGGATACTCCTCAACCTGCAGATCGGCCAGATCGGTTGGGATCTCTTTGCCGCGCCGCAGCGCGTACACGATCACAGCGTGTCCGCGCCGGCGCAACTCCCGGACCACTTCCTGAATATGAACCGATGCCCCTTTGGTGCCGAAGACTTCAATGCCGGGGTCGGCGCATACATAAGCGATACGCATCAGTGCGGCTCCTCTCGTGAGATCGAGGTGGTCAACTCGGCCAGATCGTGTTCGGGCGTTTCGGCGGTGGGTGCTGCACTGCGAACAGCTGGAACATCAACTGGAGTGGTAAGCGTAGGTTCCGGCGGCGCCGCCGTCGGCGGAACTTCGGGAAATTCTGGAGACTCCCATCCCGCCAGTACCCGCGCCTGTTTCCGACTGTCGAACTGCTCCTCAATAAGGCGACGAGCGTGGCTGGCGAGCCGCTCGGTATCAACGCGGCCATGCGCGAAGTCCCGCAATGTCCCGGCCAGGGCGACGGTGTCTCCCGGTTCGAGGAGTATTCCGGTCTCGCCGTCGCGTACCACCTCGGGCAGACCGCTGACAGCGGTGGCAATAACCGGTATCCCGGTCGCCATTGCTTCGAGGATGACCGTGGGAAGGCCGTCGATGTTTCCATCGGTGGCGCGGATGCAGGGTGCGACGAACACGTCAGAATCTTCAAGCAATTGACGCACCTCATTTTGGGTTTTCGGCCCGAGTAGGTGAATACGCCCGGAGAGGCCAAGTTGTTCGATCTGCGTGGCGAGTTCGCCGTACAACTCGCCCTCGCCGGCGATTCTCACCTCGAGCTTGGTTCCGGCCTGCAATGCCATATGCGCGGCGGTGATCAGGTCGGAGAACCCCTTCTTCGGTACAAGTCTGCCGACGGCGGCCACCTTCAGAGCACGATCGCCTGATTGAACCAGACGCGTTGCCTGCTGCCGGTAGGGGAAACGGTCCAGGTCGAGTGCGTTGTACTGAAGGGATACGCGAGCTCCCGTTCCTCGTAGCACTCTGTGTAAATGTGCCTCATTGAAACGGCTGATTGCCACCACCCGATCGGCTCCGCAGCACACGGTTCGTAGCCAAGCCGGATCGACGGACTCGTGGTAAATGTCTTTGGCATGTGTGGTCAGGGTGTACGGAACTCCGCTCAACCGAGAGGCGATCCAGGCAATTCGTCCGGCGAGGGATGCGAAATGCGCATGCAGATGGGTAATGCCGTCTTGCCGGACTTGCCGCGCCAACCAAACGCCTTGAGCCACTTCATCGGCGGGCAATTCGGAGAGTTTCGGGAACAACTCGGCGAAACGCCTGATTAACGAGGGCTCGTCGAGGGAGTCGGTGATCTCCTGCCACATTTCCGAGGCCTTATGGGGGCGTGGTACCCAGGTCACCGGAGCATTCACCTTGGCGATTTCGGGATGAAAACGTGCGTCGGTGGTGGAGCGCAGCGCGTAAATGCTCAACTGTTCGCCCTGCGCTTCCCGCGCGAGCATCTCCGTGACAATGAAGGTCTCGGAGAAACGCGGGTATACCTTGAGAACATATCCGATGCGGCTCATCGTCTACCTCCTATTAGAGAATCGGACAGCAACAGTTCCGCCGCGTAGCGCGCGACCTGTGTCAGTCCGTCACGTTTAATGAATGAGCGGTCGATCCTTTGGGTCACAGCGTGCTGTGCCCACCGGGTCAGCGCCTGAGTGGTGATCTCACCGGAACGCATCATGTCGGCCACGCCAATGCGGTTGAGAGCCGTTGCGCGAATGAGCTGTTCGAGGCGCGGCGTCTCGCGCGGAACGATAAGTGCCGGGGTTGCCGTGGCCAGGGTCTCGCACACCGTGTTGTAGCCGCCCATGGAGATGACGGCTGCGGCACGGGCGATATGGGTACTGATCCCCGGCAGGGTCTTATGGACATCGGTACCAGCGGGCGCAAGTGCGCGCACGCGGGCGAAGTCGGCGTCGTCAAGCTGTGGTCCGGCGACGACAACGTGCCGATGTCCGGGTGGTGGCTGGAGACCCACTGCGGTACAGAGAAGACGGTAGCCGTCGGAGCCTCCTCCCACCGTGGTTAGGACGTAGGGTTGAGGGATCTCTTGCGCCTCGCGATCGCTGATGTCACGTCCGGAGGCGAGATAGCCGGTGTAATGAGCGCGGTCGGCAAGAATGGGTGGGACTTCGCGAGTGCTGATGGAATCATGAACCGCCGGATCGCCATAGATCCAGACGTGGTCGATGATCTCCTCGAGCAGATGCGGGTTGCCTCGTTCCTCCCATTCAGCTTGTGCCACATCGGGCGTGTCGAGAATGTCGCGTAGCCCGAGCACAACGTGCGATTCGGGATGCATGGTTCGCAGCCGCAGCAGCGGAGCGCGTAGTTCATGCCATACCCCGAAGATGTGACGGTCAATGATGGTCATATCCGGCGCGAAGTTCAGCAGTGCAGCATCGAGGAGTTCCGAGCGTAACGCGATTAGTTCCTTCGTTGGACGGTGCAGATTGCGTGGCTCGTACCCGTGCTTCCCCTTGGCCACACCGGGGATAGTCACCCAGTCGAAGCCGTCCGGTAGGGGAAAACCCAGCTCGGGCGAGAGTCCAGAGATAATCAGGCCCGTCACGTCGCGGCCGGTTATGGCTGGCACGTCTCGCACAAGCTGATGTGCGATGGCGAGATTCCGCCGGAGATGGCCTAGGCCTTGCGAGTCATGGCTGTAAAGCACAACCTTGTGTGGTTCACGCATTGGTCTTCCTCTCTTTCGTGTACGTTTCTAGG
>SUUB01000048.1:0-5471 GCA_015062745.1 Actinomycetaceae bacterium
GAGGCACGGTTCGGAACTGAGTCCCCGGCGAGTCCGCTAATCGGGCACGAACCGCACCCACCGCCCGCGTTCTCCGTTGGGTCGAATTCCGCATCCACATCTTCCAGCCCGGCCTCGTGCTGCAGGAACGCCGTCGAGATCATCAACTTGATGCGGTTGAGCTGGTTCACCTCGGACGCACCGGGATCGTAGTCAATAGCCACAATATTGGCCTGCGGGTACTTGGTGCGCAGCGCGCGGAACATGCCCTTGCCCACCACATGGTTCGGCAGGCAGGCGAAAGGCTGTGCGCAGATGATATTCGGGCAACCGGACTCGATCATGTCCATCATGTCCGCCGTCAAATACCATCCCTCGCCGGCTTGGTTGCCCAGCTGCACAATCTCCTGTGCCTTGGTGGCAAGTTGCTGGATCGTCGCACCGGCCTCGAAACGCTCCGACAGTGCCAGGGCCCGCCGCGCCGGCTTCTCATACTGCTGCATAGCCCACAGCGCCAGTTTCTTCCCGTAGCGGCCGCGGTTCGATCCTTCACCAAGCACTTCGTACTTCCAGTCCGCCGTCACGAGCGAGTTGTGGAAGAACTGGGCCAGCGAGGGCAGTTCCGCCTCGCATCCCTCCCGCTCAATAACCTCAACCGCATGGTTGTTGGCATCCGGATGGAACTGCACGAGGATCTCCCCCACCATACCCACGCGCGGCTTGCGCGGAATATCCTGCAGCGGCAGAACGTCGAACTCCCGCACAATGCTCTTAATCAGCGCATGGAAGCCAATCCGCCTGCCCAAAGTGCGGGAATAGCCTCCCTCGGCGAAGTACTCGCGGCACACCGCATCCCACTTCTCGTACAGCGCCGTCGCGTTGCCCTCGATCTGGTATGGCCGGGTACGCAACAGAACCTTCTGCAACACGTCACCCAAGGTAATGGCCTTGACGGCATTGTGGATCAACGTCGGCGTCATGCTGAAGCCGGGGTTCTCCTCAATACCCTGCGCGGAAATCGCTATTACCGGGATCTGCTCATAGCCGGCGTCGCGCAAGCCCTTACGCAACAGTCCCGCGTAGTTCGTAGCACGGCACATGCCACCTGTCTGGGTGATGGCAACCGCGGTCCGGTCGGGATCAACCTCGCCGCGCAGAATCGCACTGATCAACTGGCCGATCACCACAATAGCCGGGTAGCAGGCGTCATTGTTGACGTACTTCAGGCCCACCTCGATATCGTCGCGTGAGGCCTTCTCCAGCAGTTTCACGTTGTAACCGCCCGCCCGCAGCGTCTCCGCAATCAGGCGGAAGTGAATAGGTGACATTTGCGGGCACAACACCGTGTACCCGTCCTCGCGCATCTTCTTCGTAAAGGCCACACGCTGGTGGATATGCCCGGCCGTTGCATACTCGGCCTCGCCGCGCTCCCCCAGCGGCACGTCGTCGCCGGAACCGGCAGTGTCCACGGTCATGGACTCGGCGCGGTCATGCCGCTCCTCCACCGCCGCAGCCAGCGACCGCAGGCGGATACGCGCGGCACCCAGGTTGGAGACCTCGTCGATCTTCAGCCCGGTGTACACATCGCCGCGTCCCTCCAGGATCTCGATGACCTGGTCGGCAGTGATAGCGTCTAGCCCGCACCCGAACGACGTCAACTGCACCAACTCCAGGTCGACGTCGTCGCCCACCGTGGCAGCAGCCTCGTACAGACGCGAGTGATACGCCCACTGGTCACGCACACGCAACGGACGTTCCAGTGTGCCCTCCACCATCGCATCCTCGGTCAACACCGCCATGCCCAGGCCGATAATGACTTCCGGAATGCCATGGTTGATCTCCGGGTCCAGATGGTACGGACGCCCGGCCAACACAATACCCCGCATATTGTGCTCACGGATGTACTGCAGCGCCTCCTGCCCCTTCGCCCGGACCTCGGCATGGAAGGCATCCAGCTCCTCCCAGCCCTTCTCGCACGCCGCAGCCGCCTCTTCCTCCGTGACACCCCACTCGGCGAAGACCTCGGCGATGCGCCGGGGCAGCACCTCGCGGTTCCGCAACGATAGGAACGGAGAAATGAAACGGATATCCGGTCCTGCCAGCGACTCCATGTTGTTGCGAATAACCTCGGGATAGGTGGCAACAATCGGACAGTTGAAGGTGTTGTCCTGGCCGTTGGCGGTTTCCTGCTCATAGGAGACGCACGGGTAGAAGATGGTCTGCACACCCTTCTTCAGCAGCGACTCGATATGCCCATGCACAAGCTTGGCCGGGTAGCATACGTTCTCCGACGGGATCGACTCCATGCCCTCCTCGAAAAGGTCATGGTTGGAACGCCCGGAAATCAACACCCGGAACTTCAACTGCGTAAGCACGGTGAACCAGAAGGGATAGTCCTCGTACATGTTGAGCACGCGCGGAATACCGATATCACCACGGGTCGCCTTGTCCTCCGTGAGGCGCCGGTAACCGAAGACCCGCTTGTACTTCCAGTCGAACATATTCGGAATCGGCGACTTCTTCGGAACGCGCTCCAGCGACGCACCGCGTTCACACCGGTTGCCGGACACATGCCGCTCCCCGGTGGAGAAGGTGGAAATCGTCATCTGGCAGTGGTTCTGGCACAGACGGCAGGTCTTCCGCTCCGTGGTGACGGTCAGCCCCTCCAGCTCTTCCGGTGAAAGCAGTCCACACGGCTTCTCCGGGTCGGCGGTGGCCGGGTCATAGTGCATTTTCGCGGTGAGGGCCGCCCCGTAGGCACCCATCAGTCCGGCAATATTCGGGCGGACAACGTTGCGCCCGGTGAGCAATTCGAAGGCGCGCAGCACGGCGTCGTTCAAGAAGGTACCGCCCTGCACCACAACGGACTCTCCCAGATCCTCCGGATCCTTCAACTTGATGACCTTGTACAGTGCGTTACGGACTACCGAGTAAGACAATCCGGCGGAGATATCGCCGACGTCGGCCCCCTCCTTTTGTGCCTGCTTAACGGAGGAGTTCATGAACACCGTACAGCGAGTGCCGAGGTCGACCGGGCTCTGCGCCTGCACAGCAGCGGAGGCGAAGCTGCGTACATCAATACCCATGGTCTCCGCGAAGGTCTGCAGGAATGATCCACAGCCAGAGGAGCAGGCTTCGTTCACAGAGATGGAATCGACGACGCCGGAGCGGATGCGCAGGTACTTCATATCCTGCCCGCCAATATCGATCACGGAGGTCACGCCGGGGCGAATATGTTCGGCGGCGCGGTAATGCGCCATAGTCTCGATTTCACCCTCGTCAACGCCGAGCGCGGTTTTCACCAGCCCTTCCCCATAGCCGGTTGAGCAGGAGCGAACAATCCGCGCGGTGGGCGGGAGCTCTGCGTGAATGTGCTTGACGATATCGATGGCGGCAGCCACCGGGTCGCCCTCATTCGAGGCGTAGTGGGTGAAGACGATGTCGTCGTCGCCGTCGATGAGTACGGCTTTAATCGTGGTGGAACCGGCGTCGATGCCGAGGAAGCAATCACCGCTCGCCTTGTCCGTATCTTTGAAGGAAATCGCTTCTTGCGCATGCCGTTCGTTGAACTCGGCCCGCTCGTGTTCGTCCGCGAACAGCGGGCGCATGCGGTGAGATTCCGCGCCCAGATGCTTGGTCGCCTCGAGTTTGGCGACGAGGTCGGCAAGGATAGCGATATCCGCCTTCTCGGCCAGCAGAGCGGCGCCCAACGCCACATACAGCTGTGCATTATCCGGGGTGATGTACGTGTCCACCTTGTCGAGGATGCGATCATAGGCGTTGCGCAGTTCGGGCAAGAAGTGCAGCGGGCCGCCCAGGAACATCACATTGCCACGAATCGGGCGGCCGCAGGCCAAACCGGCCACGGTCTGCGTTGCGACGGCCTGGAAGATGGAGGCAGCGAGATCCTCATGGGCCGCACCCTGGTTGATCAGAGGCTGCACATCCGACTTGGCGAACACGCCACATCGGGAGGCGATTGGGTAGAGCTGCTGGTAATCGGCTGCCAGCTTGTTCAATCCGGAGGCATCGGTTTTCAGCAGGGTCGCCATCTGGTCAATGAATGCGCCCGTGCCACCGGCGCAGGTGCCGTTCATGCGCTGCTCCGGAGTGGGATGCAGGTAGGTCAGCTTGGCATCCTCGCCGCCGAGCTCAATAATCACGTCCACTTCCGGATGATTGCGGCGAGTTGCCTCTGTTTCGGCAATAACCTCCTGCACGAAGGGGACGGAGAGCGCGTTGGCCACTGAGAGGCCTCCGGAGCCGGTGATAGAGGCGCGGACGCGTGCGCCGGGGAACTCGAAGGAGATATCGGCGAGTAGCTTGGCGAGTTCGGCTCGCACATCGGCGTTATGACGGCGGTAATCCTGGAAGACCGGCGTATCGCCGTCGTCGAGCATAACCGCCTTGACCGTTGTCGACCCGACATCAATTCCCAAGCGGTAAGCAATGCTCGTATTCATCCTCATCCTCTCCGTGGAGCGGCGCGCAGGGTAAGCTGCCCGATATCTTGAGACTACGGCCTCGAGCTCGAAATTTCTTCCGTGTGGAAACTCCGAATACAACTGCCACCAGACCCGCATTCTGCTAGGAAAAGCCGCGCTTCGCCCACCGAAAACATCTCTACAACGTTGAAATATTGGGACTAACGACCCATGTCGAGAGGTGTGGTGGATCGGGCACAGTTGTTGGGAAGGCATGGAAGGCGGTTGAGAGAAGGCGGAGAGAGAAGCAAGGCCGTGAAAGCGGCACGAGGGAGTATCGTTAGCGCGAAGGCTACTCGAGCCTGCGGCCAGCCCCCACGCCGAGCCACGAAATGAGGCACTCGCAGAATAGACGCGGTGCAACGCTCTTGACGCGGCGAAAGGCTTCTCACAAAAGCGCCAGAGGGTCCGCAGTTCGGCAACACAAGAATAGGGACGAAGCACAGGATGGAAAACGGAACCGGCCGCGGCCCACGAGCGGCACGCGGGGAGATACGCGAGCGCCTACTCGCAGTCGCGAAGGTCCAATTCGCCACCCGCGAATTCTCGGCCGTCACCCTGCGCGATATCGCACGTGAGGCAAACGTAGATCCCGGACTCATCTCCTACTACTTCGGTGGTAAAACCGGGTTATTCCGTGAGGCGATGTCACTGCCACGCGATCCTACCGCCACCGTGCTCGAATCACTGGGCGGTGATCTAGAGGGCGCAGGTGCGCGGGTGGTGCGGGCGGTTCTGCTACTGTGGGAAGAGGCTTCCGCCGAGAACTCCGCCCGCCTTCTTATCGGCTCGGTGCTGGCGTCCGAAGAAACGATGACCACCTTTCGCACCTGGATTGATGAAGCCATCGTCACACCGGTCGCGCGGCGGCTAAGCGGACCGCATACCAAAAGACGGGTATCGGGCGCTACCAGCGTGATTTTTGGAATGCTCTCCGCGCGCTACATGCTACGGCTCCAGCCCATCGCTTCCTTGAGCATCGACGACGTCGTCAAACTGTACGGGCCG
>SUUB01000048.1:5571-17507 GCA_015062745.1 Actinomycetaceae bacterium
TCTCCGCGCGCTACATGCTACGGCTCCAGCCCATCGCTTCCTTGAGCATCGACGACGTCGTCAAACTGTACGGGCCGATTGTGCAGAACCTGCTGCAGCCCGCTATTCGCTGAGGCGTCAGGGACCATACCCAGCGGCGTCAGGCCGCTACGGCCTGCGATTCACCACGGCCACCATGGGGGACCGCGACAATGTCATCAGGCCGCTTCAGCTCTCCATTCACTACGGCTCCAGCGGCGCTCCTCATTTCCGTGGCATGCGATCTGCCGCGTCGGATTTATCGCGTGGAATCTGCCGTGTCTGATCTGCCGTGTCGGAGTCCTCTGGCACACTTAGCTCATGGGCAACTTCTACTCCATCTATTCCCAGGGAATGGCGCGCGTGGCCGCCTGCACCCTGCCTGTCGCACTTGCTGATCCTTGCGAGAATGCCCGCCGCACCGCCGAGCTTATCCGCGGTTTGGAGGGCCAAGGCGTGGCGCTGGCCGTTTTCCCGGAGCTCGGACTCACCGGATACTCCGCGGATGATCTCTTCCTTCAAGACACCCTCATCAACGCCACATTGCAGGCCATCGAACAGCTGCGAACCGAATCGGAGAGCCTCTCCCCCGTCATCGTTGTCGGCGCGCCGATCCTGCACGAAAACCGCCTGTACAACTGCGCCGTCGTGCTGCATCGCGGTCACGTACTCGGCGTCGTCCCCAAGTCTTATCTACCGAACTACCGCGAGTTCTATGAGAAGCGCCATTTCGCAAGCGGCGCGCAGACTGCCGGGAACTACATCACCCTACCCGGGGTCAATATCAGCGCGGCTGACGGCGTGGATGCGTTACTGGCCGCATACGCTGTGCCGGGTTCCAGCCCAGCGAGTGTTCCGGATTCCGACGCTGCGAACGTTTCGGATTCTGACGCTGCGAATGTTTCGGGTTCCGTCCCGGCGAGTGTTCCGGATTCCGACGCTGCGAGCGCTTCCGCGCCTCTATTCCGCCCCGCGCCGGTTCCCGACGCTCTGAGTTACGGTTACCCACGCGAGTCTGTTCCCTTCGGCCCGGACCTGCTGTTCAGCGCCACAGATGTGGACGGTTTCGTTTTCCACGTGGAGATCTGTGAAGACATGTGGGTCCCGATCCCGCCGGCGGCGCGGGCTTCACTTGCCGGAGCGACGATCATCGCCAACCTCTCCGGCTCCCCCATCACCATCGGGCGTGCCCATGACCGTGAGCTCATGATCGGCTCCTCCGCCGCCCGCTACAAGGCTGCCTACATTTACGCGGGAAATGGCCAGGGCGAGTCAACCACCGATCTGACCTGGGACGGGCAGACTGCCATCTTCGAGATGGGAACAAAGCTGGCTGCCGGTCCGCACTTTGCCGACGGCGCCCATGCCACGCTCGCCGATATTGATCTCGACGCTCTGCTGCAGGAGCGGATTCGGCAGTCCAGTTTCGATGACAATCGCGCAACCTTCGGCATTTCGCGCACCGAGGCGGTCCACCGCGAGGACTCCGCCAGCGGCAAGCGGAACTCGGTTTTCCGCACCATCAGCTTCCAACTTGCGCCCACGCATGACGACGTCGGCCTGCTGCGGCCCATTGATCGTTTCCCCTTCGTCCCCAACGACGCTGCTACCCTCAATCAGGATTGCTACGAGGCCTACAACATCCAGGTTTCGGCACTATGCCAGCGCCTACGCGCCATTGGCCAGCCGAAGATTGTGATTGGAGTATCCGGCGGGCTCGACTCAACACAGGCGCTGATTGTGGCAGCGCGGGCCATGGACCAACTGGGCCGTCCACGCACCGACATCCTTGCCTACACACTGCCCGGCTTTGCCACCTCGGATCACACCAAGTCCAATGCCTACCGGTTGGGCGAGAGCCTCGGCGTCTCCTTCCAGGAGATTGATATTCGCCCCAGTGCGCGGCAAATGCTCAGCGACATCGGTCATCCCTTCGGACGCGGCGAGGAAGTGTACGACGTTACCTTCGAAAACGTGCAGGCAGGGCTACGTACCGACATGCTCTTCCGCTTGGCGGGGGCGAATAACGCCATCGTGCTGGGCACCGGAGACCTTTCGGAGTTGGCACTGGGCTGGTGCACCTTCGGCGTCGGTGACCATATGAGCCACTACAACGTCAACGCCGGCGTGCCAAAGACCCTGATGCAACACCTCATCCGCTGGGCGATCTCCTCCAAGCAGTTCGACGACGCCGTCAGTGAGACGCTGCAGTCGATTCTTGATACCGAGATCTCCCCGGAGCTCGTGCCGGCACGGCCCGGCGAGGAGATCCAGTCCACCCAAGCGAAGATCGGCCCGTACGAGCTGCAGGACTTCACACTCTACTACCTGCTGCGCTGTGGCTTGCGGCCATCCAAGATCGCCTTCTATCAGTGGCACGCCTGGAGGGATGCAGAGGCCGGCAACTGGCCGAGTGGAATCGCTGTGGGGGATCGGCACGCCTATGGAATCGGGGACATCCGACACTGGATGGAACTGTTCTACCGGCGTTTCTTCTCGCAACAGTTCAAACGTTCCACGCTACCCAACGGACCGAAGGTCAGTGCCGGGGGAACGCTTTCGCCGCGCGGCGACTGGCGCATGCCCAGCGATGCCTCCGGTGCGATCTGGCTGGCGGATCTGGAGCGAGTGCCGCGCGGGTAGCGGCAGTTTGCAGCTCATACCCGCGCGTTGCAACGGACTGCCTGTTCCACATCTTTGGCGACGATGTAGCAGCGCTTGCGCGTGTACCTGCCTGTACATGCCGCGCGGGTAGGGGTACATGCCACCCTGAGCCGCAACTCGGGCAACACCCGTCGGCACACAGCGCGCGGGTGGGGTACATACACGTCGGGCAGGCGTGGCGTCGGCTTCTCGATGTGCACACCGCCCGGGTAGTGGTACACACAATGCGGCATGGTTGCAAAGCTGCTCACAGAGTTGCTGCAGTCGGTCGTTTGCGCCCACCGCACTCGCCGCCAAACGGTACTCTTGAGCCGTCAGAGGAAAGGAGACTCATGTCCGTCGAAGTCGTCACCGAATCAACCCCGGAACTCGCCGCAGCTATGAATAGACTGGTCCCCCAGCTCTCTCGTTCCACTCCACCCCTTTCCGAGGAGTATGTGCGGAGCATGGTGGCGCAGAAAGGCGTATATCTGCTTGTGTTCCGCTCGGAGGATACGCCGGAGATTCTTGGCATGCTTACTCTCGCCACATTTGATATCCCCACCGGGCGGCGTGCCTGGATCGAGGACGTCGTCGTACACGAGGACGCCCGCGGGCAGGGAGCGGGTCAACAGCTGGTCGAAGCCGCGGTTTCGCTTGCACAAGAGGTCGGGGCGAAGTCGGTGGATCTGACATCGCGCCCCTCGCGAGAAGCCGCCAACCGCCTGTACCGCCGCTGCGGTTTCGTGGAGCGCGAGACGAATATCTACCGGTACCAGGGGTAGTGTCTACCGCCTGTCACACGGAGCGCGAGACCAATCTCTACCACCACCAGGGGTAGCGCTCGCGTCTAACTCAGGTGGTAGTACTAAGCCGTCGAAGGGCCGAGTGCACGTTGTCCGGCTCTTCCACCGTCCAACATTACTCAGCCGCCAACGACGACTTCGGCGCGCTGAAACTCCTTCACATCGGAGTATCCGTTGGCCGCCATGGCGTGCCGGAGTGCGCCCATGAGATTCGTGGTGCCGTCGGCGGTGTGCGACGGGCCGAAGAGGATCTGTTCCAAGGAACCGGCGGTGCCGACTTGTACCCGGTCACCGCGTGGCAGGCGTGAATGGTGTGCTTCCTGCCCCCAGTGCCAGCCGCGGCCAGGTGCCTCATCCGCACGCGCAAGTGCGGTGCCCAGCATAACGCCATCTGCACCGCAGGCAATGGCCTTCACTACATCCCCGGCGGTTCCCACTGAACCGTCGGCCACCACGTGCACATAGCGCCCGCCGGACTCGTCCAAATAGTCTCGCCGAGCGGCGGCAATATCGGCGATGGTTGTCGCCATCGGCGCCGCTATACCAACGGTGCGGCGATTCGCGGAGGCGGCACCTCCGCCGTATCCAGCAAGCACTCCAGCGGCCCCGGTGCGCATGAGGTGAAGGGCGCCGGTGTAGGTCACCGCACCTCCCACCAGCACCGGGACATCCAGCTCATAAATGAAGCGCTTGAGATTCAGGGGCTCCCGGTTGGCGGAGACATGTTCGGCGGAGACTGTGGTGCCGCGGATGACGAAGATGTCCACGCCGGCGTCGACGACGGTCCGCCACAGCTCCTGGGTACGGCCTGGGGATAGCGCTCCCGCCACGGTCACACCGGCGCTGCGGATCTCATTCAACCGCTCGGTGATGAGTTCCTCTTTGACCGGCTCCGCGTAAATCTCCTGCAGGCGCGCGATGGAACTGCGTTGATCGAGATCGGCTATTTCTTCGAATAGCGGGCGCGGATCTTCGTAACGGGTCCACAGGCCTTCCAGATCGAGCACACCGACGCCGCCCAGGCGTCCGATTTCGATAGCGGTTTCCGGTGAGGTTACCGAATCCATTGGCGCGGACAGTACCGGGATCTCCAGATGGTAGGCGTCCAACTGCCAGGATGTGCTTACCTCCTGCACGTCGCGAGTGCGCCGCGAAGGGACCACGGCGATATCGTCCAGGGTGTAAGCGCGTCGGGCGCGCTTGGCTCGTCCAATCTCAACTTCGCTCACGTAACCAGCCTACCCCTTGCCGGCCTGCCACTTGCATCTGCGTGCCGCTTGCCGACGCTTGTGAACGGTGGAAAGCCGACTGCAGCGCAAACCGTGGGCCTCTCGTGAGGCCCACGGCCGCCCGTTCCTAGACTCAGACCTGAGATGCTTTCTCCAGAGCAGCGGCGTAGTTGTTGTCAACCGCGTTTGCTTTCTGTATCGCGTGCTTCACCATACCCTGGGTCTCCTGCATGTTCTTCGCACGCTCCGCGACGAGGGCCGGGCCGTGCGGGTTAGTTAGCGGGTTGAGTGCTTGGGGCCCGCCGAGCCCCGCCGCTGCCAGGCCTCCCGGCGTGTCGGTTACCTGGCCCGAATCCGCGATCGCGAAACCGTAGTGGTCGGCCATTGCTTCCGCCTGATGGGCCATCATCACCACTTCACGGGTGCCACGCTGTGCGTCGCGGGTAGCAGCAGTGAGTTCTTCGATGTTTGCGATCTGACTCTCGCAGTCGTCAATCAGTTGACGCCGTTTCGCGGCCGCTGCATTGGCAGCCGCTCCACGCCAGTTTTGGCCAACGTCACTACTTTCCAGCTCATCTTTGGCCCTCATGATATCGTTCCGAGCATCCGCTAACGAGTTCAGTGTCGGTTCAAAGGCTTCACTGCTCCACCTCTGAATATCGCTCCAAGTTACCATCGAAATCTCCTCAACTCTCGTTGTCGGCAGGGAAAGTATGCTGGGACCCGTCGTCGACATAACGTAGGTCACTCACGGTGTGGTCTGTTCCGTCCGGAATGTGAGGCAGACTGCGCGCGTATGACTGCGGCTCCTGCCCGTCGAAAACCACGTTATGCGCGCCATTCGCACCAGTACTCGCGAGAATGCCCGAATCCTGCGCACCCGCACCAGTACTCGCGTAAATCCCCGAATCCTGCGCACCCGCACCAGTACTCGCGTAAATCCCCGAATCCTGCGCACCCGCACTTACGTTCTGTACGTTCAAAGAGTCTGCCCCGGCAGGGGCCAGATTGCGTGTGTAACTCTGCGAGTCAGGTTCCGCAGGGTCGAGGTTACGCACGTAATTCTCCGAGTCTGAGAGGATACTCGGGCCGTCCCCGCCAGAACTCAACTTGTTGAGAACGGAGCCTTTCAGTAGGTCGGTAATACCCGCATGAACCTGCTCATCAGCGACGACATATGAGTCACGTGTATCCGCAATTGCGTCGGCATACTCATTGAGCTCTTCCGTCAACCGTTGCGCCGACTTGTCAATAGCGCTGCCTGCGGAAGCTGCGGAACCTTCCGCAGCCCCTCCCGGCATAGCTTTACCAACGTTGCCCAGTCCATGTGATACTTTAACCCGCGCCGCGTTGTCAGCCGCATCATGTGCGCGACCTGCCGATTTGGTGAGGGCATCTGGATCAACATACAATTCATCCACTCTTATCTCCTTCGGATGATCGGTGAGATATTTGCGGCAAGCTTATCGCGACTGACATCAGAATTCAAGGCCGGAGGTACTGCGAAGACTGACCTAAGGCCACGAGCCGAGGCCCCTGCCCATGGCCTTCTGGGGCAGCCCTTCTAGGCGCGGATTGGCATAAAGCCGCCGACAGCCGAGCAGACGGCCGTCCTTATGATCTCGAGCCCCATCGGGTAGAAACACTATGTTAGCCACGTCGGTGAGCACTCCAAACTGACAGCGCTCCACGACCGAGGAGAAACCATACGACTAAGCACCTCTACCCGCCCTCCGCACGCCCTGCGAGCAGAGAACTCCAGCCCGCGAGCTCGGCACCCGGTCGGTTGGCAACCGGTGGCAATGCCAGGACGTAGCTACACCCATGCCCGAGCGTGCGCTGCGTGTTACATCTGACGCCTGCGAGGCACAAACCAGACTACGATCACACCGGCCGGTGACCGGTGCTGTACGCTATGGAGAAACCGCGGTTCTCACGGTTCATGACAACACTGATATGGCCACCATCTTCCCTGTTGTACAGGAAGAAATCGAACAGCTTCGCATCCGACTGATTGATCAGATGTGTAAAGCCATACGGAGCAACTTCTTCTTTGACGATATCCAAAGCGTCAAAGAAGTCGTTATCTGTAAGCGGAGAGGCGATCACCATGCCCTGCCGGCTATTGTCCGTAACGCCGTTCTCCGCAGCATCCTGCCCGAGATCACTCCCATCATCGCTACTGCGAGAAGACTCGTCATCCAGCCATGTCCATTCGAAAGGGCCGAAAACGGCATCGATCCGCTGACGCGCGTCCTTCAACGCCCGCCGCAACTGATCCTGCGCCATCTCTATATCAACTCGTTCTGCAAGAGGCTTCGAGCCATCTTCATCGAAAAGAACCATGTGACTAGCCTGCCTTTCCTGCCACCACCCGCGACAGACTGTCCAGCGCAGTGGAGTCTTCCTCCAAATATGTCGAGTGCTCGTGTATCGAGAAGTTGTTATTCGCGTCAAGCTGCGTAAAGTCTGGATCATTCGCCGGGTCTTTGCCCAGAGGGGGAATAGGCAGCGCTCCACCAATGGCCGTCACCGGATCGTTGGCGTTCTTCAGCACATACTTGTGTCCCTCAGGCACATTGATGTCATAGCCGGGAACGGTGCCAGGTGAACCGTATACCACTACGTCGTCAACCACGCCGGGACGTATCTGCTGCAGTCCCTCAGACGCAGTTGTCGAACCATAGGAATGGGCACCAACTGAAGTATGAGGATCACCCACACCATAGCTCCGTGAATCGTAGAGTCCCTCTTGAAATCCTGCAAGTCTCTCTCCCCCACGTTCAGCAGCAACGTTGTTGGTGACAGATAAATCACCATCGAGAGGACTCTGCGGCGCATCGTATCCGATCCACGCGATCGCCGCGACAGTCTCCCCATTTCCCGCTACCTGCTCCGAATGCTGCTTTAGTCGCTCCATGTCGCCAACCATGCTCTCCATCTTCCCTTCGACGGTAGTCGTCATACCGGGCACAAACGTTGTGACATGATCTGCAGTATCAACATCTCCCACAGCAACGGCAGCATGCATACGTTCATGCCCCGGTTCGCCTGTCGCTGGGTCATACACCAACAGCTGAGTGTCATCTGTCTGGAGACTCTTAGCAATGGCGAGCATATCGTTTCGCTGCTGCCGAAGCCCGGCCAACTCCTCTGCATAAGGATTCTCTTCACGATCTCCATTAGGCATTATTATTTCGGCGCGCATGAGCTCCCCAGGGGTGGGCTGTGGGTGTTCTGCCTCCCAACGCCGGTTCTTCTCTTCGAGATCGGCGATCTTCGCGTCGATTGCCGCCCCGTCTTCTGACAACCGACGCCGGTTTGCCGCATCGCGCGTCGCTCCATCTATGCCGTCAAGGTTGCCGAGTTGACGATAGTGATCATTGAGTTGCCGCGCCTGTTCTTCTTCAGTCAGAGAGTTCCACCAAGCGGCAACTTCCTCTGACGAAGCTCCAACAGGAGGCGCATCCGCGGCACCGGGTGTATCACGGAGATCTTCCACCTCTGACACCTCGCCCCGCACAACCTTGTCCAAGGCCTCCTTGTAAGCGGTGTCCACCTCGTTTGCCTTCTGAATCGCAGAGTTTACCGCGTCTTGCGCATTTCTTCGAGCCGCCATTCTCTCCGTCAACGCGGTCATATCCTGAGAGTCCACTTCCTGGCCCAGTAGCGTCATCAGATCAGCTACTCGTGGGGTCGCTGTCGTCAATAGAAAGTCGCCAATGCCGTCAAGTGTATCAAGACCTGCACGTGCCAATCCTGCGAAGGTGTCGCTGACCTCCCCCGACTCCGAAATCGAAAAGCCGTAGTGATCCGCCGCTGCTATTGCCTCGTTGACAAACAGCTCTACGTCACCTACACCATCCTGCGCGGCCGATGTCGCAGTGATGAGATCACCAATACTCGCAAGCAGAAACTCGCACTCGTCTTCAAGTTCGCGGCGCTTCCTAGCACCGGCATCAGCTGCAGCGCCGCGCCAGTCGTCGGAGATATCAGAGTTAACTATACTCTCACCCGAACGCATCGCCTGCTTCCGCGCGTTGGTCAACGTATCAAGGGACGAATCCAGCCCCGAACTCTTCCACGTCTTGACGTCAGCCCACGATACCATCTAGCGCACCCTTTCCGAACTCCACGGCGCCGTCTAGAACACTCTGGACAAGCTCCGTGAACGCCGCATTGACCTGTTCATCAGTGGCGATACATGCATCACGTGTGTAGTCGAGAGCGTCGGCATACTTCTCGAGACCCGTCCGCAGCTTCTTAGCCAACTCGTCAACAGTTGTACCCGCAGAAGCTGCAGAGCTAATCGCCGAAGCACCAGGCATTGCGCTTCCTACGCTGTCCAAGCCAGGCGACACCTTCACCCCCGCTGCGTCACCTACTGCATCGCGCGCGTTCCGGGCAGCTTTATTCAACGCCCGCGGGTCCATGTATAAGTCGTCCATTCCATCTCCTTTGGATGATCGGTGAGGAACCTGCGACAACGCTAGCCGATGTTGACCGCTCCCTACAAGCTGTTGCAAGGCATCGTGACCATCCCAACTGCCGGGAGTGCTACCTCACCTCAGGAATCGAAGCCTTTCGCGACTCGATTGTCCTTCGTTACCTCACGGTGGGCAAAGAGACAGCTCATGTGCACAACGGCGCAAAACATCGTCCGGAAGAACCGAAGCAGTCCTATCCAGCTTGCCCCACTGCGACTCTTGACAAGCTGTCAAGCGCCACGGAATCCTCCTCGAAATATGTGGAATGAGCCTCAAACGGCTGCAATTTGAAATCCTTGTTCGCCTCCAGGCTCTTGAAGGCAGGATCTTCGCCCGGATCACGGCCTAGCGGCGAGATCGGCCCGCCACCGAATAACGTCACCGGATCCTCCATGTTTTTGAGCACGTACATGTGGCCCTCAGGGACGTTCATGTCGTAGCCAGGCAACGTGCCAGGTGAGCCGTATACCGCGTAGTCATCAATCACACCGGGACGGACCTGGTCCATACCGTAGCTCGACGTCGTCGAACCGTAGGAATGACCCAACACGGACATATGGGCGTCACCCGCTCCATAGCGCCGCGAGTCAAAGATACCCTCCTGGAATGAGGCAAGAGACTCTCCTCCTCGCGCTGCTGAGCCCGGACTTGCTACCGCTGTATCCCACCGTCCTCCTCTGTACGACTCCTCCCAAGGTGCCGGCGGCGCGTCATACCCGATCCACGCAACCGCGGCAACTTGTTCACCATTACCTGCGATCTGTTCACCATGCTGTTTGAGCCTTTGCATGTCGGATACCGCCCCCACCATATCCTTCTCCACAGTCGTAGTCATGCCTGGGACATAGGTACTGACGTGATCGGCAGTGTCAATATCCCCGACCGCGATAGCCGCATGCGTGATCTCATTGCCCGCCTCACCAGTCGCAGGCTCATAAAGCAGTAAATGACCGTCCTCACCAGCGTTCTCTAGGGCTTCCTCAATAGCAGCAATCTCCTTCTGCCGCTGTTGCAGCGCTTCAAGGTTCTCGCCTTTCGCCGTTCTCATCTCTTCGAGAATGCGTTCTTTGTCCTCGGCAATATTGAGCCGGTTCGCCGCATCACGGGAAGCACCATCAATCCCATCAAGATTCCCGAGTTCGCGATGGTACTCTCGAATCATCCGCTGACGTTCTTCCTCCGTCAGCGAGTTCCACCACGAGGCCACCTCTTCCGTTGACGCGTCAACAGGAGGTGCTCCAGCAGCCCCCGGGCTGTCCCCGAGGTCTTTGACCTCACTTACCTTTCCCTTGGCAATATTATCCAAGGCTTCTTTGTAGGAGCGGTCTACTTCTTCGGCTTTCTTCAACGCGGCGTCCACCTGACTCTGCGTCTCCTGCAACACTTGCATTCGTAGTCCAAGTGCGGCCGCATCCTCGGGATGAAGGTGCTCGCCCCAGGCCCTATTCGAGAGTATCGATCCTACAGAACTGGACAACACAGCGTCTTTGATGCCTTCGATGGTGTCCAAGCCAGCACGCATCAAACCGACAAGAGTGTCGCTGACTTTCCCCGTGTCTGAGATATTGAAGGAGTAATGATCCGCCATCGAGCACGCTTCGTTGACGCAAAGCTCGACCTCGCCTACGCCGTCTTCGGCGGCAGACGTCGCATGGATGAGATCCCCGACCTGCGCGAGCAGCAACTCGCATTGTTCCTTCAGCTGCTGCCGCTTCCGTTCTGCCGCCTCCGCTGCGGTGCCGCTCCAGTCTGGCACCTCAGTTGCCATAATGTCCTCGCCAACCTCTACGAGCATTCGACGCCTCTGGATCAGCACATCGAGCGGGGCAGACAAACGGCCACTGTTCCATCGTTTGACTTCAGACCATGTCACCATTGGAGGTCAACCTCACTCTACCCGGCTACTCTTTGTATGAGATCACTAAAACTGGCCTTGACTTGCTCATCGACGGCGATGTATTCCTCGCCCGAACGAGCCAACGCATCAGCATATTGTTCAAGGCCTAGGGCCAACTGCTCGGCTGATTTGTCAAAAGCCCGCCCAGCGACAGCTGCCGATGTTATTGCCGATGCTCCGGGCATGGCCGACCCAACCGCATCCATAGCTGACGAAGTCTCAACGTCAGACGCGATGCCACTGCCATGCCGCGCAGACTCCGAGGCCCGGGCAAGTTCTTCAGGCTCCACTTGTAGGTCGTCGCGCACTGTCCTCTCCTTAGTTGATTGGTGAGCAACCTCTCGCATTCAC
Organism: Actinomycetaceae bacterium; assembly: GCA_015062745.1. Lineage (GTDB taxonomy): Bacteria > Actinomycetota > Actinomycetes > Actinomycetales > Actinomycetaceae > Asp313. The sequence goes on from SUUB01000048.1 coordinate 17,003, forward strand.
ACTAGTCGGTCCGAGCGCTTCATACAAGAGCTAGCACGCTGGCCCGAGCGCCGAAAGCTGACGCTTAGTCACGCCACAGATGCAAGCGGTAGCAACTGGAAAATGAACATCTCGAGAAATCAGCACATACCGTCCGGGCACCTCGTCCAACCCACGCCCACAAGACCGTACCGGCCTGATGCCTAACAACGTCTCTTCCCACCCAGCTATATGTCGGAGGTGCCCGCTAGGCTTAGAGCAACGAAGAGAGGAATGCTATGTGGAGCGAGAGCCCGATTATTGGCTTTGACACGGAGACAACCGGAGTGAGGCCGGAAGAGTCGCGGTTGGTGACGTGTTCACTGGTCACGGCCACCGCCGAAGGCGTCACCCGGCGCTATTGGCTGGCGGATCCCGGCGTTGAAATCCCTGAATCCGCCACTCGAGTACATGGCATCACCACCGAGCAGGCCCGTGCCGAAGGCCGCCCCATTGAGGAAGTCCTGACCGAAATCGCAGACACCCT
>SUUB01000049.1 GCA_015062745.1 Actinomycetaceae bacterium
CGGCACCACACAGCAGAACATCCGACCCCACTCAAAGTGCTGCCACTGCGACGACTGCCCGGCGGGGCCTGCCCGGCGGGGCCTGGGCATTCCTCGGCAGCCTGATCGTCATCGCCGTCGTGATCGCCGGGATCATCATCGCCGGGCGGAACACGCCCAGCACACACCCAGCTGGCACGCCGATACCGGTAGCCTCCTCCTCACAGCCGTTATCAGCCGCACCAACGACTACAGCCAGTACCACGGAGCCAGCCACACCGGCCGCGTCTGCCTCGCCCACCGTCACCGGCCCAACCCAGGTTGGTGGGTGGACGGTGGAGATCCTGGAATACTCACCTAATGTGAACGACATCCTCGCCGCCGCCGACCACCCCGTCGTCATCGAAGGGCACAAATACGTCGGCGTCAAACTCCGCATCACTAACAACGGACCGGACCGTGCTGGCCCATACATCGACCTCGGCCGACACATCGTGGGCACCTCGAAAGGCGCCTATTACGAACATTACATGGATACCGCCGGTTACCCGGGCGATGAATACCTGGCCGAGGTCTACCGTCTTGAACCGGGTGAGAGCGGTGAGGGCTGGTTGTACTACCAAGTCCCCGGCGACTTCACCCCCACCGGCATGGTCTTCGAAGACTACCGCATCGACCCCGACGACCCACCCGAAACCCTCATCTTCATACCCACCATCGACTAGACACCTCCGAGGACCGACACAACGCATCACACTGCCTCGACCCCTCGCAGACGATAATCCGGACGCGAGGGGCACACACACGCAGGCGGACCCCCGTGCACATCCGAGGCTCGTGCTGCGTTTCAATCCTGCATCGACTTGTATAAGCTCGCGCACGAATGCGAACCTGGCACCGACCCACCATCAAGAAGAGAACAAGACAATTTCGAGACTCGAACAGAAAGACTCCCGCCATGACCACACCACCCACCGATGGACCGCAGGCATTCCCGTCAAACCGAGCCCCGGATTTACGCCAGCACACGAACAGCAATGGCACGCTGCAGACGACTACCTAACCGCCCACGCCCCATCCGAAACCCTCGTCCTCATACCAACCACCACCGCCGAAACACCGCGGTGCGCCGCACTTTACACGGCGGCAAGACCCACCCGTCAGTATCCACCACCGGTCCAACGCGGCGCATCCGGTTGCGGCAGGCCCAATAGATCCAGGCACCGGTCAACCGTTTGCTGCACGATCTCCTCCACGGAACTCGGCTGCAAATAGAACGCCGGAACGGGCGGCAGAATCACTCCACCCGCCTCAGTCACTGCCGTCATATTACGAAGATGCGTCAAGTTCAATGGACTCTCTCGCGCCACCAGCACCAACGGCCTACGCTCTTTCAATGTCACATCCGCCGCTCGTGATACCAAACCGCTTGTCACCCCGGTCGCGATTTCGGCCAGGGTTCGCATGGAGCATGGCACGATGGCCATGCCGGCCGTTTGGAACGACCCAGAAGAAATCGCCGCCGCCATATCCGAGGGCTTATACACAACATCGGCCATCGCGTCCACGTCCTCTTTTGAGTACCCGGTTTCTAGCGAACGCGTGAGCTGCCCAGCCGCAGAGACCACGAGATGTGTTTCCACATCCGGACGTTGCCGCAACACCTCCAGTAGCCTCACCCCATACACAGTTCCCGAGGCGCCGGTCATCCCCACTACTATCCGCCGCCGTTCACCGCCACGCCACATCACTGCACCGTCGCCCACCGCTACTCCCCCTTCCACGCCTGTGCCTGCGCCAACCACGGTTCAGGATCAACGTCGGCGAACTGCGCCCGTTCGAACCGCTCGCGCATATCCCACGGGTAGGTGGCATCATAAATCGTTTTGGTCGTGATGCCTTTCACCGGCAACCGCGGGTCATAAGCGGGCTGTTGGCTCGGGTCGAGCACATGCCCCACGATGCCCGGAATTGTCACAATATCCTTGTCTCCAACCATGCGAGTGGTCATGGCCCAAAGCACGTCGTCGGTGTCAAACACGTCGACGTCGTCGTTCACAAGCACAATATTCTTCAGTTCCGAGTAAGTGGCCAAGGCAATCAGCGCCGCCTGCCGCGCCCTACCATCATCCAAGGAGCTCGTTTTACGAATCTGAATGATCGCAAGGAACTTCCCTCCCCCGGATGTATGCGCGTGCACCTGTGTCACCAGGCCGGGTAGAGCCTTTTCCAGTGCATGCAATAGCGCAGCCTCGGTCGGGATACCTACAAGCGACGTGTGCTCCTCGCCCGGCCCAACCAAGGTTTGCAGCAGTGGAGAACGCCGAGTCGTCACCGCGGTCACCCGCATCAACGGCAGTGACGGATTCGCCGGGCCGTCGTAGCCGGGAAACTCCGGCATGGCATGCCCCGTACCCGAATTCTGGTCCTCCCGCACCCGCACACCAGGTAGCAGTTCCCCTTCGATAACCACCTCCGCGCGCGCAATCGCCAACTGGTCAACCGTTCGGGCAGGCACGAGTTCCACCGGCCGTCCACGTAAACCACCGGCGATCTGCAACTCGTCATATCCCAGCGGCGTCGTCGGCGGCTCGAAGCAGGCCCCGATGTAAATGGCAGGATCTAGGCCCATATTGATCGTGATCGGCAACGGCTTCCCGGCGGCTTCAGCCTTGGCGCGGAACATATCGATATGCCGCCCCGGTGCGAAGAAAATACTGAGCTTGTCACGCCCCTGCACGCATATGCGATGGATCGTCACATCACTGTGTCCGCTTTCCGGGTCGCTACCATGCAGAAGGCCAAGGCAGAAATATGGCCCCGCATCTACCGGAGTGTTCGTGGGAGCCGGCAGCAGGGTCCGAATATCGAAGTCCGCGTCAGAGGCCAGGTGGATCTCCTCCTGGCACGGTGCTATTCCGGGGTTCGCCGCTACATCGGCCTCCTCCAAGACGCGAGGGGGTAGTACCGCGTCCAAGGCCTGCGCCATAACCTTCCCGAGCGTTTCCGGCGTCGCGCCGAGCAAGCGCGCGACCCTCCTCCGGTCAGCCATCAGGCCGACGAGTACTCGCGCCCCCGGGTAACCCGTGACGTTTGTGAAGATCATGGCCGGCCCCCGGCCGGTTGGCCGCGCCACCGTTCCACCTGCTCCCACCTTCCGGTAGACTCCGGCCAGCTCGCCGTGCGGAGCCACGGGGTACGACGTCGTCACAAGATGCTGCGGGTCATCGGCCAATACAGCCAAGGCACTGCGCAAGTCATTCACATCGGTATGCCCGGTGGGATTATCCATCGCGTCTCCTCCTCGAGTTTTGCGGCGGCCGCCGCCCAATGATGCATGATCATGCGCGCCACCCAGTTAGGCCTTACCACATACGACTTCGATGAGCAAGCAAAAACGGCAAAAAGCCCATGGGTATCTTTCCCCATGGCGCGACGCGGAGTCTTGTGCCAAGGTGGAAAGCAACGTAGAAGGGAAAACCAATCATGCTGACACCATCTTCTCACCGTGTAACACGGAGCCTGGCGGGCATCGCTTGCTTGTCACTGCTTGGCGCTTCACTGACCGCTTGCGACCTTTGGACAACCGCCGGCGGCCTCGATATCGAGACAACGGCGCCGGCACCGAGCATCACCTTGGCGCCGGCGCCCGCACCGAACACCGACACGGCAAGCGGTTCTCCATCGCCTTCCCCCACGCGTTCCCCAACCGGTAACAATGTTGAAGCCGTAGAGGAGTACGCTCTGCGCGACGGAGTCTTCACATTCTCCGCCGATGGAAGCCGGACCGCCGAATTCACACCGCCGAGCGGATACTACTTCAGCAGCAACGACAACCCGCAAGGCGGAATGGCTGTTGCCCCCGATGATCCATATTGCAACTACGTGTTTAGGCGCGACGACGTTTTCGTTGACGAGATTCCGAGTAGTCAGGAGATGACAGATCTTCTCATCAACGCGGGCTACACCGACTCCGTAACAACCGACATCACCAAGCTCGGCGAGTTTCCCGCTGCGGCAACGGACATCTTGAGCAGCGACAGCGGCGACTACAGGGGGCGGATCTACATCGTTGCAGTGGACGGCGAGCAGTGGAACATCACCATCAACGCGCCCGATACCGAAACGCTCAACTCCATGGCCGAGAAGCTGGACGGACTGAAGTATAGCGAGTGATCTCGTAGAAGGAGGAAGTAACCGCTCTCGTGGAAGACGGAGGCAGCCGCCGATCGCGGGAAGAGCCGAGCACCGCTGGAAGTTGGGAAGACCCTAGCACCACGGGCAGGCGAAAGGACCGTCCCCCGCACGACGAACCGCCGATCTCGGGAACAACCAGGTCATACGCGAGAATGTTCCTAGGATGGGGAGGGTCCTCTCCGGTGGGTGGGAACAACCTTCGCAAGACGGGAGACAAGCTGTGGAAGGCGCGAATATGGTAACGATCGAAGAGTTCAGGGAACACGTGGCGCAGCGGCGACCTCTTGTGCCGGGCACGGAACTACTCACTTTCATGCACCGCGTAGCGATGGATGCCCGTCTGCTATGCCAAACACTCAACACGAGTTCCGGGAAACCGGAGGAGGTTCTTGCGCTGCTGGAGACCCTGACGGGAGAACGGCCCGACACGAGTGTCAGCGTGCAGCTCCCGTTCACCGCCGACTTCGGCAAGAACATTCATTTCGGCAAGAACATCTTCATCAATGCGGGTTGCCGTTTTCAGGACCAGGGTGGTGTTTTTATCGACGACGGCGCCCTCATCGGCCATAACGCCGTACTGGCGACGCTGAACCACGATGAGGACCCCACCCGCCGCGCTCTCCTCCACCCGGCCCCGATTCATATCGGCCCGAATGTGTGGATAGGCTCCAACGTGACGATTCTCGGCGGTGTCACCATTGGCGAAGGCGCAATCGTTGCAGCGGGCGCCGTGGTGACGAAGGATGTCGCACCGCTGACAATTGTGGGCGGTGTTCCCGCCAGGTACATCCGCGATGTCCGCACCGCAGAGGACGGCGCAACTGCTTAGTATCCCCGCACCTAATCCCGGCGGCGCCCCAGTAGCACGATCACCAGGTACAGGCCTCCCAATGCCCCCGTTACCAGCCCCACCGGGATCTGAAACGGGCTCAGCACACGTTGCGCGATAAGGTCGCTACACGCCAAAAGCGCGGCCCCCATCGCCATCGCTGGCAGCATCGCCACACTTGGCGCCCGGGCCAGCCTGCGTGCCAGCTGCGGCGCGGCAAGGGCGACAAAACCAATCGGACCTCCAGTAGCCACCGCAAGCGCCGCCATCGCAACACCAAGAATTGAAAGCCCTAACTGCACGCGGCGTAATGGCAGGCCGACGCCCACCGCCACATCTTCGCCGAGTTCAAGGTAGCGTAAGGCTCGCCCAGCGCCGGCGGCCAGCGGTATCCCTACCGCAGCGCCCACCATGAGAGGGATGACGTTGCGCCACGAGATCACATTCAGGCTCCCATGCTGCCACACGCGAGCCGCCTCGGCGGTCTCCAAATCCGCCCGGCTGACCAGATAATCATTGACCGAGGAAAGCATGGCCGCCACCGCTATTCCGCCTACAACCAGCCGTTCCCCCGTGCCCGCGCCCGCTCGGGCAATAAGCAGCACCGCCGTGGCGGTAGCGAGGCCCCCGAGGAAGGTGCCTATCATGAGCACATTCCCGCCGGAGCGGCCCAGCAGAATGATCACCATGAGTCCGCCCGTGGTGGCACCGGTGGTGAAGCCGATAAGATCCGGGCTCCCCAGCGCGTTCGACGACAGGGTTTGAAAAATCACGCCGGAGGCGGCGAGGCACATGCCGATAAGAAGCGCGGCAACCACTCGTGGCAGGCGCTGATTCAGCACCAGGTACGCATCCGTCCCTTCCTGCCCTCCGCTTAAGATCTCGATAACCCGTGCCACTGAAATGTCGTAGGAGCCTGTTGTCAGGGTGACACAGCCAATGCCAACAGCCACCAGCAGCAGAATCACCGTTATCGCAGCACTGCGGCGATGCGACAGCAGGCTCCCGCCACCCGGCAGTGAAAGCCGCCGATATCCCGCCGGTATGAGGCTACCGGGGCCTTCTGATGGCGGACTCACGCGCACTTGCGGTTCCACACGATCACCGTACCTTTCGCAGCAGAATGGCAATGAGTACCGGTGCGCCCAGGAAAGCGGTGACGATTCCGACTTCGAGTTCGCCGGCCGCCGCAACCCTGCCGATTATGTCTGCGCCCAGCAGGAAACTCGGCCCGGTCAGCAGCGAGAACACCAGCAGCCGACGTTGGTCAACCCCCACTAGCAGGCGCAGCATATGCGGAATGGCCAGCCCCACGAAGCTGATGGGACCACAGGCCGCCGTCGTCGCCCCACAGAGCAGGGTGATCGCCAGCAGGGAGACCGACCGTGCCGCAGCAAGACGTACACCCAGTGCCTGCGCCTGCTCGTCACCGAGTGCCATGGCGTTCAGCGTCGGCCCTGCCGCGAAGGCCAGCACAAACCCCGTCAGGAACAGCGGTAGTAAGGGCATAAGAACGTCATACCCCCGATCCGCCGTCGAACCAATCACCCAAAACCGGTATGAATTGAATACGTCGGTGTGTGACATGGTCAGAACGCCGGTGCAGGAGGATAGCGCGGCACTGATGGCAGCTCCCACCAGCACAAGATGCACCCGATCGCTGCGCGTCATTCGCCGCACCGACACGACGTAAACGAGGCAGGCCACTGCGGCAGCTCCGGCGAAGGCGAACCATACGTATCGGCTCGCATCGGTTATTCCTAGAAAGAGCGTGGCGCAGACGACGGCGAAGGCAGCACCCGAGTTCACCCCCAACAGACCCGGCTCGGCCAAAGGGTTTCGGGTCAACGCCTGCATCACGACGCCGGCCACAGCCAGCGCCGCGCCTGCCGCAATGGCTAGAAGCGTGCGTGGCATGCGCAACTGCCACACGATAATGGCCTCCGGCAGGGTGTCACGTTCGGTGGAATTGGCCGTCAACCCACGCCACACGGAGTCCAGCGGCATATTGTTGGCACCGATCGCGATGCTCAGAATAAAGAGCCCGGCGAGCACCAGAAGGCCGACGACGACGGCGCCAACAACACGTGCGGGTGCCACACGCTGTTCCTTTGCGCGCGCATCACCCGCACCGGACCTCGGCGGTGGTGCTTTAGTAATAGATCCTCCTCGGTGACCTTGGCCATATTCCACGGCCACACTCTACTAAGACAAAGCGACGTTTGGGTAGGCTAACCTCATGTCAACATTCTCTCTTCGGGCTGCACTCACTGCAGGAGCCCTCACCATTGCACTGGCAGGTCTAAGCGCCTGCTCAAATTCAACCTCCGACGATGCAACCACCGGCGGCACGGCAAGCACAGCGGCCTCCGCGGATGCGTCGAATAACGCCACCACAGCCAGCACGGACTATATTGCTCCTCGCACCATGGCTGACGGCATGGGCTCGGGTGAAGCCGACGGCGTTTTCCCGCGCACAGTCACCCATTTCCAAGGCGAGACAACCATTGAGGCAGAACCGCAGCGCGTGGTCGTAATCTCCACCGGTCAAATCGATGGCGTTCTCACCCTCGGCGTCGTCCCTGTAGGAACGGCCGCGCCAGACAACACGGAGACCGTGCCGCAATACCTACGCGATGCCTTCCCCAACCTATCGGACCAACTTGATGAGATCACCTATGTGGGAAGCCGGACAGAGCCCTCCATTGAGGACATCGCCAGCCTGAACCCCGATCTCATCCTCGTTAACAACGCCGGGAAGAAGGACTCGGAGAATCTATACGAATCCCTCACCGCCATTGCGCCAACGGTTGTCACCGAAGGGACCGGAGTGAATTGGAAGTCGGACTTCCTACTCCTGGCCGACGCCCTCGGACGCACGGAGCAGGCACAGGGCATTCTCGACGACTACCACGAGGAGGCCGATCAGCTGGCAACCCAAGTGGATCCAGAAGAGACAGTTTCCTTCCTCACGAAGAACGGTGATCGCATCCGCGTCTACGGCGTCTCATCCTTCAGCGGGTCCATCGCCCAGGACGCAGGAATCTCGCGGCCTGATTCGCAGACCTTCACGGACGAGACAGCACTGGATATCAGTTCGGAAGAGCTTGCACAAGCGGACGGAACCTGGCTGTTCTACGGCGTAAACGGTGGCGACAACAGCGAGCTGGAATCCCTCCCGCTGTGGAATACCTTGAACGCGGTCAGCACGGATCATGCCGTCGCCGTCGATAACGACCCGTTCTACCTCAACGCCGGGCCGACGGCTGCCAACCTCGTCCTGTCCACGTTGAAAGAAAGAGTCGCCTCATAATGCGCTTCGTCGTCACCACACGTTGAGGCTCCCGTGAACGAGGAGCCGAAGGTGAGGGCGCCCGCTACACAACCTGCGGGCGCCCACCTGCGTGTCGATTCCTTACACTTGGCCTACATGCGGTCCACTCGCGAGATCCTGCACGGAGTATCGCTTGACGTGATGCCCGGAAAGATGACTGCCATTATCGGGCCAAACGCCTGCGGAAAATCGACCCTCCTGAAGGCATGCGGCCGTGTTCTGGCAGCTCACAGTGGCGATGTTCTCCTCAACGGCCGCACGGTCAACACCTACGGCTCCAAAGAATTCGCCCGTATTATCGGCCTCTTGCCGCAGTCGGCAAACGCACCGGAGGGCATCACCGTTGCCGACCTTGTGGCACGCGGACGGTACCCGCACCAGAACCTGCTCCATCAGTGGAGCCGCGACGATGAAGCCGCCGTCGCCCGCGCACTGCAGCGGACCAACACCGCCGATCTTGCGAAGCGGCACGTCTCCGCACTCTCCGGAGGCCAACGCCAGCGGGTTTGGATTGCTATGGTTCTCGCGCAGCAGACGGATATCCTGCTTCTGGATGAACCCACTACCTTCCTCGATCTGGCTCACCAACTCGACGTGCTCGATCTCTGCCGGGAACTGGTGGACGAATACGGGACCACGATTGTTGCCGTCCTGCACGACCTGGATCAGGCCGGCCGTTACTGCGACTACATCATTGCCATGCACGACGGCAGAATTCTCGCCCACGGCACGCCGCAGGAGGTGATCACTGCCGGGACCGTCCACAGTGTCTTTGGTGTGGACTGCCGAGTGATCCCCGATCCCGAGTCCGGTACGCCATTGGTTGTTCCCTTGGCCAGAAAGAAGACACCCTGACGGAAAGCCGCGCAATCTGCACGGAGAGCTGGGCGATCACCCTTCGGTCCTCTTGCTCATCTCCTGTGGTCACAATCGGGCCAGCCTCTGCGCCGACTAGCCACGGCTGGCAGCACAGTGGGAAACTAAACGGATGAAATACGAGATCACCGCCGGAATCCGCATGTCCCTTGCCGTAGGACTGGGCATGTTTCCCCTCGGCGTCGCCTTCGGGCTGCTCGTACTTCAGGCCGGCCTGCCCTGGTGGGTGGCACCGCTGACCTCATGCGCGGTCTATGCGGGATCCTTGGAACTTCTCCTGATCAGCCTTATGACAGGCGGCGCGCCTCTGGCAACCGTCGCCCTGACAACTTTCTTCGTCAACTTCCGTCACGTTTTTTACGCCTTTTCCTTCCCGCTACGTGTGGTACGCGGTCCGTTGGCGCGCGCCTACTCCGTGTACGCGATGACCGATGAGGCTTACGCCATTACCACCGCACACCCGCACCGGTGGACCCCGGCACGTCTCATCGCGCTGCAAATATCACTTCAGGTGTACTGGGTGGGCGGCGGCATGGCCGGAGTTCTCCTCGGCTCGCTCCTGCCCGGGCAGATCAAAGGGCTCGACTTCGCACTGTGCGCACTGTTCATCACCTTGACGCTGGATGCCGCCCGTTCGCTTGACACGGTTCCGTCGGTTCTTCTCGCTGCGTTGAGCTTTGCCATCGCTATCGTTTCCACACCCGAAACGGTGATTTTCACATCCATGCTGGTCTTCGCTGCACTGCTCGGCATCCGCTACCTGCTCACCCGCAACAAGGGGGCGTGGCCTTATGCCTAGCACCGGAGAGATTCTCGCCGTGGTCGCCACCGCCGCAGTCATCACCGTGGCACTGCGTGCCGTCCCCTTCGCGATTCTCAAGCCACTGCGTGAATCCCGGCTCGTCTCACGTATGGCTGTATGGATGCCCGTCGGAATCCTCGGGATTCTGGCCGCCGCAACCTTCCGCACCGCCGCGTCCAGTTCGTCGCTCCTCTACACGGCGATCGCTGCAGCGGTGACCGCCGCCGTTCACCTGACCTGCGGGCGCCGCACCATTGTCTCGGTCGCCGCAGGAACACTATGTTTCGTCCTCCTGGCGAATTTCGCCGTCTGAGGGGCGGCGGCCGCACGAATATCACAACCTGACAAGCATGGTCGCCCCGAGCCGCCAATTCGTCCAGCCACCGGTTGTCCAGCCACCTGTTGTCCACCCATCGGTTGTCCAGCCACCGGCCGCTCTCACCTCGCCACGCCTAGCGGATACGCCACCGCGCGGTCTGGGCGAAGTCATCAATTAGCGAGGCGAACACGCCACCCGCACCGGCCAGCTCCCGCGGTGAGCCATGCTCGACCACTCGTGTCGGCTCCCCATTCTCATGCCCCGAAAGCACGTACACCTGGTCGGCGTTCATAATGGTCGATAGCCGGTGTGCCACCACAATAACCGTGCGGCCGTGGGAGAGGTCAGCAAGTGCCTGCGTTACCGCAGCCTCGTTCTCCGTATCCAACGCGGACGTGATCTCATCCAACAGCAGGATCGGAGCATCCTTCAGGAAGGCTCGGGCGATCGACACCCGCTGCCGCTCACCCCCGGAGAGCTTAAGACCACCCTCGCCGACCCGGGTGTCAATACCATCTGGCAAACCGGCAACAACCGCATCCAGTCCAGCCTTGGAGATAGCATCACGAACCTCCTCATCACTGGCCTCCGGGCGGGACAGGCGGACATTCTCTGCGATAGTGGTGTCGAAGAGGTACACATCCTGGAACACCATGGATGTCATCGCCATGAGATCCGAAGAACCGATGCTTCGCACATCGGCGCCACCGATGGTGATGGAGCCGCCGTCCACATCCCAGAAACGGGCAATGAGCTTGGTGATTGTCGACTTTCCACATCCGGAGGGTCCTACGAGTGCCGTAATCTGCTGGGCGGGAGCCGTCAGACTCAGTGACGAGAACAGCTTCTGGTTCGGCGTGTACCCGAAGTCGACGTCGTCAAGCGTGATCCGTGTTCCCTGCGGAGCCTGCGGCACGGCAGGCTCCGGCAACACCGGACTGTCAACGATCGTGCCGATGGCGTCCAGGGCGACCATGCACTCCTGCAGCGCTGAAGCATAGAGAACAGACTGACTGATCGGCGTGGTGAAACGCGCCGCCATCACCGCTATCGCCACATACGTAGGAGTATCAATATGCCCGCCTAACACCAGCCCTAGACCTGCCGCCAGTATCGCGGCGAAGAAGGCTTGTGCCAATACACCGAAGCACACCGCGGGTGCCGCCTGCGCACGCATAAGCCCGGTGACGGTATCGTTTTCCGCTCGCAACGCGTTATTGAGCGGCTGCCAGTTGGTACCCGCCGCTCCCTGTGCTCGCAGAACGGGTTGCAGATGGGCGTATTCCACGGTGCGTGCCGCAGTCTGGGCAGCTACACGTGGTGCGATGCGGTGCTCACGCATCAGGAGCCTGGAGGCCCAACGCCACAACACCGCCACCACCGGGAAGACGGCAAGCATGATCAACGCCAGACGCCAGTCATAGACGAAGGTGACCACCATAACCGTCGCCGGGGTCACGGTGGCCGAAATAAGCTGCGGCAACACGATGGAGGCCAAGTGGGAGAGCGTATCGACTTCGGTGGAAATCGCCGCGGTCACCCGGCCCACCGAATTCGCATCGAACCATCCCAACGGCAGATTGGAGACTCGTCTTCCCACTTGGGCGGTCAGATTACTGCAGATATCGTAAGAGCTCACCTTGTTCGCATACGCGGTGGTGATGGATTGAATGAGGAATGCGGCCACGCCAAGGGCAAGAAGAACCCACAGGGCGCTCTTCGCCGTCGATGGGTCAGGGCCGAGAAAAGCACGCAAGAAGCCGATAAGTGCTCCGAAGGCCAGACCCTGCAGGATAGCGGCCGCAACATAGCCGGCGATCAGCAGATAGATGGTCTCCGGGTGGTCAAAGTACTTGTTAAAACGCCTAAACATGCCCTGCTTCTCCTTCGCTGCACGCAGCCGCCGCCGACTCCGAGGAAGCGGCAGCATTCATACTCGCCGTCTGGGCATTCCACAGATCGGCGTAGAGTCCGCCCTGGGCGAGGAGTTCTTCATGCGTTCCCACTTCTACCGCCCGACCATCGTCAATCACAGCGATCTGATCGGCCGAGGTGATAGTGGAGAGCCGGTGCGCAATCATGATGACCGTGCGCCCTTCGGCCAACCCGGTAATGGCCCGCTGGATTTCCAGTTCCGAGTGCGCGTCGGCCTGCGCGGTGGCCTCGTCAAGAATGAGTATCGACGGCGCTGCGAGCATGGCCCGTGCAATGGTCAGGCGCTGCGCCTCGCCACCGGAGAGGAATCCGGCCCCCTCTCCGAGCATCGTGTCATAGCCCTGTGGCAAGGTCATGATCCGTTCGTGGATGTTGGCCGCCTGAGCAGCGGCGATGATCTCTTCTCGGCTGGCTCCCGGCTTTCCGAGCGCAATATTCCCGGCCACTGTGTCAGCAACGGTCATCACCTCTTGGAAAACCAGCGCCATAGAGCTCATGAGCTGTCGACTCGTTTGATCTCGCACGTCCACGCCACCTACCGTTATCGCCCCGGCATCCACATCCCAGAAGCGCGCGATGAGTTTGGCGAGTGTTGACTTTCCACCACCAGAAGGGCCAACGAGTGCCGTTACGGTTCCGGGTTCACAGGTCAGGCTGACACCCTTGATGACCTGTGTTTCTTCGTCGTAGGAGAATTCGACATCCCGGAGTTCCACCCGGGAGGGATTGCCGACGACGACGGCCGACTCATCCGGTTCTGGCAGTTCCGCTGCTTGGAGTATGTCCACGGTAGAGCGGGCGGCCTCCCGTGCCGCATAGAGCTGTTGCCCGAGTTGCACGAGAGTGGTCAGGCCTTCGGGGATTCCTACCCACACGAGCATGAACGCCAGCACCGTGACCGGCGCCGTCCATCCCAACGAAACCATCCAGTATCCGATACCCGCGGCGAGGGCGAGGGTGGCAGCCGGTTGCATAACCGCTTGAATCACTGCCATGCCAATACCGGAATTACGCATCCATTGCATGGCGGCTTCACCGTGGCGTCGACGGGCTTCGTCAAAGCGCCCGTAGACGCTGGCCGTCATACCGAAGTTCTTCACTTCCTTGATACCGTCGACCATCTCCACCGTGACCGCGGCAAGTTCACGTTGCGCATTGGCGTAGGCGTTGAAATCGTTTCCCCAGGCCCGCATGGTTGGAATCATGCACATGATGATGAGCACGACGGATGCGGCAATCATCATCCCTGCGAACCGAGCGTCAAGGTAGAGCAGGTAGCCGAAACCCACGATGATCGTTCCAAGCGTATTGGCCAGGTCTCCGGCGAGGTGAGCGACAAGTGAGTGGATTGCACTCGTGTCAGTGGTGATTGATTTACGTACCACTCCGGATGAGCGATCATTGAACCAGCCGAGGGCGACATGCTTCAGCTTCTCAACAAGTCTCAATCGCAGCTCGTACCGTAATCGCGCCTCCGTGCGATGGTTGCCTCCCAGCGCTCCCATGTACGCAACACCGTGAATCACCATGGCGACGACGGCGACGATCACCCATCGCCACAGTTGCGAGGGATCTTCACCCGCCAGCAGGCCGCGCCCGATCTCAACCAGTGCAATGTAGGGCACTAGCTTGATTGCAGAGCCGATAAAGGCCGCCAGGCCTCCCAGTAGCATCGAGCGATGCGCGCTGGCCGTCAACTGCCACACGTTGGTCGGCCCGGCGTGGGCGTCGGTAGGCCCGGCGTGGGCGTTCGTCACTCCGGGCTGCTCATTGGCCGATCGGTCTGTTCGCGCCGTCTGGTCCACGTTTCTGGTCATCGCTCCTTTACCTTCCGCCTGTCCTTCACCTTCCGCCTGTATCTGCACCGGTACGCCCTGGCGTAGATGCCTTCGCCCAGCAAGTCCGGGCATGCCGTGAAAACGGCGGGCGGGGCTTTCATACGACCGAAGCCCGTCTGCTGTATGGACAAAGACGTCTCATTGCGTAGCAACGAGCGGAAATCCTCAACCGAACGAGCCCCCAGCTCCTTGCACTACCCGCAAGTCTAGGCGCCCGGCTTAGTTTAGGGAAGGCTTACCTTGCCACACAGTCACCCCACACCCTACCCCACAGCTCTCGGTCTCGCACACCTCTGCGCAGCCCCGATTGGCGTACTGGTCCACCCTCGTCAACTCTTGCCCACAATGCGCCCGCAGGTTAGGATGCCCTTATCAGCGCAGCTTGCGTTGATCATAGAAACATCGAGACTCGGCGCGCAGAAGACAGAGAGACATAGGACCCTCCATATGACCAGCAGCATCACGGTCAACGAGCCCGTTCTTGCCGTCCAAGAAGTCCACAAGAGCTTCGGCAAGAATGACAACGCGAAGCATGTACTTAAAGGGCTCACCTTCAACGTCCACTCCCAACAGGTCGTTTGCCTACTTGGCGCGAACGGCGCCGGAAAAACGACACTGGTCAATATCGCCTCCACACTGATGCTTCCAACTTCCGGCACGGTATCTGTATGCGGCGCCGACGTCGTCAAACAGGCAGACAAGGTACGCCGTTTCATCTCTCTGACCGGGCAATTCGCAGCCGTTGACGGTGAACTGACCGGCCGGGAGAATCTCGTGTTCTTCGCCCGCTTACACGGACTGGCGCCCCACCGCGCGAAAGTGCGCGCGGACGAACTCCTCGAGCAATTCCGCCTCGCCGATGCAGCCACGCAACGGGTCAGTAAGTACTCCGGTGGTATGCGGCGGCGCTTGGACATCGCGGCCTCGCTCGTCGTCGAACCACAGCTGTTGTTCCTCGACGAACCCACAACCGGACTCGATCCGCTCTCGCGCCGGGAGTTGTGGGAAACGGTGGAAGACTTACGCAACCGTGGCGTCGCAGTACTACTGACCACCCAATACCTGGATGAAGCGGAGCGATTATCCGACGACGTCGTCCTCATCCGCGACGGACGGATAGTTCTTCACGGTCCGCCTGCTGCAATGCGGGAGCAATTCGGCGCACCCTTGTGTCAGTTGACATTCCGTGACGCAGTGGACGCTCGCCGCGTAGCACAGGAGGTTCTCATCTCCGAGTTCAGGCCGACGCAGGTGACGCCAACCTTGGATGGGTTAACCGTCTCGTTCACCGCACACGGTGGGGTTCAGGATCTCTCGCGTGCGCTCGCGGCCGTTCAACACGCACAGATTCCCACAGTTTCCGCAGCGCTGACGCCACCATCGCTCGACGACGTCTTTCTGGGTACCGCATTCTCTGCCGCGGAGGCATCGTAATGTCCACCCACACTGGAGGCGGGCCACACCCAGCAGAGTCAACTCACTGCGCATACCCCCGTCCATCAACCGGCGCCAGCAATCCGCACTGGACTCCCGAGGCAGCAGAGTCAGGCCACCCGAATCAGGATCATGACGCAGTGGATACGGACAATGATGCGGTGAATGCGCTGAGACTAACCTGGCGTGCATTTGCTGGCGCGACATGGCGAAACATGCTGCGGCTGCGCCGCAACACCGCCTCGTTGGTATCCGCTTTCGTCATTCCCGGGTTGTTCATGCTCTCCTTCTGGTCGGTTTTCGGCCATGCGGCGGCGAACACAGGATTCGACTACGCCCTCTTCCTCCTGGGTGCCTGCATGGTCCAAGCAGTCATGTTCACAGCGGGCGGCTCTGCGGGCGCACTGGCCGTTGACATGGAAAACGGCCTGCTCTCCCGAATGCGTGCCATGCCGATCACCGCTTTGGTCGCAGTGGGAGGAAGATTGGCCACCGACCTTATCCGCTCACTGTGCTCATTGGCTACCGTGACGGCCCTGGCACTGCTCTGTGGGGCCGAGCCGGACGGCCTCTCCGGCCTGCTGCTCGGCTTCGGCGTCGTACTCCTGGTCGGCGAGGTCCTGTCGCTGGCCTTCTGTGGAATCGCACTGCGCTCATCACACCCGGTGCAGACGGCCGGGTTGCTTCAAACAATCGAAATGCCGCTACTCGTCTTCTCCACGGCTTTTATTCCAGTCGCGATGCTGCCGGACTGGCTCGGGCCGATCGTTGAGCATCTCCCTTTCTCCCCGCTGATCGATACGACACGCGCTTTGCTCGCCGGAACCAACCCCGGCGCGGCTGGATGGGAAGCGTTCGCCTGGCTATCGGCAGGATTGCTACTGGGATCGCTGTGGGTGGCTAACGCCTTTAGGAGACAGCCATGAATGGGAGTCACTCGTGACCACGTCACCAGAAGCAATCACCGAATCCTCGCACCCGCTCCCAACCGGAGCTCCTGCGCTAGCCGCTCGGCCACAGCCCACGTGGCTAACTGCGGTACGTGTTCATGCTGGGCGGCTGCTACGCCGGTGGTCCCGCTCTTCACCCATGATTGTTTCCACCGTTGGCTTGCCAATTATCATGGTGGTCGTTGTCAACGTCATGTTCGATGGCATGGTGAAACAGTTTACTGGGCAGGGCATGAACCCGGCGCATGTGGCCGTGATGGTGGCAGTCTCCATGGCATTCACCGGCTCGATCCTCGGCGCTGGTGGCACAGTGCAGGAACGGCAGGAGGGGCTGCCGGATCGATTGGCGACGATGCCCGGCCATACGTCGGCGAGTCTGGCCGGAAGGGTGGTGGCGGAGAGCCTGCGCGCCTTGATAACGGCGATCGCCTCCCTGGGCGTTGGATTCGCATATGGCGCTGACTTCGGCGGTATCACTGGCTTTACGTGGACGGTGCTCATACTTTTACTGGTTGCATGCGCTGCCGGAACCGTCGGCGTTCTTCTGGGATACACAGTGGATACTCCCCAGGGAGCGCTGAGCCTCTCTCCTCTGATCATGGCGGCCATGTTCTTCAGCACCGCAGTGATGCCACGGGAGATGTATGCTCCCGGGGTGCGGCCCCTTGTCAGCATTTCGCCGATCACTGCCGTGACACAGGTGATTTCGGATGCTCACAGCAAGGTCTTTAATGTTGGCCACCTGCTCGCATTCCTTGCCTGGTTTGGCGGCATGGTGATCCTCGCAAGCCTCGTGCTGGCGCGGGTGGCGAGGCGCCGCACGCTGGATTCCTAACGGCGGGACACGATCGATTCCTGGGGCACCGCCCGGCGGATTCCTAAGGGGCGGCACCGAACTCTGCGTTGCTCCAACTGCGCCATGGCAGACGCTTGTGCCTGCCATTTCGGTCATATCGAGAGCCCTTAGCATCAGTCGAGCTCAATAGACTCTGAGCA
>SUUB01000050.1:0-12068 GCA_015062745.1 Actinomycetaceae bacterium
CCGTCAGCGGAACAAACATCGCCTGTGATAGTGACTCGACCATGACGGACGCTCCGGCGATCTGCTCCATGGAGATATCGTCATCAACAGCCGGCTCGTCAAAGAAGATGCTGAGCGTATCAACGTAGGTGGCACCCATACCTAGACCACACACGGCCCATAAGATGAGAATCACCGTTGCGGCACTACCCGTGCCGGAAATGCCAATGCACATTCCGGCCATGGCGGCGGCGCCGAGCACGATCAGCGCCACGCCTACCCCGGAGCGGAGACGATAACTCCGCGGCGATCCCGCCGGGCGTATACCGCACAACACTCCCATTATGGCCCAGGTGAACCCTCCGCCAGAATTCATCCTCCGGCCAAGCGGTGTTCAAGATCGGCAGCGTCATCCCAAGTATCAACGTCCGCGCACACATTGTCGGAATCGGGCACCTCGATAACTGGCAACTCGGCGAATACGGCGCGTGCGGGGCGGCCGCGGAGTTCGCCCCGCAGAGTATCACTCAACGCCCCAAGATCGTAGACGCCGTTGAGATACTGCCGGAACACCCGGCCACGCGCTTGCGCCACCTCACCCGCAACCGGCTCGCCGCCACGCTCTTGCGAAAGTGGAACCGCACCGGCCGCCTGCGGGTGTGCGGCAAGCTGCCCGAGCAGTTCCGGGTACAGGCGGGGTGCAAGTGGCGCGTCACAGGTCAGCAGGGCGACGGCGGCGCGGCGCGGCGTCCCCGCTGCCCGGCGGGGCTTCTCCGGCGCGTCATGCGTCGTCGAATCGGGCGACGTCGGCATCGCTGCGGATGAGCCGCCACCGCTGGCATGTACCGGGTAGTCCTGCGGTGAAGACTTCCGCAAGTGTTTGTTCAGCTCCGCCAGCCCTGCTGCCAATCCCGCAACGGGACCGCCCAGCGGCGGATCTTCCAAGGTACGATGCACATCCGGCGGCAGCGCCACGCCGTCGGGAGCCACAACCACGATCTCCGGCGCTGGCACACCAGCCGAATCGTGTTGCGCGCCGCCCGCTGCCCGATCGCAGGCACGTCTCACTTCGGCCAGCGCGAGGTCGAGAAGGCGCTTCCCGCCCACGACGACGTCGGGCTTAGACACACCACCCAACCGTATTCCGGTTCCGCCCGCCAGCACGATCACGCCAACCAGCGCCACGCCCCCGGCGCCACCGTCCGGCTCATATCCCGGGCGGTACCACCTTCCGGAACGCCCACCGGACTTGTAGATGATCTTGCAATCGATGATTTCGGCCGAGCGATCCACGCCTTTCACCATGTCAATCACGGCTAATGCCGCTACATTCGCAGCGGTCAGTGCTTCCATTTCCACCCCGGTTCGGCCCGCCGTTCGAACCGTCGCCGTAATCTCCACACGATCAGCGCGCAGCTGCAGCTCAACCTCCGCCCCGTGAATCTCAATAGAGTGCGCTAGGGGCAGCAATTCCGGTACTCGTTTCGCCGCCTGGATACCGGCGAGCCGGGCGACGGCGAGCACGTCACCTTTCGGCACTGTTCCCTCGCGCAGTGCCCACATCACATGTTCTGAACAGTGCACGGATGCTATCGCTGTTGCCTCGCGCGCCGTGATGCTTTTCGCCGTCACGTCCACCATGTGTGCCTCGCCGGCTTCGGTGAGATGGCTGAAACGTAACGCGGGTGCCTTCTCACGGGTGCTGACGTCACCCTGTGCAGAGGACTGACCGCCGCCCGGCGCCAAACTTCCGCCACCGTCCGCGCTGAGACCCCTGCCAGAGGCAGGCGGCTGACCCTCGCTCGGCAGTAAACCCCCGCTCCTGCCTCGGCCGCCGCCCTGCGGCGCGCCTCCGGGCGGCACGTTGTCAGCCGCCTGCGGCGTCGTTCTTTCTGCCATTGATTCGCCTTCCGTCACCGTCGCTACGCCCTAAACCATAGAACGTCGACGTCGTCGCCTGCGGCAACACGTGCCACATCGGCTGCCACGCGCGCCAAACCGGTTGCATGTGGCAGACTTCCTATCAAATGAGATCCCGATCCGCCCGCCGCGGCGGGGGCAATACGCGGCACACCAAGCACTTCTCCTGCGGCGACGGCGGAGCCTTCCCGCACGGCAACGGACTCTTCACCTGCAGTAACAGGCTTTTCTCCTGCGGCGACGGCGCCGTCCACCGCTCCGCCCTCCTCCGTCATATTCATGTTTCCGCCCACCCGTACACAGGGCAAGAACTGCACGCGCCCCGGCTTTCGCTCCCACGCCACAGCGGCTTTGGCCGGCTTGAACATCATTTCGTAGGGAACGGTCGCGCGGCCCAACAGTTCATCGATGAGTGGGAGGGCGAAGAGCTGCATGGAGACGAATACGCTCACCGGGTTGCCGGGCAGGCAGAGTATGGGAATGGAACGGCATTCTGCGGCGGAGGATACGCGTGCCGAATGTGATCCTGCCGTCGGAACTGACGTGGTTGGGTCGGTTACATTGAACATCGCTGCGCCTGCGTGCAGCGAACCGCCTGATACCGATGCGGCGCCGCCCCCGCCACCTCGCAGCACTCCCCATCCCTGTGGCTTTCCCGGTTGCATACGGACTTTCTCAAAGCGCACACCCCGGTGCGTGAGTGCGGCTTTCACGACGTCGAAGGCTCCGGCACTCACACCGCCGGTGGTGATAATCATGTCCGTCTCCTGTGCCAGCTCATCCAGATCGGCGCTGAAGGCAGCCGGGTCATCCCCGGCCCAGTGGTGAAGCGACGCCACCGCGTTGCGCTCCTCCACCAGTTGCGCCACCAACAACGAGTTGGAGTCCGGGATTTGGCCGGGTCGCAGGTCCGCTCCCGGGGCGCGCAACTCATCCCCGGTGGTCAGCACTCCCACACGCGGCCGGGCGTGAACGGGAACCGTTGCGTATCCAAGCGCAGCCAGGGCAGAAAGATGCGCCGGCGTCAGCACGGTACCCGCTTGGAAGGCGAGGCTGCCTGCCGTAATGTCCTCCCCGGCACGGCGAATATGCGTTCCTGCGCACACAACTGCGGTCGGAGTGATGCTCTCCGGCGGATCAAGCAGCATGTTCTGGTCGGAGTTCTCCGTGAACTCGACCTGCAGGATGGCGTCGGCCCCCGGAGGCAGCGGAGCCCCGGTCATGATGCGCAATGCCGTGCCGGGGCGTAACGGCGGTGGTGTGGTGCAACCAGCGGGGATATCACCGAGAACGGGCAGGGAAATGCCGGGCTGTACATCGGCGGCGCGGATCGCGAAACCATCCATCGCTGAATTGGTGAAGGGCGGGATGGACAGGCGAGCAGGCACATCTGCTCCGAGGGTCAAACCTCGCGCCTGTGCCAGCGGCACTTCCGTCACCGCGAGTGGACGGCCCAGACTCAAGACGTCCGCAAGATGTTGCGCAACTTCTTTCACTATTTCCTCGCTTCGCTACGGTCTTGGATTCCTGGCTTCGCTACCGTCTCCGAGCGTTCCGAAATTGTCCAGACGCGGTCTCCCTCGCCACGAAAGAGCCCCTGCGAGCACACCTCGCCAGCTTCAGTACTGCGGCATGTCCGGATCAATCCGCGTCCACCACGCACGGATCCCACCTTCAACATTGATGGCATCGGCGCCTGCCGCTTTGAGCGCATCAACAGCCT
The DNA here is from genome assembly GCA_015062745.1 of Actinomycetaceae bacterium. GTDB lineage: Bacteria > Actinomycetota > Actinomycetes > Actinomycetales > Actinomycetaceae > Asp313. The sequence continues at coordinate 3,623 of SUUB01000050.1, forward strand.
TCTGAGACCGCGCGCCGCCGAGGCAGTACAGGTAGAGCGGACCGCCGCCAAGCTCGGCCCGTGCGGCCTGCGGATCGGCGAGGATCCTGCCGAGCGGCAGATACGCCGACCCGGGAATGGCATTGATGGCGCGTTCGTTTTCTTCCCGCACGTCCACCAGCGTGAAGTCCGTGGTACCGGCCTGCCGGGCAGCCAGCAGTTCGGCGAGTTGCTCTACCGTGACGGCCGACGACGTCGCAGAATTGGCCCCCTCCGCCGCGGCACCACCAGGAATCCCGGCCTGACGCGGCGCCGCAGCGCCGCCCGGCATCGGCGAAGCGCAGGCGGCGCTCAATGCCTCGCCGCGCAGCGGCTCCGGCCTGTCTTCCGCACCATGCACATCAACCATGTCCGTCCTACCTTTCAGAGAGTCGATGACGAGCACCTTTCCGAGCAGTGGCTCTCCCGTGCCTGTCAGCATTTTGATGGCTTCACTGGCCATGATGGCACCCACTTGTCCACACAGCGAACCGAGCACCCCCGCCTCACCGCAGGCGGGCACGGCACCGGGAGGCGGCGGAGCCGGGAAGAGATCACGCAGGCACACGCCCGGCGCCGGGACCCCGTGCGCGTACGCCCGCTCTCCCGTCCAAAACACAGAGACTTGCCCGGCGTAGCGCAGAATAGAGCCCCACACTTCCGGGATGGAGAGGGCCGAGCATGCCGCATCCACCACGTAGCGGGTGAGGAAGTTGTCCGTACCGTCGATCACCAGGTCATACTCGGCGATTACCTCCCGAGCGTTGGATTCGCTGAGGCGTTGCGGATACTCGATCACCTGCACGTCCGGGTTAAGACTGCGCAGGCGCGCCGCCGCACTTGTCACCTTCGGCAGGCCTACCGCGTCAAGCGTGTGGATCACCTGCCGGTGCAGATTCGACGGGTCGACGGCGTCGTCGTCGATAATCCCGATGCTTCCCACCCCGGCCGCGGCCAGGTACAACAGGACGGGAGAACCAAGGCCACCGGCGCCCACAACCAGCACGCGCGCACCGAGTAGGCGCCGCTGGGCGAGCGACCCGAATCCCTCCAAGAGGATCTGCCGAGCATAGCGGCCGCGTTGCGCCGCGGAAAGCTCTACCACAGGTTTCGCGAGTGCCTCCACCTCTACCTTTCCTTTTCAGATGCGGCGAATTCAGATGCGGCGAATGGACTGCCGGAGTCTCCTCAAGGCCCGCATGGGTTTCCGAGTCCCGCACGGGCTTCTCAAGACCCGCATGGGTTTCCGAGTCCCGCACGGCTTGCCCGAAGTCCCAGCACGGGCTTCCGACTCCCAGCACGGCCTTCCCCGCGTCTCACATGAAGCGCCGAGCATCGCCCGAAGCGTGCAACTTCTATCATGCCGCAATAAACACCCCTAGAATCGTGAATATGTCGCATCCACGCATTAGCGTCATCACAGTGTCCGACCGCTGCGCCCGCGGCGAGCGCACAGACGTGTCCGGGCCGTTGGCTGCCGAACTGCTGCGCCCGTATGGCGAGGTGAACGCGCCTGTTGTTGTGCCAGACGGCATTGCCACAGTGCAGGAGGCTCTCCGCGCCGCCGTCGCCGGCGGAGCAGACGTGGTACTGACCACCGGAGGCACGGGCATCACTACCCGCGACCTCACGCCGGAGGCAACCATTGCCCTGCTAGCCGCTCGGCTCAGTGGCATCGAGTCGCTGCTGCGTGCGAACCCACGCGTTCCAACGGCCGCACTCTCGCGTGGAGTTGCCGGAATCATGGAGCAAGCCGGCCGACGGGCCTTCGTCGTCAACGCGCCCGGCTCAACCGGCGGGGTGCGCGACGCCGTCGCCATTATCGGTCCGCTTCTCACGCATATCGCCGCTGGACTGACGGATGTGAAGACCACTGCCCCACACCCACCGCGTGAGGAGACCGCCACCCTCGCCGCGCATCAGCGCCGTGATTGGGCAGAGCATGAGCTACGGCAGGACGCCCACGCCAAGGCGACGTGGAAGGCGCAGCATCGCGGCATACCGGAGCATGGGGACGCCACCGTGGTGCACGCCGAAGTCGTCGAAGTGCCGATTGATATGCGCCAGCTCGACGACGCCGTCGCCGACCCCACCGCGGGTGCGGTTGCAACGTTTTGCGGGCGGGTACGCAATCATGACGAGGCACGAGCGGTGGTATCTATCCACTATGAGGCACATCCGGACGCGAACGCCGTGATCCGCCGCGTGGCACAAGAGGTTGCCGAGAGAAGCGGTGCGTGCAGAATCGCCGTACAGCACCGTGTCGGGCTGCTAGAAGTGGGCGATGCTGCTTTGGGCGCAGCGGTGTCGGCCTCGCATCGCCGGGATGCCTTTCAGGCTTTGGAACAGCTAATTGAAGCGGTGAAGCTGCAGCTGCCGGTGTGGAAGAAGCAGGAATTCACGGACGGAACGCATGCGTGGAGCGGCAGCGCGTAGAAGCCCTATCCGCCCGCGAACGGCGGAAGCACGTCGACCGTCACATCGCCGGAGGGCAGCGGGGTGTCATCAGCGGCACGCGTGCCGTTTACCAGCAGCGCACAAATCTGTAGAGTCGCGCCGAATTCAGGGGAATGGTGGGCAAGTAATTGGGTGCGAAGATCTGCAACGGTGCCCTCGGCGAGCTCCACGGTTTCCTCACGCGTTCCCGCCGCATCAGCTGCGGCGGCGAAGTAACGCATCCGAATCGTCATGCCATTAGCCTAGCCGCCGATGGCGCTCATGGGCCGGGTCGGCTGCAAGAAAGCGGGGTCATCCATGCCGTGACCGGCTTGTTTACCCCACATGGCGTGCCGCCAGATCTCGGCCAATTCCGGGTCGGATGCTCCGGCGCGCAGCGGCCCGCGCAGCTCCGTCTCCCCCGCCGCAAATAGGCAGGTGCGCACGTGACCGTCGGCGGTGAGGCGGGTGCGGTCGCAGTCGCCGCAAAACGGCCTGGTCACCGAGGCGATAATGCCGACCCGACCTGCCGGATGTGGCTGCCCATCAAAGAGCCCGGCGGCCACGTCCCATTCCTGCGCGGGGGCGGCACCGCGTTCGGCGTCCGGGCGTGGCGTAAGGGTGAAATGCTCGCTCAAGGTGGCGAGGATATCATCGGCCGTGAGGAGTTCCTCCCGCTTCCAGGAATTCCGCGGCCCCAGCGGCATGAATTCAATGAAGCGGAGCCGGTAGCCGCCGCGCAGGGCGTGAGCCAGGAGCGCGGGGGCCTCGTGCGCGTTGACGCCGGGTAGTAGAACGGCGTTGAGTTTGACAGGGGTCAGCCCGGCGGCTGTGGCGGCAGCTGCACCGGCGACGGCGTCGTCGTACCGATTGCGGCGTGTGAGCTTGGCATATGTTTCGGAGGTGGCGGCGTCCATGGATATGTTCACGCGGGCCAGGCCGGCGGCCTTCAGCGCGGCGGCGCGATGAGTAAGGCCAAGGCCGTTGGTGGTCAGCGAGATATCCGGCGGGGTGCCGAGGTTTGTGCATAGGGCGGCGGTGGCAGCAACGATGTTCTCCAGCCCTTTGCGCAGAAGCGGTTCCCCACCGGTGAAGCGGACCTCGCGAATTCCGAGTTGTTCGACGGCGACGCGGACCAGGCGGATGATTTCCGCGTCGGTGAGCAGGCGGGCGGTGGGCAGCGGCGTGATCCCCTCGGCGGGCATGCAGTACTGGCAGCGTAGGTTGCACTTGTCGGTGAGCGAAACGCGCAGGTCGCGAGCCACCCGGCCAAAACGGTCGACAAGGCCGGTGGTGGCGGGCGCAGCGGCCTCTTCCAACACCACCGGATTCGCCCTCGCGGGCGTCGGGACAGACGTGGCGTTCATGGTGTGTCAATTGTAGCGGGGTGCTGCGAGTTGATTACCTCCTCGCAGCACCCCGGAGGTCCCCGCATGAGCGGGGATGATCTCTAGGTACGAGCGAGACGCCGCCTGGCACCCAGCCGACTCCAACCAGTCACCGGACACAACTCATCCAGTATCTTCCTCTTATCATCCATTGACGCCTTGACATAAACCGTGGCACACGTCCTAGCGATCCCCGCCCTGGCCCGCATTGACTGCTCACTCCCTACTCCTAACGGCCAGAAGTCAGCGAAAACAAGCCAAATAGTTCGACAACACACCGCTTTTGTCGTACACTATTCGCGTGGCCATAGAGTTCCGCAAAAGCGCCTTCAAACACGGCTACACCCAAGCCGATGCATTACACACCATCGGTCATGCGACGCATTACAACAGCGCATACGACACTGAAGGCGGTGTGGGCATTGGCGCATGGGTAGGACCGAGTGAAACGGTAAGCTGATTGAGGTCTTCGCGTCTGTCACACCACCAGATACCGTCGTTATCTTTCATTGCATGACAGCCCGAAACAAGGCTATTGCGAAGCTGCGAAGGAGGATTTAGCAGTGACAAAACAAATCGACTGGGACGCACTCGCCGCCTGGGCCGAGAGCGACGAAGCAGTCGCACGGCCTGCGACCGGGCAAACACTCGTAGGGGAGGAAGCAAGCCGGACAGGTCAGGAACTCCTCAAACGCTACAGCGGCCGCCCAAACCTCGGCCAAGAGCGTGCTCAAGGAGTAGGGAACTCCCCCCGCCGCCAGCTCCGCCTTCCGAAGGACGTCAACGACAGGCTCGACAACTACGCCGCGGCAACAGGGAAAACCGCCTCCGCTATCATGCGCGAGGCCCTAGTCGCATACCTCGAGGCCCACGCCGCATAACGGTACTGCCAATGCGGGGAGACCACTGGGCCTCCCCGCATATACCCGCACCATCATGCCGATTAGGCGGCCCGGAACCAGACATGAGCGCGGGATAATCCGGTCTGCAAGGCCACTGAACGGACGAGGTCCGCTTCACCCCGCGTCAGCGAAGGCGATCCGCCGACGTCGCACTCGCACCCCACCGGATTCAGCGCTAGTTGTACCATGAGCCCCATGACGTCTTCCTCGTCCGCTGCGTCTACGCAGCAACGGTGGCGAATACGAGTCCTCCCCACTCTTCGCGGCACCGTCTTGGATCTCGGCGCTGGCACAGGAATCTCCGCAGCCATGCTGCATCCAGGCGTTCAATGGTTGGCGCTTGAACCCTCGCCCAGGCGCCGGCTGACGGCGACGGTAGCCTCCAGGCCCAATTCGCAGCTGCTCGAGGCATCCGCAGAGCAACTACCACTCGAGGACGCCAGCATCGATGCAGTCATCTGCTCCACTGTTCTATGCTCGGTCTCCAACCCCGCAGCCGCACTGAGCGAAACCATCAGAGTGCTGCGACCCGGAGGCATGCTCGTGTTTTACGAACATGTGGCCGCTGCACCCGGCTCAACATCTCAGCGACTCCAGAGAATCGCACGGCCTCTCACACGTCTGCTTGATCGTGGCTGCGACTTGTGCCGAGACACCGCAGACACAATAAACCGCGCGGGTTTCTCCCGGGTGCAATTAGAGACGATACGTATCGGAGGCGCGCTGGGCGGGCTCGCACCCGTAATTCACGGGCACGCTGAGCGCTAACGAGCGGTTGTGGATCACAACTGCTCGCCCACCAGATTCACAGCTCGCCCACCGGATTCACAGGCGCAGAATGCCAAGTCAGGCCACATCCCTGTACACTCTTGCACAGCACCCACCCAGTAGGCGCACGTCGCTCTATCGATCAGCACGTCGTTCTCTCAACCAGCACATCGCTCTATCGATCAAAGGAGTTCTCGAAGGAAACAGCTATGGCTAAACTGGACCGAACCATCACTGGAATCGACATTGACGCCTTGGCGAAGCACATCATCGAGGGCATCACCTCGGGCAGCATCTCTGCTTCCTTTGAGGACGAGACTCGCTTCAGATACGGAGACGTCTCCTGCATCGTTTTGGTCTTCGAGCGCTACAGCATGATTGGCTCGAATCGAGTGAGCTTGAATGTAGCTCTGTTCGGCTCACCCGATCAGGTGCAAGTTTCTGCGATAACCTCCGGTGGGAGCCGGGCATTGCTCTGGAAGGTCAATACATTCGGCGAGGGAGCATTCCTCGATAAGCTTGACAACGTTCTGTCTCAACTCGACCCGGCGACCGAATGACGGCTGTGACCGGCATTTATGCAGGGGCGCCGACAAAGGTGCTGACTTTGGCCCCCTCGCCGGCGCTCTCGTCACTTCATGCCCGCACCGCCGCTTGCGAGCGCCCCGGATACGGTTGCCGATTCGGCGTTGACGGGCGTCATTGTGGGGCGGCTTGCGCGCGCACCCGGAAACAGCGCAACAGGACATGAAAAGGATATGAACATGCGACGATTCTTCGTCTGGGACGTCGGCGCCCGAGCCGGAAAAGTGGAAAGAGACGTCATCCCTCAAACTCCCGAGCTAGTTGCTGACGAGGTTGAGAATGATCTGCTCTATCCCCCTCTTTTCACCGAGGGGCCGCGCTTCGCAATGGGCGTCCAGCCTCTGCCGGAAGGCATCGAACGCCTCGCGGATTTACCCGACGACGACCCCGAACAGCACCGGTACATGCAGGCCGCCGGGTCCGAGCTGGCGATGACCATCGAAACCCGCGTTCCCGACCCCGCATACGGCTACATCCACTACGTGCTGGCACGGGAACCGGTCGTTGACCCCTCGCGCTGGGTCCCCTTCTCCTGGGACAACGGTTCCAAGGAACTCATCACCGTGCAGCTCCACCCGGAAGAGATCTTCACCGGTCAGCAGGCAGTCCCCGTCTTCCGGAACTACATCCTCAACGGCCAGATTCCTCCCGCATACCTTCTGCGCCGCCTCGACATCTGAGCACGATACGTGTCGACATCGACAAGAATCTTCCCGTTACACCCACGACATGATTCCGTAAGATACTCCAGCTGCAATGCCGGCCATGATGGTCATGGATACACCGCCTTTCAAGAATCCCTTGAAGTGGAACAGATAGTTCTTGTTGCCCGAGTACCCTTCCGATCCCGGAAGCAGGAAGTACTTGCATGAGAGCGTACAGACCAAGATCCAGTCAACGACGAGTAGATCGACGACGTTCCACGCCATACAGATGACCCACACGCGAACGAATACAGGCAGGAATCCTCGCTCCGCATTTCCAACTCCGGAGATACCGAAGTAAACCAACAGCGCGAATGTCAGCAAAAGACTCAGAGCCGCAAACAACATCCCGGCTCGCTTTTGCCTTCTTGACGGCGGCTTGATCTTCGCTACTGCGCGCACATCTTCGGGATAGTCGTGTTCCATCGAGAAGGGAAAGCGACGAACGGCTATCGCCACGAGTATCATCCATAACGCCGACCAGAGCACAGACTCTACGACCAGGAGTTCTGGAGCCATTCAGTCCACCTCATCCGATTGAACCCTTACGCAAGCGAAGCGCCCCGAGCATCAACTGCTCGTAACAACTCCGGTCCGCCAGTACCAAGGCGCAAGTGAAGCGCAACTGAAAGTAAGTCTATCTGAGCCATGCCGTCTTGGTGCAGAGCAAGCGTCCGGCTGCTGCGTTCCTTCATGCTGACAGCCTCTGCGCCGCTCCAAGCCGCTGACTCCTCCGAAACCACCCATTCACCGTGCTGCTCATACTCGTCAACCGTGCTGCTCGTACTCATTCATCACGTCGGCCGCGGTCTTCAAGTCCGCGCCGGTACGCTTCCGGTAGGCCTTAATGGCCCACACCTTCATTCCCGCCCTGATCAGCGCCACCTCGTCCATACTCGGTGGAGGCATGGTCTCCCGCACTGAAAGCACTGGGTTTTGGGCGACGCCGTCGTCTGGCGCAATCGGCGTCTCTCCCGTTTCCACTCCGTCAATTACATCCTTCGCGGCACGTAGGCCGACGCCCGTACGCCCACGATAGCTCCTGATTGCATCGACCTTATTTCCACGCGCAACGAGTGCGGCTTCAAAGGGCAGAACCGGGGCGGGGTGCGTCGCCTGATCACGTGGGTCGGTGACGTGCGAGCCACCGGCCTGCACCATGGCATCCGCCGCAGTAGTACTGTTCCGAACAGACCGTGCGCGCGAGTCCTCGCCCCAAGCCCGCCTGCCGTCGTCGCTCCACGCGCTGCCTGGCCGCGTCCGCTCGGCCGACTTCCCCCGCCCAAATAACCTTGCGAGCGCACCGTGTTTCCTATTCACACAGTTAACCGTATCAATATGAACGCCGCTCACCGTATCAATGCACTCAGCATGCCGTTCCTCCGGCTGGCCGCCTAATCACTTGCTAGACTCCAGCTATGGAATCTCATCCTCCCGAGGACGGCGCACCTGCCCAACCCGACGACGACGCGGCTGCCCAACCCGACGACGACGCGGCTGCCGCGCGGGTGGCCGGCTCAGGTCACGAACCTGACTCGCGCCACGAGTCCGACTCGCAGCACGAGACCGGCGATCAACCCGAGCACGGTCACGCTTCGAAACATGGCCCGCACACAGAGAGCAAGGCGCCTTCCAAACGCAGCAC
>SUUB01000050.1:12168-14688 GCA_015062745.1 Actinomycetaceae bacterium
GGCGATCAACCCGAGCACGGTCACGCTTCGAAACATGGCCCGCACACAGAGAGCAAGGCGCCTTCCAAACGCAGCACTCTTCTCCACAGGCGCCGTCTCCTTGCGGCAGCTATTGCCTGCGCCCTGATCATCGCCGTCGGTGCTGTGGCCATCGTCCACCTACGCACCCCCGAGTCGGAGCTTCTTGGAGAGGTATCCACCGATCGGCTCCCCGGCGTGAGCGCGCGACTTGTTGATGACCAGTGGGATGTAGTTGCCCCGGATGACTGGGAAGTACTAGCACCTGAAGGGCTCTCCGACTCGTATACGTATAACGTCGTTACATCCGTGGGTCCCGCATTCGTCTTAGCGGAGTACTTTTGGGACTCTGAGGAAAAGCAATGGGATTCGACCGAGCGCATCGTGCAGTTTGATACCGACGGCGATGTCGTGTGGAACCGGACGCTGAGCAATACTGTTGCGGACTATTACTCGACGAGTCACAACGCCGTATACCGCGCCAATCGCACCCGAGTCACCGGTCCTCTTCAGTCCGACGGCGAACATCTCGTGTTGTGATCCCGCTATATCCGCCATGACGACGGCACGGCAAGCACACCCGTCGTCGTTCTGGAAGCGAGGAGCGGACGAACCGTGTTAGAGACCGAGGTGGACGGCGCCGCAGTAGCAATGGTCCTGCTCGACGACGCCGTCGCCGTTCAAACAACCGACGGCACCACGGCACGCGCAGGCGGAACGATCACTATCCTTCCTTTCGACGGTAGCAATATCACCAGCTGGGACAGTGACGAATGGCTGGTCGGAACCACCGGTGAAACCCTCATTCTCACGGACACCTTCGACCTCGTGGAGAACGGCTTAAATACTACCGAGACATCGTCATGGCCCAACGGAACCGCCTCCGCGCACACCGTCTACCCCGATGGTTCAGACGCCCTCGGACCTTGGCAAGATGTGGCCAAGGTGGGCGCGGATGGCCGGCTGACAATTGGATACGTCAAAAACCAGCAAACTATTGTTGACGCCCGCACCGGGCAGGTAGCAGCGCAGCAGGAGGAAGCACAATGAAGAACCTCGACCGCCCCACGCTCCACCGAGCAGTGGTAGTGACGTGCGCACTCATCGCTTTCGCGCTTGTGTTCGCCAGCTGGCAGGAACGCTTCGTCGGCCCGTCCGCAGTAGTGTCATCGTATCCGCCGCTCTCCTTGGCACTCGGTCTTATGATCCCGTTGCTCCTGACAGTTCGGGCCTGCATTGTTCGCGACTTGCGACGCGAAGGTATCGTTGTCTTTCTCGGCTCGGGTGTGGCCACCCTCGTCTGCGGGTGGTGGTGGACCGCAACTCTCATCCGCGAGACCATTGGGCCCAAGGCTATTCTGTGGACCACCGTGGCACTGTTGGCACTCACAGTGGCAACGGCTGCTGCTCTGACTGCGCCGCCACCGACGAAGAACCACGGCAAACGTCTGCTTTCCGCCGCCGTCGGCGTCGCCGTCTCGGTAGTGGTAACTGCCGCACTGCTCACTCTGCCGCCTACCTACCTTCCCGGAAAGCTGACGACAAGCGGCGTAACAGCGGGTAATCTCCCGGAACCAAGAGAACTCAGCGAAAACACCGAGACAACCTGGGTACACGAGATACCGGAACCTTACGTAACCGTGCTTGCTACACATGCCGGCCCCGTGGTGGTAACTGCACAGACTGCCCAGCTTCTCGATCCCGCCAGTGGTGAAGCGGTGTGGACGTACACGCGCGGATTGAGCATTCAAGTAGCAGCGACCGTCTCTACTTCAAAAGCTGCGGAACGGGACTCCGCCGTCGCCCTGGAATTCGAGGTCAGCCCTTCCTCTGATCGGTATCCCTCTTACTATCAGACGGTGCTACTGGACGCGGCGACGGGTGAAACGCTTCACTGGCAGGACGAGTTTCCGAGCTCTTCCCGCTTCACCGAAAACGATTTTGCGTCGTACATCCGGCAGGTGCCGTATTCCTCAGCCATTGAGGTACATTTCGATTCTGACGGCGATGGCTACGCCTACCCCGATGAGGATAGCTTCATCGTTCCGCTAGAGGAAACGTATCTCTCCGGAGACCCAATGATTAGTGGCAGGGTGTACGACGTCGGCGGCATGTACGTCCTACTTGTCACGCTAGAAGACGGCGCCTCGCAACTCACCACTCCGTCCAACGAGCACACTCTTATCTTCGGCTTGCACTGACGCTGCGTCACACCGTCGTTTGTGGAGAAACCGAAGTCTAGGATTATGAATTCTTGCCTGAGTTGAGGCCACGCCGCCGCGCGTGGAGAGGTGGGAGCGGGTAGGATTCAGACACGTCATCAGCCCGCCACACGGCAGGAGGCAGAACCGTGAAACGCCCTGAACGCCGCACACTACGAATTACTCTTGCTTCTATATGCGCACTGCTCGCCGTCGGGTTTGCCATCGCGGCTCGTATGGAACGGTTCGCCGGACCGTCCGCCACCACCGCAACACACGCCACGATCACCAAGATCCTTCT
>SUUB01000050.1:14788-15961 GCA_015062745.1 Actinomycetaceae bacterium
AAAAGGGACCTGAGCGAACAGACCGAAGTTGTCTGGACTCGGACCATGCCCGAGCGTGTCTCTCGGGTTCTCGCCACGGACTCCGGTCCGGTTGTGGTGACATCAAATACGGCACAGTTACTTGATCCTGCGACCGGAAAAACCGTCTGGTCTTACTCTCGGGGCTCCGCAGCCTCCCCGGTACAGTTTTTGGGGGCGAGCGTTACGAATCAAGGCAGTACGGTTGCGCTGGATTTCGTCGTTCGCACCAGTTATCACGAGCGCTTCGACGTGTACACGCAGACCGTTCTCCTAGATACTGCAACGGGCAACACGCTTGGCTGGCAGGATGAGAGACTGCCCAGCGATCCCGTGTACAACTATCTCGCCGACACATCCGTACGGCAGGCCGAGCAGTCCCCCACCATCGAGGTAACCTTCGACTCCACAGGCAACAGCTTTACCGTGCCAATCGACGACGCGTGCCTGCCGGCACAACCCGCTATCCACGGCGGTGTGTACGACGCGGGCAGCATGTACGTCCTAGATGTCACGCTCAGCACGACGAATTCCGCAGAGACGGCCAACCACTGTGACGGGCACACACTGATCTACGGCTTGCACTGACGCGATCCGACGCTTCGTCACACTCGGCATACCGGTCACAGCACTCCGTATACCGGCTCGCGCGCATCGCTGCCGAGCGTTGTCGGCTAGCGGGACGGCGCTTGCCATCGTGCCATTAGCGATCCCGGCACGACTCAGGTCGTATCCCGAGAACTCCCACACGCATCAACGAGTCCTGGTATGGTGTGAGCCATGGAACCTCACACCGACGAGCCTGACTCACCCTCGGCAGCAGCCCACCACGCGTCCCCGGAACCCATGCAGGATTCTCCCTCCTCGCAAGCGGTCGACGACGCCTCTTCCACGGCCAGCCAGCGCACGCCCCTATCACCCAATCAGGACTTTTCTCCGCCGCCCCGCCACAAGAAACGCCTCCGTGGCAAACATATCCCGCCCAAACACATTCTTCCGGCCCTTGCCCTCGCCTTCTCCATCATTCTGGCGCTTGGCGCTCGTACCATCGTCGGCGCCGTGGAGGAGGACCGTACAGCCGTCAGGGAGGACCGTATATCGGAATTGCTCGGCGACGTCTCCACTGAACCCCTTCCCGAAGTCAGCGCATACATC
>SUUB01000051.1:0-11776 GCA_015062745.1 Actinomycetaceae bacterium
CTCATGTGCTCGTGCATGTACGACGGCGCTGTGGCATCACTTTTCTTTGAAACTACATCGCACGCTTGGGAAGATCCAGGATCCAAGGTCCCGGACGGGACGCTGTGCGCGCGATGCGACCGTTTATGACGACGCACCGTGTATGACGATGCCGAGATACTGACCCGCTGGCTTGCGAACAGAGCAAGGCAAGCAGGCCTGACGATGGTGACATACTGACCCGCCGGCGTGAGAGCACCATAAGGCAACCATGAGCACGCCCTCGCTTTTCATACTTGTTCTTACTCTCCACGAATTCTGCGCGGCTCGGCGCAGGCACGAGTCGCACACGCATCCGCTGACAGTGCGAGATCGTTACCGCGTCACGCCACCATGCGCACCAGTTCCCCGAGCATTGCCTTCCAGAAGGCACGGGTTTCGTCCACAGCGTTCTCCGGCAGGTGCGAGTGTCGCACGATTACCCGGCTCCGCGGCGTTCCGTCAGCCATATCGGCCAGCGGTTTCAACGAGATGCGGATGCGGGATCCGTCTGCGGCAAGAAAGTTTATACCCAAGCGCCCCTCACGTGTGCCCACCTCAAACTCACAATCCAGCCAGGCCCGGCGAAGATCGTCGTCGTCGAGCAAGGGCCAGAGGGAAATGACATCACTATGAACGGTGGCGGTAATGACGGCCGTGGTGGTGGGGTTGGCAACGCTGGGCGTAACGGGTGCCTTCCGCTTGTGCTCGTAGTCAATGGCAACAGACTGCGCCCACCAGGCGTCAGCGTCTTCCTTTCCACCCAACCAGCGCACAATACGTTTGTGATCCCAGTTGAGGGCGCCTGCCTCGTCCAGAGCGTCAAACCATTCGCGGCGGCTGCGTCCTGTTGCGCGGCGCAGCTGGGAGTTACGCACAAGATGGCGCTTGCCCACGTGCCGATAGTCCTTCGCCGAGGTCTTACCTCGTGCCACACGGTGCTCATTCGCCATGACGGGCCTCCCGCAGCTGTGCCAGTTTTCGGTCTATGTTCATTGTGCGGCCTGGAGGGCGTTTTAGGGAGCGATTTAGTGGAGGATTGACGAGGGAATCGAGAGGACGACGGCGCAGGCTGGCGGCAGTGACCGAACACATAGGCGTTTTGATACCCGCGTTGTGGAGAGCGAGTGGCCCCGCATTCAGCGCTAAGCGTGCTGTTCGCGGGGCGGGAGAGGGTGCCCTACGATGGAGTCAACGGATCCAACGTTGCGAAAAGGAGAAGGTATGAGCGTCAAATCGTTCATTCTGGGCGGCATTGCCGGATATGTATTGGGAGCCAGGGCTGGGCGCGACCGCTACGAGCAGATCGTCAAGCTCTCGTCCGGCGTGTGGAATTCAAAACCGGTGCGCTGTGGCGTGACGAAGGCGCAGGACGCCGCTGCGTCCGCCGTCGATTCAGTGAAGGGCCGCGTCAAGCACAGTAACGCAGACGACGAGGCGATCGACATCCCGGCAGTGGACTTCTGATTCTGCGGTGACCGTCACCGATTTTTCACCGGCGGCCTTCGAGGTTCTCGACGTCGGCGGCGTTATTGTTGCCGCTATCCTGGGCGGAATGGTTGCCCGTGAGCGGCACTTCGACCTGGTGGGTTTTATGGCACTCGCCATTATGGCCGCTCTGGGCGGTGGCATGCTCCGCGACGTACTGCTGCAACAAGGCCCACCCGTTGCGCTCACCAATCCGCATTACCTCACCGGCGCGCTTGCCGGAGCCGGGATCGCGTTTCTCGTGCGGTTGCGCGGAAAGTGGTGGAGCCGTCTCCTCGTCGTGGCGGACGCATTCGTTCTCGGATCCTGGTCTGCCACCGGCGCGGTGAAGACCCTGGAAGCAGGCTTGGGCGTTGCTCCCGCCGTGATGCTCGGCGTTATTACCGCCGTTGGCGGGGGCATGATCCGCGACATCGCCGTTGGGCGAACACCTGCCATATTCGGCGGAAACACTCTCTACGCCACATGCTCGCTTGTCGCTACGGTTCCTGCGATCCTTTTGTGGAGGACGGGGCACCCGTCACTAGCAACGATTTCTGCCGCTGCACTTGGCGGTGTTCTTTGTATCGCTGCTCGTTGGTTCAAATGGCGCCTTCCGGAGAATAACGACTACTCCGTCGCAACGTCGTATGCGCGCTTGAAAGCAGTGGCGGTGGATTATGCGCGGGCGCGAGAACGCGCCGCCGCACATTCACGGCGCAGGCGCGTCGGAAAGCGGCTCGTGCGCCGGAGTGCGGCGTCGCCCACGAGTGCAGCTGCTTCCAATGACGACCGACCGAAAGAAGGCTGACACCCTACGAATGATGACCCGGGAGCGCTAGAACACCGCAGCGCGGGTAAGGATGCCGCCGAGCGCGAGAAACCACACCGGCAATGCAGTCGGAATGACGACCAAAGGGGATGCGGAAGTCTACCCCGCGCCGTCGATCATTCGATGAAACCCCGATAGCTCGACGAGGACCTCGCAATAGCGAGGACTTCGCTCTTGCTCTGCCCTATTACTCTGCGGCGAGACTATTCCGCGACGAGCGTTCGCCCTTGCGCGCGTACCGTCTGTTCCGCCAAGTCCGCCAACTGCTTGCCGGTCAAACCGGGCCACCCATGGACATCGTTCGCCCACTGGGCAGGTACTGCGCTTTCACCATACGCGGCACCAAGCAGCGCTCCGGCAACGGTGGCAATAGTGTCGGTATCGCTGCCAAGGCGTACCGCCTGGATGATGCCTTCCCGGACGGCCTCCTCGCCCGCTAGGTTGCGGACGGACCATACCGTCGACCAGGCGCACTGCAACGCCACTACGGTAAAACCGTTGCGATGCGGGATGATGTTGCCGCTTTCGGCATCATCCAAGGCCTTCGCCCAGTAGTCGCGAGACTCAGGAATTATCAAGTCAAACCCGGAACGGATGTCGATCTGGCCAGTGGTTACCGCGACGCGAATCGCTTCACTCCAGAGAATGCAGGACTCGTCGACCAGTCGATCCCAATGCGTGAGTCTGGCGATTTCTTGTGCCGCCTGCGCGGTAAGTTCCCGTGATCCGAGGTAAGCAATGCCAACCGGAGCAGTTCGCATAAGAGCTCCATTTCCGGCGGCACGATCTGTGTCCTCGGAGTACTCGCGTGCGGCTTGATGAAGACGATCGGATACGTCGTTACGCCGCCCCAGTTCGGTGGCACGAGTGAGAACTGCACGGGTCTGGGTGCCGACGTCGGTAGCGCCATCTTGCAGCCAGCCGAGGAATTTCTCACCCACGCGATCTTCGGCTGCCGGAGTCAGAAGTGAGATACCGCTGGCCGCCACTTGTGCAATACAGACTGACATCTGCGTATCATCCGACCATTCAGCCGGGGCGTAGGGGCCGAGTCCTCCTCCTATCATCTCGGGATTCTCCGGGACGGCCGCGAATTCATAGGGAACGCCGAGTGCATCACCGCAGGCGGCAGCTAGAAGGCACCCGCGTGCGCGATCGATGATCTCATCGGTGACTGCGATGGGCAGAGCTTGCCGCGGTTGTTCGGATGGCTGCGGAATCGACATGGCTTCTCCTCGTTGACGGCCGATGCAGTACACCGACAGTCTACCGGAAAGCCACCCAGCCGCGTCTGACGTTATTGATCAAGCGGTGCCGATTCGACAATACGCATGACGGCGCTGCGCATCGTCTCAACAATATTCGCCTCGTGTTCCTCAGACCACCGCGCTAGCGGCATCGAGCAGGAAATGGCGTCGCGTACCGGGCTGGTGTAGGGCAGTGCGAAGGCCACGCAGCGCAGACCAAGCGTGTTCTCCTGCGCTTCACGCGCATAACCCCGCTCTCGGGTGAGCGCCAGATCAGCAGCGAGTTCGTCGGGATCTGTAATCGTGTATTCGGTCAGCCGCGGTAAGGTACTGGGAATGAGTTCGCTGCGGTGCGCAAGGAGGGCTTTGCCCAGGGCGGTCGTTGAAGCCGGCAGACGACGGCCCACTCGGGAGTATGCCCGCAGCTCTCGGTGAGATTCCTGTGTGAAGAGATAGACGACTTGCGAGTTATCGATACGTCCCAGGTGGAAAGTCTCGCCCAGTGTCGCTGCGAGGTCGGCCAGGATTGGCCGCACCACCCGCACGTAGGGGTCTGAATCGATGTATGCGGTACCGGTGGTCAGAACGCGTATTCCCAAGGAATAGCCATCGCTGGAATCGTTTTGTACCCAGCCGAGTGAAATTAGCGTGCGTAGAAGTGCATACACGGAGGAGCGAGGGGCATCTAACGCCTGGCATATTTCACTCAGTCGGGGTGGGCGAGCCTGGCGAAACGCGAGGAATTCAAGGAGCTCCACCGTTCGGCTGGCAGATTTAACACTGCGAACGCCGGTCTCAGGTGCGGCGGTCATCTTGCTCATGATGCTCCTTGTCATCCCGGAAGTGCGGCGGGACGGTAGTGATGTGATACGCGTAGGTGCAGCCTAGCGTCGAAACGTGTGGAACTTAGGGACCGAGGCAATAGGCGCAACGGGCACGCAAAGTCCAGCGGGTATCAGTCTATCTATATACGTAGACAGGCGGTGGAGAAACGAGAGAAGTTGGAAGCGAGGCGAAGGGGCAAACAACACGGGCACATTGGGCTACGCCTCCCGATCTACCCACACTTATGCCGAAGCTCACGAAAAAGAGGACCAAAGTCCCTATCCAACGTCGAGGTGTTTAGTATTTAATACTAAGTGAGTTCATATGTAGACGCGAGTCTACGGGAAGGCGGTCAAGGTGGTCGCTGAATGAACTTCCGCGCAGCGGACAGAACAACAAGGAATAACAATGACGTTCAAACCTCATGGCATCATCCCGGCGCTAGTCACGCCGCTGGACAAGGATGGCGAACTCCTTGAACAGGGACTACGGGATGTTCTCGACTACACGATCAACAATGGTGTACATGGCGTATTCGTGCTTGGCTCCTCCGGTGAGATCTACGGACTGTCCGATGCACAGAAACGTCGGGTTGTCGAGATTGCGGTTGAGCATGTCAACGGACGAGTTCCCGTCTATGCGGGCGCGTCGGAGATCACGACCCGCGATTGCATCAAAACCGCTCATATGGTGCAGGAGGTCGGAGGTGTTTCGGCATTGTCCGTTCTGACGCCTTACTTCATGACACCAACCCAGTCCGAGTTGATTGACCACTACAAGGCCATCGCCGCAGAAACCGATCTGCCAATCCTGCTCTATTCAAACCCGGGCCGCACCCAGGTTCCGCTCGCCTTGAACACGGTGGTTGAACTTGCTCAGGTCCCGAATATAGTCGGCGTGAAGGACTCGGCAGGAAATATGACGTTGACTGCCGACTATCTGCGCGAAGTCCCGGAGGACTTCGCCGTGATTATGGGGCGCGATACGTTGATCTATCCGGCGTTGCGTATGGGCGCCGCTGGCGCCATTGCCTCGACGGCGAATATTGCGCCGCGCCTGCTCGCGGAGCTGTACAACGCATACATTGCCGGCGATGACGCCCGTGCCCTAGAACTGCAACAGCGACTCTCCCCGCTGCGTAACCTCGTCGACAAGGCCACCTTCCCCGTGGTCCTCAAGGAAGGCTTGCGCTGCGCAGGTGTGGAGGCGGGTTACTGTTTTGCACCCGCACGCGAACTCGCTCCCGAATATCGCGAGCCGCTGCAGAAGGCTGTCGACGCCGTCGTCGACTTCTGATCGGTTGACACCGATTCTGGTCGGTTGCCACCGATTCGCATATCAGTCCGGCGGCTCAAGTGTTGCGTGCATTGACGCAGTCTCGCACATAGCAGTCGCTGGCCAGACAACAATCAGGAGACCACATTGCCTCTCGTAATTCTTGCTGCTGGCATCGCACTGCTGCTGGTGCTGATGCTGGTCTTCAAACTCAACGGATTTATTGCCCTGATCCTGGTGTCCATCGCCGTCGGCCTGATGCAGGGCTTGCCCTTCATCAGTGACGACGACGAAGTGACCACCGTGATGGGTGCCATTGTCGACGGTGTCGGCGGTCAGGTTGACGACCTGATCCTCATCCTCGGCTTCGGTGCCATGCTTGGCGTTCTTATGGCGGATATGGGTGCTGCGAACCGATTGGCCACCTCGTTAATCAACAGCTTTGGCGTCAAACGAGCTCAGCTGGCGATCGTCATCGTCGCCTTCCTTGTCGGTGTCGTCCTCTTCTGGGAGACCGCCTGGGTTATTCTCATTCCCATCGTGTTCGCCGTCGCCCGGCAACAGAAGCTGCCGGTGATGTGGCTGGCCATACCACTGGCGATTGCCCTCTCAACCATGCATTCTTTCCTGCCGCCGCATCCCGGCCCGACGGCGGTTGCTGGCTACTACGACGCCTCCATCGGCAAGACATTGCTATTCGGCCTGATCATCGCTCTGCCGATCGGCCTATTGGTTGCACTCGTGTGGCCGCGGCTCGGCTTCGTCAGGAAGGTACAAGCGAACGTCCCCGAGGGTCTGGTGAGCGAAAAGGAATTCACCGACGAAACCATGCCGAGCTTCGGCGTTTCCCTCGGGATTACCGCCCTACCGGTGATCCTCATTGCCGGCAGCGCCATCCTGGAGTTGACACTGCCTGAAGGCAACATTGCCGTCAAGATTTTCGGTGCGATTGGCGATGCCCCGGTAGCCCTTCTCATTGGCCTGCTTGTTGCTCTGCTGTACTTCCGCCTCGGTCGTCATATCCCGATGGATACCCTGATGGACTCCTGCAGTAAGTCGATCAAGTCGATCGCCATGATTATCTTCATCATTGGCGCGGGTGGCGCGTTCAAGCAGGTCCTTCAGGCCGGCGGTATTTCCGACTACATCGCCGACCTGACAAGTGGCTGGAACGTTTCGCCGATTATCTTGGCGTGGGGTATCGCCGCCCTGATGCGTATTGCCCTCGGCTCCGCCTCGGTGGCCGTTACCGCAGCCGCTGGCATTGCCACACCGCTGGTCGCGGCGGGTGGTGTCAGCCCGGAAATCATGGTGCTGGCCACCGCCTGCGGCTCCGTTATCGCCTCTCATCTGAACGATCCGGGTTTCTGGATGTTCAAGGAGTTCCTCGGCCTTTCCGTGAGTGACACGCTGAAGGTGCGCACCACGTACACCACGGTGTTGGCCATCCTCGGCCTGGGCGGCTGCCTGCTGCTCGGCGCCTTCATTACATCCTGAACTGTGGGGCTCCGTTCGGACTATCGGGTGTGACACGATAACCGGACGGAGCCCGGGGAGAAGATCATGAAAATCCCAACGATCGTGAAGGCCGATGTGTACCCCGTGGCGGGGCGCGACTCCATGTTGCTGAACCTCGCGGGAGCACACCAGCCGTATTTCACACGCAACATTGTGGTTCTTGAAGATTCGGAGGGCCGCCGTGGTATCGGCGAGGTACCTGGCGCGGAGCGCATAACGACCGCGATCCGCGACGGTTTCAACGCCGTCGTCGGGCAGCCGGTAACGGGATACAAACGCATCCTGCGTGAAGTCACCCGGGAAATGGCTGGGCGTGACGATGCAAATATCTTCTGGACCTTTGAACGTACTGCCATTCATGCGGTAACCGCCATCGAAACGGCGCTACTGGACTTGTTCGGCCAGTTTGCCGGGCTTCCGGTGGCAGAACTACTCGGCGACGGGCAGCAGCGCGACGAAGTCCGTGTGCTCGGCTACCTGTTCTACGTGGCCGATTCGACCTCGACCGGAATGGACTACCTGCATGAGCCCGATGGCGACTGCGAGTGGTATCGCATTCGCCGCGAAGAGGCAATGACCACCGAGGCCATCGTCAAACAGGCCGAGGCGGCTCAGGCCAAGTACGGGTTCAAGGACTTCAAGCTCAAGGGTGGCGTGCTGGAACCGGAACGTGAAGTTGAGGCGGTGAAGGCGTTGAAGAAGCGTTTTCCCGATGCGCGCATCACCCTGGATCCCAACGGGTGTTGGTCGGTGGCAGAATCGGTGGAGCTGTGCCGGGATCTACTCGGCGTACTGACCTACGCGGAGGACCCCTGCGGACCGGAAGACGGATTCTCGGGGCGCGAAGCACTGGGAGAGTTCCGGCGGCTTACGGGAATGCCCACAGCCACCAATATGGTCGCCACCACCTGGCGGGAGATGGCATCAACGCTGCTCTTGCAGGCCGTCTCCATTCCACTGGCCGATCCGCATTTCTGGACCATGCAGGGCTCCGTGCGCGTAGCTCAACTGTGCCACGACATGGGCCTGACCTGGGGATGCCATTCCAACAACCATTTTGATATCTCGCTGGCCATGGCAGTGCACTGCGGTGCCGCGGCTCCCGGCGAATACAACGCATTGGACACGCACTGGATCTGGCAGGAGGGCACCGAACGCCTCACAACCCAGCCCTTGCAAATGATTGACGGGAAGGTGCGCCTGCCTGATGCACCCGGCCTCGGGATTTCCCCGGATATGGAGCAAATCTTGGCGGCCCATGAACTATACAAGGAGAAGGTTGAGGGCACCGGAGCGCGCGACGACGCCATTGGCATGCGCTGCTTCATTTCCGATTGGACCTTCGATCCCAAGCGTCCTTCCATGGTCCGGTAGTACACCGGTGTGGAAGGTAGTAACCGACGACCATATAAAAGGTAGTAACCGACGATCACATAAGGAGTAGCACAACATGAAGATCGGATTCATCGGACTGGGCATTATGGGCCGTCCTATGGCGAAGAATCTCGTCAAGGCGGGGCATGAGCTCTACGTGAACGATCGCAACCAGGAAGCTGTTGCCGATCTTGTGGCACAGGGTGCAACAGCTGCGGCCAATGCCAAGGAGGCTGCGGAACAGGCTGAACTCGTCATCACGATGCTGCCGAACTCGCCACATGTCAAGGCCGTGGCGCTGGGTGAAGGCGGCATCATCGAGGGTGCGCACGAGGGATTGGTGTACGTGGATATGTCATCCATCGCACCGCTCGTATCCCGCGAAGTACATGACGTACTGGCGGAAAAGAGGATCCCCATGCTGGACGCGCCTGTTTCTGGTGGTGAGCCCAAGGCAATCGATGGCACGATGTCCGTCATGGTTGGTGGCGACAAGGCCGTATTCGACCAGGTTGCGCCGGTACTGGACGCTATGGCGGGCGATGTGACCTACGTGGGCGAAATCGGAGCCGGCAATATCGCCAAGTTGGCCAACCAGACCATCGTCGCCGTCAATATCGCGGCCTGTGCGGAAGCCTTCACTCTCGCACAGAAGGCGGGTGTCGATCCGGAGGCCGTTTACAAGGCCATTCGCGGCGGGCTTGCCGGTTCCACCGTGATGGATGCCAAGGTTCCGATGATGCTGGAGCGGAACTTCAAGCCCGGCTTCCGCATCAACCTGCATATCAAGGATCTCGGAAATGTGCTGGATACGGGCCACGGTGTGGACGCACCACTGCCGCTGACCTCGCTGGTGCGCGAAATGATGAGCGTGCTCGACGGCGACGGTCACGCAGGTGAGGATCATTCCTCCCTGGTGAAGGTGTACGAGAAGCTGGCCAATATCGAACTCAAGCCCGGGCAGCCTGAAGCCTGAGCAGCGTCTGCTGCCATCGGCGGTGCGGGATCACCTCCGCGCGAGGGCCCTCGCGCCTTGTACGTGAGGGCCGTCGCGCGGAACGCGATCGGATGATCCTCCGCGCGTTGAACACGCGAACCGTGCAAAGCGGACGCTGAGCCGACGCCGTCGAAGGTGCGAACCGCGCCGCTGGAATCACCGGAGGCCGTAGCGCCTCCCAAACTGCCGCATTACCTGTGCGGCATCGGGGCACAGTGCCAGGCAGGGCCCTCGCCCACCGGGGCTGTTTCGCCCAGGGGTCATGCTTCGTGCGCGGGCAATGCCGCGAAACATATCTCCCAACGAACTGCAAACCTCTCAACTACGTCAACCCCCTACAACCATAGAAAGGACGACGATGTCCGTCCCAACAGTTGCAAAAATCGATGTCTACCCCGTGGCAGGCCGTGACTGCATGGAGCTCAACCTGTCCGGAGCACACGGCCCGTATTTCACCCGCAATATCGTTATCATTGAAGATTCGTCCGGAAATGTCGGCGTCGGCGAAGTGCCGGGTGGCGAGAAGATCACTCGCACCATTGAGGACGCCAAGCCACTTGTACTCGGGCGCTCGCTGGCTGAGTACAAGAACATCCTCGGCGAGGTTCAGGCCAAGTTCGCAGACCGCGACGCCGGTGGACGCGGCCTACAGACCTTTGACCTGCGGACCACGGTTCACGCCGTGACCTGTATCGAAGCGGCACTGCTTGACCTTCTGGGGCAGTATCTGAGCGTTCCCGTTGCCGCCCTGCTCGGCGATGGCCAGGTACGTGACAAGGTGAAGACCCTTGGTTACCTGTTCTACGTCGGCGATCCGGATAAGACGAATCTGGAATACGTGCGCGAGAAGGACTCCGACGTCGACTGGTACCGGCTACGCCACGAGGAGGCGCTGACACCGGAAGCCATTGTGGCCTTCGCTGAGGCGACGGAGAAGAAATACGGCTTTAAGGACTTCAAGCTCAAGGGCGGTGTACTCGAGGGCAAGGAGGAGATGAAGGCCATCCTCGCCTTGAAGGAGCGTTTCCCCGATGCTCGTATCACGTTGGATCCGAACGGTGCGTGGTCCCTGAAGGAAGCCATTGAGCTGTGCAAGGACAAGGTGGGAATCCTCGCCTATGCGGAGGATCCGTGCGGGGCGGAGGAAGGTTTCTCGGGCCGGGAAATCCTGGCTGAGTTCCGCCGGGCTACCGGGCTGCCCACCGCGACCAACATGGTGGATACCGACTGGCGGCAGATGACGCATTCGATCGCTCTGCAGTCGGTGAGTATCCCGTTGGCCGACCCGCATTTCTGGACCATGCAAGGGTCGGTACGGGTGGCACAGCTGTGCCATGACATGGGTATGACGTGGGGATGCCACTCCAACAACCACTTCGATGTGTCGCTGGCGATGATTGCCCACTGTGGTGCTGCGGCACCGGGTGAATACAACGCATTGGACACGCATTGGATCTGGCAGGAGGGCCTGGAGCGCCTGACCAAGGATCCGCTGCAGATCGAGGGCGGCATGGTGACGATCCCGTCGAAGCCCGGCCTGGGCATCGAGCCGGATATGGATCAGATCCTGGCGGCTAACGAGCTGTACAAGGAGAAGGTTGAGGGATCGGGTGCACGTGACGATTCGATCGGCATGCAGTTCCTCATCCCCGGCTGGACCTTCGACAATAAGAAGCCAGCGCTGGTCCGCTGAGGCACGGATCGGCCCAGAGGCGGTAGGGGAAGGTGCCTACGGCAGTGGAACACAAGGATCGCTGCCCCTTTTCCGCCGCCTGCATGCGGAACCTGGATCATCCGATCTGGATCGGTTCCTTGTTTCCGCGTTCTGGTGGCCGGGGACTTCGCCGCCGCAGTCCCCGGCCACCCACATACACCCGCTTGGCAACGAGTGCGGGGTGGCGGGTTGCGATGGCAGGCTGCCGCGACGGGTTACGGTGGTGCGGCCAACGCGGTCGATCATGAACCCGAGACGGTAGGCCGCGTCGGGTGTGTGGGCAAGAGGTGCTGGACTACGTAAGGAGCTGGCGGGTGTGCGGGATCCGTGCCTGGTTGCGGGCGGGAGACACATTCGACTGGTGGCAGCGCGATATGCTCGCCGAGGGAACAGCGAGGGAACAACGGCAGGATGGCTGGCGTACCGGCGGCTGTCCTCGCCGTCGGATTCCGGAATGCCGGGAAGAGCGTGGGTTCGGCGTAGTTGAAGTCGAATCGCGGAATGCCGGG
>SUUB01000051.1:11876-13642 GCA_015062745.1 Actinomycetaceae bacterium
CGAATCCCGGTATGCTGGGAAGACCGGGCCAGAACCGTTCCTATAGGTGGACGTACCTGTTACCTGTGGGTGGTATGCGCGTCGCTGCGGCATGCGCGTGCGAGATGGCCGGATAACAAACGACCGAATCAAAGGATCGGACAACAAAGGAGTCGACCGTGAAGATTGTGTGTGCACCAGATAGTTTCAAAGAATCCATGAGTGCGGCCGAAGCTGCCGCCGCGTTGGCGGAGGGGGTGCACCGGGTTTTTCCCAATGCCGAATGCGTGGAGATTCCCATGGCGGATGGCGGTGAAGGGTTCACCGAGTCACTGGCTGACGCCCTGGGCGCAAAGCGTCTGCGCGTGCCGCTGAAGAATGGGCTCGGTGAAGATGCGGCGGGTATGATCGCTGCTACCGCCGACCGGGCCATTCTGGAAGTGGCAGAGGCGGTGGGGCTGGGAATGGTGGAACCAGAGCGCCGCAGAATCCGTGAGATGACCACGTATGGTGTGGGCCAGCTTCTTATCGCCGCACTGGACGCGGGGGTGACGGAAATCCTCGTGGGGCTCGGCGGTTCAGGAACCAACGACGGTGGCGCCGGAATGTTGCGCGCTCTTGGCATCCGTTTTCTTGACGCCGACGGCGCAGAGCTGGACGGCAGCCCGTCGTCGTTAACCTGTTTGGCTACGATAGATGTGTCCGGCTTAGACCCGCGAATCCGGACGACGCGAATCCGCGTGGCCTGCGACGTCGACAATCCGTTGCTGGGTGAGCGTGGAGCGTCGGCGATCTACGGGCCGCAAAAAGGTGCCACACCCGAAGACGTGCAATACCTGGATCGGGCCTTGCGAAACCTCGCAGAAGTGGCCGGGCATCTGGACGGCCCGGCGGAGCTGGCCGGTGCGGGTGCGGCGGGAGGACTGGGCTATGCCTTCACGGCCTTCCTGGGTGCGCAACTCGAATCCGGCATCGACCTAGTTATTGAAACCGTTGGACTGCGTGAGGCCATGGAGGGTGCCGATCTGGTTCTCACCGGAGAAGGTGCCATGGATCGGCAGACTCTCATGGGGAAGACTCTCTCGGGTGTGGCCCGCGCGGCCCAGCCCGCCGGAGTGCCGATTATCGCCTTCGCCGGGAAGTTGGGCGAGGGTGTGGAGGACTTGTACGACCACGGCTTTGTTGGGCTCATCCCGACCGTGGCCGGTGTGTGCACACTGGATGAGGCATTGGCAGGTGGTCAGCGGAATCTGGCCGATGCTGCCGAGCGGACCATGCGGCTGCTGCGAGTGGGAGCCGGGCTGGAGGTGCTGAGGTAGGCGCGGAGCTGGACGGGCTGCGGTAGGTGCGGGGTGGACGGGCTGCGGAAGAGCGGCGCGTTAGGGAGCGGCGGGGAGGGCTGCGGAAGGTGCGCCTCAGGGAGCGGTGGAAAGCGCCGCGGAAGGTATGTTTGTTCGGCGCCTATGGATTCACCCCGTGTTATTCGGCAGAGTCCGAGTTTTTCACGGAGATGCACGAGCAACCAGGAGTGGATCCATAGCCAGCGCAACAGGGATCCGGCAGAGAAGATCATCTGTGAGCTGGCGAGAATCAGCCATAGTCTGCACAACAGGAAACCGGCAGCCAGCGTGGGCGGCTGGTGAGTAGGCCGCGTCGTCGGGCGGCTGGTGAGTAGGCTGCGTCGTCGGGCCGTGGAGAAGTGTAGGGTTTTGCAAGAAGTGGAGCGAATAACCCTACCTTTCTTGAAAAACCCGACATTTCTCGTAACATCGCCTAGCTCGACACCG
>SUUB01000051.1:13742-15931 GCA_015062745.1 Actinomycetaceae bacterium
ATCGCCTAGCTCACCACCATGCATCGCCTAAGTCACCACGGCGTATCGCCTAGCTCACCACCATGCATCGCATCGTTCTACGCCGCGCAATGCATGTTTACGCGATTGGCGCGGCGAAGCGGGCGCAATAGTGAGGATCTATCGGGGTGTATGGATCTGGGAGTCGGTGATCACGGTGGCTGCCGTGATCATGGACCGGGGCAACGACGACGGTATGGGCCGGGTTGACAACGGCGAAGGCATGGACCGGGGCAACGGCGGAGGTATGAACTGGATCGACGACTAAGGTGTGGGCTCATGCCGTGACTGCGAGTCGATCCGTCGTCGTGGGATGCGCGAGGAGAAAGAAGAGTCGTTCGAGGAGCTCATAGGCTCTGCAGCATCCATTCGGGGGTTGCCCGGGGATCGCGGGGGAAGAATTGCAATTCGTCTGCTACATCTTGGGAGGTATATGGCGGGTTGAGGATGGGCTCATGATCGTAATCGAAGTCGGAAGTGAGCTGGTAGTCCCGCTTGTTCATGGTGAACAGACCCTTGGTCCACGCCCCGCCACCGGGCCGAGCCATGGCAACGCGTACCTGCGCGGCGTGCTCAATGATTTCCCGCGGAACGGTGTTCTCCTCCCAGCCGCCGCGGCGTAGTAGCCCGGAGGAACGCAGAGCGCGAGTCTGCGCGGCGATGCGCTTACCGACGGCCTGCAACTCAATTGACACCTCCTCCACGCGGGCCGAACGCATCCAGTCGGCGCAGGCACTGGAGAGCGCCTCGATTGCCTGCATTTGTGTTTCAAAGGACCATTCACTCATAGGTACTACCTCAATGCTGTTCTGGGCTGGGCAGATTTGCTGCCTACATGCGAGACAATACTGCATGCGTCAAAGCGAACCAAAACAAACGGGTGGATATCACTCGTTTGGAGGTGTCGGTGGGCAGCTGTGCACTGTGCACGGCGGCGCTACTGTCGGTGTGGACTGGCAGGTCCCACTTGTTGGGTAGCCATGCCACTATGAACACCAGCGCTACTCTTCTGCCTCTTCGATGAAGATGCGTCGGGTCCGATAGCCCTTCTCTCCGGGCAGCGGTTTCGGCGGAAGACCGTTTCGCTCGCGGAGTCGGTGGACTGCGCGCCTGTCGTATTCGAGCATTGCCATGTAAAAGTCGTGGAAGTCGGTGTATCGGGCGATGAGTTCATTGGCGAACCAGACGACCGCGCCTGCGCCTGTGGTTTCGGGTTTACCCATGAGAAAAATGTCGATGTCAGTGGCTGATGCGGCGACGGGGAAATAGTCGTCGATCGAGATGTCGTCTGCTGCCAATGCGTCAATGGTTTCCGGAAGATCAAGGATGGACTGGGTGCGTTGGTACAGCGGGCCGTCGGTAAGCTCAGTGGTGGAGAAGATTGCGACGTCGTGATGGAAGTTGGGCCAGCCGTTGGCGGCCAGCAGGAAGGTGCGGTAGGAAGTGGGAAGTTGGAAGCCGAGTTGCATTTCGGCCGCAATGACCTCATCCTCGGTGGCGTGTACCTTCGGCAGGGAGCGGTCTAGCTGTCTGCGCCCCTCCGCCTCCAGCTGCTCAAAGTAGATAAGACATCCCAAGCCGATGTACTCCGGCCAACCAACTTGGCTGTTCTGAGAAGGGCTCACGTTTTCTGGTGCTGTCATGTGTTATTCCTGGTGTTCTGCGGGCGCACGCTGTAACCCGGCATTGATTTGCGCGTCAAGAGC
Source organism: Actinomycetaceae bacterium (assembly GCA_015062745.1). Taxonomy (GTDB): domain Bacteria; phylum Actinomycetota; class Actinomycetes; order Actinomycetales; family Actinomycetaceae; genus Asp313. Next base: position 15,467 of record SUUB01000051.1, read on the forward strand.
AAGGACCTTCCTGTACTGCGGGGCTTGCCGAACAGGTTCCGGACGGCAAGGAGTCTCTGGATAGCAAGGAGTCTCCGGACCGCAAAGAGTCGCTGGCCGGATCCTTCCTGTACTGCGGGGGCCTGCCGCTGTGCGAGCTTGCCGCTGCGGGGGCTTGCCGCTGGTGCTGATCAGATCGGCGGGGCCTTGGGTGACCTTCCTGTACTGTACCGCGGGGCACGCCGCTGCGGGGGCTTGCCTATAGGCAGACCGGGTGGTGAGAAGTGTCGGGTAGGCGGGTCGGGTCGGTGAGAAGTGTCGGGTTTATCAAGAAGTGTCGTGAAAAAGGCGAAGTTTCTTGAAATAACCGACACTTCTTGGGCGGTACGTGGCGTGGGCGGTACGTGGCGTGCTCGAGCCGGGAGTTAAGTGTTTATCTGGGAGGTGGCGTGCGCGGGCGGGGTCAAGTGCCGACCCGGGCGGGGT
>SUUB01000052.1:0-7153 GCA_015062745.1 Actinomycetaceae bacterium
TTCATCACCCGTGGCCAAGTGAACTGGCCTGCGGCCATTGCCGTTGGTGTAGGCGCTTTTGCGGGAGGTTATGTTGCGCCGATCATCCAGCGCTACATTCCGGAAAACGTCATGCGCTGGATGGTGGCCGTTGGCGGTCTGGTTATGACCGTATGGTTGATTGTGCGTTAGGGTCGGCGTTGTTCCGACGACGGCGTAGTTCCAAGTGCGAGTGGTAGCCGGAACTACTGGTGCTGGGTGCTGGCGCGCACTACTCGGGCCGTCCCGCCGGTTATAGCGCCGTACGACTCTGGCTTTACGTAGTGCACCTGTCGTGTCCGCTGTGAGTGAAAGGTAGGGGCTGAGTAACGAGGCCCCTTACTTCGCAACCAGATACTCTGTATGCTCGGTGATGTACATCGGGCCCGGTTGTACACCGATCTGCAGCCCGGCAAGGTTGCTGATCCCTGTCATGTACCTACGACCCAAGGACGAAACTATGTTGTTCCGTACTATCGCTGCTACAACGGCACTCAGCGTTGCGCTTGGCACTGCCGGCGTTGTCACGGCATCAGCCTCAGAAAATCGTCAACCACCTATCCCGCCGGTGGTATTGACCAGTCACCTTACAAGTGGCCGCACCGCTCCGGACGAAGCATTCACTCTGCCGCCCATCACGCCGGTCATCCCACCGGCCGTCGGTGCGGTCCTCATGTGGCTCGGGCGGCTCGCGATCCGCTTTACGAACCATTCGGCCAGACAAATTGCTGAGCGTGGAATCTCTCGAGAACTGGTGAAGAGTGTTATCAAGAACGGTAAAAGGACGAAAGGGAACGGTAACACATCCATCTACACGACTGGGAAAGGAAAGAACCAGATTAGAGTCATCGTAGACAATCGGACCGGCAACATCATCACTGTGACGGGAAGGAAATGACGAATTATGCATACGACATACGACGGTGAAGCCGACGCCAGCTACATCGGGCTGATTGACAACATCAGAAGCCACGACATGTTGACGGCGATTCACCATCCTGACGGGATTAATGAGTGGGAGATCAACGTGGATTTTGATGTGAAAGGACGGCTTGTCGGGGTAGAGATCCTCTTTGCCAAGGAGGGCCTTCCGGCGGAGTTCATTGCCCAATGCGAACGCCTCGCTTAGTCGAGCAGCATCCGAATAGCTCGCCGCCCGTTATCCGAAGCGAGCAGACACTGAATCTTGACATACTCCATCGCAGTGAAAGGACACATCATGCGAATGACATACGATGACAAGGCAGACGTCGCCTATATCGCCCTGGTTGACGAGTTCACAGGCGACTTCACGGTCGTGCAATCCGTCACCGGGTTGCGGCACCCCGAGGGAATCAACCCCGTCGAGATCACCCTCGACCTCGATGTCAAAGGCCGCCTCGTCGGAATCAAGATCCTCCACGCAAAACAAGGAGTACCACCAGAATTCCTCACTCTCTGCGAACGCATCAACCCGTAAGTCCGGCGAATTCGTTGGCTTGGATTCGTGGCATTGTCGCGTTAAACTGGCACAGTTGCCTCGGCGAGGGAGAGCTGACGGTACGGACTAGCCGGTTGGCGCTGGGCCATTACGTCAGCCACTCCGTTATCGACGCGGTGGTTATGCCCTTGTGGTGTCGCCTGTCGTGGAAGAGGCCACATCGGTCCGGTCGGGCCGGTGGAGAACACTAACAAGGAGTAGACCATCATGGCAGATTCCAACAAGCTCTCTGCACTTGCGCGCACCAACTTCGGAAAGGGCGCGGCGCGGCAGTTGCGCCGCGCGGGGCGCATTCCGGCAGTGGTATACGGGCATGGCGCTGAACCAGTTCACCTCTCTTTTGATGAGCATGACGTTTTCCTCGCCACGAAGGGCCAGGCAAATGCTGTTCTTACCGTCGATCTGGAGGGTGAGGAGCTTCTTGCCCTTGTTAAGGATATCCAGCGGAACCCGCTCTCCCGCGCCATCGAGCATCTGGACTTGCTGCGCGTCAGCCGTTCGGAGAAGGTGGAAGTGGAGATTCCGGTCGAAGTGACCGGCGAGTCCGCATCCGGTACGATCCATCAGGTCGAAGTCATGCAGCTGCTGGTCAAGGCACCGGCCGTTGCGATCCCGGAGAATATCGTCATCAGCGTTGACGGCCTCGAAGACGGCAATCACGTCACCGTTGCTGATATTGCCTTCCCGGAGGACGTGGAATGCGATCTCGACCCGGAGACCATTGTCGTCGTGATTTCCCAGCCCGAGGTTGATCGCGCCCTGGAGGCCGCTGACGAAGCCGCCGCAGAGGCTGCTTCCGCCGCTGCCGCCGAAGCGGCTGAGTAATCCTGCCGAAGGATTGCTATCGGCCCTGAGACGATAGAGTTTTCAACGGGAGGCGGCTGTTCGTGTCCGCGACGGTACGAGCAGCCGCCTGCCCACTACATGGCATAATGTCGGCGCGATTTCGCGCCACTTGGCAGGTGCCTGGCTCACCGCGTTTTACAACAGCCCATCACAGGGAGGACCGGAAGGAATAATGTTCGCCGTCGTCGGTCTAGGCAATCCCGGGGAAAGATACGCACAGACTCGGCACAATGCCGGGCATATGGTCATTGCTTCTCTTGCGTCTCGCGCTGGAGGCGCGCTTCGCGCGCATCGTGCTACACATACGCATACCCTTTCTACGCGAATCGGGACCGTTCCGGGCGAAAGCGGCGAACAGGTCATACTCGCCACCTGTGACTGTTTTATGAATGTTTCTGGAGGGCCGGTCAAGGCGTTGCTCGCGTACTTCAACGCCGGCGCGGAGGGACTTCTCGTCATTCACGACGATCTCGACCTGCCTTTCGGCACCCTTCGTCTGAAACGTGGTGGTGGGGAAGGCGGGCATAACGGACTGAAGTCCATCAGCCAGGCCTTGGGTACGCGCGACTACCTGCGGCTGCGTTTCGGCGTAGGCCGTCCACCCGGCAGGCAGGACCCGGCGGACTTTGTTCTGCGGCCGTTTGCCGCGGCGGAGCGGCGTGAACTCCCGACCCTGGTGGACAAAGCCGCCGACGCCGTGGAAGACGTTCTGACCCGGGGCTTTGAAGCGGCACAGATGCGCCTCCATACCGCGCATTAGGCGACTGTACTTCGCTGCCAGCGCTACCTTTTCGCCACGCAGGCGATGACACCGTGACATGAGTTGGAGATGCCATATGGATTTACGTCCGATTCTTCCTCTTGTTTCCGCCGACCCGGTGCTCGCGGAGCTTGAGGCACAGTTTGGACTTGGCGGGAATGCCGAGCAACGCCGGGACATCGCCATGCCCCGCGGACTGGTCACACCGGTTGTCGCACTGCTCGCCGGTGCTGAAGGCGCTTCCGATGGTGCACGCGGCGACGTCGGTGGGGAACTCGTCTCGTCGCCAACCGACCGTGCCGACGACGCCGCAGATCGGTCGGTACTATTGCAGGTCGCCGTTACCGCCACTGGGCGGGAGGCAGAGGAACTTGCCGGTGCGTTGCGCGCCTACCTGCCGGAGAATACGGTCGAGGTGTTTCCCTCGTGGGAAACGCTGCCACATGAGCGGCTTTCTCCGCGTTCGGATACCGTTGCGCGGCGGCTCCTCGTGCAACGGCGGCTCGCCCACCCGGAGGAGTTTGCTCCGCTGAAGGTGCTGGTTATGCCGGTACGAGCCTTGCTGCAGCCGATTACGGCCGGCTTGGGTGAGATGGTGCCTGTGCGCGTCCGCCTCGGGGACCGGGTTGACCTCACCGAACTGGAAGAAGCGCTGGTCGGAGCGGCATATTCCCGCGTGGATATGGTGGAGCGGCGCGGTCAATTCGCGGTGCGCGGCGGCATCATCGATATCTTTCCGCCCACCGAGGCACGCCCGCTGCGAATCGAACTATTCGGCGACGAAGTGGACGAGATTCGTAGCTTCGCAATCGCGGATCAGCGCTCACTCGCGCCGGCCAGCGAGGTGTACGCCACCCCGTGCCGAGAGATTCTTTTGACCGACGGCGTGCGGCAGCGCGCTCGCGATCTCATGGCAGAGCTGCCCGGCGCCGTCGACATGCTGGAGAAGATCTCGCAGGGAATCGCTCCGGAGGGTATGGAGTCGCTTGCACCGGTGCTGGTGGAACGCATGGTTCCCGTGGTCGATACTCTGCCTGATTCGGCGCGCCTGCTCATTGTGGAACCGGAGCGCGTCCAGCAGCGCGCAGAGTCTCTGATCGCCACTACCGAGGAGTTTCTTACCGCGGCGTGGAGTTCGGCGGCCGCCGGTGGCAAGGTGCCCGTCAGCGTTGATACGGCGTCGTTCGCGGAACTCGCTGACACGCGCGACCGAGTGTTAGACAGCGGGCGCTGCTGGTGGACGCTGGGCGGCTTCGCACGCGACGAGCGGATCACTACGGGCGCCAGCACGGTTGATGCGCGGGAGCCGCGCCGTTTTCTCGGTAAAGTCGACGACGCAATTGCCGCCATAGGCGAGCGGTCGCGGCAGCGGTGGCGCCTGGCACTGGTGGTGGAAGGCGCCGGGCCAGGCAGGCGGTTGGCTGCGCAGCTCGGCGACCAGGAGATCCCGGCCCGGTACGTGGACGACTTGCCGGCAGTACTGGAACCGTCCGTGTGCTACGTGACAATGGCACCCATCTCCTCCGGATTCATCATGGAGGGGCAACGCCTCGGCGTGTTCACGGCCGCCGATATATCCGGGCGAGGCGGCTCATCAACGAAGGACATGCGGAAGATGCCTTCCCGCCGTAAGGCGACGGTGGACCCGCTGTCTCTGAAACCCGGTGACTTCGTCGTCCACGAACGGCACGGAGTCGGCCGATTCATTCGCATGGACAAGAGAGCCGTTGGCTCGAGTCGCGATAACCAGCGTGAATACGTCGTCGTCGAATATGCGCCGAGCAGGCGCGGGGGGCCGGCAGATCAATTGTGGGTGCCCACAGACGCACTGGACCAGCTCTCCCGCTACTCCGGCGGTGAGGCGCCACCGCTGAACAAGATGGGCGGCTCGGACTGGGCGAAAACAAAGGCCAAGGCACGTGCAGCCACGAAGCAGATCGCCTCGGAACTGGTGCGTTTGTACGCGCAACGCCAGGCCACCAAGGGTTTCGCCTTCTCACCCGACACGCCGTGGCAGCGGGAACTGGAGGACGCCTTCGCCTACGTGGAAACCCCCGATCAGTTGCATACGATCGACGAGGTGAAGGCGGATATGGAGAAGGCGGTACCAATGGACCGGCTTATTTCCGGCGACGTCGGCTACGGCAAAACCGAAATCGCCGTACGCGCCGCCTTCAAAGCCGTGCAGGACGGAAAACAGGTAGCCGTCCTCGTTCCCACTACGCTACTGGTGCAGCAGCATTTCGAGACCTTCTCCGAGCGCTATTCCGGTTTCCCGGTCCGCCTGGCAATGCTGTCGCGTTTCCAGTCTGATAGGGAAGCGGATGAGACTATCGCCGGGCTGGCCACAGGCACGGTGGACGTCGTCATCGGCACGCACCGCCTACTTACCGGTAACGTGCGTTTCAAGGATCTCGGACTGGTGGTGATCGACGAGGAGCAGCGCTTCGGCGTCGAGCATAAGGAGACGCTGAAACAGCTGTATCCAACTGTGGATGTGCTCTCCATGTCAGCCACACCGATTCCGCGTACTTTGGAGATGGCGGTTACCGGGGTGCGGGAGATGTCCACACTTGCCACACCTCCAGAGGAACGTCACCCGGTGCTCACCTATGTGGGCGTGCATGAGGAGAAGCAGATTGTGGCTGCGATTCGCCGGGAGCTGTTGCGCGACGGCCAGGTGTTTTATGTACACAACCGGGTGGGCGATATGGCGCGTATCGCCGCGCATTTGCAGGAGCTGATTCCCGAGGCGCGGGTGGCCCTTGCGCACGGCAAAATGAACGAGGCACAGCTGGAAGAGGTTATCCAGAGCTTTTGGGATAAAGAGATCGATGTGCTGGTGTGTACCACCATCGTGGAGACCGGCCTGGATATCTCGAACGCCAACACCCTGATCGTGGAGGACGCGGACAGGTTCGGGCTCTCGCAGCTGCACCAGTTGCGCGGCCGGGTGGGGCGAGGCCGGGAGCGTGCCTACGCCTACTTCTTCTACCGTCCGGAAAAGACTATGACGCAGACGGCGCTGGAACGCCTGCGCACGCTCGCCGCCAACACGGAACTCGGCTCTGGCATTCAAGTGGCAATGAAGGATCTGGAGATTCGCGGCGCGGGCAATATGCTGGGCGGCGAGCAATCCGGCCATATTGCCGGTGTCGGTTTCGACCTGTACGTGCGTATGGTCTCCGAGGCGGTTGCCAAGTTGCGCGGCCAGGGAGTCGATAGCGGCGACGACGAGCCCGCCGACGTCCGCATTGAGCTGCCCTTCGAAGCGTTCCTGCCGGAGACGTATGTGCCGTCGGAGCGGCTGCGGCTGGAGATCTACACGAAGCTGGCAGCCAGCCAGAATGAGGAGCAGCGTGAGGCGGTCCGGGCGGAACTTATTGACCGGTATGGGCCGATTCCGCAGGAGGCGGAGCGGCTCTTCCGCGTGGCTCGCCTGCGTGAGCTGTGCCGGCGTGCCGAGATCGGTGAAGTGACGCAGATGGGGCGCAATATCCGCTTTGCGCCGGTGGCGCTTCCGGATTCGCGGCAGGCCCGCCTGAAACGGTTGTACCCGGGATCCTTCCTGAAACCGGCGATTCGTGTGCTGCTTATCCCGGCGCCGGGCGTGGGCCGCCGCATGGGGGAGCAACGCCAGTTGGAGGGCGATGCACTGCTCGAATGGGTTGAGCAGGTTATTACCTCTGTTTTTCTTGCCACCATTGGTGCCCCGCAGTAGGCGTGGCAGCTAGTGCGCGCAAACTCGGTGTGGCTTGTGGTTCTGCGTGGACGTCGAGGAGGTTGCCACCTGTGTGCCCGCAGCACGGTGACGGGACGAGGCCAGGCGTGACCGGATACGGTGGGTGTAGAAGGACGTGGTTGGACGCGCGGGGCGACGTCGCCCACCTAGCCTTTGGTCCCGGGAGGTCCTACTGGCGCAATCAGCGGGCAGTGAAATGAGCAACGTCCGCTGACGTGAGGCTGACGCAACGGGTACTTCTGCGAGACAATAGCACTTAGCGGGATTTCTTCCCGTCAAGATGTGGCCGTCAGGCGGCCGTGAAGTT
>SUUB01000052.1:7253-12515 GCA_015062745.1 Actinomycetaceae bacterium
CGGGTACTTCTGCGAGACAATAGCACTTAGCGGGATTTCTTCCCGTCAAGATGTGGCCGTCAGGCGGCCGTGAAGTTGAACAAAAGGAGTACCTGTGGCCAGCATTGAGGCTGTTGCTTCTCGCGAGATTCTGGATTCGCGCGGTAACCCGACCGTCGAGGTCGAGGTTCTGCTAGACGACGGCACATTCGCCCGCGCGGGTGTGCCGTCCGGCGCATCCACCGGAGCTTTCGAGGCGGTGGAGCGTCGCGATGGCGACAGCGGCCGCTACCTCGGCAAGGGCGTCCAGGACGCCGTCGGCGCCGTTTCCGAAGTCATCGAGCCGGAGATCGTCGGAATGGAAGCCGATGATCAGCGCTTCGTTGACCAAACTCTTATCGATCTTGATGGCACGGATAACAAGGGCAAGATTGGCGCCAATGCCATTCTTGGCGTGTCGCTCGCCGTGGCGAAGGCTGCCGCCGAATCGGCCGGCCTGCCGCTGTACCGTTACCTGGGGGGACCGAACGCGCACGTGCTGCCCGTCCCGATGATGAACATCCTCAACGGCGGATCTCATGCGGATTCCAACGTTGATATCCAGGAGTTCATGATCGCCCCCTTCGGCGCACCCACCTTCAAGGAGTCGCTGCGTTGGGGTGCTGAGGTGTACCACTCGCTGAAGTCCGTGCTCAAGCAGCGCGGACTTTCCACCGGTCTTGGCGACGAAGGCGGTTTCGCGCCGAACCTGGAGTCGAATGCGGCCGCCCTTGACCTGATCTGCGAGGCCATCGAGAAGGCCGGGTTCAAGCCGGGCCAGGATGTGGCTCTCGCGCTTGATGTTGCCTCCTCGGAGTTCTTCAAGGATGGCGCTTACCAGTTCGAAGGTGGCCCGAAGGACACCGACTTCATGATCTCGTACTACGAGAAGCTCATCGCCGATTACCCGCTCGTTTCCATCGAGGATCCGCTTTCCGAAGAAGAGTGGGATGCCTGGGTGCGCCTGACCGCCGAGATCGGCGACAAGGTGCAGCTGGTGGGCGACGATCTTTTCGTCACCAACCCGGCCCGTCTGCAGAAGGGTATTGATCTCGGTGCTGCCAATGCGCTTCTGGTCAAGGTGAACCAGATTGGTACCGTGACCGAGACGCTGGAAGCCGTGGAGTTGGCGCATCGTAACGGGTACCGTTCGATGACCTCGCATCGTTCCGGTGAGACGGAGGATACGACGATCGCCGATCTCGCGGTTGCCACCAACTCCGGCCAGATCAAGACCGGTGCACCGGCGCGTGGCGAGCGCGTCAACAAGTACAACCAGCTGCTGCGCATTGAGGATGAGCTGGACGACGATGCAGTGTTTGCAGGCCGTTCATCCTTCCCTCGCTTCAAGCGCTGAGGCGGCAGTGAGAGGCCGCTCTGCTAGCAGAGTATGCCTCGCTGAACACCTGCACAGGTAGAGCCTGTGATAACGATGGGGGCGGAACCGGAAGGTTTCGCCCCCATCTGCATGCGCTTGGGTCAAGACAGCGGTTTGATCTCGCTGACTTCGATAACTCCGGGGTAGACGAGTGTGCCGGTCACGGTGACAAATGTGGCGCGATAGCGGGGTCGTTGCTGCGTCAGCTCGGTATCCCAGCTGATGTCATCGAAGGGGATATTGAGCGCGATGAAGCGCTTCCCAACGCACACAGGAGGATCAGACTCGCCTGCATCCAGGCACAGCGTCGCAATGTCTTCATCGAAACTTTCGAGAAGCACGGACATTGTGACCACGGTACCAACGGGGAGGTCGGCCGTATCCTCGTAGCGTTCGATGATTGCCGGACCTATTGGATGAATCTCCGACGGCGAGGTGCTGCCGCTGGTTGATTGGGATCCGCAGGCGGACAGTAGCGCGAGGGTGGTGGCGGCGATTGCTGTAACTATGCGGCTGAACATCGATGTCCTTTCCTTGCTGGTGGGTTTGTGGAGTTCTGTCTCCTGCCGTTATGGCTCTGACCAGGGAAGAGGCTCGATTTCTCTGACATCGATCACTCCTGGGTAGACGATGGTTCCGGTCAGATTGGCAAATACACAGCGGTATTGAGGATGCTGTTCGGTCCACTCGACGCCCCAGGTTATTTCATCGAACGGAACGTTGAGTGCAATGAAAGGACGTATCACCCAGGTCGGAGGATCAGAGTCGCCGACCCATGTGCATATGGTTGCCACATCTTCATCAAATGCTTCGAGGAATCCGGACTCGATGACAACGGTGGTTCCTACAGGCAGATCTCCTACGTCTTCTTGCTCCTTAAGAGTCACCGGAGCCGATGGCATAACAGAAGAAGGGGACGCCTCATTAGTAGTCGATTGGGATCCGCAGGCGGATAGCAGCATGAGGGCGGGGGCTGCGATTGCTGCGGCTAGGCGCTTGAGCATGCTGTTTTTCCCTTCTTCGTTGGCCAAGATCGATGGTCATCTGCCACCTGCCGCGCGAATGGTCACGGTGACTCCCAGTCTGATGGAAGGTCGCATTGGTCGCGGTCTGTGAAACACACATCGCTCGGCATATCCGTGAGGTCTTCGATTGTGAAAGATATGGTGATCGACGAGCTCCCCGTGGTTCCTCGATCGGTCAGGTTCTGTGACAACGCGCTTACCTGAGCCTCCACCCGGTCGGCTGTGGCCTGGTCTGGCGCGGAGACAAGCATAGTTGATGTTTCGTAGTCCGGCGTGGCAGCCACCCCTTCGGTGCCGAACTCGGCGTTCACAGCGGAAGCAACAGCGTCGAGTTCAGCAATGCTCCAGGGTGCCTCATCATAGGTGATATCAATACCGTGTTTGGCTGCGATTGCATCGACTTCCGCTTTGTTAGCGAAGCCAGGGGTGACTCGGACGTGCAGCGTGCCGGTGTGCACGTCCAGCGAAAACCCACCGACCGTGTCGGAGTACTGGCCGCCCACTTCTTCCGCGAAGAAGACTTGTGCATCTTGGAGTTCGACCAAGTGGCGGGCTTCGGCCTCGGTCACGCCGTTGCCTTCCATAGAGGCGGCAACCTGGGCCTCGACGCCGTCAAACTCTTCGTCGGTATTCGCCATCTGAGCGCTCACAGGCGTAGCGGCAGGGGGGTTGCCCGCGGGAGACGCAGTGGCTGATGCGGCAGCAGTTGCAGCGAGGCAGAGAGCCGAGAACAGTGCGACCTGCCGTGCACGCCATCGCTTTGTGGTGTGCATGATCATTCCCTCCTTCTTTGGAGTGCCATATGAAGTTATGGGATTGGCTGATGCAATGGGTAGTTGTACTGCTCATTGCATGGATGGTAGGGCAACGCCCGGCCGGCGTAGGTTGTGCGAGCGGTGATCCGTCGCCGTGGAATCCGCTTGGCATCAGCCTACCAGATGATGGTTGTTAAATAAAGAACGACGCCGACCGGCCCGGGCATGTGCAGTCGGGCGGTCGGCGTCGTTGGACCAAATGACTAGAGCTTACGGCCAGGCGTGAGGATCCCGTTCGGGTCTAGCGCCTTCTTTATGGCCAGCTGGACTTCGCGCGTATCCGGCGAGAGCAGTTGCGTCACCGCGTGATGCTTGAGATAACCAATGCCGTGTTCACCGGAGACGACGCCGCCCATGCCAACGGCCATCTCGCAGACCTCGTCGAGTAGTTCTTCCGCGGCCCGGCTCTCTTCAATGCCTTCGCCGCACTCGACGATCGGGTGGATATTGCCATCACCGGCATGCGCCAGAATGGAGACGCGGCGCTGGCGCTTCTCCGAAATGGCCATGATGTTGTGGATGGCCTCGGCCAGTGACGCGATCGGAACGGAGACATCGCCGATGACTTCCATTCCCGCGGCGGAGAGTGCCGGATAGGCATCGCGCCGCACCTGGAAGAGGCGGTTGCCCTCCTCGAACATCACTGCGGTGGCGCCGTACTCGCGGCAGGTGTTGGCGAACTCCTCCACGTCTTCCTTGGCGCTCTGACCCTCCGCTTGGCCGAGGAGTAGGCCTGCACCTGGTTGCGGAATCTGCAGATCGGGGTTCCGCTCATTGACCAGGCGCACGCCCAGCGCGTCGATGAGCTCCAGCGATACCGGCTTATTCTCAGCGGCGCGGATGGCGATCGTTGCGTATCCGGCATCCTCGATGCTGTCGAAGCAGGCGAAGAAGGTGTAGGGCTCGTACTCGGGGATGTGCTCGATACGCACAACCGCCTGCGTGATGACGCCGAGCGTGCCTTCCGAGCCGATAAACAGCTCCTTCAGGTTGAGGGAGGAAACGTTCTTGATGGTCTTCGATCCGACCTCGATCACGCGTCCGTCCGCGAGTACAACCTCGAGGGCGCGCACCCAGTTGATGGTGACGCCGTGGCATACGGCGCGCAGACCGCCGGCATTGGTGGCGATGTTTCCGCCTACCGAGGCGATGGAGGCGCTGGCCGGGTCGGGTGCGAAGAAGAAGCCTTCCTTGGCCAGTTCTTTGTTGAACTCGGCGTTGATGATGCCCGGTTCGATGACGGCGACGCCGTTTTCCGGGTCGATCTCAAGGATGCGGTTCATCTTGTGCAACGAGAGGATGAGCCCGCCGTCGTAGGAGACGGAACCTCCCGCTAGGCCGGAACCGCCGGTGCGTACCGAGACGGGAACAATATGCTTATTGGCCCATGCCAGTGCCTTCGACACGTCCTCGGTGCTTTCGGCGAAAACCGCGCCGATCGGTTCTCCTTCCGGAAGCATCCAGGACATGTCGCGCATGTACGGGGCGAATGTGCGCTGGTCGGTGATAAAACGCTCGCCGAGCTGGTCCTTCAGCTCCTGCAGGTCGGAGGCGGTGATAGTCATGAACTCATCTTTCTGGTAGGCGGAACTCGTCGTCGAGTGGACTCCGTGCGACGAAGGGATGTGGTCCTACGGGCCGGTGGTCCCTGTCACAGCCTACGGGGTGGGTTCTAGGGGTTGTCAAGTGCTTTGTAATAATCAGTTAAAAATCGGGCGGGCGAATGGCCTGCCGCATGATCCGCCATGTGGCGCGGGTCTTCTGAATCGCGTGGTCCGCCGTCGCTCTGCTTCGGGCCCCGGTCCTTGTCACGGCTGGCTGAACGTGCGAACTTTCGCCGGACCTGCGGCGGTGTGTGAGTTCTGGGCTTTCCGTCCCGCTTGTCGCCGTGACCGATTGCCGCCGTGAACCGCCTATCGCCGTGACCGATTGTCGCCGGGTGAGCTTCGGCCGTGTGCCAAGCGAAGTCGACTCGTCCAGTCATACTGGCGATGGCGGGAGCAGGTGCAGGTTGTGCCTGGAGGCT
>SUUB01000052.1:12615-14683 GCA_015062745.1 Actinomycetaceae bacterium
GCAGCTGTGGCAAAGAATTGAAGGCGGTCGAGAGGGAAGGCACACCGGGGTGTTCGTCATGCCGCCGTGGCGCGGGCGCCACATAGAATAGTCCGCATGAGTACGCGCCGCCCTTCCTCTTCACGCCGAGGCCCCCGTGCTGCGGGGTCTCGTGGCGGTACGCGGCCCGAGCAGCGAGCGGATCGGGCTGGCGGAAGGCGTCCGTCGTCGCCGCAAAATGCCGCGAGCAACTCCAAGGCGCGTGATACGCAACAGCAGCGGGGCGAGGGTGCGTCCTCCCGGAGAACAACCGGTGGAAGGCCGAAGAACACGGAGAATACGCGGCGGCGTTTTCAAATGAAGCGTTCGGTGGTGGTCTCTGGGGCGCGTGGTACTCGCCGCTTCTCCCTGCGGTTAGCGGTTGTCCTTTTCTTCGCGGTACTCGCGGTGATCATCGTGACTCCTACACTCTCGAACTATCTTGAGCGTCAGGCTGAGCTGCGCGATGCGAAGGCCGAGCTGGAGTCCGTGCAGCAGCATAATGAAGACCTCGAACGCGAGTTGCAACTGTGGCAGGACGACGATTATGTGAGAGCACAGGCGCGGCAACGGCTGGGGTACGTGATGCCAGGGCAGACACTCTACGTGGTGACCGATCCAAACGAAGGGACCGCGCGGGAGAAGCTCGACGAGCGAGTCCAGACAGCCAACCGGGAGCGTCGGGCGGCGACACCCTGGTTTGTCACGCTGTGGGATTCGGTGACCATGGCGGGTGAGGTTGCTGGCAGCGGCGTTGATAATCCGAATAACACGCCACTTATTGAGCCCACTGAAGCCACGGAATCCGAGGCGGCTTCAACGCCGTCGCAGGCGACGACGCAGCCGAGCGGCGAGTCCGCTGATCCTGGAAGTGAGTGAACAGGGACCGACCGGTACAAGCGGAGAGCGGTGGTGACGGGAATCAGTTGCCTGAGGAGCCGGGACCGGCAGGTGCGAGAGGTGGTAACCGGTGGATGTAAGAAGCAGCGACCGTTGGACGTGAGAAGACGTGACCGGTAGGTGCAAGAAGAAGTGACCGGTAGGCACGGCCGACCGGCGAACGAAGAGAGCGGAGAAAATGGCGGTGAATGAACAGGTGACGGCGGATCTTCTTCGGCGCGTGGCCGCTCATGCCACTCCTGTACGAGATGGCGACCCGGCCCTGATCGCCAAGCAACTGGGCCGCCTTCCACGTGGGCTTGTGGGAGTGGGGGCGCGTTGCGTATGCGGTGCACCGGCGGTAACGGTGACATCGCCGCGCCTGCCAGACGGAACTCCTTTCCCCACGTTGTTTTACCTGACGTTGCCCTGGGTGGTGCGGGCAGTGTCGCGGCTCGAGGCCGCCGGAGAGATGGTCCGCTTCAATGATCGCCTGGCGAGTGACACTGAGTTCGCTGCGGCCTATGAATTGGCGCATCATTCATATCTACAACGGCGCGCACTACTGGGAGAAGTGTCGGAAATCGCTGGCGTCAGTGCCGGCGGTATGCCTCGCCGGGTTAAGTGCTTACACGCTCTGGCGGGATACTCGCTTGCCGTGGGGGCGGGAGTGTGCCTCGTCGGTGACATGACACTGGAGGCTGTGGGCTGGGATCCGAATGTATGCCGCTGCTCTGAATCTGACGGTGTTGCGGAATGGGAGCCGGGTGCTGCCGCAAAGTCGGCACCCGCGGCCGGTGCTGCCGCGGAACCGGCACCCATGGCCAATGCTGCCGCAAAGTCGGCACCCGCGGCCGGTGCTGCCGCGGAACCGGATGGTGAGGCCACCGGGAACGGGTAGCCGTCGGATGTCGGGTTGATGGCTCACGTTTGCTTGAACGAGGAGTGGCCGCGCGGCGCTAGGATAGCGGCCGACGACGGCGCGGTCGGGTGCGCGGCATGAGCAGGACCGGCCGCGCTAGGATAGCGGAGGCGTGTCGGAGCAATATGACAGGATGGATAACGTGAGAGTTGCAGGAATCGATTGCGGAACGAACTCCATCCGATTGCTGATTGCAGATGTTCCGGGCGTGCAGGCGCCGCTGGACGACGTCGTGCGGCGCATGGATGT
>SUUB01000053.1:0-3473 GCA_015062745.1 Actinomycetaceae bacterium
TCGCCGACGGTCCTAAAACCGACCTTGCGGTACGCAGCGACGGCCGAAGTGTTGAAATCATTCACATACAACGAAACCGTGGGAGCAAAAGTAGCCAAGACCTGTTTGACGACCGCGGCCATGCCCGCTGTCGCGATACCGCGGCCGCGCAATTCCGGTGCCGTCCACACACCCTGTATTTGTGCAACCCCGCCGGCCAACGCGCCAACATCCGCCTTGAAAACAACCCGTAGTCCACTGCCATCGGGTGCCTGCCCCAGTTTGATGTAGGTGCGCCCGGAGCGGATCAGACTTTGGGCGCGATGTACATACGCACTTCCGAAGGATGTTGGATCGTACCCTACCTCTTCCGTGAACATCGCGACCGAGGCGGGAAGAACAAGATCACTCTCACCTATTCGTGCCGGTCGTACCTCGGGATCACCGGGGATCAATGGCTGGTCATCAATCACCATGGAATATTGACGTTCCCGGATATCCCGCGCTGGACCCCAATATGGTTCCACTCGCTCCCATAGGCCCAGAATCTGATCTGCCGGACCAACAAACGAAGAGCAGATACGCCCTCGTTTGAGCACGGTCTCCGCGAGGCGGTCCAGCCCCTCGTCGCTGAAACCGAGCGGGATGAGATTGCCAGAATCCCACGCCATGGCACTCAGTTCATTATTCGGTCCATCAAAATAACCGAGGGCAGGCCACGGCCCAGAGCCGAACATGTCCACATTCGACCGCGCCAAAACTGCGTTGACGGGATCAGAGTCCAAAAGGGAAACAACGGCTTCGCGGTCACCACCGCTTAAACGCCGCAACGGATTCGGGGCTCGGCCCGGCCAGCGCATGTTTACACTGCCTCCGATTAGTAAGTAACAACCTGTACTCCGGAATTCTCTCCGGTGTCACTTTCCACGTCCATTTCTTCCGCCATGCGGTTAGCATGGCGCAACAGAGTCTCGACGATCTGATCCTCCGGAACGGTCTCTACGACCTCACCCCGCACGAAGATCTTTCCCTTACCGTTACCCGATGCGCAGCCAAGATCGGCTTCACGAGCCTCGCCGGGCCCGTTCACCACGCATCCCATCACTGCAACACGTAGCGGTGCAGTGATATCTTTGAGGCCCGCCTCGACGCGTTCCGCCAGTGTCCACACGTCCACTTGCGCCCTTCCACACGACGGGCACGAGACGATCTCCATTTTCCGCGGCCGCAGCCCCATGGTCTCCAGGAGCTTCGTACCCACTTTTACTTCCTCCACCGGTGGCGCGGACAGCGATACACGGATAGTATCGCCAATCCCCTCGGCCAAAAGAGCTCCGAATGCGGCACAGGATTTGATCGTGCCCTGGAATGCCGGGCCGGCCTCGGTCACGCCAAGATGCAGCGGCCAGTCACCCCGCTCGGAGAGCATACGATAGGCCTGTACCATCGTGACGACGTCGTGGTGCTTCACCGAAATCTTGAAATCGTGGAAACCGCACTCCTCAAAAAGGCTCGCCTCCCACACCGCCGATTCGACAAGAGCTTCCGGAGTTGCCCGCCCGTACTTCTTCAACAGACGGGGATCCAGCGAACCGGCATTGACTCCAATGCGTAAAGAAACTCCTGCGTCAGACGCGGCCTTACAGATCTCGGCAACCTGGTCGTCAAACTTGCGAATATTCCCCGGGTTCACACGCACGGCGCCGCAGCCCGCCTTGATGGCGGTAAAGACGTACTTTGGATTGAAGTGGATATCCGCGATAACTGGTATACGCGACTGTTTCGCAATCACGGCGAGCGCTTCCGCATCCTTGTCCGTCGGGCAAGCAACCCGCACAATATCGCAGCCAGCGGCTGTCAATTCAGCAATTTGCTGCAGGGTGGCACCGATGTCGTGGGTCTTCGTCGTCGTCATCGATTGCACGGATATGGGCGCGTCACCACCAACATCAACCGACCCGACATGGATCTTACGCGTCTTCTTCCGCACAGCTAGAACCTCGGGTTCTGTGCGCACAGATGGCATACCTAGCGAGACACTCACGCAGTCAAGTATTCCACCTCGGCGGTCCTATTGGGATGGCTGAACCTGTGATATGCGACGGCGGCTGCGCGCCATTGGTGGAAAGCGTGGCTTCTGATTGTGCACTCCGATAAGCGAACGATGGGAGATCGTAGTCAATGGCACGAACACGAGTCTTTCACCTTACGAGCGCCGACCCGCCACCGATCAGAGCGGGTTCTCCGCCTCGTCAAGATCATCCTCCGGCTCCCGAGCAGCCCAGCGCCTATCCCCTATGGAGGATATCAACGCACCGACAAGCAGGAAACACGCAATCACGAGCAACACAGCTGATGCGGTGTGATAGGTTCCCGCCGGTTGACCAAACCACGACTCGATGATTGACGGATAGTCAGCTTGGTCGTCGGTGTCCGAGCGCAATAGGCAGGCCGCCGTGAGGGCCAAGTAGTAGAGACCAAGAGAAACAGCTGTGTCAACAAACATGCGCTGTGGGCGGGAGTCGGCCGTTGCGCTTGTGCTCGCAACGGCGATGATCAGCAACGCTAGGGCCATTGCGGTCGCCACATACGTCCCAATCGCCGACATCCATCCGCCCGGTCCGCCCGGCAGGTAAACCACCATAAGGGGGCACGCCAAGAACATGGGCCATTGGAGGTATAGCATCGCAACGCGCCACGCGGGCGGTCTCTTCTCCTCGTCTGTTTGATCCATCATGCGCTCTCCTCCTCACTTGACCGTGTCACCGCGTACCTCTTTGCTGCCAGGTAGTCAGAGGCGGCCGAGGCCAGGGTTGCCAACACCGAAAAGACGACCAGAGCAACAGCACCCACGTATGGTGCGTCAAGGCTTCCCGCGCCAAGCCCCAACCGAGACTCGAGGATTGACGGCAGGTATCCGGCCCTCATGTTCATACCCGGACTCAACAGAGCCGCGATCGGCACCGTCCCGTAGTAGAACACTAAGAAGAACGCGGTAGAGCTGCTTATCCTCGGCGGGTCCACTCGCTCTGCCGCACCGTGCGTCAGTATCCCGATGCCAAGTTGAAGCACGAAGAGGCCGACGGCGGCAAGCATCATGAACATACTGACATCAACGTCGTCTCCAAATCCGCCGGGCAGTATGACCACCAAGAACGGACAAAGCGGCCACATGACCCACTGGATCGTCAACAGCTTCACGCGCCAGGTGGCAACGGAGTCTCCCTCAAACGGATCGGTTTCACTTCCTGTGCTGCGAGAGAACAGCTGACTACTAGGTGTAGTGTGTGGGACGCTCAACGCGCCGGGGGCCACGTCCCCACTTTGCGGCGGGTCTTGGGCCTGACCAGCGCCCTCAGCAACCTGGTTACGCGCGCCGCCGGCGCTTATTAGTTCGTCCATGGTGACCCTCCTCGATGTTCCATGCCGAAAGGCGACTGATCCGTTTGGGTGGCGTCGACGGCGGACCGACTGTCGCGTCCGTTTCGGTATGC
>SUUB01000053.1:3573-6494 GCA_015062745.1 Actinomycetaceae bacterium
AGCAATAGCAAGGTCCCAAAGGTTTGCACACCCAGTTCACCGCCACCGGGCAGGGCAAGCGCGAGTACTGGACACAATCCCCACATGGACCACTGCCCCACCAGATACAGGTCGCGCCAATCAAAAGGCTCCTGCGTCACATCCACTGCGGCGGACGCTTGGCTATCCGAGGCGGTCCGTTCCGCAAGATCGTCTTCTGGCATCTGCGGCTCTCGCGTGACCTCCGGCTTTCTTTCAAGGCTCAATACTGCTCACGACCTTCCACCTCTTGCATAGTCGGAGAGATTGATGCACAGCCGGACTCCTCCGCACCTGCACAGCCAGCGGTATCCTCCGAGGCCTGCGGCAGTTCAGGCACCTCCGATGTAGTCGGCTCATGTTCCCCACCCAGCACCTTTCGACCAACCGCGGCGGGGTCCCGGTCCTGGTCCCGGTCCTGGCGGGCTGGTCGTTTGGCCGATAGGCCATGCCGGCTCAAATACGCGGCTTCACTTGCCTTATTCAGGTCAGCGAAGGCAGACAGGAAAGCAGCGAGTAAAAGGCACATGGTGATGATCACCATGGCCCGGGCTACCCAGCCCAAGACCTCGGCGAGAGACAGCGAGACTTCTCCCCCTCCTAGCAGTAGAGCGATGGGCGACGGGTAGTCTTGTGCGTCGTCGGCGTCGGGAAAGAGCAGGCCGGTAACCATGACGGCTACGTAATAGGCACACAATACCTTTGCCGTTCGCCTCAAGACCCGCCGAGGTTCGAGGAATCGAGACGCCAGCATTGTGAGCACACAGGTTGCTGTCTGGAAGATCAACATCAGCGGCACCGCAGTGTAAACTGCGGCAAACGCCATCCATCCGGGACCATTACCCGGACCACCGGGGAGAACGACCGCCATTGTCGGACACACAATGATCATGAACCACTGCAGTCCCTGTAACAGCACACGCCAGACCGGCGGCTCCTCCGCCTCTCCGACTGCACGAGCAACATCGCGAGCCAGCTGCTCCTCGTCGAATTCGCTCTCCCCGCTCATCACAGCTCCCCGTCTCGCCACCCGTCCTGTGGCCCATGTTCCAGACCATCGGCACCCCCTGCCGAAGAGTCAGACGCGGGATCGGCAGAATCAGAAGCGTCGGTGGGCACCTCCGTCGCGCAAGGCACCTCCGTTACAGAGGCGTCCGCTGCAGCAGCTGAACCACCGGCATGATCGACACGCGACGAGGTCTGGCTCGCCGGAACGTGATCTTGCCGGGTTGATTGCGCCCATGACTCGTCATGCTGACTCCAATATGCAGCATCCCGTACCCGACTCCAGTCCGACAACGCAGAAAAAAGAACACCCAACATTAGACACGGCGTAGCCAGCATTCCACAAAGATAAACGACTCCGGGCACTCCTTCCCAAACAAACGTTGGAAGCCGCAGTAGCCGCAACAGCGAGCCGACAATCGAAAGGTACTCCTGGTAATCGTCCAAGTCGGGGGCACACAGCGCGGTAACCATAACACTGATGTAGTAGAGACGCATGATGGAGGCTGTGCGTGCGAAGACGCGAGTCGGATGAAAGAACCGGGTAGCAATGCCGGTCAACACACCCGCACCGATTTGGGCGATGAGCATCCCTGGGACGAGCAGCATTAGCGTCAACGCCGCTACCCATCCACCGCGACCCGGCCCTCCAGGGAGGATAACCGCTGCGGCCGGGCAGACCAGAATCATAAGCCATTGGAATGACAAGAACGACACGCGCCATTCTGGCGGATCGTCCAACTCGCCGACTGCTTCAGCCACCTCATCCGCGATCCACATCCGATCGCCGTCACCCGCTGCGCCGCGGCCCGTCATCAGAAATCTTCCCCGCGCCGACGAGAGGTTTCGTATTGTGTATGCGACTTGCTGCTGTTCATAGTGCCCACACTACCCGATAGCAAAGGCAGATAACAGGTGATGGCGGATAACACCACGTTCATGCTGCTGGTGTACGGGCGCGACCGCCCGAATGCCACCCTCTATCGCAGGCTGATAGGGTTGACGATATCCGCCACGATTAGCAGCACGGTCATCGCGATAAAGGCAATGGCCACCGCGTAGCTCAAGGGCATGAGGCGCGCGGTATCCACTGGTCCGGGGTCGGGGCGGCCACGCCACCGTGCAATCTGCCTGCGTGTTCCCTCGTATAACGCACCCGCCATATGCCCGCCGTCCAGGGGCAGCAGGGGGATGAGATTGAAGATGAACAGTGTTAGGTTCAGGGAACCCAGCAGGAGCAAGAGGTCTCCGACTCGGGCCGAGACCCCGTAAAGTTCCGAATCGGCGCTGGTGATCTCCCCAGCCATACCGGCGACGCCGACGATGCCGACCACACCACTGGTCGATCGTTCATTGCCGGAGATAAGGTCTGTTGTCGTATGCCAGAGTTCTACCGGCAGGCGCAGAAGAACGCCCGCGGTGGCCTTCGATATGGTCCACACCTGCCCCGGCACTGCGCTGAGCGACTGCGCCACCTGTGCATAGGCGGGTGATACCCCCACATAGGGCCGTAACTCAGTCACCGGATTGCCCGAACTATCGGTCATGACATTGCCGGATGAATCGGTGACGGGGCGCTGCGTCAGCACCGGTGTCACCGTCAGCGTACGCTCCTCGCCCGCGCGCGTAACCGTGACGGAAACCGGGGCGTCGCCTCCCGCGGCAATGGCGCTTTGCACATCCTCCCAATTCTCAATGTCGGCGTCTCCCCAGCGCGTGATGGTATCGCCGCTCTCCAGCCCGGCGGCACGTGCCGGAGAAACCGGATCATCGGACGTGCACTCCTGTGCGGTGGTAATGCACTGCGCCACATAGGAAACCTTGTTGGTTGGTGTGGGCGAGCCGATACCGCACATAACGATGGTGAAGCAGAGTCCAGCGAGCAGCAGGTTTACGAA
>SUUB01000053.1:6594-13653 GCA_015062745.1 Actinomycetaceae bacterium
GAATTCGACCATGGAATGAATAACCGACTGCGGATGGACAACGGGGACAATGTCCTCGGAGGGCATGTCGAAAAGGTAGGCGGCCTCGATAAGTTCCAAGCCCTTGTTCATCAGTGTTGATGAATTGATTGTGACAACGGGCCCCATATCCCAGGTGGGATGCGCTAAAGCGCGAGCAGGAGTCACATCTGCCAGCTGTGAGCGGTTCATCCCCCGGAAAGGGCCACCCGAAGCGGTGAGAATAATGCGCCTCACCTCGCTCATTCCATCGAGGCATGGCGAAGTGAGCCCCCGGTGATGAACGCCCGAGCGAAGCGCTTGCGCTATGGCAGAATGCTCTGAATCCACCGGAACGATCTGCCCAGGGCGCGTCATTGCTGCGCGTACCAGCGCGCCGCCGGCCACAATGGATTCCTTATTGGCCAGTGCCAGGGTGGCACCGCTGGATAGTGCTGCCAACGTCGGTGCCAGGCCGACCGATCCGGTGATTCCGTTGAGGACGACGACGCTGTCCACGCCTTCTGACTCAGCGGCCTCGCCCCACGCCGTCGCCAATTCCTCCATTGCGTCCGCACCGGCAAGGATCTCCGGGAAACCACCTGCGGTGCGTCCTTCCAAGGCCCAACGCCCCTGCACAATGGCACGTAGTTCAGTGGCGACTGCAGGATTCGCAACCCCGATACACGGCACATTGAAGGTGACGGCCTGCTCGGCCAACAGCTCCAGGTTTCCTCCGCCTGCCCCCAGGGCAAGAACACGGTAAAGATCACGTCGGGTGGCGATGACATCTAGCGCCTGCGTTCCAATCGAACCCGTGGAGCCGAGAATCACGACTCCCCGGCGCTTGATATTCGCCGATAGATCCGCATCGCTTGACTGGATTGAACCCGGCGCCTCCGCCACGTCTTGTTCCCGGATCGGGTCCGGCAGTTCAAATGTATCCACGCCGTCTCACTCAACCGCGAGCAACACGGACAGGGCGCGGTCGAAGTACACGTCGACGACGCCTTCGTCATAGGCCTTTGCGTTCTTCGCGGCGGGGAACACGACCTCTCGTATATCGGAGGAGGTCAAGGTCCGTTTGCCGTCGAAGTACTCGGCTAAGTGGTCAATCATTTTGTCCACGGCGTCTTTGGAGTATCCCCAGCCGTCGGCGTTGGCGAAGCGTTCACCGCGCGGGCGCAGTAGGCGCGGGTACAGGCTCTTCGCGTTCTCGTATGTTTCGTTAAGCCAGGCGTTTTCACCTTGCCGGGCCACCACTTCGGCCCGGCGCCGCTGGATGAAGGCTGCTTCTAGCCGGTCCAGCGCCGCATCCACGGCAGAAGGACTGTAGCCGTTGCGGGCTCGCCCAAAACCGGCGTTGCGGACATCCGCTTCGCCGAACCCGCTGTTTCCAACGCCGTTGTAGGCCTCCTTCGCCCTGGCAAGAAATTCGTCGACCTCGTCCGGGTCGTAGCCGGTGGAGAAGAATCCCACCCGCTCGAAGGTGTCCTTACTCATTACCCGTCCTCCCTGGGGCCTCCCCGCCGTTGGCTGCACCGGTGCGCAATGCCTCGGCGGCTGCGGCTGCCTTCTTTGCCCGTGTGGACACTCCGCTGACCTCTGCGACGAGCTGGCCGCATGCGCCGTCAATATCGCTCCCGCGCGTGTCGCGAATCGTCGTTGGAATACCCGCGCTTACCAGGGTATCAACGAATGCCTGTTGTGCCTGAGGTGTGCTGGCCGTCCAGATCGAACCGGGTGTCGGATTCAGAGGGATGGGGTTGACGTGAACCCAGCCGCGTCCGCGTGCGTTGAGTTCGTCGGCGAGGAGTTGCGCCCTCCACACGTGGTCGTTCATATCCCGGATCAGAGCGTATTCGATGGAGACGCGGCGTCCCGTTTTCACGAAGTAAGCGCGTGCTGCGTCTAGCAACTCTCCCACCTTGAAACGGGAATTGATGGGGATGAGTGGGTCTCGCAGGGTATCGTCCGGGGCGTGCAGGGACACCGCGAGTGTTACCGGGAAGCCTTCGTCGGCGAGTCTCGCGATGAGCGGGACCATGCCCACCGTTGACACGGTGACATTCCGGGCTGACAGGCCGAAGCCCGAAGGTGTCGGCTCGATGATGCGGTGCAGTGCGGCCCGTACCTGTTTCCAGTTGGATAGAGGTTCGCCCATCCCCATGAACACGACGTTGGTCACCCGCGCGGGCCCGCCGGTAAGTTCGCCGGAAGCCGCGGCCACCATCCCCAGGCGTACCTGTTCCACAATTTCGGCTGCCGAGAGATTGCGGGTGAGACCTCCCTGACCTGTGGCGCAGAAGGGGCATGCCATGCCGCACCCGGCTTGCGAGGAGATACACAAGGTCACTCGGTTCGGGTAGCGCATTAGTACGGTTTCCACCATGGCGCCGTCGAAAAGCCTCCACGCGCTTTTGATCGTTCGCCCGCCGTCGGCCCGTAAATCCTGCACTTTCGTCAGCAGCGGCGGAAAAACAGTGGCGACGACGACGTCGCGAATACCGGCGGGAAGATCGCTCATGGCGTCGGCGGCGACCACATGCCGTTCAAAATAGTGCCGCGAGAGTTGATCGGCGCGGAAGCCGGGCAGATCCAGATCTCGCATCCGCTCCTTGCGTTCGGCCACGTCCATATCGGCCCAATGCCGTGGTGGTTTTCCCTTACGTTCAGGCACGAAGGACAATAGCGGGCGCGGCCCCGATTCCACAGCGGGCATAACCTGCCGGGCCGAGGTGTGGACTGCGGGTGGCAGGGTCGAGGTGTGGACCGCATCTGCTCCACGCGGCTCGCGCGCGCTGCCCGCGCGAGCCGTGTTACCCGCCGCACGCGGACCTGCGGGGGTATGCGGCGCCGTTCCTGCGCCCGAATGCCGATTGGGCGAATCGGGTCGCTGAGTCACGCCAGAATGTGCACGGGATGAATCATTCATGATTCTGCTATTCTTCCACGATGCTGCCGAACGCACGATATCTGGCGGGTGCGACCGTGCTCACCTTGCCGCAAATCGCTTTGCTGCTGATCGCCGTGGCGCAGCTCGACGTGCCGCTGATTGCCAACCGTGTACCTCTCCCGCCGCCGACTATCCCAGTGCCAAACCAGAACTCATAACGATGTAGCAGAAGGGTGCCCACATCAAGATGGAGTCGATGCGGTCGAGCATGCCGCCGTGGCCCGGGAAAATAGAACCCATGTCTTTCACACCCAGGTCACGTTTCAGCAGCGATTCCGAAAGGTCGCCCACCGTGGAGCACACCACCGCCAAGGCGGCCAGCAACACCGCCAGATACCAGGGGCGGTGCAGGCCAAGGGCCACCAACAGCAGGGCGATGAGGAGGGCGAGCACCAACGATCCGGCGAAACCCTCCCATGATTTCTTCGGCGAGATAGAGGGACTCATCGGATGTTTTCCCCAGAGCACGCCGGCCGCCCATCCGCCGGTGTCATTGGCGACGGGCATGAGGATGAGCAATGCCACCATCCAGCCCGGCTGCGGCAAGTCGGCGAGGGCAACCGCGAAACAGCCGAGCAGGGCGATCCACCCGAGCGTGAAAATCGCGGCCATCGCGTCGGCCGGTGTGCCGCGGGCGCCGTCGAGAACGCGCCAGACGAATACCGTTGCCGCGGCCAGCAAGAATGTGAGGAATCCTCCGGCCAGGCCGGACAGCCACGTGGCGACCACCATGGCCAACGTGCCAACCCACATCGGGATAAGCGGTATTCGCAACCCGCGATTCAGGAAAGCCCCGGCGGCCTCCCACAGGCCAATACACAGGGCCACGGCGACCAGGGCCACGAAGATCTCAATGCGCACCAATACCGACGCGGCGACCAGCGCAAGCAGCACCAATGCCGTGGGTATGGCCGCCTTGAGATTGCGCCCGGCTTTCGACGTGGACTGCTCCGGCGGCGCGGGCGGATGCGGGGCCAAGCGCGCTAGCACGCCCGGCCGAGATGACTTGTGCACTCCTGGTCGCTTCCGTCAGACCTCGAGGAGCTCCTTTTCCTTGGTCTCCAGTATCTTGTCCACCTGGTCAACGAAACGCTTGGTCAGAGTCTCCAGTTCGGACTCGGCCCGCTTGACCTCATCCTCACCGGCCTCGCCATCTTTCTTGATCTTGTCGAGGGCTTCCTTGGCCTTACGGCGTACCGCCCGCACGGACACGCGGGCCTCCTCCGCCTTGGAGCGAGCCAGCTTCACGTAATCCTTGCGGCGCTCTTCGGTCAGCGGCGGCATGGAGATACGCAGCACCGCGCCGTCGTCGGTCGGGTTGACTCCCAAGTCGGAATCGCGGATCGCCTTCTCGATGGCGGTCATGGCGGTGCGATCATACGGGGAGATTACAACGGTGCGCGCCTCGGGAATCGCGATTGAGGCCAGCTGTTGCAGCGGTGTGGGGGCGCCGTAGTATTCCACCTGGATGGAGTTGAACATCCCGGCGTTGGCACGCCCGGAACGGATATGCCCGAATTCGTCACGGGCTACCTCGATGGCCTTCTCCATTTTCTCTTCGGCCTCGAGCAGTGTCTCGTCGATCATGTCACTCTCCTGTTTCGTGCTTGTCTGCTGTGACAAGCGTACCGATCTTCTCACCTCGTAGCGCCCAGGTTACATTGCCGGGGGTTCCCATGCCGAATACGCGCATGGCGAGGTTATTGTCCTGACACAGGGAGAATGCCGCCGCATCAACAACACGCAGCCCCTGTGCAAGTGCATCTTGGTAGGTCAGCCGGTCCAGTTTGACCGCATCCGGATTGGTCTTCGGATCCGCGGTGTACACGCCGTCCACACCATTCTTGCCCACCAATAGTTCGTCGCAACGCAGCTCCAGGGCTCGCTGCGCGGCGACGGTGTCGGTGGAAAAGTACGGCATGCCAGCTCCGGCTCCGAACACGACGACGCGGCCCTTCTCCAGGTGGCGGATTGCGCGCAGTGGAATGTAGGGCTCAGCGATTTGCGTCATTTGGATTGCGGTCTGCACGCGGCAGGGGGTGCCGGCCTGCTCCACGAAGTCTTGCAGCGCGATGGCGTTCATGACGGTTCCGAGCATTCCCATATAGTCCGCCCGGGCCCGGTCCATGCCGCGCTGCTGCAGTTCGGCACCGCGGAAGAAGTTTCCACCGCCGACGACGATCGCCACCTGCACGCCGTCCGCCACCGCGGAGGAGATCTCCGATGCAACCCGTGTCAGCACATCGGCATCAAGGCCGACCGCTCCCCCGCCGAACATTTCGCCGGAGAGCTTGAGAAGGACGCGGCGCGTGCTGTCGCGATTGTGGTCTCCGATTAAATGGGGCGTTGCAGCGCTGTGTGCGTTCCGAAAACCGGTGCCATCACCGAGTGCAGAGGCCACTGCGATTCCTTTCTGTGAACTCCTCCGTTGAATTCCGGGCGGCGATCTCACACGCGGCCGCAAGAAATGCCGATGCGGAGAGAACCATCGCCAGCCGGAAGCCATCTGGTCCATGTCCAAGAGTAGCAGTGTGGCGGCACAGTGGCAGCGTCAAGGCACTACGCCACATGGCGGGGCGGCGCGTGGCGGGGCGGCACGCCAAGAACCTCCGCAAACACATCGATAGAAGGGGTACTCCGCCGCGAGGAGAGTCAGCGCGGCTACGCGGTGCAGCGTGGCGAAGTGGAGAACACACTCCGCCACGTGAAGAGCCAACCAAGTGTGCGTTGATCTGGGGATCTCGCAGTCCGCACACTCCGCCACGTGCAGGGCCAACGCGGCTGACGCGGTGGACCATGGCGAAGTGGAGAGCGCACACCGCCACGTGAAGAGCCAACGAGCAGCGTCACACGCGCCGGTCTTAGCCCACGGGACACTCCGCCACGTGCAGGGCCAACACGCCGACGGTTAGCGGCTCGCCCGCTCGCGAGAACGGGGGGCTTAGAAATTGGGGAGTTCTCCCCTGACGCCCACTTTTCGGCGAAAAATAGCGGGAAAGTACTCTCTGGCTGCTGTTTCACGCCTTTTTCTTGTCGGAACCAACTTTGACCATGGCATTACCAGCACGGAAGACCGGCTTCCGTGCCCGAATTGAAGGGAAAGATTATGAGCTTCAATCAGAACAACGGGGCGCAGAGCCATGACGGCTCGCTGCCGCGCCCCGGCTCTGCCTGGTCGGGATCCTATCCTGCCGCCACCCCGCAGGGTGGTACGGCAGGCGCAGCGTACGACGCTGCTGCGGCAGGTGACGGAGCCTCGTCTCCTTACGGAGGTCCTCCTCCGGCCGGTGATGGAACCGCGCTGCCGAAGAAGCGCCGCTGGTACCGCTCCGGAAAGGTATGGGCAATTATCCTGGCTGCCGTCGTCGTGATCGGGGTCATCGGAAGCAGAGGGGACAGCGAAACCGCCACGCATTCTTCAACCACTCGGGCCACTTCAGCGAGCACCTCCGATGGCGGGCGCACGACTGCTGAGGAGTCACAGGAGGCGACTCCGTCGGAAGAAGCGACGGGCGAACCTGAGGCCCCTGCAGAAAGCGAGGCTCCGTCCTACGAGTCCATGCACTTTGAAGGGACGGGTGCCGACGTAATCACGGTAGATGGCCTGGACAACAGCATTCTCTGGGTGGCGCAGGCCACGCACAGCGGTTACTCCAATTTCGCGGTGTGGCCGGTGGACGCGTCGGGGCAGGACATCGACCTGTTGGTGAACGAGATCGGAAGCTACTCCGGTTCGCGCCTGCTGAATGACCAGGGTGAGCCGGTAGCCATCCGCATTGAGGCCGACGGCGCATGGAGCGTTGATGTCCTCCCGTACACCGAGGCACCCGCCTGGGATATGGCGCAGCCGTACGCCGGCCATGGTGACACGGTCGTACGGATCACCGGCGATACGGACTCACTGACAACGGTCCATATGACGCATGCAGGTCAGTCCAACTTCATCGTCATCGCTTACGACGACGGCGACTGGTTCTTCCCATTGAATCTGATGGTCAATGAGATTGGCAGCTATGACGGCCGCACCGTACTGCCGAACGGGACCACGGTGTTGGAGATTATGGCCGACGGCGACTGGAGCATCACCGCTGAGTGAGCGCTAGCGC
>SUUB01000054.1:0-3934 GCA_015062745.1 Actinomycetaceae bacterium
GTCGTGACTAAGATCATGCCGCTACGTGGGGTGGTAAGGGACGAAAGGCGCAGGGGAATGGTCGAAACCCACTTCAGCCCGCCGAGAATTACGGCACTGATCCTTGACGTATTTCCTACGCGTGCGGTAGGGGCGGAAGAATTCGATACGATCAAGACGTGGCTACGTCATCTTTACCTGTGAAGCGCGGCCGGCAAACAACCGTGGCACTGAAAGTTGCCATGGCGGTCACCGGACTCATCTTCGTTCTTTTCGTCCTCTTCCACATGTACGGCAATCTCAAGCTGTTCATGGGCGCGGATGCGTACAACCATTACGCCGAGTGGTTGCACGAAGATCTGCTGTATCCAATCCTCCCGCATAAGGGCGGACTGTGGATTATGCGGGTCGTGCTGCTGCTGGCACTGTGCATCCACGTCTTCGCCGCATACAAGACCTGGCAGCGCGGTCGGCACGGACGCGGCAGCAAGTACAAGGTTACGAAGGGCAAGAAACGGCGCCTTACCTACGCCTCACGCACGATGCGGTACGGCGGCCTGATTCTGCTGGCGTTCATCATCTTCCACCTCCTGCAATTCACGGCGCTGAAGATCAATATCGGCGCGAACTACTCGATGGTCTCGCCGTACGAGCGAGTCGTTGCCGGATTCAGCGTGTGGTGGTGCTGGCTGATCTATCTGATCGCGATGTGCGCTTTGTGCATGCACGTGCGGCACGGCGTGTTCTCGGCCCTCGCCACATTGGGATTGGACACGCGCCAGCGCGAATTCGCCTTCAACCTCATTGCCTGGGCATGCGCGCTGGCACTCCTCATTGGCTTTATGGCTCCCCCAACTGCCATCCTCTTCGGATGGATTTCCTAAGGAATGGACATGACTGAACTGATTCAGGGACTGTACACCGAGGGCGAGCCGATCGCCGATACGAAGGCGCCCGATGGCCCGCTTGCCGATAAGTGGAGCACGCGTAAGTTCAACGCGCGGCTCGTCAACCCGGCCAACCGGCGCAAGATGTCGGTGATCGTCGTTGGCTCCGGGCTTGCCGGTGCGGCCGCAGCGGCCTCGCTGGGCGAAATGGGATACGCGGTCAAGGTGTTCTACTACCAAGATTCCGCCCGACGTGCACACTCAATTGCCGCGCAGGGCGGCATCAACGCAGCGAAGAATTACAAGAACGACAACGATTCCACCTACCGGCTCTTCTACGACACGATCAAGGGCGGCGATTATCGCTCCCGCGAATCCAATGTGTATCGGCTGGCGGAAGTCAGCGCCAATATCATCGACCAGTGCGTGGCGCAGGGTGTTCCCTTCGCCCGTGAGTATGGCGGATACCTCGACAATCGTTCCTTCGGCGGCGTGCAAGTATCGCGTACCTTCTATGCACGCGGCCAGACGGGCCAGCAGCTGCTGATCGGTGCCTACCAGGCACTGATGCGGCAGGTTGCAGCCGGAACGGTCAAGGCCTATGACAGGCATGAGATGATGGAGCTCATCGTCAAGGACGGTCGAGCACGCGGAATCGTCACTCGTGATATGGCCAGCGGCGAGATTGAGACCTTTGTCGCGGACGCCGTCGTTCTGGCCACCGGCGGGTACGGCAACGTGTTCTTCCTATCCACCAACGCGATGGGATGCAACGCCTCGGCCATCTGGCGTGCCCACCGCAAGGGTGCGTATTTCGCCAACCCCTGCTACACGCAGATCCATCCCACCTGTATTCCGCAGCACGGTGACTACCAGTCCAAGCTCACGCTGATGTCGGAGTCGCTGCGTAACGACGGGCGCATCTGGGTGCCGAAGAAGAAAGAGGACTGCAAGAAGGATCCGCGCGATATTCCAGAGGAGGATCGCGACTACTATCTGGAGCGCATCTATCCGGCGTTCGGTAATCTGGTGCCGCGTGATATCGCCTCCCGTCAGGCCAAGAACATGTGCGACGAGGGCCGCGGTGTCGGCCCGGAGATCGACGGCGTGGCGCGTGGCGTGTACCTCGACTTCGCCGACGCGATCCAGCGCATGGGGCGCGAAGCCGTTTCCGCCAAGTACGGCAACCTGTTCGACATGTACAAGCGGATCACCGACGACGACCCGTACGAAGTCCCGATGCGTATCTACCCGGCCGTTCATTACACGATGGGTGGCCTGTGGGTCGATTACGATCTCGAGTCGACGATCCCGGGCCTGTACGTGACCGGCGAGGCGAACTTCTCCGATCACGGCGCCAACCGGCTCGGCGCTTCGGCATTGATGCAGGGCCTAGCGGACGGCTACTTCGTGTTGCCCAATACGATCAACGACTACCTCGCCGATGCGCCGTTCGAAAGCCTTGACGCGGCCGATCCCGCGGTGGCCGAGGCCCGGCAGAACGTGGAGGAGCGCGTCGAGACCTTCATGAATATGCAGGGAACGCATTCCGTGGATTACTTCCACAAGAAGCTCGGTTCCATTATGTGGGAGCGCTGCGGTATGGAGCGGACGGCCGAAGGCCTGCAGAAGGCAGTCGGCGAAA
Organism: Actinomycetaceae bacterium; assembly: GCA_015062745.1. Taxonomy (GTDB): domain Bacteria; phylum Actinomycetota; class Actinomycetes; order Actinomycetales; family Actinomycetaceae; genus Asp313. Next base: position 2,512 of record SUUB01000054.1, read on the forward strand.
TTCGCGAGTTGCGCGATCAGTTCTGGAAGGATGCTCGGGTTCCCGGCAGTGCGAAGGATCTGAATAACTCGCTCGAGAAAGCCGGGCGAGTAGCGGACTTCTTCGAATTGGCCGAGCTGATGTGTATTGACGCTTTGCACCGCGAGGAATCCTGCGGCGGGCATTTCCGGGCCGAGTCGCAGACTCCCGAAGGCGAGGCTCTCCGGCACGATGACCGGTTCGCGTACGTAGCGGCCTGGGAGTGGACCGGCGAGTCCCAGCCCCCGGTTCTCCACAAGGAGGACCTCAACTATCAATTCGTCCACATGACACAGCGGAGTTACAAGTGAGAATCAATCTAGAGTACTGGCGCCAGAACGGGCCGGATGATCCCGGTCATTTCGAGAAGCGCACGCTGGAGAACGTCGACGATCACGCCTCCTTCCTTGAGATGCTTGACTTTCTCAACGAAGAACTCTTTGCCGCAGGCGAGGAGCCGGTGGCCTTCGACTCGGACTGCCGGGAAGGCATTTGCGGCATGTGCGGTCTCGTCATTAACGGCGACCCGCACGGCCCCGAGCGCACCACCACCTGCCAGCTGCATATGCGCAGCTTCAAGGATGGGGACACCATTACTATCGAACCGTGGCGGGTGGCGGCCTTCCCGGTGATTAAGGATCTTGCGGTTGATCGCAGCGCGCTGGATCGCATTGTGCAGGCGGGCGGCTACATTTCCGTGAACACGGGTGCTGCACCGGATGCCCACTCGCAGCTTGTCCCCAAGGCCAATGCGGATCGGGCCTTCGAGGCCGCTGCCTGCATCGGATGCGGTGCTTGCGCGGCGGCGTGCCCGAACGGTTCCGCGATGCTGTTCACCTCGGCGAAGGTTATGCATCTCGGCCTCCTGCCGCAGGGCGAGCCGGAACGCCGCGACCGCGTGGTGAATATGCTCGCCCAGCAGGACGAAGAGGGCTTCGGCGGCTGCACGAACACTGGCGCATGTGCCAGTGTGTGCCCGAAGGAGATTCCCTTCGAGCTGATCTCGCTGCTGAACCGGGAGCTGATCCGTTCAATGCATCACAAGGCGCGCCAGCGCAGCGCATAGGCGGTGCGCGCCGCCTGCGCGCAGCTGGTTGTGTGCAGGTGGTGTGTGCGGACGTGCGGCTGGTGCACTTTGGCGGTGCGCTCTGGCGGTGCGGACGGCGCGCTTACGGTTGGCCTGTCGATGGCGGAGTATGCCGTTCGGTGAGCGTTGCGGCGCCGTTGGCGTGTTTGGCGGCTTGGCGTAGGCGAGAACGCACGCGAAGCGGTTGGGTGCGCGCCTTGGCGCACAGGTGAGCGAACGATAGGAAACGCCGGGGCTTCTGATTGATGGAAGCCCCGGCGTTTTGCTGTCCAGGGGTGGGTGTACTGGTTCGCGCCGCTTATCCGGGGAAGCGGGGTT
>SUUB01000054.1:4034-6431 GCA_015062745.1 Actinomycetaceae bacterium
TGGCCTTTCGACGTCGAGTTGGCGGGGCGCGCTCGTTACTCGTATCGGTGCCAATTGCGCCGCTCACACGGCGTGCGGTGCTCGACGGGGCATGCAGCACTCGCCCGCCGGGCACGTTGCCACATTTGGCATGCCTCAGTTGTCGAGTGCCATCTGCAGCACGTACACGTTCTCCCGCAACTCCCGCGCCACCGAATCGGAAATCTCCCCGGATTGGCGCAGTTTCCTGATGTGGTCGAGCTCAAGCTCCAACGCGCTGGCATCGACCTCGTCCGCAAAGCGGCGCGCCTTGCGGAATTGATCCCCGAAGGTCGTACGCATTCCCTCCGGTAGCCGCTCATGTACGCCGTGTTGGATATCGCGTGTCGCTTCCTGCGGGTTCTCCTGCCCGAAGTTGATGCGCCCCCACAACGAGTCCAGTGCGGCGCGGTGTTCTCCGAGAAGAACCTCGGCAGCCGCGGCTCGCTCGGCGTCGTCGTCGGCAATCACCTCACGTAGGTAGTCGATGGCGGTGTTCTCCAGGTCAATCTCAAACAGGCAGGTGTCATAGTAGATACGCTCCTGCTGTTCGGTTTCTGGGAGTCCACGGCGGAAGCGCTGGCGGAGCAGGGCAAGGTTGCCGCGCAGCGTCCGGAATCGCGACCCCACTGTGGCGGCCCGGCCGAAATAGCCAACCGAAGCGCGAATTGTTCGCAAGGCTGCGTAGTAAGGCGCGGCATCGGCGGCGCTGTATCCACGGCCCGCACCGCTGGATTGAATCTCATCCGCACGTTTTTGCTGGCGGGCGATCACCTCTTGGACAAGCTGTTGCAATACTTCGCCGGAACCCTCTACCTGGAAACGCTCGCGCGAGAGCCGCATGGAGTACCGCGCGACGGTGAGGCGCAGTGCGGGCTCGTACTCGGGGCTCTCACCGGTGGTCATATTTGCGCGGAGTTCCGCCAAAACCGATTCGAGCACGGTAATCCGAGCGCGGCGCACTTCCTCGTCACGGCCGGCGGCAGAGGTCTTCGGTGTAATTCGGGGGAGTGCAAGGTCGGCCAACAGCAGTGTGCACAGAATGACTCCTGCAGTCAGGAAGATGATGAGGTTGCGATGGGGGAAGGGAGAGCCGTCCTCAAGGGTCAGTGGGATTGTCATGATGATGGACAGCGTGACCGCGCCCTTCGGCCCGGCCAGCGTCGTGCCCAGGGCGTTACGAAGCGACTGCGCCGGGTGGTGAACGCCCCGCGCGCCATCCTCCCGGTGCAAGAACTCCATGGCGCTCAGCCAGAGGAAACGTACAAGAAGCACCAGCGTGGTGACAACCGCGATGCACAGGAAGGGAAGGGCGGGGTGCAGGTCGCCGATCACATCCGGATCGAGCGCGTGCGGCAGCTGCATTCCCAGGAGCACGAAAAGAACTCCATTGATGAGGAAGATAATGACCTCCCACACGCTATTGGACACGAGATCGTGGCGGGCATCGGCGGTTGAAGTGAGGCGTGGGGAGTGGCGTGCCATGACAATACCCGCGGCGACGACGGCGAGGATGCCGCTGACGTGCACGGCTTCGGCGGCCAGATACACGACGAAGGGGGTGAAGACCTCATAAATCACGTGAACCGTGGTGTCTTCCAGGCCGCGACGTCGCATGAGGAAAATGCTTCCGCGAGCGATAGTGCCGATGACAAAGCCGAAAACGATGCCGCCGAAGAAGAGCAGAAGGAAGGAACCGACGGCTGCGGTCGCGGAGAAGGCGCCGGTGATAGCTGCGGCTATGGCGAACTGGAAGGAGACAACGCCGGAGGCGTCGTTGATCAATGCCTCTCCGGAAAGCAGTGTCCGTTGCCGAGTGGAGAGCCCGAGCGTGGGGCCCAACGCGGTAACTGCTGCTGCGTCGGTAGGCCCGAGGGCGCCTGCCATGGCGAAGGCCGCAGCCAGCGGAATTGAGGGCACAAGCCAGTTGAGCGTATAACCGACGACTAGAACGGTGGCAATGACCAGCCCAATGGCGAGGGAACCTATAGACCACTTGTTCTGCCATAGCTGCCACTTGTTCGAGTGGCGTGCCTCGTTGAACAGCAGTGGGGCGATGAACAGGACGAGGAACAGTTCCGACTCCACGTAAACATCGGCAACTTCGGGTATTACGAGCGCTACGAGCAGGCCCACCGCGATCTGCACCAATGGCAGTGACATCCGCGAAACAACTTGATCGAGCACCGCGGAGGCGATGACGCAGGCCAGCATGATAAGTACAAGTTCGAAGAGTTGCATATCCGTCCCTTCCACAAGGCGAATCAAGTGTACTCGCTGGTAGCAGCGGCTCGTCGTCGCGGTCGCCGTTCCTGTTAGTCTTGGGGCTCGTCAGCTTCGGTGTTCGGTATGGATGGCTGCGGGCGTTCGGCGTAATGG
>SUUB01000054.1:6531-9997 GCA_015062745.1 Actinomycetaceae bacterium
TCAGCATGATGGGCTCGGGGCAGCCCGCCTATAGATTCGGGCAGAGCACCTATAGACTAGGAGACCGTGAGTAGTTCTACCGTGTTGGGCATCGAAACATCGTGTGATGAAACGGGCGTCGCCGTCGTGCGCGACGGCGAGCTGCTGGCGGACGTGACCGCCACGTCGATGGATGAGTACGCGCGGTATGGGGGGATCATTCCCGAGATTGCCTCGCGTGCGCATCTGGAGACCATGATCCCGACGCTCGATGCCGCGCTGGACGCTGCCGGGCTGGCATTGAAAGATATTGATGCGATTGCGGTGACCGCCGGGCCGGGGCTTATCGGGTCTTTGACTGTGGGGGTGTCCGCTGCCAAGGCGTTGGCGCTTTCGCTGGGGAAACCGCTGTACGGCGTCAACCACATTATTGGTCATCTGTGCGTGGACGAATTGGTCGAGGGGCCGTTCCCGGAGCGGTTCATTGGGCTTGTGGTCTCCGGAGGTCACACATCGCTGCTGCGAGTGGCGAATATCGCCACCGATGTTGTCGAACTGGGAGGAACACTCGACGACGCCGCCGGTGAGGCCTTCGACAAGGTGGGACGATTGCTCGGTCTGCCCTATCCGGGTGGTCCGCATATTGACCGTTTGGCGCGCGAGGGGGACAGGACAGCTATTCGCTTCCCGCGCGGCCTCTCCCAGGGCAAAGACAAGGCCCGCCACCTCTACGATTTCTCCTTCTCCGGGCTTAAGACCGCTGTCGCCCGCTATGTGGAAGATCTTGAGGCGCGGGGCGAGGATGTCCCGAAAGCGGATATCGCAGCCGGATTCTCCGAGGCGGTAGCCGATGTACTGGTGGAAAAGGCGATGGCCGCCTGTCAGGTCAATGATTGCGACACCTTGGTGATTGGCGGCGGTTTCTCGGCGAACTCTCGTCTGCGGGAGTTGGCGGGGGAGCGGGCTGAAAAGTACGGCATCACGGTACGCATCCCGCCGATTCGCTACTGCACCGATAATGGCGCCATGATCGCTGCCCTCGGTTGGGAGTTGGTCCGCAACGGGGTGGAGCCGTCATCGCTGGAGATCACGGTGGAGACGGCCATGGAGCTCAACAAGATTCGGATGTAGCCGGTTTCGGGGACCTGCAGGTCCGGTAAGACAGAGCCTCGGCCCGCGGCGACGTCCGTTGGCCAGGCCACGGTGTACACGGCGCACGTGTGACGGGAAGGCCTTCCAAATCCCGCGGAGTCGGCCTGTTCACCATGCGCGAACGCGCCTTCCGCATGCCCCACAGGTGCCCCACCAACTACATCTTCAACGAATATGTCGCGTCGGGCATGCCCTCGGCGTGCCGCACCGCGGATGCGTTCAACTGGTCAACCGCACACGGCTCTCTCTGGTGGGTGAAGCCTCCACTAGCTGCCGTTACGAGCTGCCGTTACGAGCTGCCATCGCCGGGCGTACGCTCGGCCAGAATCGCGCGGTGGCGTCCCAGAACCGGGGTGAGGATGAGGACTCCGGGGCGTCCGGTGCGCTTGCCGATTCTCTTCCGCAACAGCTCGATGTCGGTGTCGGTGCCGCGTTTCTTGATCTCCAGCGCTCCGATTCCATGGGCATCCAGCGCACGTTTGATGTCCTTGACATCATTGCGGAGCACTTCTCGGATCGCAAAAGAATCGCATCCGGGAAGGGAATTGTCTCCGGTCAGGTAGGCGATTCCGTCGGATACCGGCGCGACGCCGTACATGCGGCACAATTGCGCGATGCCGCCGGAGCGGATAAGCGCCGGATCGGGTTCTAGGAGTAGTGCACGCAGGGGTGAAGGCTCCGAAGGGGTAACCGGCTGGTCGGCGGATGTAGCACCGGAATCGAAGGCTACTCCGTCGACGACGGCGTAACGGCCGGGCGTTCCTGTGCCTTGCCACACGACTGCCTCCAGCAATTCACGGCCTTCACTGGTCCAGACCACGTGGGCCTGCGCGGGGAGGATACTGTGTGGAATGCCGGGAGCGACCTTTATGCCGGAATAACGGTAGGAGGCAGCAATGTCAAGCGCCTGGCCGTAGGTGGGGGACCAGCTCTGCGGATCCTTTATACGCCGGCCGGTGGTGGTGCGCCGTGCCGGGTCGAGCCAGACGGCGTCGGCGTCTGGAACCATTGCGGTCAGGCCGTCTTCGCACAATACCGTGGCGGCGGGCAGGTTTGCCCGGGCAATGAGAGCGGTGGCGGGATCCGACTCTATGGCGGTCACTCGCAAACCGGCGTTGCAAAAGGCGAGAGAATCGGCGCCGATCCCGCAGCCGATGTCCACAATATGCCGTGCCCCAGCACGCGCGAATTGCGCGGCGTGTGTTTGGGCGACGCTCCACCGGCTTGACTGCTCATAGCCGGCCTGTGTGAAGAATAGGGTTTCGGCAAGATCACCGAACTTGGCTCGTGCACGTTGGCGCAAGCGTGCCTGCGTCAAAACGACGGCGACGAGTTCGGGCGCGTGGCCCTTTCGACGGAGACGACCGGTGAGGGCGAGTGCGTCGTCGTCGCGATAAGGGGGCAGCGAGTCTAACAGGGCTCGTCCTTCCGGGCTGAGCAGTGCGGTGACGTCGGAAACATCCACGGGCAGCATTGTCGCATCAGCGCAGGAGATGTGCGGGGAGGCCGGGCACAACGTGCCAATTGGCGCTGGCGGATCGAAGGTGTTGACCGCTGCGGATGAGGGGAGGATCGCAAACGGTCCAACTGGAGCGCGGATCGCAGAGAGTAAGGAGATAGGCGTGTGCGTGGTGTGCTCGCTCCGCGCTGACGATCACTGTGCCCGATCCCATTCGATGAAGAAAGGCGAGGGATGCGCTCATCAGGTGGGGTGTGTGTGGAGAAGCGTGCGCCTGGGTACGCGCGGCTTTGCGCACGTGATGTGTCCAGGCTGAGCCGTGCGAAGTTTGGGAGTACAGCGGTCCTACGGGGTGTTGATTGCGACAAGTCTGGCACTCGCCTTGACCGAGTGCTAACTTCGGCATAACCTTCTTACGGACGTAGTTCTAACTACGGCTTGTGCCCGGTTCGGGCCCGGCCCCCGCGACGGCGGGTCCCGCGGCCAGGTGCTTCATAACCAAAGCACGAGTTGAAGAAGAAAGGGGATCCGCAGTGTCGGTCTCCATCAAACCGCTTGAGGATCGCATCGTGATCCAGCAGCTGGAAGCAGAAACCACCACGGCCTCCGGCCTTGTCCTCCCGGACACGGCCAAGGAGAAGCCGCAGGAGGGGAAGGTCCTCGCCGTTGGGCCGGGGCGTATCGACGACAAGGGCAACCGCGTTCCGGTCGACGTCAAGGAAGGTGACGTGGTCATCTACTCCAAGTATGGCGGCACCGAGATCAAGTACGGTGCGGATGAGTACATCATCCTGTCCTCGCGCGACGTGCTGGCAGTCGTCGAGAAGTAAGACTGCTGATAGAAGGTCGGGACGGTCCTTGGGCCGTCCCGACCTT
>SUUB01000054.1:10097-11646 GCA_015062745.1 Actinomycetaceae bacterium
TAGTCAACAACGGCAGCTGTGGCTACCGTGATGAGGCGAAGGTTGTGCGGCAGTGCGCCGTCGGCATCGGAGGCGGTCATCGTGAGGATAACGGTGTCCTTTGCCGGGTTGTTGACGAACTTGGTGGAGAAGTAGCCTTGCCACGAGTAGGCGCCGGGTCCGCCGAGGAAGGCCGGCGATCCATCGGGTGCGCCGATGCCCTCTTGGATCTCCAACTGGTAGCCCCACTTATTCTTGAAGCCTTGCCACCAGCATTTCTCACCGATCTGGTTCGTGGTCATCATGTCGACTGCAGTGGGCGAGAGGATTCGTACGCCGTTGAGTTCACCGCGGTTGAGAAGCATCTGTGCCAGCTTGTAATAGTCATGGGTTGTGCCATGCAGGCCAGCGGCGCCGGAGAAGTATGTTCGGTAGGGTGAATGCGCGCCCTCGGGGCCAAGCTTGTACGGGCCGACCTGCACATTCTCATACTGGCGTTCGTTGCGGCCCGGCCAGTAGCATTCGGCCAAGCGATGCTTCTGGTCTTCGGGAATGAAGAACCAGGTCTCGTCCATGCCGAGCGGGTCGAAGATGTTCTGGCGCAGGTACGAATCGAAGTCTTGCCCGGAGATAACCTCGACCAGCCGCGCCAGCGTGTCGACGGATGAGTTCGAATAGTCAAACATCTCGCCCGGCTCGGCAATGAGCGGAGCCTGAGCAACGCGCTTGATGTTCTCCTCCAGCGTTGTGTCCGGTGCGTTCATATCGTCCCGTATTCCAAGCTGACCGTAGATTTTCGGTACCACGTGGTAGACGGGAAGATCGAAGCGTTCATCCCACCAGGAGTTCGTCAGTCCAGCGGTCATGGACAGCAGGTGGTGGAAGGTGATCGGTTTTGTTGCCGGAACCAACCGGTAACTGAGATCTTTTTCGACGACGGCGACGTGCGGGTGCGCGAACTCGGGTAGGTAGTTTGCAATGGGTTCCTGAAGGTCGAGCAGTCCGCGCTCCCACAGTTGCATTACCGCAACGGCGGTTGGGATCTTCGACATGGAGGCGAGGCGGAAGATCGAGTTGGTTGCCATGGGCACGCCTTCGTCGGCCTTCCCAAACGCCTTGAAGTAGCAGATTCTGCCGTGGCGGGCCATGAGGACCACCATGCCTTGGTATGCATTTTCGCCGATATGTTCGGCGACGAGCGCGTCAATGCGAGCGAGGCGATCAGCGCTGACGCCTACACTCGCCGGGTCAACAATTGTTGGAGCAACAATGTGTGAATCGTCCATGATTCTCCAATCGATAGCAGGATGGTAAGTGTCTGCATGGTCAATTCTCCCCGATTATGGTGCGGTTTGCAGGCGGTTCGGTGGGTGGATGTGTGATGGGCGGTGAGAGTACGGCTGCGATCTCTGTGGTGCACGGCAGCTAGGTGTCCGTAGGCTGTGATGGGTGGTACGGCTGTGGTGGAGTCCTGAAAGCGGTGGGCGGCGCTAGGTACGGCTGTGGTGGAGTCCTGAAAGCGGTGGGCGGCGCTAGGTACGGCTGTGGTGGAGTCCTGAAAGCGGTGGGC
>SUUB01000054.1:11746-13524 GCA_015062745.1 Actinomycetaceae bacterium
GGTACGGCTGTGGTGGAGTCCTGAAAGCGGTGGGCGGCGCTAGGTACGGCTGTGGTGGAGTCCTGAAAGCGGTGGGCGGCGTCGTTCACGTATCAGGGTGGATTGCGTGAGTGGTGTGGATGCGCGGAGCATATGGCCGAAGCTGGGCTGGTCGCGCGGATTCCGTGAACGTCTCGGATCTGAGACCGGCTAGAGTGTATGGGACGCCGCTGCGTAGTATGGCGGCATGAGCACTCGTGACCCGTTTGAGTTCCTTGGTCTCACATACGACGATGTTCTGCTGGTTCCCCAAGCAACAGATGTCATCCCCTCCGAAGTCGACACCACCAGTCGTCTCACTCGAACAATCTCCTTGAAGACGCCGCTACTCTCGGCGGCCATGGATACGGTGACCGAGTCGCGTATGGCGATTGCCATGGCCCGGCAAGGCGGAATTGGCATTATTCACCGCAATCTCTCCATCGAGGACCAGGCTGCGCAGGTCAGCGTCGTCAAACGTTCTGAATCCGGCATGGTCCAGGATCCGGTAACGGTCGGACCCGATGCGACGATTTCGCAACTCGACGAACTGTGCGGAAAGTACCGGGTGTCGGGGCTGCCCGTTGTGGACGACGACCGCAGGTTGCTTGGAATCATAACCAACCGAGATCTTCGTTTTATCCCGGAAGAGGACTTCGCCACCCGGACGGTGCGCGAGACGATGACGCCCATGCCACTGGTGACCGCGCCGCAGGGTGTGGAACGTGACGAGGCGGCGAGGCTTTTGGCCCAGCACAAGATCGAGAAGCTTCCGTTGGTTGATGAACGTGGCCGCTTGTCCGGGTTGATCACGGTGAAGGACTTCGTCAAAACGCAGCAGTACCCGAATGCTTCGAAGGACGCGGACGGCCGGTTGATCGTGGGAGCGGGCGTTGGTTATTTGGCGGACTCGTGGGAGCGGGCGTGTGCACTTGCTGAGGCGGATGTGGACATTCTCGTCATAGATTCGGCCAATGGTGAGGCAAAGCTGGCGCTTGATATGGTCCGCCGCTTGCGTGCCGATTCGGGATTCGACGGCGTGCAGATCATCGGCGGTAACATCGCCACCCAGTCCGGGGCGCAGGCGCTGATTGACGCGGGGGTCGACGCGGTCAAGGCCGGCATTGGTCCGGGATCAATATGTACCACCAGGGTTGTTGCCGGGGTTGGCATGCCGCAGCTTACGGCGATCGCGGAGGCGGCGAAAGCGTGCGGACCGGCGGGAGTCCCTTTGATTGCCGACGGCGGACTGCAGTACTCGGGAGACATTGGGAAGGCCTTGGTAGCAGGAGCGGACACGGTCATGCTGGGATCTCTGCTGGCGGGGTGCGAAGAAACGCCTGGCGAACTGGTGTTTGTCAACGGCAAGCAGTTCAAGCATTACCGGGGTATGGGGTCTTTGGGAGCGATGTCCTCGCGCGGCAAGCGTTCCTATTCAAAGGACCGCTACTTCCAAAGCGATGTCACCTCTGACGACAAGATCATTCCAGAGGGTATTGAGGGTCAGGTGCCTTATCGGGGATCGCTGAGTTCGGTGCTCTATGAGTTGGTTGGCGGTTTGCACCAGACGATGTTCTATTCGGGTGCACGCACGGTTCCCGAGTTGAAGGAGCGAGGGCGTTTCGTCCGTATGACGTCAGCTGGACTTCGTGAGTCGCATCCGCACGACGTGCAAATGACCGTCGAGGCTCCGAACTATGCGGGACGCGCGAACTGACATTCGAGTGAACTGACACTAGAGGGAACCGAGAGTCGCGCAA
>SUUB01000055.1 GCA_015062745.1 Actinomycetaceae bacterium
CAGAGATCCCATCGCACTGCATGCTCGGTTCAGTTGGGCGTGTACTGCCCAACCGGAGAAGTTCCACCGTCGCTCCCGCCGGCAGGCCGCAGCCAATTCTGCGGGCAGCAAGCGAGGCAGCAAACAACGCGAGCGCCTGCTACACTACCGAACTAATGACGGCAATCAGCAGCAAAAGGAGGGGCATAGATGACCACCACGCCGTTTACCGCCACCGAGCGAGAAACCCATGCTAAGGCCACTGGCAGTGACGTACGTCCAATTTCCCACCGTCGCCCGCCGACTCGGCTATTCTGCGGCCTGGCGGCCGTTTCGCTCAGCCTGACAATCGTGGGATGCGGCAGTTCAACATCCGAACCGACTGCCACAAGTGAGGCAGTAGCGTCCTCTACCACCCCCGCACCACAAACCTCATCCGCCAGCGAGGCATCTGGTACCACCGCACCAACCACACCGGAGACTACAACCTTCACACCCACACCTGGATCGGTGGAGATAGGCGACTACAGCGTGGAGATTGTTGGGTACCTCCCCGACGCCGGAGATTTCCTAGCCAACAACGAACCTCCAGCCAACCCCGCCGAGGGCTACCGCTATCTCGGCATTAAAATACGCGCCACGAATATTGCCTCCCCGCTCTTTGAGACGGTGGACCCGCGATATGATGGCCGGTCTCCCTCCTCTCTCTACGGCCTTGACAACAACCTCGAAGGGACCGTCGATGGCAAGCAGGTCACCGTTTCGACGCGAGCCCATACGGTCGGCGGATACTCCGGCGGTGATGGGTGGTACGAGGATGTTGGTAGCCTCTTGCCTGGCGAAACCGGAGAAGGCTGGGCTTTTTTCGAAGTCGAATCGAACTTTGAACTGACGGAGTTCCAGATGCGAGAGTCCACTTCAAGCGGCGACTGGGTCTCGGTCCCCATCCCCGAACCCGATAACTAAGCGATCCGATAGCTTAGCCATCCGATGACGAAACCAGAGGAAGGCCGATATCCGCGGCCATCGCGCTGCGGATATCGGCAGTCCATCGTCCTTGCCAGCACCATCACGGGCGCGTTACGCAGCCTGGCAGGCACTCCCTGGCCGGAGAGCGCGCCAAGCTCAGCCGGAGCGAGCAGTGCTAACCCCGGACGGAGTCAGCCAACCACTCGCAAGTACACCGGATTGCCCCAAACTGCACGTTCCTGCGTTCCCATCGACGGGTTCCACGCCGCGATATGCATACCATTCCCGGTGTAGATACCCACGTGGCCGGGCCAGAACATAATGTCACCGGGCTGGGCTTGCGAGGCCGGAACGATGGTGTATCCACCCCAATACTGGCCGACACTACTGCCAGTGCGCCGCGGTGTGCTATATCCGAAATGACTGAAGACGTAGTGGACGAAACCGACACAGTCCCATCCTGCGGGCGTCGTGCCGGCCCACACGTAGGGAACACCAACATACTGGCGCGCATAGGCAACGATCTGTGAACGCAGCGACCCACTTGACGCGCTGGCAGCCGGAGCCGTAGACGCCGAGCTTGAACTGCTCGACTTCGATGAACTTGAACTACCCGACTTCGAAGTGCTCGCGTTGCTGTTCGACGCCGTATTACCTTGAGTATTCGTCGCGGGCTGTTGTGCCGCCGGCGTCGTTACGGCCGGTGCCGGTGCTGCCGCGGGCTGGGTGGCAGCGGGCGCCGGCTGTGTGGTTGGCTGCGGCGCTGCCGCCTGCGTCGTGGTGCCGCTATTCGGCGATGATGCCGCAGGCTGCGCGGCGGCCGACTGTTCGGCGCGTCGCTCGGCTTCCTCCTGAGCAGCAGCGATTACCGCCTGCTGCTCTGCCTCAGCCTGCTCACGGGCCGCGGCCTCCTTCTGCTCCTGCTGCTGGCGTTCGAGTTCAGCGGTAGTACCCTTCTGCTCGGCCAACTGATTGATGAGGTCATCGCGCTCCGATTCGATGGCCGCAATTTCCTGCTCAGCCGCTTCCGCCGCTTGCGCGGCTTCATCAGCCTTCTGGGCCGCAGCCGCTGCGGCTTCTTCCTCTGCGGCCGCTTTCTCCTCCGCCTGCTCCTGTAGAGACTCGGCAACCGTCTGCAGAGCTTCAAAACGTTGGAACTTCTGGTTGGTGTTATTGCCAACCAATTCATAGGCACGTGATTGTTCAGCTGCTTCATTCAAAGAGTCGGCTCCAAGAACGAAGCTTCCACCGGGCACGGTGGCCGCACTGTCGCGATACATGGCCTGCGAGATCTGCCCCAACTCCGACCGCGCGGCCTCAACTTCTTCTTGCGCTGCGTTCGCGGCCTCTTGGGCATCTACGGCCTCGGTAATCGCGTCTGACAGATCCTGCTGTGCCTCAATATTTGCCGCCTCGGCCTCTGCTGCCGCCATGTTGAGCTCGTTGCGCTGTGCATTCAGCTCCGCAAGCCGCCCCTCAATGCCGGCAATCGACTGCGACGTCGACGCTTCAGCTGCCTGCGCCGCCGCAATATCGTCGTCGGTCACATCGTCTGCGCCAGCGGGAAGGACCAGCGCACTGCTTGCCAATGCGCACGCCGCGAAAGCCGACACCAGGCGCCCGATCTTGTGGTTCTTCACCGTGCCTCCAACAGGTCTGTTCATCAGCGAGGCGCGGCATTGCACCGCCGCGGCCCTGCGCCACGGATACGTCGGGCTCCCAGCACAACACAGGACTCCCGGCACATCACACGACGCACGCCGCGCGCCTGCCCGCCCCACCGATGCCTTGCGGACCGTACCTCTGCAACGCGCAATATGCGCATCAGATTTGCATCAGTTCCACAAGATCGGCGTGTCAGACTTGACGCGCCTCACAAGGTCACAGTTACGAACCTATAACAAAAGTGTCAAAAATGAAACACGCGGGCGCAAATTTCACAAGATTCACACCTTTATCAACCCTCCCAGGGGCCGATTCGTGACCAAGCTCACCACTTTACGGCTTAGGGGAACACCGTCGTCACGTCGGCCCTGGAGGGAAGGTCCCAGTCTCATATCTCGAGCACATCACGCCCCGATTTGGGGACCCCGCGCGTACCCCTTATGCTCAAAACATGTTCATGCGAATGTCCAACTAGCGTGCCACGAGGCACGCACCAGCCCCTGTCCACACAACTAAAAGGCGGGCTGGTCGGGACGCAACATGTGACCACAGCATGAACGTCGGCGCGTCCGCCGCCCGCTCCCCACAGTTTGGAGAGCATATCCATGACCGAGCAAGAGTGGTCCTTCGATACCCTACAAATCCATGCCGGGCAGACGCCTGATTCTGACTACGGCTCCCGCGCCCTACCCATCTACCAGACGACGTCGTTCGTGTTCCCCGATGCCCAAGTTGCAGCAGATCGTTTTGCTCTGACCGATCCCGGGCCGATTTATACCCGCCTGGCGAATCCGACGCAGAGCGTCGTCGAAACCCGTCTCGCAGCACTGGAAGGAGGCGCGGCCGCTCTGCTCGTCGCCTCCGGAGAGGCGGCGGAGTTCTACACCATCCTCAACCTCGCCCGCCCCGGGGACGAAATCGTCGCTTCGCCCTCCCTCTACGGAGGCACCTACAACCTGTTGAAAACCACAGTGGGAGGTCTCGGCATCACCACGCGCTTCGTCGAGGATCCGGATGATCCCGAAAGCTGGCGTGCACTCGTCAACGAAAAGACGCGCCTCCTGTACGGCGAGTCGATCCCCAACCCCAAATGCGACATCCTCGATATCGAGGCCCTGGCTGACATAGCGCACGCCTGGTCCATACCGCTCGTTGTTGACAACACTATCGGCACGCCGTACAACGTCCGCCCCTTCGATCACGGTGCCGACATCGTCGTGCATTCCGCTACCAAATTCCTCGGTGGCCACGGCACCGCGATGGGCGGGGCCATTATTGAGCACGGTGATTTCGATTGGAAGAACGGCAAGTTCCCCGCGCTCAGTGATCCGGACGAGTCGTACAACGGGATCGTCTTCGGGGATCTAGGACCGGGCGGATTCGTCTCGCGTATTCGCGCGACCCTGCTGCGCGATACCGGTGCCGTCATCTCGCCCTTCAACGCTTTCCTGATCGCGCAGGGATTGGAGACCCTATCGCTGCGCATGGAACGTCACCTCAGCAATACCGCTGCGGTGGCCGAATTCCTCACACAGCGCGAAGAAGTGGCTTTCGTTCAATATTCCGGGTTAGTCTCCTCTCCGTACTACGAGAAAGCCCAGAAGTACGCGCCAAAGGGTGCCGGATCGGTTTTCACCTTTGATCTCAAGGGTGGTCGAGCCGCCGGTGAAGCCTTCGTCGATGCTCTCTCGCTGTTTTCGAATGTCGCCAATATCGGCGACGTCCGCTCGTTGGTGATTCACCCCGCCTCCACTACACATTCCCAGATGAACGACGACGAGCTGGCCGCCGCGGGAATCAGTGGCGGTACCGTTCGACTGTCCATTGGCCTGGAAGACATTAGAGACATCCTCGCCGACCTGACCCGCGGCCTGGAAGCCGCAACGTTGGTTTAAGCACCATGGCAGATATCAAAGGTCCGCGTTTCCTCGTTGGTCATGCACCGCTTGAGCCGGTGACCGACACGGAGCCCATCGGGGATTTCGACACGGGTTACCGCCCCGCTCATCGCACCGCCATCCCCGCGTCGGGGGCATGGCGCGAAGGAGACGATCCCGAGGAACGACAGTTCGAGAACCTGGGACCACTGGAGTTGGAGCTGGGCGGTCGCCTACCCACGGTGTACATGGCGTACGAAACCTGGGGGAAACTGAACGCGGACGCTTCCAATGCCGTTCTGCTCTGCCACGCCCTCACTGGCGATTCACATGCCACGTCCGTCTCCGGCGATAGCGGCTGGTGGAATGAGATCGTCGGCCCCGGAAAGGCACTGGACACGAACCATTACTTCGTCGTCTGTCCCAATGTCCTCGGGGGCTGCCAGGGCACAACCGGCCCAGCTTCTTCGGCACCGGACGGGCGACCCTGGGGGCCTCGATTTCCCGAAATCACCATCCGCGATATGTGCGCCGCCGAGGCAAAACTGGCGGACCGGCTGGGCGTGCGGCAATGGGCACTCATAGCGGGTGCATCGTTCGGAGGAAACCGCGTGATGGAGTGGGCGGCGTCGTATCCAGAGCGCACCGGGGCCATTGCGGTTCTGGTGTCCGGCCCGGCGACGACGGCGGAGCAGATCGCCTACGCCCACTTTCAGAAGCAAGCGATCATGCAGGACCCCAAGTGGCGCGGCGGGAATTACTACGACGCCGACGACGGGCAGGGGCCGCACCGAGGGCTCGGCCTCGCCCGCGAGATTGCACATCTCACGTACCGCTGCGCGCCGGAGCTGGACACCCGGTTCGGGCGTCTGCCACAAGGCAGCGAAGACCCGTTGCATGGCGGGCGTTACGCTGTTGCCAGCTATTTCGACTATCACGCTTACAAGTTGGCAATGCGTTTCGATGCCAACTCGTACCTGACGATCACGCAGGCCTTTATCACCCATGACATCGGCCGCGGACGCGGGGGAACGGATGCCATGCTCGCACGCCTGACAATGCCCGCTTTGGTGGTGGATGTGGACTCCGACCGGCTGTTCTATCCGGATTACATGCGGACGCTTTCGGACAAGCTCCCCGGCTCCAACGGGGTTGTGACGGTACACTCGCGGCACGGACACGACGGATTCCTTATCGAGAACGACCAGGTGGCCGAGATTCTGACAGAGTTTCTCACGCTACTTGATCCGAGTCGTGCACTGTCGGCAGAAACACCGCTCTGAGGCGCGCCGGGCGCGTTAGCCTAGATCTCCCCCAGACTCCGCCCGTCGGAAATCTTCCAGGCACGCCATCCGTTGATATTCGCGTCGTCCGAAACGGCGCGAGCCGCAAGCGTCGGATCGGTATACGTCTCGCCACCAGCGAGAACGATGGTCCCCCACGGAGTGACGCGTGCATTCACCGTTACGCCTCGCTGCTGATCCGTCCACGTCACGGCAAACGGCGCATGATTGCGTCGTGCCACGGCCAGCAACCGCCCCGCCGGGGAAAAAGCATCTTCCTCTGCGGCACGCTCCACGGCATTTGAAGACACCTCCGCGGCGGAGGACTCGGAGATGGTTGTAGGTTTCCACGAGGTCTCGTGCTTCGGCGCCGAGTTCTCCCACAGGCGCTGCTCGGCACGCCGCCGAGCCTCCGCTTGGTCACGCAAAGACTGTTCGTACACCGTCATCGGAGTTGAACGACGTTGAGACTGTATGGGCGATGGTGTAACCGGTGGCGGTCCAGCGGGCGAAGCGTCCACGGCTTCCCGTGCGAGTGCATCGGGCTTAGTGTTCTCTTGCATCGGTTCCGACCGCTTCTGGCTCTGCGCCGGTGCGACCAGCGGAATCTCCACCGAGGTCGCCGGAGCTACCGAAGCCGGTGCGTGCAGCTCTTGGCGTGCCGGCTCACTGCCCCAGGGCCGCTCCTCCGAGTTTCCAAAGCGTGTTGGCGCGGAACCACCGGTACCGCTTGGATACTGCAGAGTCGCGGCAACCGATGAGTCGTCACGAGCCGATGGTAGCTCGACGGCGGAATCCTGCACCTCGGCCGCGGTGGAAACATCGATGGGGGTCGCCGGTGAATCACTCTTCACACGAATCGATTCCTGCGGGAACTGGGCCGATTGAGGCGACGGGACGGCCTGTACCGCGTCATCAATCACCGCGGCGTCTGCCGGCTCCTGTCGGGCGAGAGGCGCGGCTGCACGATCAGCGGCGTGAGCACCGGCCTTCCTGCCCACCCGATTCGGCGTCACATTCGATATTTGAACAGTTGAAGACGAGGACTGGCCCACTTCTGTCGCTTCGCTACCCGACGCCGCCGACGGCGGAACGATCGTTGACTCATCGCCACCGTTTCCACGGATAAGATCACGCAACCGGTGCGAATGCCGACGTCGACGCCGCGGCATCTGCTCAGCCAATTCGGCAGTCTCGCCGCCGACGGCGGAATTGGCCGACGCAGCGGTTACTGCCGAGGCAGCCGCACCTTGCGACGGTGCTCCGCTATCTTCCGCCCACACAGGTGATGTGGGCATGGGCATGGCTCCTGCCTGAACGACCTGGTCGCCGTCACCAGCCGTATCGAGCGCCGACGGCGTGTCGATGCCCCGCCGTTCCTCGCGTGCGGCGGAAGCACGTGAATCTGCGCGAAGTTCGGCTCGTCGCCGTCGTACGGGAACCTCGGCAGGCCTTGGTTGTTCATCCCGCGATGGCGCGACTGCGGGAGAAGCCGCCGAGCCCGGCGTCGCCGCCGATGCGGGCGAGGCAACCGATCCGGCCGATGTGGCCGACGGTGCGGATGCGGTAGAGGCCGCAGAAAGCGCAGAGAGCGCAGAAACTGCCGAGGCGGCGGACGCGGCGGACTGCCGCGATATCAGTGATCTCCCCGAGCCTCCTGCAGCACCCAGTACCGTGCTCAGCGAGGTGATCTGCGGGCGGACCTTATCGAGCGACACAAGCACGCGTGCTCCTGCGTGGTGCAAAGAAGCGATATGTACTTCAACATCGCCGCTTGCCAGTGCATCGATTGCCGGTCGCACACCTTCGGCGACCCCGAGAACGATGAGGAATAAGCGTGGACCGGAGGCCGGGTGGGGCGGGCATGAATCGATGAAGCCCTTCCAATCACGGGGAAACTTCTTTGCCCCGGGAGCGTACAAGGAGGCGAGTCGAGACGAACTCAGATCCGCATGACGACCCGCGCGTACCAACGCCCCCATCAGTTCATCGGCACTCAGCCTTTCCAACACCTCGACGGTGACAATCTGACCGGTGGGATCCAGCGCGATAAGGGACTCTCGGATGGAGCCGGCATCGGGCTCGCTCATCCAGGCCACGGGAAACAGTGGGGCTTCAATAAGGTCAAGGGCTCGCTCACGGATTGCCGTCAGAGCCTCTTTCACCACGGCAGAGCCACTCGCGTCAACGGGCTGGGCAGGAACCAACCGCCCATTCTCCAAGGCGAAAACCGCCATGAGATAAATCCCTTCTGCACGTCCACCCGCCGAATATGATCTCGGCACCAACCAAGCCTAACTGACGCGCAGCGCGAAACGCGCCGTGCCAAGCGGAGCGTTATCAGATTTTGACTTTTCGCCGGAGGCTAGAGAAGTCGCAGAAAGTTGCTCGTTTCCCAACACACCCGTGAAATCGGGTATGTCCATCCTTGAGAATAGTGTGAGGATGTTACCCGCAGATCGCGCGGCCGTGACCCGGTTGACTTACGGAGTATACCCCTTTCCCTCACGGATCTGCCACCGCGCCGGCGCCGAGTGACGTGTTTTCCGCACAGTCACCAGTCTCCACGTTGAACACTCCGATGGCGCGGCCGCGACACGACTGGAGCCATCCACCTCCCGTGGTTCCAATGCTGTTCGAAATCTCTTATGCCGACTGTTGGCGCGCAACATCGCGGCCGTAACAGAGTAGTTCGGCCAGATGAACGCCGTGAGCACCACCCAACTGTTGTGCCTGCGTGCGGCACGAGAATCCATCGGCGAGAAAGACGGAATCCGGGGATGCGGCCCGCAGCGTCGGCAGCAGATGCTGCTCAGCGATCGCTACCGATACCTCGTAGTGTCCCTTCTCCATTCCGAAGTTTCCGGCGAGACCGCAGCAACCGCTGACGGTAGTAATCCGTGCTCCCGCGCGGCGCAAAAGCTCTTCGTCGCTCTTCCATCCCATTACCGAGTAGTGATGACAATGCGGTTGCGCAACTATCTCCAGGCCTGCCAAGTCCGGAAGCTGGAAACCTTCCGGACCGATCGGTGCGGGAGCGGTCAACAACTCTGCAAGCGTGTACGTCATTCCCGCCACAAGCGTGCTCCGCGCATCGTCGGGCAGGAGGTCAACGGCATCCGAACGCAAAACCGCCGTACAAGACGGCTCGACCCCCACAATCGGAATACCGCTGGCTGCATATGGCGCCAGTGTCTCCAGTAGCTGAGTCAGCTTCTTCTTTGCGGTGTCTAGCTGCCCGGTCGTGATCCAGGTCAGCCCACAGCACGCCGGGCCATCGGGCAACAATACCGTGTACCCCGCCCGCTGCAATACCGTGACTGCCGCGCGAGCCCCGCGCGAATCGAGAGTCTCCGAAAACGAATCAGCCCACAGCACCACGTAACGCCCACCGGAAAGCCCTCCCGCCGGTGGCGCGTCGCCCTGCCACACCCGGTGCTCCAAAGTCCGCGCCTCGATACTGCGGGAGAATCTGCGCGTTGCGAAGCCGGGCATGCCACGCCGCGGATCCACTCCCACCGCACGAAAACCAAGCCTGCGCAGCGGCGCAATTCCCATCACCGTGTTGGCGATCCGTGCCACGAGGGGAACTCGGGTCACAATCGCGGTGAGCCACGGCAATCTGCCCAGAGTGTAGTGCGTACGCGGTCGAAGCTTCCCGCGGTAGGCACGGAACAGTACCTCACTGCGGTAACGTGCCACGTCAATTCCCGTCGGGCAATCCCGCGAGCACGCCTTACACGCCAGGCACAGGTCCAAAGACTCGAGAACCTCCGAACTGTCCCAGGCGGAAACGAGCGACCCCCCGTTCGCGAGTTCTTGTAAAACTCTGGCGCGGCCCCGGGTTACATCCTTCTCGTTGCCGGTCGCGGCATAGGAGGGACACATGAAGAAGCCCTGCTCGAAACGATCAGCCCGGCAGTTTCCCACACCGGTGCACCGGTGGACGGCACGTGTGAAATCGCCGTCGTCTTCCTCGAAATGGAAGCCGCCCGCGTATCCGATTGACTTGGCGGCCGGTCTGCGCAACGCCGCGTCAAGCGGATCGGGATCAACGAGAACACCCGGGTTGAGAAGACCGTCCGGATCGAACAGCGCCTTGACTCCGGAGAACAGTTGCATGACGTCACGCGAGTACATCCGCGGCAGCATTTCCGAACGCGCACGCCCATCACCATGTTCACCCGACAGGCTGCCACCGTGAGCGACGACGAGGTCCGCCGCACGTTCCATGAAGCTACGGAAAACGGGCCGTCCAGGATCATCCTCGAACGGGAAGTCGATGCGCAAATGGACGCAGCCATCACCGAAATGGCCGTACATCAACCCGTCGAGGCTCATCTCATCCAGGAGGGCACGCAGCTCCCGCAAATAAGCGCCCAGCCGCTCCGGTGGCACGGCGGAGTCCTCCCAGCCGGGCCATGCGGGAGCACCGGCAGGCGTCCGGCCGCCCAGTCCGGCGCCGTCGGCCCGAATACGCCACAGCGCGGTCGCCTCCGGTCCAGCAGGGCAGATTCGCACCGCGGCGGTATGTGCGGCTGCGGCTAGATCTTCCGCCCTTCGCAGCACGTCCGCTTCGCTCTCACCTTCTCGCGCACCGATTTCGATCAGGAGCCAGCCGCCGCCGGGTGGTAGGTCCGGGACGCCGCCCTTCGCACGGCGCACAACATCAACGAGGCGTGCATCCATGCCTTCCACGGCCAGCGGATCGAATGCGAGGAGGGCGGGCACGTCATCCGCCGCCGTCGGCATATCCGGATAGCCCAGCACAACGAGTGCGGGCTTAGTCGGCACGGACACCAGGCGCAACGTCGCCTCGGTGGTGATCATGAGTGTGCCTTCGCTTCCCACCAGGAACCGCCCCAGATCGCGACCATTCTCCGGCAGCAAATGCTCCAGCGAGTATCCGGAGACCTGCCGTTTGAAACGCCCCAGACTGGTGCGGATCTCCGCAAGATGGGCGTCGACCAGTTCATCCAGACCGGGTACGGCACCCACACCCCTATCGGTGTCCAGTTCGCTTCCATTGGCGAGAAGACCCCGCAAACGCAGCACGTTATCGGCCGTCCGCCCATATGCAACGGCGTGTGGACCGCAGGCGTTATTGCCTATCATGCCGCCCAGCGTGGCACGGTTCTGCGTGGATGGATCCGGACCGAAACGCAAACCGAACGGCGCGGCGGCCTTCTGCAGGTCGGTCATGATGACACCCGGTTGTACCCGCGCCGTTTGCTGCACGGGATCGATTTCCAGCACCCGGTTCATATGCCGGGAAAAGTCCAGTACGATGCCGGGACCGATTGCATTACCACCGCATGAGGTTCCGCCACCGCGCGAGGTAATGGGAACGTCGCTGTCGCGTGCAACCGCGAGTGCCCACCGGACGTCGTCTTCCGTACTGGGGAAGACAACTACCTGCGGAGGGATTCGGTAGTTGGAGGCATCGGTGGCATACTCGGCGCGACGCCGCGCCGAGGCATCCACCTCGCCACGAATCCGTTCACGTAGCCGGATAACAAGCTCCTCAGCACCTAGACTCATGGCACCTCCTGCCCTTATTGTGCCCGTTTGTGCAAGGTCCGTCGTAGCGCTATCCACAGCGTGGGAGGTATCAACACGCACGGTCAGGTAGTGGGAGTATGCGTCAAATGGCCGCCGCACGGCACCGGAATGCGCGCGGGCCGTGCTGAAACTCGGACAACAACGGGCCCCGCCCTGAGCGAAAGACGGGACCCGCGAGAAGAGCCAGTTGCGCTTCAGCAAAGTTGCGTATCAGCCCAACACGGCAAAGTCCCACAAGCCGTGCATAAGCATCGCTATCCACAAAGATCCCGTCCGACGACGTACGCAATACAGGAAGACCCCGCCAAGTGCGCCTGATATCACTACCTGCGCCAGTGCTTCCAAGAGAGTCGCACCTAAGAAGAAATTCGGAAGATGCCACAGCCCGAAGAGAACCTCGCAGATAACAAAAGCCCACAGCTCAGTCTTATACTTCCGCACTTCAATAAGCACGAATCCGCGGAAAATCAGTTCTTCGGTGAAGCCCACCGCCATGGTTGCCACAAGGATTGCCAAAACGAGCGAGAGCTTCCCATCGTTGATCCGCATGGCACCACGCACGATGCCAGCTATCGCAACCACGATGGAAATTGCCGCGCCCGCCGTGATCAGCCTATCCGTAGTCCGCAACTCGGATGGTTCAGTCCATACGCTGCGAAGTCGCCCCGTTGTCGCCAGGAATCCAAGCGCCGCGATTCCCGCCAGTAGCATTGGAAGCAGCAGTCGTATCAGTGCCGTTCGGGGTTCTTTAACGAGTTCGGCATAGGATCCGGGTTCTATCTGTGCCAGCGCCAGACTGGAACCAATCCAAACCGCTGACAGAGCAGCAACAACTAGTGCGACTTGTCCCAAGGACAATGTGCGTTTCACAGTACCTCCGCATGTCATCACGATGATAGCCGCCAATAGTTAACCTGCGTTCAACTGGCACAATTCAACAGCACACCGGGAAGGAAATGGTTTACCCCAGTCTTCACTGCTGAACCAGCCTCGTCATGAACGCGGACGATCAGCGCCACCACCCACAAGCTTACCAAGTAAATATACTGTAAGGAGTTACGCAAAGTATTGCAAGTCCCGGCGTGGCAAACACTATGCATTACCACACTATCGGCAGTAAACGTACCCACGTCTTCCGCCCTTACATGGGCCTAGACCGCGCGTTCAGCTCCAACACACAAGAACAGAACAATTCCGCGCCCATCTGCTCTAGATCGTCAACGGGCAGCCGGCGCAGTGGACGCGCGCCTCATCTGAGAGTTCGGTGGTATGACAGGCGCCAAGTCCGGAGGAACAGAACGACTGAGCGTCGTCAAGAATCCCTATGCGGTCGTAATGGTCGAGCATTGTGCGCACGAATACCTCGGAAACTCCTACCTTCACGGCGATAGCGTGCACGGTTCCACCGGCCCGCAGTTCCTCCAGCACCCGTGCCGCAACCATGCCTCGCTTGGGCGTATTCTCCGCTGCACCGGAAGGCCG
>SUUB01000056.1:0-10994 GCA_015062745.1 Actinomycetaceae bacterium
ACCGAAGACTAAACCGACAACCCGACGGAGATCCCGCCGCCCGTCGGTCGGTAGCCATCAGTGACTCTCGCAACCCGCCGGTGGACCGCTACACCAACTCACCCGAAACCAAACCAGGACCACTATCCTGGGGCCATGGCCAAGAAACGTCGTGGAACGCAGAACGGGAGCACAGCGACAGGAACCCCGGCGTTGGAACTGCTCAGGGTCACCGGCACTCCGCATGAGACGATCACTGTCCAGCATTCCCTGCACCAGAAAGCAGGCTATGCCTTGGACACCGCTCAAGTCCTCGGTGAAGACCCTGCGTGCATCTTCAAAACGCTCATGGCACAGGTCGATGGCAATCCGGTTTGCGCCGTCGTCCCCGCAAATGCAACCCTCAACCTGAAGTCACTTGCCAAGGCAGCCTCCGGAAAGCATGCGGCCATGCTCGAATCAGCAAAGGCTGAACGTCTCACCGGATACGTTACCGGCGGTATCTCACCTCTTGGCCAAAAGACCTCATCGCCGGTGTACATTGACGTTTCTGCGCAGGAACTCCCCCATATCTACGTCTCCGGTGGAAAGCGCTCGCTCTCAGTGCGCCTTGCGCCCGCCGATTTGGCTACGCTCACTCACGCGACGTTCGCCGACATTGCCGATCGCTCACGCCATTTCTAACCGCGTTTGTTCTTCTACTGGCCTGGATCTTCTGTCATGGGAGACTGAGTCCGTGCACCCCTGCCCAACACTCGCAAACTCGACGATCTCAATACCTTCGCCAACACCCATTGCCTTACGTTCCCATTGCCGCAGAATTCCGCTATCTTTGATGTCAAGCTAGTCAACCGACTGGCGGTAGGCCGAGAGAAGGAGGTCGTTTATGGACATATTAGACAAGGCCAAGGGTGTTCTGAAGAGCGAGCAGGTGGAAGAGAAGAGCGACCAAATTCTTGATAAGGCCGAAGCCCTTGCTTCGAGCAAGCTCGGTAAGGATAAAGCTGACACCGTCAAGAAGGTTCGCAACGCCATCGACGAGAAGATTGGCAACGAGGGCAACTAGCCCCGCCTGCCTGTATCGCCAAGGTCGTCCCTTGGCCGGAGGGTGCCGATTGGAAATAGTCGGCGCCCTCTTTCATTGCGCCGCACTCGCCGTGTTCATTGCGCCGCAGCAGTCGCGTTCACCGCACCGCGATAATGACTGCAACAACAACCGCAACTAGCACAATGCCGGCGAGTACCGGCACGATCCGTCGCCTGCGCGGCGGGAAGTAGTCCGCCCCGGGCACATAACCGCCGAAGTCATAGCCGCCCGAATGCTGGCGCGTGGAAGCCTCACCAGTGGTCTCGTCGTCGTGCCGCCCTGTTCCTCGTTCTGCTCGCACTGGTTACACTCCCTTCACTGACCGGCGGCACCTGCATGCCATCAGCTCGCAGCGAGCCTCACCCGCACGACCGCCTTACCTGCAGTAACACCGTTTTACCACAGGAAAAGTACCCGCTTGTGCTTTACCGGCAATCTTCTTATGGCAACGCTTCCGTCGGGCCACATTGTGTCGGCACCTCCGTTAGGCGACATTATGTCGTCACCTCCCATAGGAGACACTTCAACGCACCTAACGCGTTGCTTCGCTGTGCTAGATGAGGTTACTCTGCGGCCCCGCCTCCAACGCCACCGGGTCCAGCAACCAGCGGCCGTCGCGCAGGCTGGCCGGAACCAGCTTCGCGCCCGGAACCAGCCTTTCGCAGAATTCCCCCGCACTACGCACACCGAGCATCCCCAGCGACTGAGCCAACAGTTGTACGACGTCTGCCGGAGTCCATCCGAAACCGGCTAACTGCCGCAGAGTCACCGCTCCGTCGCGTTTCGCCAACCGTACGCCGTCAGCGTTGTACACCATCGGCACGTGCACGTACTCGGGTGTCGGCAAATCAAGAAGTCGTTGCAGGTACACCTGCCGCGGCGTTGATGCCAGTAGATCATCGCCGCGAACGATCTGAGTGATCCCATCGGCACCGTCGTCGAGCACCGAAACAAAGTTGTAGCTGTACACGCCGTCACCCCGACGGATCACGAGATCGTCAACTGCTCCCGTATAGTCACCGACGACGGCGTCATGCACCGTCAGGGCACCCACATCGCAGCACAGCCGCATGGCCGGCCCGCGTTGCATTCCGGCTAGTTTTGCGCGGCCCGCCTCGCGCTCTGCCTCCGTCAGATTGCGACAGGTCCCCGGATAGGATCCAGGCGGGCGGTGCGGAGCGGAGGCAACCTGCGCCAGCTCCTTACGGGTGCAATAACACTCGTACAGTAGGCCGGCATCTTCCAAGTCGCGATAGGCGGCCGCATATTCCGCTTGGCGTTGCGACTGGTAGATCACCGGACCGTCCCAGTCAATACCCAGATCCTCCAGATCGGCGAGCTGCCGGGCGGCGAATTCCGGGCGAGACCGTTCGTCGAGATCCTCCATCCGCAGAAGGAACTGCCGCCCGGAACTCCGGGCACACGCCCATGCCAGAAGAGCCGTACGCAAGTTACCCAAATGGAAGTCGCCGGTGGGCGACGGCGCAAAACGCCCGGCCACGCTTAGCGCCCGCCCGATTCCGAGCGGCACTTGCCCGGCCCACGCTGCCGCGAACCATCAACCGTGCCATGCTGGCACGCGAAGGCTGCGTGCATCGCACTCCACTCCCAGAGCAAGACCATGTCCGGTATGCGCACGCACTCAGGCAAGCGATCCCATTGGATCCCACGCCGGAAGCACGATCGGCTCCTCGTCCAGAACCGCCAGCAACTCAGCGGAAAGCCGGGAACGATGCACGGCGACCTCGAATACGTGCTGATCGAACCACGAGTCATTCATGGTGAAGAAGCCCTTATCGGCAATATCCTTGCCCCACGAGTTCTCCACTCGCCACCGTCGTGGTTCGCCATCTACCAGGTCAACGCCGGTGAACACCATGGCATGGGTCATCATGGCCTCGCCGAACTCCAGTTCTTCCGCTTTCGTCATCTCCAGGTCGATGCCATAGGTACCCTCGTAGTCGTACAGCTTCCCATCCCAGATGCCAAGCTCACGGTCACACTGCTTCGAGGTGTCACACCCCATCCACACCGGCTGACCATCCTGCAAGGTTGCAACTGTCGCAGAGCGGATAACCTCGATTGGCACGTTCAGGTACGTCACCGGCTTCGCGCCCACCACGTTTCCGAGGCGGTCAACTGTGAAGAGGCGGTTCATCGGCGAGGTTTCGCGGGGATCGTTGACTAAACAGACGTATTCATCCAAGTCAGGAACATACAACTGTGCAAACTCCTGCGGTGTCATCTCCCCGTGGCGATGGAAGGTTCCGTCCTTATCCTCCCACTGCCAGATGAACGACGTCGGCGGCGTCCCCAAGTGAATGGCAAGCACCCGGTACACCTGTTGCATAACGGAGGTCTTCACAGCATGTGCATCATTGCCTTCGGCCACCGCTTTCCGCACGTCACGCGCACCGCGGCGCAGCAGCATTTCCAGCGTCCGGTTCATGTTATACGTGTTCGACGACGATTCAGTCTCCGGCATCGCATACTTCGGTACGACGCCATACTTCTTCACCAGCGCAACAAACATGTTCCACTGGCCGCCGTCATCAATGGGAGCCGACAGCAGGTAGTGAACCGTGCGATCGTCGATCTCTCGGTCCGCCAACTCAATCATGGAGGTCAGGAAGTAGTTCGCCTTCTCCAGCTTGTCCCAGAAGTGCTGGTAGTTCTGGGAGAACTCGAAGGACTTCAGGCCGGTTGCCTCATTGACTGCCGGTTTGAGGGAATTCAGGCCTGAGAACAGCCAGCAACGCCCCGACTTCTTCTGGTTAGTGACTGCCCAGGTGTCCACCTTGACCGACATGGACGGATCAATTGATGTGACAATACGACGGTCCATGGCAACCTTGGTGACCGGCGTTTCTGTGACAGCGTTTTGAACAATACGTGCCGTGGTGTCGGCATCGAAATCCCCCGCGAATGTGCTGAGCATGTCTGGGCTCAACGACTCATCTGTCATGTGTCCTCCTTTTCAACCTGTCCCATGCTACCCGCGAACGGGTGTGACATGATACTCGCACATAGGGGGGTGCGGACCGGTTTCCCGATCCGCACCCCCGTGGTTAATGCTGGCACGTCGGCCCCCGCAAGCTCAGAGTGGCTTCCGGCTGCCGCGAACTCGCTCTATCGACGATAGGCCGCGACGGAATCCAGTCCGTCACCGTCCCAGTCGCCCGCTAGCAGGACGTCACGTACGCTACCGAAGGCGAAGACGGCATCGGCGTTTCCACCGCTCAGCGCATCCTTCCGCAACACGGTATTGCTCCGAACAACCGAGATACCGTCCTTGCCGTCGCCGTCGAAGTCGGCAACCAGAAGCGTATCAGCAGCTCGTCCGAACACGAACTCCGTGGTAGCGGCTCCGCCCGCGAAGTCGTCGCGCAGTAGATTGAGCGCGCCGCGCCGAACACCGACGGTATCGACGCCGTCGCCGTCCCAATCACCGACCATGCCAACATCGCTCGCCCGGCCGAAGTTCACGGTCCGCGCTGCCGCCCCGCCTTGGTCGGTGTTCGCGGCGAGGTAGAAGGTATTGCCGCGCCTTACCGCGAGCTCATCCTTCCCATTTCCATCGAAGTCGCCGGCCAGAGCCTGGTCGCCGGCCCGGCCATAGTTGATGGTCCACGTCTCCGAATCAGAACGATTCGTTGCGTAGAAGGTGTACTTATTTCCGGAACGCACAACCGGCGTATCAATGCCATCGCCGTCCCAGTCGCCGACCAGCACTTCGTCGCCGGACTGCACCGTCATCCCCAACTCGGCCTTCGGCGTGGCCAGATCGTTGGTGAAGTACAGATTGCAGGTTCCGTTCGCGATGCACTCGTCCGCAATCGGCTTGGCATCAGCATTCGGATCCTCCGGCGTGGAGGTGATCTTTAGCCCCACCTTGACCGGATCATGATCCGAGGAGCGATACGGAGAGGCGTCGTAAAGCTGCTTCACGTTGTAGTTGTAACGCGAATACTCCAAGGCGATGGACTCCATCGCGTTGATATTCCACACGTCGGCACCGGTCACCATTGCGAGGGCGGACTCATTTGCCATCACGTGATCAAGAGAGCCAACCAGGCCACTGTACTGATACGAGTAGTCAGTCACGCCCTGCGCAAGCGCAACATCCGTGTATCCGGCGGCTTGCAGGACCCGCATCGGGTCCTCGGCCGTGTACGCATTGAAGTCACCGACCAGGAACACGGGGACATTCTGGAACTCAGAACCCACCCACTTAGCCAGCGCTTCGGCCTGGGACACGCGTAGCTTGTTGTTATTGCCCTGGTAGGTGTCCGTGTCATTTGGATAGTACGTGGAGAGCGATCCCTTGGACTTGAAATGGTTCACGACGACGACGAACTCCTCGCCGTATCCGTTACCATCCGCATCCACGGCCTGCCACTTCTGAGCCAGCGGCTCACGCGCCAACCCGGTGAAGACGGCTTCACCTACCAACACTTGCGACTCGCCGATCGGCTTGACCTGTGCCTTCTGGTAAATGAAGGCGAGGCGGATAACATCCTCGCTTGCCGGCAGATTCGCCGCCGAGGGCACATACGCCCACCGCTCATAGCCGGCGTCGGCGTTCAGTGCATTTACAAGCGCGGCAAGAGACTCGTCACGATCATGGCCGAAACGGGAGGAGGTCTCAATCTCTTCGAGAGACAGCACGGATGAATCCAGCGAGTTGATCGCCGCGACAATCTTCGCCTGCTGCCGTTCGAAATCTGCGGCTCGATAGGCTCCGCGCACATCACAGTAATTCGTGGTGATGAGGTTGCCCTCACGGTCTGCATATCCCTTGCAGCCGGCCTCATTCTCACCAAGGTCGGTGAAGTAGTTCAGCACGTTGAAGGATGACAGGGAGATATCGCCGCCCACATCGGCCGGCTTCTCGGTGCGGGTGTTGGAGAAGCTCACGTACTCGCTGGAACGATCACCGTCGGTGCCGGTCACCGGCCCGGTGGGCTGCAGGTTCCACTGGAAGCGGTAATCGAGGATCATCGGCTGCTTGAGCGTCACTGCTGCACCGACCCGCATCGGCTCCTCCAAGGAGATATACGGGACGGGAACATCGGTACGTGCACTGTTGGTGCCGGTGTATTGCCAAGAGATACCGTCGTCGAGGGTGATCTTGTTCGCCTCGTTCTCAGCGGTCAGGGCGGCAATCTCGTCCGGATTCTCGCTCGGGTTGTACTTGTCGGAGGGCTGGCGCAGCGGCTCCGTACCGAAGGCGAGGCCGATTTGTCCGTAGCGGTTCGTGGAGTAGTTGTCGGTCACGGTCAGCGGACCTGTCACTTCCACCAGCATGCCTTCAAGCGCTTCCTTGCCCTGTTCATCGGCGGGGATACGCTCAAGGGTCACCGGGGTCGGCGTCTCAACCTGCTCGTCTACCTTGCTGTATGAGCTGACGTTAACCTCGGTCAGGCCGTTGTATTCCGTGACTGATCCGGTTACCTCCACGTAGTCGCCGATCTGTACCGCGTTGGCAAAGGCGGAGCCATAGGCGAACACGCCGTCGGAGATACCATCGTCATTTGTACCGCCAGTACCGGGCGTCTGAATGTACGCACCGTTGAAGCCGCCCGTCGGGTACACCGCTGTGACAACACCACGGGTCGTCACGGTCTTACCGACTAAAGGCGACTCGGCTCCCGAACCTTGGATGTCGGCAATCGGAGTAATCTCGCTCGTCGGATCCGTCGTCGGATCGGTGCTCGGCTCATCACCAGGGGTTTCCGGCCCCTCACCAGCGGAGTTGTACGGCGTCGGCGAAACCATGGAGAAATCATTGAGGTTCGAATCGGTATCGACGCCGGTCTCATTGCGCTGCCAGGCCAACGGGGTGCTGTTCCCACCGGTGCTCGTAGCAGCGGCAGCTTCGAACAACGGCGACGAACCCCAACCAACAAAATCGACGACGCCGTCCTGGCCGGCAACGTCTCCGGTGACGGTGATGGAGGCAGTCGACTGCAGAAGGCCAAGACCACCAGCGGCCCCACCAGGCTGAATATTGGTCGCCTGCAGATCGGGTGTCGGCAGGGCCCCGCCCGTTGCGCCGTTGGAACCAAGTTGAATGAGGAAGTAGCCTTGCGGAGCTACGGTACCGGCCAGCTCTAACGAGCTGCCACCCTTGCCCGCCGCCGAGAATTGCTGCAGTTTAAGACCGGCCAGGTCGATTTCAGCGTTCGTCGGGTTGTACAGTTCAACGAACTTGTCCTTGTAAACGGCATTGGCGCTGCCACCGCGCGCGTACACCTCATTGATGACGATCGCGTCGCCGGCGGGGGTCGCGTTTGCGGGAACGGTTACCAGTGGTACGGCAACCATTGCTCCCGCCACTGCGAGCACCGCCGCGCGGCTCAGTCTTTTGAGTCTCACGTGTGTGTCCCTTCTTTCATTCCGTCTGCGTGTGACGGTTACCAGTAGCACTACATTACGAGCATCAGTGACAAAAGGCACACAAAACACGGCAATTGCTTTCGTAAATCTGCGGCAACCCAAGAAAAACTGCTGGTCAGCGGAGCGATGCCACATCGCAGTTACCGCGAGGCCGCACTGCCCGGATGGTATCCCTTCGCACGCGCTATACCCGTGTCAATCACCTGCTGCACAAGGCCACCGTAGAGGACGATAACGCGCCTGGGTGATAGCGAAGCCGCATGCTCAAGGCGCGCCACGTACCGCAGCAGCACCAAGCCAGCCATAATCGACTCGATCTGCGCCACATACTCGCGGCGAATCGTGGAGTGGCCGGGAAGAATCTGCTCCGCCACCTCTTCCAGCCGGCGCGACACGGCCACCATGTAAAGCCGTGCGACTTCCACCCCGGATACCAGGGTGGAGAGTATCTGCTGCCCGATATCACCTTCATACACCGAGATCAGAAAAGTGACGAGGCGCCGTCCGATTTGGCTGGGCCCACCGGCCAGAATAAAGGCGGCCATGGCGTCGGTGTCCATGTCGAAGCCCATGGCATCGAAGAACAGCTGCGTTTTGGAGCCGAAATAGTGATGAATAAGGGCCGGGTCCACACCCGCTTCCCGCGCCACCGCGCGCATTGATGTTTCGAGGTAACCGCGTTCCATGAACAACCGGTGCGCGGCCGTAACGATCGCACCGCGCGTGTCCGGCGATCCAGGCCTTCGTCCACGCCGAGTCATAGCGCCAACCTACCGCGTCTTCGTATCGAGTCCTAGTGTGAATCTGCCGTGTCCACTTACCGAGGCCGGCTTGCACCGCAGGTGCTATGTAGGGCGACGACTGCGAATCTGCCGTACCCACTCATCGTGTCCGACGCTTGAGGGTCATGGTGGCCAGCAGAAGGGCCGTTGCCGCAAACAACGCCACAATGCCAAGGCTCGTCCAGTAGTGACCGGTTAGAGTTTCCGACGACGCAACCACATCCAGTGCCTCCACCGACCAACTGGCGGGCATGAAGTTGGACAGCGCATGCAGCCAACCGGCCATATCATCCCGACTACCGAACAGTCCGCACAGCAAAACCTGCGGGATGACGAATACCGGCATGAGCTGAACCGCCTGAAACTCGCTGCGAGATACCGCGGAGGCGAACAGACCGAGTGCGATGCCTACCAGTGCGGTGACGAGGGAGAGCAACAGGACGAAGGCAATGCTCCCGACCAATTGCATGTCAAGCACCCAGTAGCAGAAACCCGTCATCAGCGAAGACTGAACAACGGCCAACAATCCGAAGGCCGCCGCGTATCCAAGGACGATGTCACCGCGCCGAATCGGCGAGGCCATAAGCCTTTCCAGTGTTCCCGACGAGCGCTCATGCACGGTGGCCACCGCAGTCAAGAGGAACATCAACGTCAGGGGCAGGACGGCCAGCATGGTGAGTTCGATACGCGAGACCAGCGGCTCTTCGCCGTCGAACAGTTCATACAGCAGCCAGACGAGCACGAGCGGGACGACGGCGACGATCGCCAAGGTTCTCGGATCGTGCCGTATCTGGTGCAGGACCCGGTTCGTTGTAGACAGTGTCAGGCTCATGCTGCTTCTCCTTTGATTAGGGCCAGGAATGCCGCATCGAGGGTGCTCGCACCTGTTCGGGAGCGAATCACATCCGGCGAGCCGGTGGCGAGGATGTGCCCCTGCCGGATGAGGATGAGATCGTCACACCGGTCGGCTTCGTCCATAACATGCGAGGAAACGAGGATAGTAACACCGGTTGCAGCCCGTCCCCGCAAGATATCCCAAATGCTCTCCCGCAACACCGGATCAAGCCCAACGGTCGGCTCGTCCAAGAGGAGCAAGGGCGGGTCGCCGATAAGCGCGCAGGCCAGCGATACGCGTGACGCCTGCCCACCGGATAGATCGCCGCCTAACTGCCCGGCAACGCCCACCAGATCCAGTGTTTCTATTAAACGGTCGATGGCATGGCGATCAGCGCCCGCTATTCGGCTCCAGTACGCTAGATTCTCACGCACCGTCAGATCGGCATAGATCGAGGACGCCTGCGTCATGTATCCGATCTTTCGGGAGGCCTGCCGGCTCCCTGCAGGAACGCCATACACGGTGACTTCTCCGGACTCGATGCGTTGCACTCCCGCAATTGACCGAATGAGAGTGGATTTTCCCGAGCCGGAAGGGCCGAGCAAACCTGTTATCCTGCCCGGCGTGATGCGCACTGACAGGCCGGGCAGAACGAGCTGACGCCCGCGCCTGACTCGGAGACTCTCAACGCTGACAGCCGCTGTGGCACCCACTTCTGTTGCCACCGCCTCGTCGTCTACTTGCTTCGCCATGCGATCAGCATATGAAGCGACCACCTCGTTAGCCAGTGGCGATGAATTATCGATGGGTCAGATCCGCCGGGAACGTACGGAAATGCAAGTACATGGCCACCACTGATGAATTTCTATGCGGTGTTGGCGCTGGCGCCATTGTGGAGTCTGAGGCCTTTCAGCGTGTCCAGTCTCCCAGAGCCCCTTCCAGGGCACCGAGGCACGCGTCAATCAGGGGATAGCGATCATCGTCGGGGCAGCCGGCGTTGACCCAGGCCAAGCATGCCGCATCGAGGAACCCGAAGTAGCCCCACAGGGCATACTCGTGCCGAGGCCACGATTCCACGCCGAGTAGATCGCGTAGCGCATCGACGTAGCGTTTGCGCGCCTCGCGCCGCACCGCGACGGCCTCCGGGGGTTCCATCCCTCCGACCAGTGGCGACGCCCAGCCCTGCGGATGCTCGGCAATATAGGCCACATACACGAGCAAGGTCTCTCGCACCCGATCGCGCGCAGACACGTTGCCGAGAGCATTAATCGCGCTGCGTTGGGCGGCGGCCAGTTGTTCTATCTCACTGCGAACGACCTCCGCATACAACTGGGCCTTGGAACCGAAGTAGTGAAATATCAGCGCTTGCGAGGTGGCCGCCCGGCGGGCGATCGTCGCCACGGAGACATCGGAGTATGAGCCTCCGGTAAACGCTTCGCGCGCAGCGTTGAGGATCGCCGTCTTCCGTTCTTCTACGTCCATCCGACGGCGTACGTGCTGTGGAGCGACGTCGTCGTGGCTCCCACGATCGTTGCGGCTCATGCCTGCAGCTCCTCTCCTCCGGTTCGGTATGCCCTCTGCCGGTTAGGTAGACCGGCTGCCGCAGTTCGTCGTGCGTCGGTCTCGCCCATGCGTGTTGGCCTACTTCCAGATGCCGGTGTGGCGCATGCGTGTCGCCATGATTCGCCGTGGTATCACGGATTCCTACACGGCGGCGCGATTTCCTGTACAGTGGCGTGATTCTCCGTGTCGCCGCAGTTCCTGCGGCCGCGGTTCCTCGTGTCGCCGCCGTTCAGCTACCTGCAATGGTTCCACATTTCCGCCGCGAACCTCACATCCCGGCGTATGCTTCAAGCCTCTCGGGCGCGTTCGCGGTATCCCGGCCTCGCGAGTGGACTCTGCAATGCCCCGC
>SUUB01000056.1:11094-12324 GCA_015062745.1 Actinomycetaceae bacterium
ATCCCGGCGTATGCTTCAAGCCTCTCGGGCGCGTTCGCGGTATCCCGGCCTCGCGAGTGGACTCTGCAATGCCCCGCACACAGGCGTCGTATACGGGTCTTCCGTACTACTCTCTCGCGCACAGGGAGGCAGTCGTTGGGCTATGACCTCATATCTCCACGCGCGACTCCAGTCTCACACGTGGGGATGCAGTTGTTCTGGCTTGGTCTGGGTATCGTTCGATGCGATTCCACTCTCACGCACGGGAGGGAGTTCCACATCACCCCCAATTGACTCGGTGAGTTGTAACACATTCTCAGTTCTATTGGAGGTTGACGTTGGGTGCAGCCGGAGGCCTCACGGCATGGTCGCGGTCGCCATACATCGCACAGCTCATCCTCTGACCTGCACAAATGCAACTCACCAGCACTCGGGGAGCGTACATGCTTTATCCGCTGAACATGGCCCGTTTTGCTCGCACAGCACCGCCAATCCCTCCCGCTAGCACCCAGACTCTGTTATGGTTTGAGTCACAGCGGAATACCTGTTCTGGTTTTCTCACTGTCGCTTGCTCACTGCAGAATAGGAGACTCACATGGGCGATATCAGGCTTGACGTGGATCAAATGGAGAATCTGCGCGCACATCTGCTCACTGTCGGAGACGATCTGAGATCGGGGACTTCTCCTCAGGTTCCGGGAGCTGGTTTAGGTTTTCCGAGTCTGCAGGATTCGGCAGTCGTGTTTGGGGACGCCCACCGGGAACGCGTCACACAGGCCGCCGCGTGGTGTGAGAAGACAGCCGACGCGGTGGACTACACGGCGAAGTTTGTAGGCCAGACTGACGAGGATGTGGCACGTGACTGGGCGCAAAGGAATTCCGTCCTCTCAACGCTACCCCCGGGTATCTCGCCCTTCACCCCCGGTCTTGTCTTGGCAGTTCCGGCGCAGCTTGCACGGGCGCACGCCACCGGGGAATCGTCCTGGTCACAGATCTTCACCGGCAACGATCACCGCGACCACTAGGAATGCCTCATGTCGTATTTCAGTAACTTGATTGGGGATGTGCCCGGCGACCCGGCCGACGTAGCCCGCTATGCGCGAGAAGTACGCACAGCCGGGGAGGAAGCCGAACAAGCCCATGTCAATTTGCGCTACGGCGAACGGATGACTCCCGATTGGTACGGCGCATCTGCCGACGCCTTTCAGTCCGCCATGTCCGAACAGAAGTCGGCCGTTGCACGCTTAGAAGG
>SUUB01000057.1:0-6707 GCA_015062745.1 Actinomycetaceae bacterium
TGCCGGCGGACAGCGGGTCTCATGCCATTTCGCAGCGGGTGTCATGGGACGCTTTGGTGTCACGGTGATGTTTTCCGTTGGTGCCCCCGGCAGGACTTGAACCCGCGACCGATGGATTATGAGTCCACTGCTCTAACCGGCTGAGCTACAGGGGCATGCCTTGGAAGGCCTTCCCATGATAGCGGATCACACAGGTACTGATAAATCGCAAGCGGGTCGCCTACATACACTTATTCAACCGCAGCGCACCTACGCCGCGAAAAGAGCGAGGATCCGCAAGAAAGTCCATTATACCTTTAACTCTCAAGCGCTTTCCCAGCACTTGCAGCTACACTTTCTGCGCAGCACCTAAAAAAGCGAATCTCATTGAATCAGGGATGATTCTGTGCAAAGCTATGACTATCCCAACTGACAGCTCATCCTGTCAACGGAAGGAATTGCAATACATGTCCGATAACTCAACTAGGTCGACGTCCCAAAGACGCTCAGTACGGCCACAGGTCTTTGTCCCCTCTGTGCTGATTGTGGGTCTCTTCGTCTTGCTGGCACTCTTTCGGTCGACACAGACACATGATGTTATTTCCCGCATTCAGACGGTCGTTGTGGAGAATGTCGGCTGGTACTACATCCTGGCAGTGACAGGGTTCGTGATCTTCGCGTTTATCCTGGCTTTTTCCCGGAAGGGCGACACCATCCTTGGACCGGATGACTGCGAACCGGAGTACTCTCGCATATCGTGGTTCGCAATGCTCTTCGCTGCGGGCATGGGCATCGGCCTCGTCTTCTGGGGTGCGGCCGAGCCGCTGTCTCACTTCGCTAATCCGAAGCCCGGGCTTCAAGATCAGGTGGCAGATGCGACGATCACCAACGAGCTCGGTACGGTTTCTGCCATTGACCAGGCCAAGGCGAGCGAGGCGATGACCACATCGTTTCTTCATTGGGGTTTACATGCCTGGGCAATCTACGTCGTACTTGGCCTTTCCATCGCCTACGCCGTACACCGCAAGGGACTGCCCGTGTCCATTCGTTGGGCACTTCGTCCAGTGCTGGGCGACCGAGTGCGGGGCTGGTTGGGAGACGTTATCGACACGATCGCGGTAATCGGAACCATTTTCGGCATTGCCACATCCCTAGGATTCGGTGTCAAACAGGTGGCCGCCGGATTCGATTTCCTAGCCGGATGGCAGGTTACGGGTGGCATGCTCGTCCTACTTGTGGTCATCATTTCCGGCCTGGCTGCCATCTCCGTCGCAACCGGACTGGACGGCGGAATCAAGTTCCTCTCGAATGCCAATCTCATCCTCGCCGCCATCCTGGTGATCCTCATCTTTATTCTCGGTCCCACCCTGTTTCTGGCCAACGAGTTCGTCGCGGACATCGGCAATTACTTCCAGGGTCTGATAGAGGAGTCGTTTGAAACGCTCCCCTTCGCCGGTCGCGCCGGAACCGACTGGCTGTCAACCTGGACCGTATACTACTGGGGCTGGTGGATGAGCTGGTCACCCTTCGTTGGTATCTTCATCGCGCGTATCTCGCGCGGACGCACAGTACGCGAGTTCATTCTCGGTGTGCTCATGGTGCCCACCTTGGTCACTTTTATCTGGTTTGCGATTCTCGGCGGGAACGGACTCTATCAACAGATGTTCGGCGCCGCCAATCTCATTGGCCCCGAAGGCACCATCACCGTCGATACGGTCCTCTTCCGAACCTTCGCCAATATGCCCGGAACGACGATTCTCTCCCTCCTCGCGATGATCGTCGTCATCATCTTCTTCGTGACTTCATCGGATTCCGGTTCGTACGTCATGTCAATGATCTGCTCTGGCGGAGATCCGAATCCCCGTACCTCCGTGCGCCTGACCTTTGCGGCGCTTTCGGGAGCGATCGCGGCTGTGATGTTGTCACGCGATTCCGATGCGGGTATGTCCGCCTTGCAGACCATCGCCATTCTCATCGGCTTGCCGTTCTCCGTCATCATGATCCTCATGTGTGTGGCACTGTGGCGAGAACTGGCTAAGGAAGAGAGACTCCGAATGCGGATACAGCGCCGCGAATTCGCCAAGGCACTCGCTGAGAGGGTGTCCGGCGAAGTGCGTTCCGATATTTACGCCGAGATCTCGCAGCATTCCGCCGCTTCACGGGCACGTCCCATCGAGACGACTGTTGACTTGCGGCGTTTCTTCGAACGTCTGTCTCGTCAATCCAGCCGCAGCGCGCTACCGCGATCGCGGCGCGGGGCCGGGGCCACCACATCGCGGACTCCCGCCGGCCCTCCGGAAGGCATGGTTGAGAACGCGGGTACAGGCTCTGCATCGGAAAACGCAGGCGCATCTGACACATCCGACGACGCCGGACCAGCATCCGTTGCCTCCCCGTGAACACCGGGTGGCACCAAAGGAAGGCCCGGCCCTACGGCGCCGGGCAGTTACCTCCCCGTGAACGCCGGATGGTAACCCGTGGCCGCGCCCGGAAAGTACAGGGCATGACGGAGACCTCCGGGTGCAGCGCGTATCGCTAATCGGATGTCACCATGAACACCCAAACGGAGGCGGGCCGGTGAGCAGACCCGGCCCGCCTCCGAACCGGTTAAGCAGATCCGCCGAGCTACTCCATCTGTTCGTCGCAGGCTCTGCGCTGCCCTTCTAGTTCGATGAGTCGAGCAAATAACTCGCTATGGCGGGGATCATCGGCCGATGTTCGCTGCAATTCAGAGCGCAGATCGGCTATCTGCCGCGTAATGCCCTGCCTGATCAGAGACACGGCGATACTCCACACGTATCGCTCCAACCGTTCTGGACGATTCTCCGGCAGTTCCTCCACCGCCAGCTGGGAGACCGCTCGCGCGATTACGGGGTCTGCCTGCGCCGCAACCTGCTCAACGAACCACGAGGAGGCCTCACGGTCGGCTTGCAGCGGGTCTACGCCGTTGCCCTGCAGTTCCTTGAAACGCTGCGTGTAGCAAGCGGTGCCCCCCACCGCTCGAATCGCCTCATGAACGCGCCGATGTGTTGGAACGGTAAAGGTCTGAGACGGAAGTTCATCCATTTGCGCCGACGCGGCATAACCGGGCAACTGCAGATAAACCTCCAATGCCTCCCGCTCAATCCGCTCGACCGGATCACGCAGGCTCGCACGTGGGGCAAGTGGCGGCCCGGATGCGGCTTCCGGTTTGGGAGTGCTCGACTCGGCACGCCGTGGCTCCGATGCCACCTGCCGACCGGCATGCTGAACCGCCTGCCGAACGGTTGCCTCATCCATACCGAGCCACCCGGCGAGTTGCCGAGTGTATTCGCCACGCAGAACCCGATCACGGATCGAGGCCACCATGGGCGCCGATGCGCGCAGTCCCGCTGTTCGCCCCTCGGCGGTGTCGAGCGGAACGCCTTTCAGCACTGACTGGATGGCGAACTCGAAAAGCGGCCGCCGTGACTGAATGATTGCGCGAACTCCTTCATCCCCGTATGCCATGCGAACCTCACACGGGTCCATGCCCTCGGCTGCCACGGCAACGAAAGTTTGGGCGGCGAAGGCTTGGTCTTCCTGAAATGCGCGCAGGGCAGCCTTCTGGCCGGCGGCGTCGCCGTCGAAGGTAAAAATGACTTCTCCACCGTAGGCACGCCCCGATGACAGCATCACCCCCGCCGCTGGGTCGGCTCCATCGCCAATCAGGCGACGCACGATCTTCACGTGCTCGGAGCCGAAGGCGGTACCGCAGGTAGCGACGGCACATTCAATACCGGCGAGCTGAGCGGCCATAACATCCGTATATCCTTCCACGACGACGATGCGCCGTTCCCTGGCGATCGCCCGTTTGGCCATATCCAGCCCGTACAGCACCTGCGCCTTGTGATAGATCGGGGTCTCCGGCGTATTGAGATACTTGGGGCCATTGTCTTCATCGCTCAGCTTTCTGGCCCCGAATCCGATCGGCTCGCCGGTGATTGAGGTAATCGGCCACATCAGACGGCCGCGGAAACGGTCGTACAGACCACGGGAGCCTTGCGCCGTCAATCCGGATGCCGCGATCTCCTTTTCGCTGAATCCGTGCCCTCGCAGCTGCCTGAGCAATCCATCCCAGGAATCGGGAGAGTACCCGATTCTGAAACGCGCCAGGGCGTCATCGTCGAAACCACGCTCGGTGAGCAGCTGGCGCGCTTTCTCCCCTGCCGGAGTATGCAGTTGGGCGACGTAGAAATCGACCGCCACGCGATGTGCGTCGATTAGGCGCTGCCGGGTCGTTCCGTTTTGGTCCCGGCGCTGCGCGCGACCGTTGTCCTCATAGTGGAGTTCAATGCCCGCCTTGCGTGCGAGCAGCTCAACGGCCTCAACGAAGGAGATATGCTCGATCTGTTCCACGAAGGAGATGACATCGCCCCCCTCGCCACAGCCGAAGCAGTGCCAACGGCCAACATGGGGCCGCACGTGAAAAGAGGGGGTCTTCTCATCATGGAAGGGGCAGAGCCCTACCTGCGAGTCAACTCCTGCGGTGCGTAACGACACGTATTGACCGACGATCTCTTCAATACGTGTGCGGGCACGGACTTCGTCGATGTCCTCCCGTTTGATCAACCCGGGCATAGATCCAGTGTAGTCTGCCGTGCCGACACTCTTCACCGCGCGTCCCCATGGCTCAATCATCGCCGCAGGCGTTTGTGAAATGTTCCCTTATATCCCTCTAGAGCAAAACGGTATCGGCCGTCCCACCCCACCATGTATCGGCGGTGGATTCACGGCGTTACGTCCCCTGACCCGTGCTCTATCCACGAGCCCGTGCCGTCGCGGTGCCGCATTAGTGTCGGAGCATGCCGCATAGGCGGGAATGCCACTGCCGCGCTGATTGATCCGTCAGCGATGCCACTTGGTCCACCACCACTCGCAGCCGGGCGTCGTCGTCGGCCCGCTGCCACATCTCATAGAAGTGCGGTTCAAGTTGTGCCGGAGATTCCAGCAGGGCGTCAACTAGGTCGAACAGAAGTGAGCGTTCCTCAAAGTAGCGCGGCTCATGCTCTCGCGGCATCATGACGTATTCGACGGCGATGCCCTTCAGAATCATAATCTCGTCCAGAGTGCCCGGAGGGATGACGATGTCGCCTTCATATCGCACGAGCGGGGCACGGCCTGTCGCATCACACACGGCGGAGACGAAGCGCCCGATGAGGTCACTCGTCAAGTCCTTCATTACGGCCAGAGCACGGTATGAACCGGTGAACTCCTCCGGCCATGCTTCCTCGCGCAGCAGGCGTTGCAGGGCGTCATGCAGTCGATCCGAGTCGGTGAGGCCATACCACTGCTGCGTGGAAGCTATGATCTTGGACTGTTCCTCCGGGATTCGCAGTCGACCGGGCGCAACGAAACCGCGTACCACGCCGTCTTCGACATCGTGTACCGAGTAGGCGATGTCGTCGGCCAGGTCCATGATCTGCGCCTCGATGCAGCGCGCGGTTCCCCGCGTTGAACGAACCCACTGAAAGACGGGCATGTCGTCGTCGTACACATTGAACTTCGAGGTGCGCAGACCGTCGGCCCCATACGGCCTGTTTTCCGCCGACCAGGGATATTTAACGACGGCGTCCAGCGCCGCGCGCGTCAGGTTCAGACCCGCCGGCCGCCCATCAGGTTGCATACGTTTCGGTTCTAGGCGCGTGAGGATACGGAATGTCTGCGCATTGCCCTCGAAACCGCCGACGGATTGCGCCACCTCGGCCAATGCCCGTTCGCCGTTATGCCCGAAGGGTGGATGTCCGAGATCGTGACAGAGGCAGGCTGTCTCAACAATATCGGGATCGCATCCCAGGTTCTTGCCCAGCGAACGCCCGATCTGCGCGACCTCAAGGGAGTGAGTCAAACGCGTGCGGATGAAGTCGTCGGACTCGGGCCCCAAGACCTGTGTTTTGGCACCAAGCCTGCGCAGCGCGGAGGAATGCAGCACACGGGCACGGTCGCGTTCAAACTCCGTGCGGCTTGGATTCTTACCCGGCTCCGGAACAAAACGTTCCCGGTCGGCAAGACTATACTTCTGGTCCACATCCCGAGCCTAGCGGTTAGTCCCCAGTAATAGCCACTGACACAGCTATTAACCACCGGATATGTTCAGTTCCGCCAAGTGCAAGGAATCGCGTTGCGCTGGGCTGAGCGTGCGTGATTCCAACCAGCCATCGGGCAGGTGGGGCCGTTTATATCCTCCGGCACGCCCGCGCGGCCCGTCTGCCGCCTGTGGATAAGGTTGGTCCAGGTCCAGTTGGTCGAGGCGTTTCTTCACTTCGTCCAACGTTGATACCAACGCCAATTGGCGCCGTGCCTCTCCGCCCACGGCGAATCCACGCAGGTACCAACTGATGTGCTTACGAAGCTCGCGCATGGCGCGGTATTCGTCACCATTGAAGTGGGCAATGGAGAGTTCCCCGTGGCGAATAATCGTGTCGGCAACCTCCCGCAAGGAGGGTTCAGCATGAAGGTCGTAGCCGTGGAAGTAGGCGGCCAGATCGGTGAAGATCCAGGGGCGGCCTTGGCAGCCACGACCAATGGCAACGCCCGCGCAGCCGGTATGCCCCAACAGACGATCGGCGTCTTCAACTACGAACACGTCACCATTGCCAAACACAGGCAACTCGGTCATTGCTACCAGTTCACCGATACGGTCCCAGTTGGCTTGGCCGGCATAATGCTGCGCCGTAGTGCGCGCATGCAGAATGATCCCCGCTACACCT
>SUUB01000057.1:6807-11645 GCA_015062745.1 Actinomycetaceae bacterium
CGATACGGTCCCAGTTGGCTTGGCCGGCATAATGCTGCGCCGTAGTGCGCGCATGCAGAATGATCCCCGCTACACCTGCATCTTCACAGATACGCGCAGCATCGCGGAATGTCTCATGGTCATCATCGATACCGATACGGATCTTCACCGTCACCGGCATTTCGCGCCCTCTCGCCGCGACGGCGCTGCGGGCTGCCCGCACCGCCTGGTTGACAATGGCCTCAAAAAGGTCAAGTTTCCATGGCAGAGCGGATCCTCCGCCCTTGCGAGTAACTTTCGGAACCGGGCATCCGAAGTTGAGGTCAACGTGGTCGGCAAGGTCTTCCTCAGCCAGGATACGAACCGCGCGTGCCACCACAGCCGGGTCAACACCGTACAGTTGCACCGAGCGGACCGGGTCACCCGGATCGGGACGGATCATATTAAGCGTCTCAGCATTGCGTTCCACCAGCGCGCGCGACGTGATCATCTCGCAGACCCACAGGCCAGCCGGAGCACGAGTGCCGGCAGGCGGGCAAGGATCAGCGTCGGCAGACGCGGGTTCGCCAATATCAGCAGACCTACCCGCAGCAGCAAAAGCGGCAGCCACACCGCGCTCTGCCGCCTCACGGCACAGTTGGCGGAAGGGCGGATTCGTCACCCCGGCCATCGGTGCCAGAATAACGGGAGTTTCCAGTGCCAGCGACCCTAAACGAACGGTCACAGGTCTGCCTCTTCTTCACGGATATCAAGGTGACTCGCAGCGTCAGAATCCGCCGCAGCCTCTCGTTCTTTCGTGCCCTTGCGGCCTTCGACATCCGCCGCATCATCGGGAGTGCCCACACCTTGCGCGCTCTCGCGTTCTGTGCCGTCAGTGCCGTGCGCGTAACCCGTTCCTTCCGCGGTACCCGTCTTTACAGCGGCGCCGGTATTCCCGACGACGCCGTCCCGGTGCCCGGGAGCGATCCGCGCCAGCGAGGCCGCAATCGCCGTCGTGAGCGGTATCGCGAGCACGAGCCCTACCGATGCGACCAGGGTACGAGTAATCTCTTCGGCAATCTGCCCGGCCTGCAACAGATCCTGCACCGGGCGATCGATGAGGGATGCACCGATCAACAGGGGCAAAGCGGAACCGACATAGGCGAAAACCAAGGTGTACACGGTTGAGGCGATATGGTCCCGTCCAACCGCCATTCCCTGTTGAAAGAGTCTGCGGCGCGAGAGGGACGGGTTGGCAGCATGCAGTTCCCACACGGATGACACCTGCGTAATTGTGACATCGTTGAGTGCACCCAGCCCGGCAAGAATCATGCCGCATAGCAGCAACGCCCGCATATTCAGGCCAGGTACCGCGCTGGTTAAAAGTAGCGCTTCGTCACCCAGGGTGCCCGATAGTTCCACCGTGCCGACCGACCAGATGGCCAGCAAGGTGGTGATGACGAGACCCGTGAAAGTGCCGAGCACCGCCGTCGTCGTACGAACGGATACGCCGTGCGCCATATACAGGGAGGCGAACATCATTGCCGACGCGCCGACAAGAATCACTAGCACGGGCGGGCGACCAATGGCCAGCGCAGGGATCATGAAGGCGCCCACGACGACTAGCGACACCCCCAGTCCGAGCAGCGCCCGGATTCCTTTCCCACGTGCCACGAGCGCCACGCAGAGCACATATATCCCCAATAAGAGCAACAGCGGAGTTGTGCGCACGTAATCCACGAAGGTGTAGGAATTGCCCTCCCCTATCGTCCGCGGATCGAAGACAGCACGGATCTCGTCTCCCACGTCCATGCCGTTTTGTACGATCTCCAACGGAACATGGACGCCGACTTCGACGCCGGACACCTCCATCGTGACCGGGGTCTGCCCACTCTCATCCAACGTGCCGATGGACACGATTTTCCCGGTCACCTGCTCGACGCCCTCCGCATACAGCGGCATTGAACCCGTGGGCGACTCACCTCGCGGCCACAGAAGGGCTAGCGCTATGCCGGTGGCAAGAGCCAGAGGGATCACCAGTGCCGCCAGTACTCTGCGGATTGTTCGCAGCTGGCCCGGCGGAATGTCGAGTGGCCCCGTGGCGTGAGAGTGGGCGTGCGCGGGTGCACGCCCATCTACCTGGGAGTGTTCCCCGCGCACCATTAGCAGCCGACCAGTTTGCCCGCCAAATAGGACTCGATGGCGTCGATGGGCAGGCGTACCTGCTCCATCGTGTCACGGTCGCGTACCGTTGCCGCGTGATCCTCCAGGGAATCGAAGTCAACCGTGATACACCACGGGGTTCCGATCTCATCCTGACGCCGGTAGCGACGCCCCACCGCTCCGGCGTCGTCGAAGTCGACATTCCAGTTGCGCCGCAGCTTGGCGGCGAGTTCTCGGGCAATGGGCGAGAGCCGCTCATCGCGTGAGAGGGGCAAAACGGCAGCCTTCACGGGGGCTAGCCGCGGATCCAGTTTGAGTACTACTCGCTTGTCGACGCCACCCTTGGTATTCGGTGCCTCGTCTTCCACGTAGGCGTCCACCAGGAATGCCATCAAC
Organism: Actinomycetaceae bacterium; assembly: GCA_015062745.1. GTDB lineage: Bacteria > Actinomycetota > Actinomycetes > Actinomycetales > Actinomycetaceae > Asp313. Next base: position 9,325 of record SUUB01000057.1, read on the forward strand.
GAGCGGGTCAGCCCGGCCGCCGGCTCAATAACATACGGGATCCAACGCTCACCGGTGGCCTGATCGAAGTACGAGAGGTCCTTCCCGGAGTGCTTGGAGTGTGTCGAGAGGTCGAAATCGGTACGGTTGGCGATGCCCTCCAATTCTCCCCAATCGGAGCCCTGGAAGCCGAACTTGTACTCAATATCGACGGTGCGCTTGGAGTAGTGCGACAGCTTCTCCTGCGGATGCTCGTAGAAGCGTAGGTTCTCCGGCGCGATACCCAGATCGACATACCATTGGCGACGCTGTTCAATCCAGTACTCGTGCCATTTCTCATCGGTACCCGGTTCGACGAAGAATTCCATCTCCATTTGTTCGAACTCACGGGTACGGAAAATGAAGTTGCCGGGCGTGATCTCATTGCGGAAGGACTTTCCGATTTGACCGATGCCGAAAGGCGGGCGCTTACGCGCGGAGGTCATAACGTTCTGGAAGTCGACGAAAATGCCCTGTGCTGTTTCGGGGCGCAGGTAGTGCAGGCCTGATTCGTCTTCCACCGGCCCGAGGTAGGTCTTCAGCATCATGTTGAAGTCGCGCGGCTCGGTCCACTGACCACGTGTGCCACAGGCCGGGCAAGGCAGGTCTGCCAGCTGCACAGAATCGGGGTCGGCAATGTCTTTACGAGCCGCGTACTCCTCCTGCATTTGATCCACGCGGAAACGCTTGTGGCAGGAGAGGCACTCGGTGAGTGGATCGTTGAACACACCCACATGGCCGGAGGCAACCCAGACCTCTTTCGGCAGAATAATGGAGGAATCCAGGCCGACGACGTCGTCGCGCGACGTGATCATGGCTTTCCACCACTGCCGCTTGATATTGTCCTTCAGTTCAACTCCCAGCGGCCCGTAATCCCAGGCCGAGCGGGTGCCGCCGTATATTTCTCCACAGGGGTAGACGAAACCTCGGCGCTTGGCGAGGCTGATAACGTTGTCAAGTCGCGACGGGGCCTTCTTGGCCATGCGTGTTCTCCTTTCCTTCGCATCTGGATGATGCGGGCCGGGCGCTAGTTTAGCTTAAGTACATGGCCGCGCACAGTTCAGGCGAAAATGCGGGCAGAAGGATGAGCTCAGCAACGTAACGGGCCTGCGAGTTGAGTGCGCTGTTTGCGGTAGTGGAGATGGCAGAAGGGTTAGGTAGAGAGGCGCGCATAGCCTGTAGCTGGGTTACCGAAAGCGCCCGAATTGCCCCAACGGCGTGCGCAACATGCGGATCCGCATCCGATCCACGCGCACCGTCGATGCGGGCAGCTTTTGGCCGAATGCGGCTAAAAGTGCTGGTTGTTGGGGTATGCGGAGCGAGACGTTGAGTCTTCAGCGATCGTCTCATTGCCCGGCGTAGGTTATCTGGTTATGCTAACGGTAATCGTCGCGGTCGGTGTGGCTGCTTTGCTTACCATCTGGAGCTTGTCACCGGGTGGCAGGATGACTACCGCTGGCGGACGAGGCACGGCAACAAGCTCGCAGAGAACTCACATGGAAGGAGCAGGACGTGTCGGAGCTAAGGGTGGATCCGTCGAGTGTGGAGGAGGCGGCCTCGGTGGCGGGGAACGCGCGGGATGAGGCGGCCACGGTCAAGCTTGGTGACGTGCTGGACGGGGTGGGGTCAGCTATGCCGGGAGGCGACGCCGCAGGCTCGGCACCTACGGCCGCCGGGTCCGTGGACGCGACGGCGAGCAAGCTCTCGGAGGCCTTGGGCGGGTATCAGGACGCACTGAACGGAGCACTGGCCTCGTACACTGCAACCGACCAGCGCACCGACGTGGACTTCAGCGCTTTTGACGCACTGGTCGACGAATAAGACAGGGATGGTGTGGTTATGATCTGGGACGACGTGCTGGGATGGAACGAGGACGCGTTGGACCCGGCGGTGGATGCGTTGATCCGGATCCGTAAACGCGCCTACGCCGCTGGCGAGTATATCCAAGATATTGATGTTACCTCCGGCTGGTCGGGTGCCGGGGCAACCGCCGCCCAAGAACGCCGCGATAGTTTAGAAGACTCATCCGAGCTGGTCCTCGCGTTGATTGGTGACCTGATCAGCGGGCTATCCGCCGCCCAGCACGGCGTGGCCGAGGTACGCCTGGCCGTGAACGAGGCCCTGTCGTGGGCAGATCATTATGGCTTGAGGATTTCGTCAGCGGGTGAGGTGACGGACCCTGATCCTGCCCCCGCATGGGATCTGAACAGGGCAGGTCAACAGGACTACGGCATCAACCAAGCGCAACAGTGCGTGGACAATGCGTTGGAGCGAGCCGCACAGGTGGACGCTGCGCTCAAGGC
>SUUB01000004.1:0-1234 GCA_015062745.1 Actinomycetaceae bacterium
CGGATCTTCGTCTCAACCCCGTCCACCCAGGAGAAGAGAACCGCCGCGCGATCCATTTCCTCTTCCGACGAGCGTTCGACGCCGCTGCTCACTGCCGGCGCCGCCGCCATGGCAGCGTCCTGCGCGTGCGAGTTGCAGCATTCGCAGTCCGGTCCATTCACACACTGCCCGTCGACGATCTCGCAGGTGCACTCACTATCGGCGGACGCAACCGCCTCGGCCAGGAGATCCCTGCCATCCACCGATGCACCTCGAACTCGTGCCAGCGCCTCGGTGGCGGCCGTCTGCGAATAGCCGGGTGCCGCCGGATCGGGAGCTATGCCGTTGACACGTGGACGAGTCGAAAGCGCCGTCGCCATCATCTCGTTGAGCACCGCGTAGTCCTTACCACTGCGCGGGTCAATCGCCATGACGGGGATGCCGACTTCCTTGGCGAGCGCGGAAACATTCACGGGCTCATCGTTCTGTACGGCCACATCCGCCATGGTCACGACGGCGGCAACGGGTTGCCCGGTCTGCGCGATCTGGGCGAGCAAGTACAAGGAGCGTGTCATGGAGGACCCGTCCAGCACCGCCAGAATCAGGTCAAGACCGAGCCCGGTATCCGGATCCGTCATCGATCCGGAAGCCCCGGAGACGGTATCGCTGACCACCTGCTCGTCGGGGCTGTTAGCGATCAGTGAATAGGTTCCGGGGAGGTCGAGCACGCGCGCTCCAAGAGCTCGCCACTGCCCAGACATGACCTGCACCGTGGTTCCCGGCGAGTTGACAACCTTTTGCCGTGCTCCGGTGACGTGATTGAACAGGGTGGACTTACCGACATTGGGGTTACCGACCAGCACGATGGTGGGCTGACGATTCTTGTCCAATGTGGTCACAGCCGGTTGCGGTGCTCCACTCGGGCCGCAGTTGGGGCAGCTCATCCGATTACCTCCGCATCGATCAGTCGGGCAGAACGGTGATCCACCGCCACTCGAGAGCCCGCAACATTGAGAATCAATCCACCGAAGCCGGCGTGCTGGGTCACGACAGCCTCAGTGCCGGGCCTTATACCGAGTTCCTGCATCCGCAGCATGTTCTGGGCGGGAAGATCAACATCCACCAGCCGCAATTTGGCGTGCCGTGGGCAATCATGAAGCTTCACTGGACAAACCTCACTAAACCAGTCGTTTGGTGCGCGCATATCACCTTTGCTACTAGTTAGGTTAGCCTTCTCGGTCGCAATCGTCACATC
>SUUB01000004.1:1334-2986 GCA_015062745.1 Actinomycetaceae bacterium
CTTCACCAGTGCCGGGCCTTCACCAGTGCCAGGTCTTCATCAACGCCGACGCCGCACCGTCACCAACCCGGTAGGAGCGCCGGGCCTTCATCGGCGCCGGTTCTACGCGCCCCGCCGCTCCGTCTCCTCCTGCTCAGCGATCAGAACCCTCACCCCGGCGGAACGGAATGGCTCCACATCGGCTTCGCACGCCGGGCTCAAAACGCGCGCGTCGGTAATCAACGTCCACGGCGTCTCAAGCCGCGCCCAGGCGGCAACGGAGGAACGATGCAGTTTGGTATGGTCCGCCAGAACAACGACCTCGGACGCACGCGTGGCAGCTACTCGCTTCGTCGCCACCTCTTCCAAGGTGGGCTCCCCGACGCCGTCATACGCATCAACCGCGTCAACGCCCAAGAAGGCGACGTCGTAACGAAACTGACGGATGGCATCCGTGGCAAGCGTTCCAACGAGCCCATGTGAGAGTGGAGCGACATCACCCCCGGCCACTATCGTGCGTACATGTGGCCAGTCGGCCAGCAAGATGGCTATTTCCAGTCCACGCGTTACCACGGTCAGCTCCGCGTCGCGTGGAAGATTGGCGACCAGTGCCGCGCAGGTAGAACCCGCATCCATGAACACCGTGCCACCATGTGTGGGGAGCCACGCGGCTGCGACGTCGGCAATGGCGTGTTTGGCGGAAAGCTCATGGGTGAGGCGATCCCGCAAATGTATCTCGGTAAAACCAACCGCTCGGTTCGCACCGCCGTGCGCACGGGCGATCCTCCCCTGCTTCTCCAAGCGGACCAGATCGCGTCTGATCGTTGCCTGCGAGACTCCCAACACCTGCGCCAGCTCCGACACATCGGTAGTTCCACGGCGAAGAAGCCGCACTACTTTCGTCTGCCTGGCTTCAAGTTCTGCCTGGCTCGACCGTGCCATGTCCACTCCTTAGCGTCCAGGGTTCCCGAATCTGCCCTCTGCCAACCCCCACCGGATGCAGTTCGCCTTCACCCGATGAAACTCGCCTCCACCTGCTGTCTGGCGCAAACCGACGGCCGATGTCCGGCAGGCGCTGCTACCGCATGGCAGTGGCCGCCGCTTCACACGCGACGGCCACTGCCAATTATCTATCACGCGTACTGTGCGCGGATACGATCCGCGAAAGGCGCGTACTCAATGCCTGTGAGATACGCGGAGCGCATGGTCGCATTATCTGCCTTGCCCGTTCCGGCGATATCGAAGGCCGTACCATGATCCACCGAGGTCCGGAGAATGGGCAGTCCCACCGTCACCGACACGGTGCCGTCGAAATCGTACGTCTTCGAGGCAATATGCCCCTGATCGTGGTACTGCGACAGCACCCCGTCGTATCTTCCCTGCAAGCCCTGGTGGAAAACAGAATCGGCGGGAATCGGACCGGCAACCTCAATCCCGTACTCGGTTCTTACCCGCTCAATGGCAGGGGTGAGGATCTTGATCTCCTCGTCACCGAAATGGCCACCTTCACCACCGTGCGGGTTGATTGCGGCCACCGCCAGGCGCGGCTCCGGCACTCCGAACACTCGCAGCGCGGTATAGGCCCGAGTAATCGATCCGACTTGGTCATCAATGGTGATGGCGTCAAGCGCCTTGCGCAGCGATAGATGCCGAGTGGCAAAGAAGATCCGCAA
>SUUB01000004.1:3086-15601 GCA_015062745.1 Actinomycetaceae bacterium
CCGACTTGGTCATCAATGGTGATGGCGTCAAGCGCCTTGCGCAGCGATAGATGCCGAGTGGCAAAGAAGATCCGCAACGAGTGGTCTGGGTTCTCGCGATTGCGACACACGAACATGGTGTCCTGCTGCGATACACCCGTCAGATGCCCGAGCATTTCCGTGTGCCCGAGAAACTCGGAACCGGAAGCCCAGATGGCCTCCTTATTGATCGGACCGGTCACGATACCGGCGGCCTTGCCCTCCAGCGCCGCAGTGGTGGCGGTTTCAATGGCGACGACGGCGGCGTGCCCTGCCCGCGCATCCACCTTCCCCCATTCGGGCAGATCATCGCCCAGCACACCGGTATCGAAAACATCAACGACGCCTTCCCCTGCGGGGTCGGCATCCCAGTCACTGAGCACGCGCACCTCGGCATCTACGCCGAGGGCGCCGATCGCGCGGCGTACGGCAGCGGCGTCACCAACGGCGATACCGTGCGCACGGCTATCCCCCGCGAATTCCAGCAGGGTTTTCACGGCGATCTCGGGGCCGATGCCTACCGGATCGCCAATGGTCATTGCGAGTACAGGACGTGTCATTATTCGCTCCTTCGTTCCCACTCGTTACTTATTGTCTGATAACTGTCTTGTGTTGATCGGATAATCAGGCGGATTCCGCCCGGATCGGGCATCCCGGAGCGGAAGCCACCAACCGCAAACCCCGCCACCGCCTAGCAGCTCGGGATGCGGAATCGCGGCCACCTTATGAACACCGGCACCAAGCCTCCCGCTCGCGGTTGCGCCTGTCGATGACTGCTGTGCGAGCACAGTATTACACCCCGCTCTCACTCGTTTGCTCCTTGTGCACCGCCGGCCGGGTACGAACCCAGCGACGCCGCTGATCGACCAGGCTCTCCAAGTGTTCGATGCACCGCAGCGCGCCATCGCGTGCACCGATGAGCCCGCCCTTCGTCACGATAGGCGTACCCGCCCAGCCGCCGCCGACGATCTGGCCGGAGACGGCGAGTGGCATAACCTCACCCTCCACTTCGATACCGCGGGCATCAAGCGCGTTCAACACGCTGGCTGTGATATCGCCGCCGGTGGTGTACAGGCCATCGACTTCGCATTCCTCCATCACCCGGCGCACCATGGAGCTGATCATTCTCGGTAGCTCCTCGGCCTCCTCCCGAGTCAACTGCCGGATATCCGCCCTTTCCAGCACAGACGCCCACAGCACGATTCGATGCGGGCTACTCGTCAAGGCGGTTACCAACGCTGCCACCGAGGCATCGAGTTGCGGTAGGTGTTCGCCGTCCGGAATGACGGGGCGAACCACGGTGACCTGCCGGTTTTCCTGCAGATGCGCGAGCTGGGAGATCGTCAGATCGGTGGACGAACCTGACACCGCGAGAATGGGGCGACCGGCAGCACCGGCAATCAGCCCCATAGCACGCGCTATCGCGAGTGAACCGGGGCCAGGATCAATGCCGCAGAGCACCACTCCAGCACGGCGTGCGGCCCGCACCGCAGCGGTAGCGAGCAGGTCAATATGCTCCAGCACAATGGCATCGCCAACCACCACATCGAGCCCCGTATCTTCGAACAGCTCAGTGAGCCGGTCTTCGAGAACCGTACCCGGCGCGGTGACGAGGTCGATGGGCACGCTGGCAGCCCTGATCGAGGTGTGTTCTTGCAAGATCTCCGTTACCGACGAGGTCCGCATCGGTGAACGCACATCGTGCGCCAGCTCGGTTGCCTCCAGGCGGCGACCGCCCAGAAGTTGATGGCCGTCAACCGTCACGCGGCCGGCGTCGGGATGGGCCGGAAGACACAGGCCCACCGCGCGTCGGCCCGCAAACTCGGTCACGGTATCAAGAAGCGACTGAGCTGCCACCCCCACATTTCCGCGCAGTGTGGTGTCAATACGCGCACAGGCAAGTTCCACCGGCCATCCGGCTGCAACAGCACGCCGCATGGTCTGCGCAGCAGCGAGCGGGGCGATGTGCCGCGAATCGGTGGCTGCGACGACGACGTCGAACTGTGGATGATAGTCGGCGATGGCTCCCCCGGACCCGTCCACGTTGACCGTCACCGCACGCATACCCGCACGTGCAAAACCCGCTGCACAGGCGTTTCCCCCGGTTAAGTCATCGGCAACAATGAGGACATCAGCCATGGCGTTACCTCAAACAATCAGGGAGAGTATCAGCAGCAGCGGAATGGAACCCGCCCAGGCCGCCGTCGTGATACCCGACCACCCGCGTAGCGCATCGGTTCCTTCCAGACCGGTAAATCGGGTGACGACCCAGAAGTAGGAATCGTTGAAGTAGGAGAAGACCATCGAGCCGGCCGTACATGCTAGAACAGCGACCAACGGATCGAGCCCCACCTGCGAAAGAAGCGGCGCGGTCACCGACGCCGCGGTGATAATCGCAACGGTGCCGGACCCTTGCGCTATACGTACCAGAGTGGCGATCAGGAAGGGCACCAGGAAGGCCGGGAGTCCCGTTTGCGCGATGGCAGCGGCTACTTCGTCGCCCACGCCGGAATCGCGGAGCACCTGCCCGAAGGAGCCGCCGGCACCCGTGATCAGCAGAATCAGGCCGGCAGAGGCGGCAGACTCGGAGAACCAGGATGCAAACTTCTTCTTCGGTGCCCAACGGGGCATGATGAAGTACACGGCGATCACAAGTCCGATCAGCAGTGCCACCACCGGATTTCCGAGGAAGATCAGCGGTTTGGCCCAAGCCGACGCCACGTACTCCGGCTGGTCGGTCTGCCCAAGGGCCGGGTTACCCTGTTGTGCCTTGTCGACCGCTGTCGCCACGGTGTTCGCAAGGATCAGCAGCAGCGGCACAATCAACGGCAGCGATCCCCGGAAGGCTCCCACGCGATGCGGTTTGCTGCCCTGCGGTGCTTCACCGAAGTACTCATCGGGGTCATAGGTAACGAGTTGTCCGTTACGGCGCTTGGGCTCATGCCCGATCGCACCATAGACCGCCTCGCGTACCTCGGGAATGATCTTGTCCTCAAGCTTCGGACCGATCCACTTTGCGTACAGCACGACGACGGGGAGCAGAAGGACCGTGAAAATCGCACCTGTCACGATGACGAGGCCGAGGTCGGCGCCGAGTATGCCTGTCGCCGCCAGCGGCCCGGGCGTCGGCGGAACGAGGTGGTGGGTTAAGGTCATGCCGCATCCCAATGCCAGGGCGAGCGTGACGTATCCACCGCGTTTGACACGCGCAATCGAGCGGGCGAGCGGATTCATAATGACGTACCCGGAGTCGCAGAACACCGGGATGGAAACAAGATTGCCGACCGCGCCCATAGCCCAGGCCTCTCGCCCGGAACCGAATGCGCGCAAGAAGGCGTGAGCCAGGGCATCGGCAGCCCCTGACACCTCCAGGAACTTACCGATCATGACGCCGAGGCCGATGACGATTCCAATCGATCCCATGGTTGATCCGAATCCATTGGTAATCGAACCGACCAGGCCAACGGGGTCTTGCCCGGCAATCAAACCTGTGGTCAGAGACGCCAGGATAAGGGCAACAAAAGCGTCAAGGCGCGTAAGCAGGACGACGGCGATAATCACCGCTATTCCTGCGAGCAGCGCGAGGATGAGTTGCACATCCATGTGAACCTCCTAAATGTGTAGCAACGTCGCTAACACATCCAGTATATGCACACCGCGCTCATAACCGGCAACTGTATTGATCTGTACTACGCATATTGTCATGCGGAGATGGAACGAGTTGCACCGCACAACACTCACGCACCCGCGCCCGACACCACCCACGCAAACCCCACACAAAAGGGTGCCGACCGGGAAATCCCGATCGGCACCCTTTCAACAGCCGTTGGGCCGAACCAGCAGTAGCGAACTCAGCCCGTGTTGCGGGTTACCCACGCAGCGGCACCGCACTCACTCTGCTGGCGCAACCTCACTTGTCTTGCTTGCGGATCTCGTTGGCAAGGTCCGCCATCTGTGCCGCAAGCTCGGTCACCTGGCCGGCCAGATCAACCGGCGCCGGGGCGGGAGCAAACGAGATGTGCTCGGACTCATTCGAGATCGCCGCCCGCCCGGCTTCCAGCCGTGCCACCGGCACGCGGAAGGGCGAGCAGGAAACGTAGTCGATTCCGATGGCGTCGAAGAAGTGGATCGAAACCGGGTCACCGCCGTGCTCGCCACATACGCCGCAATGCAGCCCCGGCTTCGTCGAACGCCCCCGCTCGACGCCCATTTCGACCAGCTGGCCGACGCCGCTCCAGTCGATCGTCTCGAAGGGAGAAGTACCGAAGATGCCGTAGTCGAAGTAGTCGTTGAAGAAGGCCGCTTCGACGTCGTCGCGCGAGAATCCCCACGTGGTCTGGGTCAGATCGTTGGTACCGAAGGAGAAGAAGTCCGACTCGGCAGCGATACGCTCGGCGGCGACCGCAGCACGCGGCAGCTCGATCATATTGCCAATCGGGAGATCGAGCTCCACGCCGGATTCGGCGGCGACATCCGCGATGATCTTCTCAGCCTCATCGCGCACGATCTGCAACTCGCGAATCGAGCCGATGAGCGGAACCATAATCTCCGGACGCGGGTCCTTGCCCTGCTTCTTGCACTCGACGCAGGCCTCTGCGATCGCGCGGATCTGCAGCTTGATCAGGCCGGGGATCTTCAGACCGAGGCGAACGCCACGCAGGCCGAGCATCGGGTTCTGCTCATGGTTCGCCTTCACGGCAGCCAGCAGGCGCTTCTCATGCTCGGTAACTTCCTCGCCCTTGGCCTCCTTGACCGCCAGTTCCACCGACAGCTCCGTGAGATCCGGCAGGAACTCGTGCAGCGGCGGGTCGATCAGGCGCACGGTGACCGGCAGGCCGTCCATGGCACTGAAGATTCCAACGAAGTCGGACTTCTGCAGCGGCATCAGCGCATCGAATGCGGCCTGCTGCTCCTCCTCGGTCTCGGCGAGGATAACGGCCTCGATCAGCTTGCGGCGATCGCCGAGGAACATATGCTCGGTACGGCACAGGCCGACTCCCTGCGCGCCGAAGGAACGCGAACGCTCGGCGTCCTCCGGGTTGTCAGCGTTTGCCCGCACCTCCAGGCGCCGCTTCGCATCGGCGTGGGTGAGGATACGGTCAACAGCATGCACCAGTTCCTTGGTGTCCTCATCGGGAGATGCGGCCAGACCGGCCTCGAGCCCGTGCGAAATGTAGGTCATCACCGGGGAATCAACCACCGGAACCTCACCTTCAAAGACCTCACCGGTTGTGCCATCAATGGCGATAACATCACCGGCGTGTAGCGTCTTGTCCTGCGACTTGACGTACACGGTCCCGGCGGCCTCGTCGACGACGAGGTCTTCCGCTCCGACCACGCAGCAGCGGCCCATGCCACGGGCAACCACGGCGGCATGCGAGGTCTTGCCACCACGAGCGGTGAGCACACCGGCAGCCGCAACCATGCCCGCCAAATCGTCCGGGTTGGTCTCGCGGCGCACCAAGATAACGGAAGCACCCTCGGCCACCCGAGACTCCGCCTGCTCGTTGTTCAGCACAATCTCGCCCACGGAGGCGCCCGGGGATGCGGGCATGCCCCTGGTCAGCACCTTCGTCGACGCCGACTTGTCGAACTGCGGGAACAGCAGCGACGTCAACTGGTCACCGGTTACGCGGGTGACTGACTCATCGGTTGTAATGAGCCGCTCGTCCACAAGCTGCACGGCCACACGGAAGGCGGCTGCCGGCGTCCGCTTGCCTACACGGGTCTGCAGCATCCACAGCTTGCCCTGCTGGATGGTGAACTCGATATCACAGAGATCGCGGTAGTGCGTCTCCAGCTTCTGCATGATGCCACGCAGCTCGTCGTAGGACTTCTTGTCCACACGCTCCAGATCCGCCAAGGACAGCGTATTGCGGATACCCGCCACGACGTCCTCGCCCTGCGCGTTGATCAGGTAGTCACCGTACACACCCGAATGGCCGGTGGAGGGGTCGCGGGTGAAGCACACTCCGGTGCCGGAGGTCTCTCCCATATTTCCAAAGACCATGGTGCAGATATTGACGGCCGTTCCGAGGTCATTGGGGATACGCTCGCGACGGCGATAGATGCGGGCACGGTCGGTGTTCCAGGAACGGAAGACCGCCTCAATGGCCAGATCCATCTGGCGGCGAGGATCCTGCGGGAAGTCTTCGCCCGTGGCGTCCTTGACGATCTGCTTGTACTCAACGACGAGCTCCTTGAGATCGTCGGTGGTCATATCAAGGTCGCCCTTGTATCCCTTGCGATCTTGCAGGGCCTGTAGCGCATCGGCGAACAGGTCACCGTCGATATCCTGAACCGTCTTGCCGAACATCTGGATGAGGCGGCGGTATGAATCCCAGGCAAAACGCTCATCGCCCGACTGCGTGGCCAGGCCCTGAACCGACTCGTCGTTCAAGCCGATATTCAGCACCGTCTCCATCATGCCCGGCATGGAGAACTTTGCACCCGAACGCACGGAGACAAGTAGTGGATCGGACGGGTCGCCCAGACGCTTCTGCATCGTCTGCTCGACCTCGCGCAGATGTGAGGTGACTTCGACATCGAGTGTCTCAGGAGTGCGGCCGGCGCTCAGGTAAGCCCGACATGCTTCGGTTGTGATCGTAAAACCCGGTGGGACGGGCAGGCCGAGATTCGTCATCTCGGCCAGATTGGCACCCTTACCACCGAGGAGGTCCTTCATGTCCTTGTTACCCTCAGTGAATGAGTAGACGTATTTTGTCGCCATTGAGTTCCTCCGTTGGAGCGCTTGTATTCAGTGTTTGCAGGCCATTCAAAGGCTAGCACCCGCAAGTGCCGGATTGAATAGTCAGCAGTATATAGGTCTTCGGGCCTATTCATCACCCCTGCCGCGCCACACTATATCAATTCCGGGGAGCAAAGGAGACATGCACTGGGCGCGCTGCGAGAGAGGCCGACCAGGCACGCGGCGATCCCGGCGCTGCGCAGGGCGCCGCGCCCGGCGATATGGGCATGCGCTAAAACGCGCGGTGATATGGACATGCGCGATAGCACGTGGTGATATGAGTGCGCTATAACGCGCGGTGATTTGGGCATCCGCGGATTGCAATAACGCGTGGCCCTAGCACGGGGTGATGGACCCACACGGAACGCGATGGGCAGCGGTGCTTGGCGCTTCGCGTTCCGCCCTGCAACCGACGCCCGGATCGCGGATCAGGCGCCGAGCAACCACACTCCGGCGAACCCACATGAGGCCGCGACAATATACGACGCCAAAGTCCCGATAATGAAGCGTTCGGTCAGCGCCGGATTCGACTGGAGGTCGGCCCAACGTCCGAGGCCCTTGATGGCGACGACGGCGGCGATGAGTCCGGGTTGACCGGCAAGGATGCACCCGGCAATGGCGATACGTTCCAGCACCCCTATCCAGGTGCCGCCCCGCAGCACCTCCACCGGCCGTTCTTGTGGTGGAAGGACGGTTGCCGCATGCCCACCGGAGTGGGGCACTTGCGCCTCTGCGTTATCGCTTACGCGGGCCACGTGCAATACCGCTTCAACAGCGGCCCACCCAATGAAGACAGCGGCGAGTAGCGTCGCCGCGATGATTAACCACGTCATGCTTGGCTCCCTTGTTCGCCGCTCACACCATAATCCAACTCCTGCAGCAACCGAATGGCCAGAGGCCACACCGCTTGTTCCTCCGCCCAGTGCGCTCCGAGGCGACGCTGCGAGACGGCCTGCGGCGTGATGGAGAGGGCGCGAGCTATCGCTTGGCCGCTCTCGCCCAACTCCAGCAGTTGCACCGTCTCGCGTTGAGCCACGGTCCGGGACTGCACAACAATGCCAATCACGTGCAGCAATGCCTGAAGTTCCGCCGCCCGGGCCGCGCGGTCTAGCGCGCCGCCGGGCACGGGGCTTACTTCGACGGCGTTCCTGGCGTCGGCTGACCCGCCGCGCGCCACGGTCCGAACTCCTTTTTTTGCAGCCGAGGACGCATGCGTCTTGTCGGCAGTCGTGCCTTCACCGTTGGAAACCGTCGGCACGCGAACAGCCAGCGAAACCGGCAGCCGTTTTGACGCCTCCACCGCCTCGCGGGCGCACACGAAGGCCATCCCACTGCCTTCACGCACCGACGTGGGGAGATTCTCCTGTGCATCGGGCGCGCATCCGATTCCGATATGCCACCCTCCACTGCGCAGGACCCGTCGAATCGCTTCCGCCGCGGCGGTTGCGGATGCCGGAACCCCCTGCGCTTCGTCCCCCACCGTGCGTTCGAAAGGAAGGAGTGCGGGCACATCCTGCAGCATTGCAAGGAGTTCTGGAATACGATCTGCTGTGCGACGCGATGCAACCTGATCAATGGTTAGCACGAACATAGACCCACCATAACACACATCAAGCCTTCCAGCTTGATATGTCGATATCAAGTTTCAACCCTTGATACGTGTCGCGTGCTGCCAATATATGCAGTGTGCCGCCAATATGTGCCGCGTTTGGCCGATACGTGCCGCATGTTGCGGATATGTGCCGCGTGCCGCCTAATGCATGCCGTGAATGTGTCCGTCGTCGTCGACCGTTATCTCACAGGCAGACGGACGTCGCGGCAGACCCGGCATGGTCATAACCGAACCGGAGATCAGCACGATAAACCCCGCACCGGCCGATAGACGAACTTCGCGAATCGGCACGTCAAACCCCTCGGGAGCGCCGAGAGCCGCAGGATCGGTAGAGAAGGAGTACTGTGTCTTCGCGATACACACCGGCAAATGTCCCCAACCCTCGCCCTCCAGCCGGAGGAGCTCGCGCCTCGCCGCCGCCGTGAAGGTCACCGTGCCACCGTGATACACGCGCTGCACTACCGCGAGCGCCTTCTCCGCCAATGGAAGCTCATTCTCGTAGCACAGGCGTGGTTTCTCCGGTCTTGTTGCTCCCGCTTCCTCCAACGCGGCTATCACCGCGCGAGCCAACGGCTCCGCACCGGCTCCTCCGTCGGAGTAGTGCTGGGACAATGCCACCGTCACTCCCAGCCGCGTCATTGCGGTACGCACCTCCTCAATCTCCGCGGAAGTGTCGGCGGCGAATTGGTTGATGGCCACCACCACGCGCTGCCCATAGACTTCCTGCAGATTGCGCACATGCTGCCGCAAGTTGGCGACACCAGCCCGCACCGCTTCCACATTCTCACGTTCCAGGGCCGCCAACTCCACGCCGCCGTGATACTTCAACGCGCGCACGGTTGCCACTACCACCGTCAGGGCCGGAGTCAATCCGGTCTGCCGCGAGACGAGATCGAAGAATTTCTCCGCACCCAGATCCGCGCCGAAGCCGGCCTCGGTGATGGCAATATCGCCCAACGCCAGAGCTGCACGAGTTGCAATCACGGAATTGCACCCGTGGGCGATATTAGCGAAGGGACCGCCATGCACAACGGCAGGCGTACCCTCGAGGGTTTGCACAAGATTCGGAGCCAGGGCATCGCGCAGCACGGCGGTAAGCGCCCCGGTTGCTTCCAGATCATCCACCGTCACCGGTTCGCCCTGCGAGCTGCGTCCCACAACAATACGCGCCAGCCGGTTCCGCAAGTCCACCAACGACGACGCCATGCAGAACGTCGCCATGATCTGACTGGCCGCCGTGATATCAAACCCGGATTCGCGCGGCACACCTCCGGTTCTGCCTCCCAGCCCGACGACGATCTCGCGCAACGCCCTGTCATTGACGTCAACCGTGCGACGGACGGATACACTGCGGGGATCAATATCAATCGTGGCGAAATGCAAGGCGTTATCCACCATGGCCGCAAGCAGGTTATTCGCCTCGGCAATTGCTGCGAAGTCGCCGGTGAAATGCAAGTTGATATCCTGCGCCGGCGTGAGCTGCGCCTTGCCACCACCGGTAGCGCCACCCTTGATGCCGAAAACCGGCCCCATGGACGGCTCCCTGAGCGCAAGAACCGGACGCCTCCCCAAACGGCGCAGCCCATCGGCGAGCCCAATCGACGTCGTCGTCTTCCCCTCCCCCGCAGGAGTGGGCGAGATGGCGGTAACCAACACCAGCGGCGCAGCCGGGCGATCACGGTAGTGCGGCAACGTCTCCAGGTAGTCAAGAGCTATTTTCGCCTTGTCGTGTCCGTACCGGAGTAATGCTCTGTCCGGAATCCCGCAACCGGCGGCAAGATCTGTGATAGGAAGGGGAGTCAAGACCCCGGCGGCAGCGTGCCCCTCCGCCGCGACTCCATCGGCTTGTCCGTTCACTGCTCGTGTCACATTCTTATGCTAGGCGAAGAGGCGAGCACCAAAGCGCCACATGGCAACGGATGGGATGGAGTACGGCACACGATCCCGGGCCGGAGCCCCAGACCCGAACGGGAACCCCGAAGCCGAACGGGAACCCCGGTCGCCCGCTCTCCCACATCAAATCCCCAATGCCTGCCGTGCCGCAGCACGCGCATGTGCCGGGTCATGTGCCCCTTGCACCGACTCGGCCGCCAATCGACACTGCGCGAAGCTCACCGCGCATAACTGGGCTCCCACTGCGGGCAATGCGGTGGGAGCCATGGATAGCGACGTGACCCCCATTCCTACAAGCACGCAGCACAAGAAGGGGTCTGCAGCCGCCTCACCGCACACGCCGACCGGCGTGCCTATTCTCTGGCCCGCCTCAGCGATGCGAGCAACAAGCGCGAGCACCGCGGGCTGCCAGGGATCCGTGTATTCAGCCAGCGGAGCGGACAAGCGGTCGGCGGCCATTACATATTGCGCGAGGTCGTTTGTTCCAATAGAAACAAAATCCACGCGCCGCAAGAACTGCTCTGCAAGCACGGCGACGGACGGCACCTCGACCATAATGCCCGCCTTAAGGCCACGAGAGCGAACACGAGCCGCAAAGTCCTCCGCCTCCGCCAGTGTGGATACCAGTGGCGCCATCACCCACGTCTCACCGTCGTGTTCCTTCGCCACCATGGCAATGGCGTCAAGCTGGTGGTCAAGCACCTGCGGGTAACGTAAACCGATTCGCAGGCCGCGTACCCCCAGGGCCGGGTTCGCCTCATAGCCCATATCCGCGAAGGCGACCGGCTTATCAGATCCGGCATCCAGGGTGCGGATCACTACCTTGCGGCCGGAGAAGGCTTGGAAGATCGGACGATAATGAGCCGCTTGCTCCGCGACACTCGGCTCCTCCCGTGCCGCAAGGAATCCAAGCTCGGTACGCAGTAGACCGATCCCCTCGGCCTCCCCTGCCACAGCACGTTGCGCACCTCGCGCATCCTGCACATTCACGAGGAGTTCTACGCGGTGACCATCGGTTGTCTGCGCCGGCCCCTTCCAGGAACGCACAGTCGCCCGCCACTGTGCATCACGTTCAACCAGCCTATGAGCATCGGCCGGGTTCGCCGTGCGGGTCAGCATTCCCGTAGCGCCATCGATTAGCACCATGTCGCCGTTACGGAATCGGGAAAGACCGCGTGCCGCCACAACACAGGGAATACCGAGCTGCCGCGCAATGATGGCGGTATGCGATGTCGGCCCGCCGAGCTCGGTCGCCAGCGCGATAACCCTGGTCGCATCGAGACCGGCCGTATCGGCCGGTGCCAGGTCATCGGCCAATAAGATACTCGGCTCCGGCGGATTCGGAACCCCGGGTTCTGGGTCACCCTGCAGGTCGGCAACCACCCGTGCACACACATCCCGCAGGTCCGTCACCCGCTCCGCCATTGTGGCATCGCCATTTTCGAACAATTCCACGAAATGCG
The DNA here is from genome assembly GCA_015062745.1 of Actinomycetaceae bacterium. GTDB lineage: Bacteria > Actinomycetota > Actinomycetes > Actinomycetales > Actinomycetaceae > Asp313. The sequence goes on from SUUB01000004.1 coordinate 14,821, forward strand.
CCGTCGCGTGAATGACGGCCTGCACCGCCGGTAGACCGTCGGCGATAAGCGCGGCAACCTCTTTGTGTATACCCGGATCCACGGCAAGCACCGAGGACATCTGCAAGACCTCCGCCGATGTGCCGGTGCAGCGTTCGGAACGTTCCCGGAGGCGGCGCGAAACCGCCGCACTGGATTCCTCGTAACGTTCGAGTTCCCGGGCACGTTCTTCTTCCGGCACATGTGGCGCTTCACCGTCGGGGATGGAAGGCCTGACGGCCCACACGGCAGGCGCATACGCCATGCCGGACACGACGGGCGTACCGTAGACGTCACTCATATTCTCACTACCCTGATGGGTCATTGCGTCGCTCATTATGATCCCGCCTCTGCCGGTTCCAATCCCGCCTCTGCCGGTTGGTGCGGCCTGCCCTTCGGATCGACGGTGCACCGAAAGACGGACGCCACACGGCCAGTCTATCCGAAGCGATTCGGCACAGCTCGCGCCTGAGTCACAGATCGCGATGCCGCGCCTTGCCCCTCCCTTCGGCAGTCCACGCAGCAAGACCTGTCACGGGTCCCTTGCCTCCATCACCAGAGCCCCATTCCCCTGGCCGCACCGCAAGGCCCTATTCTCCTGGCCGCACCGCCAGAGCCCCACACCAACGGCCAGCTCTCCGCTTCAGAATTCCTCCGCAATCGGGCTTGACATGGCTCACACCCCCGGCGCACAATGAATAAACATTCAGTCATGAATTACTATTCGGAGGCTGGCAATGAAGCTTGGCTATATCGCTATCGA
>SUUB01000004.1:15701-39469 GCA_015062745.1 Actinomycetaceae bacterium
GGCGCACAATGAATAAACATTCAGTCATGAATTACTATTCGGAGGCTGGCAATGAAGCTTGGCTATATCGCTATCGATGAGGGGACAACGAACTGCAAGGTCCTCGCTTACTCGCAGGATGGCACCGTGCTCGCCGAAGCATCACGGGCGCTGACACTACGCAATCCCGCCGCAGGCCATTTCGAACAAGACGCGGCGGAAATCCTTTCCGCAGTTGATGACGCACTGGCACAGCTCCTCGCTGAGCTTCCCGACCTACAGGTACGTGGCATCTCAATCAGCAACCAACGTGAATCCGTCGTCGTCTTCGACTGCGCAACTGTCACCCCGCTTACTCCGGTTATCGGCTGGCAAGACTCCCGCACCACCCAAGCCTGCCAACGTCTGATCGACGCCGGGTGGTCCGATACCTTCCGCGCCGCCACCGGGCTGCATCTTGACCCCATGTACTCCGCGACAAAAATGGCGGCAGCTCTCGAATTGGCACGGGGAAGCATCACTGCGACCACTCGGGTCGGCACGATCGACGCACTTCTGGTGGCTCATCTCACCGGCGGAGCGACATGCGCCACCGATCCCACGAACGCCTCCCGAACCCTGCTGTACAACATTCACAACGCCACGTGGGACCCGCAGCTTTGCGAGGTCATGCGGATTCCAATGGAGGCCTTGCCGCAGGTTCGCGCATCAAACAGCGTCTTCGGCATATACGGCGGAGCACTGGAGCGCCTGGCAGGAGTCCCTATTGCAGGCGTGTTGGGCGACTCGCACGCAGCACTCTACGGCCAGCATTGCAGCGAGGGAATCGGAAAGGTCACCTTCGGAACCGGCTCGTCAATCATGATCCCGACGACGACGGCCCAGATTGCCGTTTCCCCGGTAGACACCACCATCGGTTTCACACTTGACACGAAAGTCACCTACGCGCGCGAAGGTAATGTGCTCGCGGCCGGGGCGGGAATCGACACGGCGGCCGGTCTGCTCCGGTTCTCCTCCGGCAAGGATCTCGTCGCGGCCGCCGCGGACGCCGCCACCACACCGCTCACCTATGTGCCGGCCTTCTCCGGTCTTGCCGCACCCTGGTGGGATCGCGACGCCGTCGGCCTACTCGTTGGGCTGCGCCGTGACAGCACCAACGCGCAAGTTGCGCGCGCCGTCGTCGAATCCGTCGGGCACCAACTGGCGGACATCGTCGACGTCGTACGCGCGGAAGGAACTGACCTCGCCCTACTGCGAGCCGACGGCGGCCTCAGCAAGAGTCCGTTGTTCGTGCAGGCAACCGCCGACATCCTGAATGTCGCCATTGAAACCGCTAACCAGAGTGACATCTCTGCGTACGGCGCGGCTCGCATGTGCGCCACAGGGCTGGGAGAACTAGCGGAATTTGATTCGGGAGGCGTTGCCTACACCCGCTTCGAGCCGCACATCACACACAGCCAGCGGCAACAATCCCGCCGGCAATGGCGAGATGCCATTACTCGCTCTCGCACAGCCGCATAACGCGGCAGGAAGGAAATCACCGTGAGTGACTCAACATCAAAACCCTTCTGGAGGCGCGCGGCCTTCGGCTGGGCTCTAATGTGGGTTGTCATTATTGTCACCGTCGTCGTTAGCACGCGGGTGTACACACCGGGTGAAGAACCCGAACTCGTGGGCCGAGGAGGGAACTCCGACATCATTGACGACCCTGCTGCTTACGCCCAGGAGGAGTACAGCACTGTTATTAAACCGGCCATTGAGGACAACGCGGTTGAGCTGACAGAACTGCTCGACGCCATCCAGGCGGATGTCGATGCGGCGGGCGAAGAATACGGCGGCCGTAACGGGCAGTCAGCCTGGTCGTTCCCAGTCACCGCAACCGGAACAATCGCCGAAGGCAGCTTCGGTGAGGTCACCCTCGAAGTCGCGGGCCTCACCGAGCCTAGCGTGGGCATTCAAACCGGCCCGGCCATCACCGGCACTGCGCTGCGCGACGCGACCGGAACGATCACTTTCTCCATGTTCACCAACCAGACAGACTTCGCCAGCGTCGCCACCGAAATCAACAACCAGATGAAGGACGACCTGTTGGCCAACATGGACCTGACGGAGATGATCGGGCAAGAAGTCACGGTGACCGGCGCATTCACCTACGACGACTCCGGTCACATCCTTATTACTCCGACCAGTATTGAGGTGCAGTGATGACGCAGGTCAGTACTGGCGCAACGACGGCGCTTGCCGAGCCTACCGCTGATATCGCCATCGGTGAAGTCATCATGAGCGCCCGCAATGTCTCAAAGGTCTACGGGGGCACCCATGCCCTGCGCAATGTGGACTTCGATATCTACAAAGGCGAAGTCACCGTGCTGCTGGGCGAGAACGGTGCGGGCAAGTCCACGCTCATGAAGATCATGTCGGGCGTGGAAAGGCCAACGGCCGGATCTCTACAACTCAAGGGCCAAGAAATTGCGTTCTCCTCGCCGACCGATGCAGTTTCTCAGGGTGTTGCGATCATCCATCAAGAGATGAATCTCTGCCTCAATATGACGATCGCCCAGAACATCTTCTTGGCGCGAGAAGTCACTCGCGGTGGCGTCGTCAATAAGCGAGAGCAAAACAAACGCGCAGCGCTGGCGCTGTCCCGGCTGGAGGAAGATATTCGGCCGGACACATTGGTGGGTGACTTACGCCTGGGCCAGCAACAACTGGTGGAGATCGCGCGCGCACTGGAGGAGAACGCGGAGATTCTCATCATGGATGAGCCGACATCCGCACTGTCCGTAGGCGAGGTGAAGGTTCTCTTCAAGGTGATCCGCGATTTGACCGCCCACGGCGTCTCCGTCGTCTACATCTCACATCACCTGGACGAATGTCTGGAAATCGGCGACGAAGCAGTGGTCCTGCGCGACGGATCGGTCGTCAACCATGCTCGCATGAAAGACGTTGATATGGCATGGATGGTCACGAACATGGTGGGCCGCGCCCAGGACGAGTTGCATGTTCCTGTTACGGCAACCCCCGGCGAGACAATCCTGACGATTGACAACCTCATTGTTGCCGACCCGCAGAATCCGGGGCGCACCGCAGTACGCGATTTCTCGCTCGATGTGCGTAAGGGAGAAGTCATTGGCATTTACGGCCTCATGGGTTCCGGCCGTACCGAGTTGCTCGAAACAATCATCGGGCGCAATAAGGCGCAGGGCGGGGCAATCGGCTTCGCCGGCCAAGACATCACGAAGATGTCCATCGCGCAGCGGATTGCGCGTGGCATCTACCTGGTACCGGAAGACCGGCAGCGCGATGGACTCGTGCAGGGGCAGACCGTAGGTTTCAACCTATCGCTCGCATCGATTCTCGGATTCCTCAAGGGCCCCTTCGTTTCCCGCAGGCGTGAGAAAGCACGTACCGCTGAGATCATCAGGAATACGCGCGTGAAGGCCTCCTCTGCTAAGGCGCTGATCGGTTCGCTCTCCGGAGGCAACCAACAAAAGGTCGTTATTGGGAAGGCCCTCATGACGGACCCCCGCCTCGTTCTCTTGGACGAACCAACCCGCGGCATTGATATTGGCGCCAAAGCAGACATTTTCCGCTTCATGGCCGACCTCGCGGACCAGGGCATTGCGGTCATCTTCACCACCTCTGATGTCAGTGAAGTTCTGACCTCGTGCTCACGGGTTCTTGTCGTCTCACGCGGCCGCATCACCGCAGAATTCGCACCGGAAGACGTCACACGTGAACGCGTGCTGGCCGCTGCGGACGACTCCCATCAAACTCTCGATTCCATCGACTCCCAGACCACATCGCATACGCAGGACGGAACACAGAAATGACAACCGCAACAGAAGACCGAGAACAAAAGAAGGCATCCGGCTCGAGCCGCTTCTCCTTCTTCGCGGACCGTTCCATCGGGGAATTCCTCATGGACCAACGCGCCTTTATCGTGCTTATCGTCCTCGTCATCGTTTTTGCTGCCCTATCCAGCAACTTCCTCTCGTCCGGCAACCTGCTGACCATGACCCGGCACGTCGCGTATAACGCACTGCTCTCCCTGGGCATGTTGCTCGTCATTATTACCGGCGGCATCGACCTTTCGGTCGGCGCTACTTTGGCCCTGTCCACGGTGGTTGCCGGCGAGCTGCTCGGCGGCGTCGGCCTGCCGTTCATCAACAAGACGGCCTACCCCTCGGTGGTCGCCGTCGTCATTATCTGCATGCTGGTAGGCGCCTTTGTCGGGTGGATTAACGGCCAACTCATCACTCGATTCAACATTGCGCCCTTCATCGCGACTCTCGGCACGATGTATATGGCCCGCGGTACGGCACAGCTTATTTCCAACGGGGCGACCTACCCGCATCTGCAGGGAGATGCCGCGCTGGGTAACACGGGCTTTTCCTTCCTGGGATCCGGGAAACTGCTCGGATTGCCCACCCAGATCTGGATCATGATTCTGATCGCCATCATCGTCTGGTTCATTCTGAACAAGTCACCGTTCGGGACGTGGCTGTACGCGACCGGCGGCAATGCGCGTGCTGCGGGACTCTCCGGGGTGCCGGTGCGCAGGGTGACCGTTCGGGTCTATGTAATCTCGGGCACGCTGGCGGCCCTGGCGGGCCTCATCATCGCCTCCGAGTTGACATCGGGCGGCCCACAGTTGGGCACGAGTTTCGAGATGAATGCCATCGCCGCCGTCGTTATTGGCGGCGCATCGCTCGCCGGCGGACGCGGCAATGTTAAAGGCGCACTTATTGGCGCCTTCGTGATCGGCTTCCTTTCCGATGGCCTTACGCTCGTCGGTATTTCCACCTTCTGGCAGACCTTCATTAAGGGCCTGATCATCGTCCTCGCCGTCATGCTGGACCAGGCGCAGGAACGGCTCAAGAACGCCCGTGCCGCAGCGGCGGCAGCGGCGAGTGTACGCGCAGAACGAGGAGAACCAACGCAGGATCCGGACCCCGAACCCGAGGGATTATCCGACTCAAGCGGCGCGGAGCCTCCAGAAACATCCGGCGCGGAACACCCAGAACCATCCGATTCCGCCACAACCCACAAGTAAGTACCGCGCGGAGTCGGTACCTACGACCCGTTCGGATACCGGCTCCCCGCGTTCAACCGGGCGCGCCGCAGCGCCCACAACCACAAGGAGATCAACATGAAACGCAATCGACTGATCCGGGCGGCCGCCGTCCTCGCGGCTTTCACGCTCGGTTTGGCGGGCTGCTCGTCCGATAATTCGTCGGACGGCAGCTCCGGCGGCGAAAGCTCCGCCGTCGAAACTCACGAGGCAGGCGGCCTGATCGCGATTATCACGCCGTCGCACGATAACCCCTTCTTCAAGGCGGAGTCCGACGCCGCCGTGGCGAAGGCACAGGAACTCGGCTACGAAACGTCTGCAAATTCGCACGACGACGATCCCAACAAGCAGTCCGAACTGATTGACACCGCGATTTCGCAGGGCGCCGTCGCCATTATTCTCGACAACGCCGGAGCCGATGTCACCACCGGTGCGGTACAGAAGGCGGTCGACGCTGGCATCCCCGTGTTCCTCATCGACCGCGAGATCAATGAGACGGGTATCGCCACCGCGCAGATCGTCGCCAATAACTCCCAGGGCGCAGCCCTCGTCGGGGAAGCCTTCGCTACCGAGTTGGAGGGCGAAGGCAAGTACGTGGAACTGCTTGGACGTGAAACCGATACCAACGCCCAGGTCCGCTCGACCGCTTTCCACTCGGTACTCGATCAGTACGACGGTATGGAAATGGTCGGTCAGGAGACTGCCAACTGGGATCAGCAGGAGGCATTCACCAAGACGGAGACGCTGCTCCAGCAGCATCCCGATCTGGACGGCATTATCGCCGGAAATGACACCATGGCTGTCGGTGCCGTAGCCGCCGTCGAGGCAGCTGGGAAAACCGACCAGGTGACAGTGGCCGGCTTCGACGGCTCCCCGGACGCCGTCGAGGCCATTAAGGATGGCAAGATGCTGGCCACCGGCATGCAACCCGCCGTCGCCATTGCGGAAATGTCGGTGGAGCAGGCCGATCTCTACATTCGCACCGGTTCGACCGGCGAGGACGAGAAGCAGTCCGTGGACTGCGTGCTCATTGACGCCTCCAACGCGGACAAGTACACCCTTTTCGAGCTATCTGAATAACACCCTGTACGGGCCGGGCACAGGCACCGCACGCCCTGTCCGGCCCGTACACCTCAATAGGAAGACAGTGTTCGGGTCGAAGGGCTCTTTCGCCGCATCAACCCGCACACGTGCACACAGAAAGATAACATCATGACACAGTATCCAGAATTCGGTGCCGGCCTCTGGCACTTCGCCACCTACGTGGACCGATATGCCGTTGACCGCTACGGCGACCCGCGCGGCACACTTGAGCAGATCGAATTGGCAGGCAAGGTCAAAGACCTCAGCTGGGTTGATATCAACTATCCCTTCAGCCCGGGCGTCACCGTTGACGAGGTCAAGGACGCGCTGAAGGCCAACAATCTCAAGTGTGTGGGCATCACACCGGAAATCTACCTGCGCGATCACGTCCGGGGCGCATTTACCAACCCCGACGACGCCGCCCGGCGTCGTGCCATCGACATCATGCAGGCGGGAGCCGACATGGTGCGCGAACTCGGCGCACGTTATGTGAAGACGTGGCCGGGACAGGACGGTTGGGACTACCCCTTCCAGGTCGACTACCACGATGTGTGGAAGAAGTCGGTCGACGCCATGCGGGAGTTGGCGACCAACAATCCCGACCTCAACTTCGTCATCGAATACAAACCGCGCGAACCACGTAACCACATGATCTGGAACAACGCCTCGCGCACAATCCTCGGCATTCAGGAGATGGGCGTGGACAACGTCGGCGTCCTTCTGGATTTCGGGCACTCGCTTTTTGGCGGTGAGACGCCGTCAGATGAGGCGCAGCTGCTGATCGATCACGGCAAGTTGTTCGCAATGGACGTGAACGACAACTTCCGCGGCTGGGATGACGACCTGGTGGTCGGAACGGTCCATCCCATCGAAATCCTGGAGTTCTTCTACACCTTGAAGAAGAACAACTGGGAAGGCGTGTGGCAGCTGGACGAGTTCCCCTTCCGCGAGGACGTGGTGGAAGCGGCCAATCTCGGCATCGACTTCCTCAAGGCCATTTATCGCACTCTTGAAGTCATCGACATGGACGCCATTGCCGAGGCGCAGGCCGCGCAGGACGCCATCGCCGTGCAGCGCATGGTACAGAAGGCACTCTTCTCGTCCATGGCGGGTGAGTGAGAATGCTGTACCCTCCCACCGATCGAGAACCCTGGATCGGGCGGATTGACCGGGATTCCCCGGCGGACCTGGTCAATGCCCTTAAAGAGGCCGCCAACGAGATACGCAAACGCGATCTTCGTCTGGTGCATGAGGCCGGAGCGGGGCACATCGGAGGCTCGTTGGGAGCCGCCGATATTCTGACCACGCTGTATTTACATTCCCTGAATGTGGCACCTGAACGGGTGGACGATCCCGAACGCGATCGTTTCATTCTCTCTAAAGGGCATATCGCAGGAATGCTGTACGTGGTGCTAGCCGCGCGCGGATTCATCGATCCCGAAGAGCTCCCGACCTTCCTACAACCGGAGTCGGACCTCAATGGCCATCCCTCGCGAACCAAGGTGGCGGCCGTTGAGGCCAATACGGGTCCGCTCGGGCATGGGCTTCCTATAGCGGCCGGGCACGCCATGGCGGCACGCCTCGACGGCTCGCCGCGGCGCACCTTCGTACTCACCGGTGACGGTGAGCTCCAAGAAGGGTCCAACTGGGAGGCTCTGATGTTCGCTGGGCATCAGAAACTCGGCAACTTGACCGTGATTATCGATCGGAATCGCCTGCAGCAGGGTGCCCGCGTGGCGGAGACCAACACCCTGGAACCGCTTGCTGACAAGCTTGCCGCATTCAATTTCGAGGTCATTGAAGTCAACGGCAATGAGATAGCCGAGTTGCTGGAGGTATTTGATGCGCCAACGCGCGACGGCGCCAAACCGCGGGCAGTCATCGCGCACACCAACAAGGGACATCCGATCAGCTTCATGTCCGACAACGTCGCCTGGCACCACAAAGTGCCCAGCGACGAGCAGTACGCACAGGCTATGGAAGAGTTGGAGGCAATCTCATGACTGACTCAGGACGCGACCCGCGTGACGGTTTCGTTGCCGCCCTCCTAGAGCTGGCACAAGCAGACCCGCGCATTACCGTCGTCGTCAATGATTCCGTCGGCTCCTCGAAACTCGGCCCGTTCCAGCACGCCTACCCGGATCGCCTGATCAACGTTGGCATAGCGGAACAGAACCTTGTTGGTGTCGGCGCGGGACTGGCTAACGGTGGACGCATCCCCTTCGTGTCCGGTGCCGGGTCGTTCCTCTCCGCCCGTTCAATGGAACAGGTGAAGATTGATGCCGGCTACGCGCAGAACAATATCAAGTTGTGTGCGCAGAGCCCCGGCTACGCCTACGGAAACCTGGGTGCCACCCACCATTCGGCGGAGGATCTCGCCTGGATGCGTGCCATCCCCGGTATGACAGTTCTGAATCCGGGAGACTACCGGGAAACCGCTGCCGCGGTTCGTTGGGCTGCCGCATACGAGGGGCCGGTCTATATCCGTATCGCTCGATTGAAGGTCGCCGACTTCACGCCCGATCCCCCCTTCGAGGCGGGAAAGGCGCTGTGTCTGCGCGACGGCGGGGATGTCACCATTATTTCCACCGGTATCGTGACGTCGCGAGCTCTCGTGGCTGCCGACGAGCTCGCGAGGAACGGCATTTCAGCGCGAGTCCTCCACCTCCCCTGCGTGAAGCCGCTGGACAAGGAGGTGATAACGGCAGCGGCACGGGAGACCGGAGCAATTGTCACCGTCGAGGAAGGCACAGTAGTGGGAGCCCTCGGCAGCGCCGTCTGCGAGGTGCTGGCGGATGTCACTCCCGTCCCGGTACGCCGTCTCGGCGTCCCCGACGAATTCCCACCCACCGGATCCGAAACATGGATCCTCGACCATTACGGAGTCAGCGCTTCGGGAATCGGCCGAGCGGCCCGGACCGTGTTGGAGCTGAAGAAGTAAAGTAAGGGCAGGATTAAACCTGCCGTTACCGGCTGCGGCGAGGAAGGAAACATATGAGCACCACGAATCAGGCTGCGCAGTCGCCCTCTCTCGCCGCGGTCGTCTCCACAGACCAGCTTCGTCTTATTACGCGCACAGCACGCCTCTATCACGAACGCGGGCTGAAACAGCAGGAAATAGCTGCGAAGCTCAGCGTCTCGCAGGCGCGTGTCTCGCGTATGCTGAAGCAGGCCGTCGAGTTGGGACTCGTCAAGACCGTTGTGACGGTGCCTGCCGAGGTGTTTCCCGAGGTAGAGGAGAAACTCGAACAACACTATGCCCTGGATCAGGTTGTGGTGGTGGAATCTCACGCTGACTACAACATTGTGCTTGACCGAATGGGAGCGGCCACAGCTCGCTTTTTGGAGTCGGCACTGGCCAAGGACGACGTCGTCGGTATTTCGTCGTGGAGTGAATCGATTCTTCTCGCGGCCCGGGCTTTACGGCCCAGCGCCAGTTTGGACTGCCGTTCCATCGTTCAGATGGTTGGAGGTGTCGGAAACACAGAGGTTCAAATGGCTGCCACCGAAATCATGCAGCTATTGGCGCATCGCCTGCGCGCAGAGCCGGTTTTTATGCTGACACCGGCCGTACTGGACTCGAAGCACGCCCGGGAGGCCCTCAGCGCCGACTCGATGATTCGCCGCGTGACCAAACTGTGGAATCAGTTGTCCATCGCGATCTTTGGTGTCGGAGGGCTGGCTCCTTCCCGGCTGCTGGCTCAGTCGTGGAACTTCTACCAGCCTGGCGACCGCGACACTCTGCAGAAGGCCGGAGCCGTAGGCGACGTGTGCGTGCGCTACTTCGATGCCGACGGTCAGCCGGTTCGCAATGGATTCGACGAGCGTGTTATGTCCATAGAGAGGGAGCAACTGCTGCGGGTGCCTCGCCGTGTCGCGGTGGCGGGCGGCCCCGATAAGTACGAGGCCATCCGCGCCTGCCTGCGCGGTGGCTGGGCAACCACGCTTATCACCGATTCGGACACGGCGACTCGGCTCGCCGACGAGATCTGAGGTTGTTGGGCCGAGCTGGCTGGGATGAACTAGTTGGGGCGCGCCGAGCTTGTTGGGCCGGTTGGGCCGAGCTCGCGCGGTTGAGCTGAGCTGGCTGCACCGGTTCGAGTACGGTGCCGAACAGATGCGTCCCTTTGCTCCAACACCGCTATCACGAAGGCTCCAACGCAACACCATCACATCAAGCTCAAACAGTAACCAGTAAAAACATCGAAGGAGAAGTTCATGCTGAAGAATATTGATCCTCGCTTACACCCTGATTTGCTCTACGTGCTCGCACGTATGGGCCACGGCGATCAGCTCGCCGTCGTCGACCGTAACTTTCCCGCCGAGTCACTGGGCAGAGAAGTGGTTCGCCTCGACGGGCTGGACATCCCATCGGCTCTCGAAGCGGTACTCACGGTGTTCCCCATCGACACCTTCATCGATCAGCCGGTTGCCGTCATGCTTGATGTGCAGGCACCGGATGTGCGCCCGAATGTGCAAGCAAAGGCCCTGGCGCAGATCGAAGCCGTAGAGCAACGCCCCATAGGGGTGGAAGGTCTAGAACGTTTCGAGTTCTACCGGCGCACGAAATCGTGCTACGCCGTTTTGACGACGACGGAGGACCGCCCATACGGATGCTTCATTCTGACCAAGGGCGTGGTATGACATCGGCCCGTTGGGGCGCGCCCAGGCACGCGGCGGATCACTGCCGCGTTGGTGCGCCTCAACGGCCAGTGATCCTCCCGCCAACGCCTCCGCCAGCTGACCGGCCGGGGACCGATGGCTTCCACCCGGTGGGTCGTGCCCACCGGCGATGAACTCACTGTGGTTCATCCATTTCATTGCGGCATTCCGCCAAAGAATCGGACAAGCATGCATAAGCTTGTCTTGCGGGACCAAGCTGACAAAGCAAAGGAACTGATATGGCAAAAGTAGTTGTCCTGGGCTCGATCAACCAGGACGTAACAGTCACATGCAAGCGTGCCCCACTGGTGGGGGAAACAGTACACGGAACCTCCGTCGAGTATTTTCCCGGAGGAAAGGGCTCCAACCAGGCGGTCGCAAGTGCTCGCTTTGGCGCGACGGTCGCATTCATCGGCTGCGTCGGCAACGAGTCAGCCGGCCAGGTGATGCGTTCCAACTTCGATGTCAATGGAATCGATCGCTCGGCGGTGCGGATCTGCGAGGACGCACCAACCGGTACCGCCCTGATCACGATTGATGGCACGGGTGATAACTCCATCGTCGTCGTGCCCGGTGCGAACGAGCAGGTGGGAGCGCGTGATGTCGAAGCACTGCGCGACGGCGGATTTGGAGCGGGTGACGTACTCGTCTGCCAGCTTGAGGTGCCACGCGACACCGTGGCCGCAGCGTTGCGCGTCGGCCACGAACTCGGCATGACAACGGTGCTGAACGCTGCGCCAGCTGACGATGTTCGCGATCTCCTGGATGTCATCGACGTTTTGATCACCAATGAAATGGAGATCCAGCCCAATATCGGTGGAGATTTCTCCAGCCGTGCGGAACTTACGGAGCAGGTGGGAGAGCTCGCTCGGAGCACCGGCACCGCCGTCGTGGTGACCCTCGGCGGCGAAGGATGCGTCGCGGTTGCGGGAGACGATGTGGCGGATATACGTGCACGCAGCGTGGATGTCGTCGACACCACTGGCGCGGGCGATACTTTTGTGGGTGTTCTTGCCGCAGTTCTGGCCGACGGCAAGTCTCTACCCGAAGCCGTGGAGGTAGCCTCCGCCGCCGGTTCTTTGGCGACGACGAAGAAGGGCGCCCAGTCCGGCATGCCGACCCGCGCCGAAGTCGTAGATTTCCAGGCTCAGGGCTAGCGAGGCAGGGCCCCAAGCATCGGCTTGGGGCCCTGCTGAGCATGCTCTGGCCTTGCCGCCAGGGGATGCTCGGTTCGGTTTCGAAAGAGTCCGATACCTCTCTCCTACCACCGAATCACCAGCAGCAGAATCCGCCATCAACAAGCAAATCCACGCCGGTTATGAAGCTCGCCGCAGGAGATAACAAGAAGGCTATCGGGCCGGCGATCTCCTCCGGTTCTCCCATACGCCCGATCGGCGTATCAGCGGCGAACTGTTTAGCTTGGTCGGCAACTTCTGCCCGCGTATTCATCGGTGTAGCGATATAACCGGGACTAATCGCATTGACGCGGATGCCTTCTCTGATGAGTTCCATCGCGAGAGATTTGGACAAGTGCGCAACCGCCGCCTTGGCGGAGTTGTAATGGACCTGCAACAAACCGCGATTCACGATGGTTCCCGACATCGAGGCAATATTGACAATCGCTCCGCCGCCGGCACGAACCATGGCGCGTCCCTCCGCCTGACAACACAAGAACACGCCGGTCACATCGACGTCGTACATACGCTGCCACTGCAACAGCGGCATCTCAAGGCACGGAGCTGCGTTAGCTATACCTGCAGCATTCACGGCGTAGCGAAGCGGACCGAAGCGATCCTCAGCCGCGTTCACAGCCTGCGTGACACTACTTTCATCCGACACATCACAAGGTATAGCTACAGCTTCTCCGCCAATACCGTTGATGGCGTCGAGTGTTGTTGAACAATCTGACTTCGGAAGATCCAAGATTGCTACCTTGGCTCCCTGGCCAGCAAGAGCTATTGCCACTGCCTGACCGATCCCACTGGCACCGCCGGTGACAACCGCCGTGCCAACGAGAGCAAAATCGACTCCTGTCATCATCCTTTCCTTTCATTTCGAATGGTGTCATTCAGGTTGATTGCATTCCCACACCCGCCCCATATCCGGCCGTGGGTGATGAGCACGTTGAAGAAGCGATTCCCGTCGAATTCGGGTCACACCTTTAAGCTCATGTCACAAGAAACTCAGCCGTGCCGACATCGGTGACCAGAACATTGATCCACCCACCACGTAGTGCAGCACGAATCGACCGGTGCTTGGCTTTTCCACCCGCGATGCCGATCCGCACCGGGATCCGACGGTAGTCCTCGGCACCAATCCCGATGATCCTGCTTGCAATGTCTTGCCCGACAAAACTCCCGTACGCGTCATAGTGTCGGAGAACGACGTCGCCCACGGCGCCGATTGAACGCAGCGTGCGAGCGTCATCTTCACCTAGCGTGTTACCGGAGGACACCAACAACTCCGAAGGCTCCAACGTTCCTATTCCAACCAGTGCAACATCGACGCTCTTCCAGGCCTCGACCGATTCCCGTACAATCGCCTCGTTGAGCATCACATCGCGGGAAGCCGCCGAGTCCAGAACTGCCGGGAAAGGCAACATGCGATAGTCGGCGCCGAGTACCTTCGCCATTCTTTCCACTAGCTGTGTCGCACGTGCCTGCGCCGAGGCTACTCCAACCCCACCAATCAACTGTGTTACATACGACGCAGACAGCCCGGACACCCTTTCCATCGCTCGCACTGTGGCGTGCAAAGCGGTTGACCAAGACGACACCCCAATGTGTTGAGTTCCGCTCAGTTCGATCGGCAGATAGGCTGCGGCAGCTTCACCCAACGATTCGATGAGCGTGTAGCCACCTTCGGTCTCCCAGGTAGAAGCCACCACCACTTTCCTCGCGTGATATTTCCGTTCAACCTCGCTTTCTAGTTCAGCGTGAAACCCCTCTGGCGCTTTGACCCGGATTTCGACTATGCCCGCCTCCTGCGCTTGTTTGAGTAGTCGGGACACCCTCGACTGTGAGAAGTGCAGGTCCTGTGCGATCTGCGCCTGGGTAATCTGGCGCTCGTAATACATCCGGGCGACGGTAACCAGGATCCGCATACTGACGGGATCGAGAAACTTCGTGTATCGTGGCTCTGAGATCTCCGAGCCGATCCTTCCTGCGGGCGCAGCCGCCGACAACCCCTGTTCGGCCTGTTTCCATTCGGGTGGTTCGCGTTTCATCGTCGTTATTCGCCTCGCCAGACAACGGATTCCCTGGCCTAATGGGTGGTCGCGAGCGCCATCACAGTTTCGGGATCTGCCAACGCGCGGTCAAGAATCGCCCGCTGCGCCCCGCGAGACATAACCAAGACACGTTCAGACAGGCCGAGAACCTCATCGAGATCCGAGCTGACGACTACTACCGCGACACCCTCTCGGGCTAGCCCCGCGATCACTTCGTAGATAGCTGAACGCGCTCCCACATCAATTCCTCGAGTCGGTTCGTCCATCAAGATGACCTTCGGTTCGAGCCCGAGCCAGCGACCGATAACTATCTTCTGCTGATTACCTCCTGAGAGTTCCGCGACGAGGGAGCGCGGCGTGCCCTTGACCTGCATGCGGTCAATGACACGTTCTGTGCCATCCACGACGTCTTTCTCCCGGATTAGACCTCCTCTCACGAAGCGCTTAAGATCGGGCAGCACCACGTTATCGGCCACGCTGGCGTCGACGATCACGCCCTGCTGTTTACGATCTTCCGGAACCATGACGATTCCCGCCTTTATGGCATGCCGTGGTTGGAAATGATCGACTCTCTCATCGTCAACCATCACCACCCCATCGGCAGGTGCCTCCGCCCCAGCAATAGCCCGCAAAAGCTCCGTTCGTCCCGCCCCCACGATTCCGGCGATCCCGAAGACCTCCCCTGCATGAACATCAAAAGAAATGTCGCGGAACTTATCATCCGCACTCGTGAGCCCCTCCACGTGGAGGACGATTCGATCCGATGATTCAGGCATTTGCGGAAATAGCCGTTCTACGTTGCGGCCGACCATTTCATGGACCAGCGTTTCCACCGGCACATGTGCACTGTCATGTGATGCTATCCACTGGCCGTCCCGGAGAACCACGATCCGGTCGCAAATCTGTTCAATCTCCTCCAATCGATGACTGACGTAGATGAACGAGACTCCCTGCGATTTCAGCTCACGCACCGTCGCGAAAAGCGCCGAGACCTCGCCCGCCGATAGAGCTGCAGTCGGCTCATCAAGAACTAACAGCCGCGCATCAAGCGTTAGCGCCTTGGCGATCTCTACCTGTTGCTGTGCGGCAACGGAAAGTTCGCGTACCGGAGTATCCAGCGGTGCCTCGAAGTTCAGCATCCGCAACTTCTCCTGCGCCACCGCACGCATTCGGCCTTTATCTATTAGCCCGCGCTTCTTCGGTAGCTTTCCGACGAGTACGTTCTCCGCCACTGACAGATCTGGTAACAACCGCAGCTCCTGATGAATCAGGCCGATGCCGCAGGACATGGCGTCACTAGGCGATGACGGCTGGTACTCAAGCCCGTCCAGGTACATTTCCCCAGACGACTTGAGCGTGCTTCCGGCTATGATGTTTGCCAGAGTTGACTTGCCCGCTCCATTCTCGCCTAGCAAAGCCACAACTTCTCCGGGGCCAATATCCATGCTGACGTTGTCAAGTGCGACTGTCCCCGGGTATACCTTCGATATCGCTCGGACCGATAGACCGTCCGTGAGAATATCTGTGCTCAATTGGTCACCCCATTGTTTCCCGTAGTTCAAGCAAATCCCGCTGGCCGTCACGTAATCCTGCCGTTTATTCACGTCTGGCTTCCCAGGGATCGGCTCATGAAACGCGTTGGCTTACCCTGCCGGGTCCACGCCTTTAAAGATCAACGCGTGCGCAGTTGCTACAGAATAGGAGCGCGGGCGGGAACAGTTGATTCCAACCAGTCATGTGTCGCGCCATACACCAACCGCGCCCGCGCCCCATTGCTGTAGATCACGGATGGTTCGCGATATATTCCTCCGCGTTGTCGCTTGTCACCAAAATGGCGTCTTGCAGCTGCTCTGGTGGTAGTTCTTCGCCATCTGCCAGTTTGATCGCAGACTGCAACGAGAGCTGTCCGATCTTGTTTACCTGCTGGCACATCGTGGCGTCGATGACCCCGTCACGTACCGCTTCAAGCCCATCTGGGTCACCATCGAACCCGACGATCATGACTTGGTCTTCCATCCCAGCTCCTCGCACCGCCTGAGCAGCGCCCAGGGCGAGCGCATCAGCGCGCCCGAAGATGATTGTGATCTCGGGATGCGCCTGCAACATGTCCTGTGCGATGCTGAATCCTTCATCACGATGCCACGCGTCGGATGCTTGCTCCGCGACCTTCTCAATGTTGGTATCAGCGATCACACCATCGAATCCCTTGGCGCGCATCTCTTCTGGAGTGGTGCCGAGTTGCCCTTGGATAACCGCCAATTTCCCTTCGCCGTTGGTCTGCTCGACAACGTACTCACCCAATTCACGCGATGCTCCCTCAGCGTCAGTCGCGATGAAGGTGTCACCCGGTTCTTCCGGGTTACGGTCCACGGTGACGATGGGAATTCCCGCAGCGTGGGCCGAGCGAACCGGAACCGTCGCCGCCGTAGCACCAGCCGGAATATAGATGATGGCATCTACGTCCTGGGTTATGAGGTCTTGGATTTGTGACACCTGGGTATCTGCGCTGTCTTTAGCATCAACGACGATTATCTTGACCTCACGGTCAGTGGTGGCTTCTGCCTCCGCTTCAATTGCTTGCCGCACTCCGTTGAAGAATGGTGCTTCTTGGTTGGGAACGGCGACGCCAATGGTAATGACATCATTGCTTGCGTCGTCGCCAGAGTTTGAGCTGCACCCACCCAGTGCAAGGGTTGCGGCCGCAAGAAAGACGGTAGCCTTAGTCAGTAGTTTCATGATCATTTCCTCACTCTTGGATTTGTGGTGTTGGTAGTTCTATGACTTGCGTTTCAGCGTGTCTGTCATCACTGCCAGGGCAATAACCAGACCGATAATCACCGACTGCCAGAATGGCGAGACACCCAGTAGATTCAGTCCATTGCGCAGAACGCCCATTATGAGGACACCGACGATGGTGCCGAGGATTCTTCCCGATCCGCCTGCGAGCGATGCTCCTCCGATCACAACTGCGGCGATCACATCCATTTCGTATCCGGTACCGGCGCTGGGCTGCGAGGAGTCTAGTCGCGTTGCCATGACGATACCGGCTAGACCAGAAAGCAATCCCAGCGCACCATACGCGCCCGTAATGATGGCCTTAACCCGGATACCTGCTAAACGGGCAACCTCGCTATTGCCACCAATGGCATACAGGGCCCGGCCTGTCGCAGTGCGTGCCATGACGATTCCCGCCACAACGCACAGCACAATCAAGACTGCCGTGTTCACGGATAGGAATCCGAAGTACCGCTTCGACGACAATTCAAAGAACCACTGGGGATATTGCACGATTTGATTGCCATCTGTGGTCAGATTGGCTAATCCGCGGGCGATGGACATCATGGCCAGGGTCGCGATAAATGGCGGCAAGTTCGCGCGCGTGATAGCCAGGCCGTTGATAAGTCCAGTCACTAGGCCGATGGCCAACGCGGCCATAATCCCGAGGAACATTGACCGCGGACCGTAATGCGATAGCCATCCCAGCGTCATGGTAGAGAGTGCAAGGATCGACCCGACCGACAGATCGATCCCTCCAGTCACGATTACCGCAGTGGCGCCTAGAGCCATGAGGCCGGTGACTGTCACCTGGTCAATGATGTTTAACGCGTTACGCATCGAAGCGAAGTTCGGCGCGGCGAAACTCAGGATAAGAACAAGAAGCACCAGACCGATTAGGGGACCTCCCGTACCGGAGAGAATCCTTCCCAGGCTAATGCGTACCGCAGAATCTGAACCTCCACTAGCCAGATCGGTGGACGATGGCGTATCGACCGCCGGCGTCGCACCCGGCGCGGCGTCGGTTGACGTGTTGTTTGTAGACATAGGGTCTCCGTTGACGATTTCGTCCGGTCGTACCTCCGGACTGTTCTATTTGTGTACCGGACGTGGCGTTGTTGAACTGGGTATAGGCAGCAAGTGCCGCACGCCGCCTAATGCCGCACCCCTGCAGTCGCCTCCTCCCGCTCACACTGTCGCGAACTACAAGCCGTGTGCTGCAACGGGAGCTGGACTCGGTGCGGCACTAGCGCACCCATTACGTCCCGCTATTAGTTCATGAACATGCCGCCATCAACGTTCAGTGCCTGCCCGGTGATGTAGTTGCCGGCCTCAGATGCGAGGAAGAGAATGGCATTGGCTACGTCAGCTTCTGTCGCGGCACGGCCAATTGGGATGTCGTCAATCCACTCCTGCATAAGCTCGCCTGGCTTATAGTCACCGAGGCGCTTACCCCATTCTGCGTCGTTGTAGGCCCACATCTCAGTGGCGACAATTCCTGGGCAGTACGCATTGACGGTGATGTTCTTCGCCGCCAACTCTTTCGCGAGAGACTGCGTAAGCCCCACGACGCCCATCTTCGACGCAGCGTACGAGGGTGTATAGATGAAGCCCTCCCGCGCCTGGCCAGAGGCAGCATTGACGATGGTGCCCCCACCTGCGGCCTCGAACAGAGGTAGCGCTTCCCGCGCCGCTATGAACTGAGCCACGGTGTTGACCTGCATTACCCGAGTGAACGACGCCGTGGCGGTATTCTCAAGCTCGTTGATTTCAATAATGCCGGCGTTATTAACCAGCACATCCAACTTGCCCCACAGCTCCTTTACCTTGGCAAAGACTCCTTTGACTTCTTCGTCGTTCGTAACATCGCAAGTCATACCGGTTACGTCGAGCCCAGCTGCACGTAGCTCGGCTGCGGTTTCGGTAATACTTGGCTTCTGGTCCGTAACGACGACGCTCGCACCGGCAGCAGCGAATGCCGCCGCAATGGTCTTGCCGATGCCCTGAGCCCCGCCCATAACGACGACGCTCTTTCCAGCAAAATGACCGTCGAACAGATCTGCAGCATAATTGCTCATCATTGACTCTTTCCTTTTGTACTTATCTGCAGGCTGAGACGCCTACAGCTGGACTAGGTGCCGGCCCTGCCGGCTATCAAGCCGCGGGCCAGCAGATCGCGACGTGACACGCACATTCGCCCGCAGGGCGTGTGCTCGGGACGTTCGCATGCGAAGCCCGCGCGAAGCGATCGACATCTCCACTCAGATGGCGTTGTGCACGCCTTCGCGCGCCACACCATCACGCAGGCCGCAAACGCGCTCGGGCTAGCGCTTCGCGCCACCTCTCCCGTTCGGCAGCGAAAGTGTCGATGGTTGCCGCCGAGTACGCGCCAACCGGCGTCGGATTAAAACTGGTATGTGGCCTGTACAGTGCCTCTACCTCCTCAGGACTCCAGACTCCAAGGGTCTGCCCAGCAAGGGTGGCCACACCGAACGCGGAAAGCTCGGTCACGTCGGCTCGAATCACTTCACGACCTGTCAATCTGGCTACCAGGCCCATCAGCCAGTCATTTCGCGTGGGTCCACCGTCGGCGAGCACGCGGTCAATGTACTGTCCGCTAGCTTCGTCAGCGCTTTCCAGTACATCGGCAATTTGGTGAGCTATGGACTCAAATGCTGCACGTCCGAAATGGGGGCGGCGCTGCCCAAGTCCTAGCCCACATATGATCCCCGTTGCGGCATCGTCCCACCACGGAGCCCCCAAGCCGGAGAATGCAGGAACCATCACGAGTCCACGTGAGCTCTGCACCGTCGCAGCCTCCTCCGCAAGAACGTCCGGGGTGCAATGCATGACTTCTGCCAGCCATGCAACAGTGGCGCCGCTGGAGAGTATGTTGCCTTCAAAAGCTCTTTGCCGTATGCCCGCTATTGACCATGCGATCGTATGCGCCATTCCCGAGCCTTCCGGAATGTCTTTATCCGCCAGACCCATGATCGACGAGCCAGTTCCAAAAGTCGCCTTGACCGACCCAGGGACGCGCACACCATGCCCAAACAAAGCGGCATGTGAATCACCCATTACACCTGCGATTGGAACACCGTCAACCGCCGTACCTGCATGAACCGGAGAACTAATCGCGTCCGATGGAACAATAGGAGCTAAGCACTCATATGGAATATTGAATAATCCACACAATTCTTGGTCCCACGTACCTGAATTGATGTTATACAGCTGGGTGCGGGAAGCGTTCCCCTCCTCTATGGCCACATCACCGCAGAGTTTCCACCGCAGCCACGCATCGACAGTGCCCAGCACAAGACGTCCCGAACGTGTCAGAGTCCGCTGTTCATCGAGCTGGTCGAGAAGCCACTGCCACTTGAGCGCCGAAAACATCGGATCCAGTGGCAGACCGGTTCGGCTTCGTACTTCCGTTCCTAATCCTGCAGCCAGCATCTCCGCTGCCTGCGGATTTGTGCGCCGGTCTTGCCATCCCAACATCGGGCCTACCGGATCTCCTCCAATCCGGTCCCACACCAGTGCAGATTCACGTTGGCTCGAGATCCCGATAGTCAGAACTCGTTGTTCTGCGCGGTTCGCGATGGTGTTAAGTGCCTCCACAACGGTTCGCAGAATCTCCTCCGCGTCCTGCTCCACCCATCCTGGTTGCGGACTGGAGTGGGCCAGAGGAACCTTAACTGTATCGACGATCATTCCGTTGGCATCGATACCTACGGCCTTGGTCGACGATGTTCCCTGGTCGATCGCGATAATGATCCCGTCACTCACGGCTCAACACCTCCCGCACGGCACCGGGAATGTCAGAAATGCCGAAGTAATCCAGCAGGAAGTCGTTGGAGCCGGTCGGCGGCAGTTCGCCTCTGACACCGAGTACCCGTAACGGCACCCTGTGTGTCGACTCGCCCAGAGTCATGGCTACCGCTGCGCCGAGCGCTCCACTGTCGGTTGCCTCTTCGACGACGACGATGCCACGTGTCGTCCGTGCCGCATCCAGAATTGCTGTTGTGTCCAAAGGAGCGATGAAGCGGAAATCAAGCACCCGCGCATTGACACCTTCCGGCTCTAGCTCCTGGGCGGACAACAACGCGCGGGACACGGTTGTGCCGTAGGCGATAATCGTGACATCGTCCCCGTCGCGCAACATAGCGGCTCTTCCCCGCTGCCAGGCGAGCACTGTACCGCCGGTATCCGGAACTCTGTATCGACCGATACGCATGTATGTCGGTCGCGGATTAGACACAACATCGCGCACCGCCGCCCGAGTCGCACCTTCATCAGCCGGGACAATGATGTCCAGGTCGGGAAGTGTACGCATCCAGGAAATATCTTCAATTGAGTGGTGCGTCGGCCCGAGCTCTCCATATGACATTCCCGGGCTCATTGCACAGAGGATTACCTTGTGTTGGGAGTAGGCGATGTCCGCCTTAATCTGCTCGGTCGCTCTTCCCGAGAGAAACGGTCCTGCCGCACATACAAAAGGAATGAAGCCCTCATTGGCCAACCCAGCGGCGATACCTACCATGTCCTGTTCGGCGATTCCGACATTGAAGAGACGAGTAGGGAACTCCTCGCGGAAGCCGAGCAGGCCAGATGAAGACACAGAGTCATTGCACACCGCTACAACACGATCGTCCTCGCGTGCCAGCGCACACAACTCGTCTGCGAAGGGTTTGCGATTATCAACCTTCTGGGAATCTTCGCTCACTGTAATTGTCATCAGGTGACCCTTTCGTTCCTGTCACGCCAACTCTTCAAGAGCACGCGCGGTTTCATCCACTGTCGGGGCGACGTTGTGCCACTTGACCACGTTCTCCATAAACCCGACTCCTTTGCCTTTTACGGTGTTTGCGATGATGAACACTGGCTTGCCACTCAGGCTCGGCTGGAACGCCGCAATCAAAGCTTCGAAGTCATGGCCGTCAATCTCGCGAATCTCCCAGTGAAAGGCAGCCAGTTTCATATCAAGTGGATCAAGACCATTCGTTGCTTCAGTGCCATCCCCTTGCTGAAGCCGATTGCGGTCCACCATGACCGCTAGATTTCCCAAGTGCTGGTTGCCCGCGTACATAAAGGCTTCCCAGTTCGACCCTTCCTGGAGCTCGCCGTCGCCACAGATGGCAAATACCCTGCTGTTGGATCCACGAAGTCGAATCCCCGCGGCGCATCCAACTGCCACTGGAATCCCGTGGCCCAGCGGCCCCGTGTTCGTCTCCACCCCCGGAATCTTGTTACGGTTGGGGTGTCCGTTGAGTTCCGAAAGTGGTGCCATAAACGTCGCAAGGGCGTTAGGCGAGAAAAAACCGCAGTGCGCGAGTGTCGTATAGAAAGAGACCGCGCAATGACCTTTGGAGAGCACGAAGACATCTCGGTCTGGCCATGTCGGTTCGTCAGGGCGTATACGCAGCGTTACGTAATACAAAGTTGTTAGAGCGTCAACCACGGAGAGATCTCCACCGATATGCCCTTGCCCAATCGTCCCGATCGTGGAGACGATCTCACGACGTGTCTGTCGCGCTATCTCCGCCAGCTCCTCCGCCTGGGCGGCAGTCGTGAGACTCGCGAGCCGTTCACGCGTCTCACGCCACCTTTCGATCTGATGGTCATCCTTGGCCAGCATCTCAACTCCATTCGCCTGTGATTGGATACCGCTATCCTCGCCGAGGGTCAGGACCGAAACAATGGATTCTTCTGCATAAATATGCCTCTTGCTGTAAAGATTCCTCGCGGCTGCACTTTCATTACGCGACGCAACATCCTTGTTAGGGCGCTACAACGACTCCTCGGGGATCTGCACCGCCACCACCATCTGCAGGCCAGAGATCTATCGGGCCCGCCCATCAGCCATTCTTCTCGGTTGCTCACAGCGCTGCATTGCAAGAGAAAGCCAACCGATCATGTCAGGCCCTGTGACAAACTCTCCTTGTTGCTGCGGCCAGTCACTAAAGAGAAGCGGTAGAGCAGGAACCGAACACGCTGACCGACATATGGATGGAACGGCACAGGAGAATAGGATCCCGCCAGACGTCATCAGACCAACGGCCGCACACCACCGGGGTCTTCACGGGATCGCCGTTGTGGGGAACTACTACCTGCTCACGCAGGCGAGCTCTTGAAGCCAATGCCGGCGCACTGCAGAGTGGACGCGACCCGCTGGAGTTGCCGGCGCCGCGAGTACCGCCTTCAGTCGGCAGCTGGACGTCCGCTTGGGGTCTAAGGGGAAAGCTGAGGCTCTGAGGGGGATCTAGGTGCCCGAAGGGCAGCTTGGGACCTGTAGGGTACTGGGGCTGCGGGATGGCGCTGGGACCTGGGGTGGAGCTGCGGGTCTGGGGGTCCCGCAAGGGATTGACCGGTCAGGACATCTCGCCAATCCCCGGCTGTCTCACCACCCTCCGGCCCCTTCACCAGTCACCGGTTGTCTCACCACCCTCCGGACCGTTTGCCACCCTCCGGAGACTTCACCAGTCACCGGTTGTCTCGCCAATCACCGGAGACTTCACCAACGCGGCAGCCTCATCGCACGGACAGACGACCGGGTTTTTCACCAGCCTCCGGACACTTCGCGGTCAAAGGGCAAAAACCCGGAGAGGATCCATAGTCGGCAACATCGCACATCCCAACGAGCGCCTCACCTCCGGCAGGCTCCACGACTTGATGAAGCAACTACTACCATCTAGCAAGATAAAACAACAATAAGTACCGCAACGGTCATACAAATGGGCTTTCATCGATGTAACTCGATTGTCCGATATCTCTGACGAACTACAGACACTAAATATGGTGAAACGCGGCAATACGCGAATAGGCGCTCAACACCACTTTCAGCAGCATGTCTGAGAACAACACCTCACATGCGATACATGCGCGGTCTATACATCCGAGGCACGCAGCGGATCGTGGCGCCCGGCGTGTATAGCTCCGGGGCGCGGTCTGCGCATCCGGGGCACGCAG
>SUUB01000004.1:39569-53093 GCA_015062745.1 Actinomycetaceae bacterium
CATCCGAGGCACGCAGCGGATCGTGGCGCCCGGCGTGTATAGCTCCGGGGCGCGGTCTGCGCATCCGGGGCACGCAGCCCTTAGCGAGGGAGGTGCCCAGCGCGGTGGCGGCGCGGTCTGCGCATCCGGGGCACGCAGGGTCATGGGGCGCACCCACATGCAGTGAATACGCCCCATGAGCGGCGGACTACTAAACGTGCCGCCTAGGCGAAACTCGTCAGGCCCTCGATCAGATACACGGCGGCCTGACCGCCCTGATCGACCACGCCACGCGCCTTGTCGCCGAAAACGGCCGCCTTTCCGAACCTGGGGACCATATCCTTGGTCGCCTCCAGCCCCTCCGATGCCCCGGCCCTCGCCGCCTGTGCAACCTCAGCGAGTGCAGCACCCTCATCAGCCTTCTCCCGCGCAACCCGAGCCGCCGGCGCAAGAACATCAAGCAGGGTGCAATCGCCCTCCTGGCACTTTCCACGTTTGGCGACGCCGTCGCGCAAACCTTCCAGAAGTGTTGCCAGCCCGGCCGCGTCAACCTCGCCCTGCCCGCGCAATCCGCGCCCGGCCTGCATCAGCGCCGAGGCCATAAGCGTTCCCATGGTGGAAGGTACCGCCCCTGCCATCGCCATGCCGCCTTTCTGCAGCATCTCGCCACAATCGGCGCCCTCATAGGCGCCGAGATTCTCAGCGAGCGCCGCGAAGCCCTTACGCATGGTGATCCCAAGGTCGCCGTCGCCCAAGGCCGCATCCATCTCGCGCAGGATTTCCTCATGGTCCGCCATATTCTGCGCAACCACGGCGAACAGCTTGGCCAGCTCGGCCACGCCCAGGCTCTCCATTACTTGGCCTCCTGCACAAAGAACGGTGTGGCAGCGGGCGCGAGAAGCAGGTCCTCGAGCTCGTCGTCCAACTCGATGAGGCTGATGGAGGCTCCCGCCATATCCATCGAGGTGACGTACTCTCCCACGTAGGACTTGGCTACTGTGATATCCCGTTCGCCGAGTTCCGCCAGCACCTCGCCAGCAAGGATGTACAGCTCGTCCAGCGGTGTCGATCCGAGGCCGTTCACGAGCACGGCCACTCGCCCTCCAGCCGCCACCGGCCGATCATTCAAGATGGTTTCCACGCTCTCCTTCGCCAGGTCACGCGCGGGCTTGACCTCGCCGGTCCACACGCCCGGCTCGCCGTGGATGCCCACACCCATGCCCATCTCGTTCTCGCCCAACTCGAAGTTGGGCTTCCCGGTACCGGGGATGACGCAGGGCGACATGGCAAATCCCACGGTGCGCGTGCGATCATTGGCCTTCTCCGCCACCGCAGTCACCTCATCTAGTCCCCCGCCACGCGCCGCCGTCGCACCCGCGCACTTGTATACGAAGAAGATACCGGCCACGCCACGCCGACGGTCCTTCTCCTCCGGCGGCGCCGAGTTCACGTCGTCGTTACCGAGCACGGTCCGGGTCTCAATACCCTCCATTTCACACATCTCGCCGGCCATATCGAAATTCATAACATCGCCGGTGTAGTTCCCATACAGGTATAGGAGGCCTTTACCGGTGTTGCACGCCTTCGACAGTTCGAAGAGTTGTGCGGACGACGGCGACTGGAACACATCTCCCACGCCGCATCCATCCAGCATGCCGTCGCCGACATACCCCAGGAAGAGGGGAAGATGCCCGGTACCGCCGCCGGTAATGATCCCAACTTTGTCCGGGACCATGGTTGCACGGGCATAGCAACGCAGGTCGTCGCCCACGGGCTGTACCTGGTCGCCATGGACGGCGTAGATTCCCCGCAGCATGTCGTCGGTGTAGGTCTCCGGGGAATTGATTACTTTCTTCATTGCACAGTCTCCTTTGTCTGTACGGACAGCCGGCTGCTCCGGCTTCTTTTTTGCAGCGAGCGCAGTAGCGGAACGACGAATGTGAGAGCCACCAGTATCACCAGCACGAGCGACACCGGGCGAGTGACGAAAATCGAGTAGCTCCCATTCGACATCACGAGTGCGCGTCGCAAGTTCGATTCAAACATACTTCCTAGTAGCAGGCCAAGGATAAAAGGCCCCGGTGGGAAACCGTGCGCCTTGAACAGATAGCCCAGCACGCCTGCGATGAACATGAGGATGACATCGAAGAAGTTGTTATTGAGCGAATATGAGCCGACGACGCACAGCCCGCACACCGCCACCCACACGGTTGATTGTGAAACGTTGAGCGCTCGGGCCGAAGCTTTCGCCGTTGCCAACCCGAACACGAGCATCACTAAATTGGCCAGGAGCATCAGCAGCATGACCTGCGCTGTGAAATCCGCGTTCTCGCTGAACATCTTGTAGCCGGGCTGCATGCCGTACATGGTCAGTGAACCGATGAGGATAGCGGTGACCGCGTCACCCGGAATGCCGAGCGTCAGCATCGTTGTCATGGCCCCGCCGATCACACCGTTGTTGGCAGCCGAACTCACGGCCAGCCCCTCCACGGATCCCTTCCCGTATTCGTCCCCGTGCTTACTGAGCTTCTTACTGTTGCCCCAGCAAATGATGGAGGCGATGTCGCCGCCGGCAGCTGGAATCGCTCCGATAATCGTGGACGCACCGGCGGCCACCGTGGTCCGGGGCACCAGGCCAAGCGTCTCCTTCACCGGTGGCAATACGCGCCCGAGTTTCAGATTCCTCTTCCTCTCCACCAACTCCTCGGCTTCACGGGCGCGATTGCGGATATGAATCTGATAGAGCACCTCCCCTATTCCGAAGATGCCGATCATTACCGGAATGAAGGAGACACCCGCCAGCAGGGAGGTCTGCCCCATCGTGAAGCGTTTGACGGAGAGGATTGGATCGAGCCCGATGCAGGCAACGAGCAGACCGGCCACACCTACCACAAGCCCTTTCAGAACGTCGTCGCTGGCGACGGCGATCATCATGGCGAGGCCGAAAACGGCCAACAAACAGTACTCCGACGGTCCGAAGGTGACGGTGAACCGCGCAATCGGGCTGGCGAAGAGGATCAATGCGATAACGCTGACCACACCGCCCAACACCGAGAAAATCACATTCACCCCCAGCGCCATGCCACCCTGCCCACGCCGGTAGAGCGGGTAGCCGTCAAAGCTCTGGGTGATGGAGGCCGGTGTACCCGGCGTATTGACGAGGATCGCCGATATGCCACCGGCGAAGATAGCCGCATTCCACAACCCCATCAACATGGCGAATCCCTCGGTGGGAGAGAACCAGAAGGTGATAGGGGTCATGATCGCTATCGCCATCGTGGCCGACAGGCCTGGCAGCGCACCGATAATGGTGCCAATAACAACCCCGGCACATAGGAAGAGCAGCACAGAAGGCTGCATCAGTGTTTGCAGGGCACTTGCCCATACTTCTGAACTCATTGTCCGTCCTTACACCGCGAATTGGATGGAGAACCCGAGCGTGAATGCCAAGTAGATGAAAAGGGTGAAGCACGCGGGGAAGATAAGAAGGAAACGCAGGGGCCTACGATAGAGCGCCGACATGAGCAGCGTCATCACGTAAAGCCCCGGATAGAACCACCCGGTCGCATGCCAGAAAGTGAGGAACACGGCCAGTAACGCCAGCGTTCCAAGTAGAAGTTGGGCGTTCTGTTTCCGCTCGGCCGGTGCCAGTTCCGGCTCCGATGCTGCCTGCTCGACGGCGACGAGCTCCGGCTCCAGCACCGCCTGCGCCTGCTCGTCCACGGCTACCTGCACCTGCTCGTCCACGGCTACCTGCACCTGCTCGCTCGCGGCCGCCTGCGCCGCCGGCATCTCTTGCTCAGCCGCCGCCTCGACTTCCGCCGCCGGTGCCACCAGCACCTGCTCTACACTCGGCGTCTCCCCGCCCGGTGTCGCCGCCTGCCCCTTCTTCGTCGTCGACGACGAAGGAACGAGCGCTCGCACCGCCAGAGCCAGGCCGAGCGCTGCCAACAGCGCGCCGAGCACGATGGGGAAGAACCCCGCGCCCGGCACGCCGTCGGATGTGGCAGCTTCAAAGGTCAGATTGCTATCGCGTACCGCCGAGACGAGGAATGCGCCACCCACTAGGAAGGCAAGGCCTCCCGAGATTAGGTCGTCTTTGCGTAACATGGCGGCGCACCTCAGTTGTTGACGATGCCTAGCTGTGGGATCAGTTCGGAGAAGCGCTCCAGGTCCTCAGCGGCGGCGGCATCCATATCCGGTCCGCTCAAATACGCGTGCTCGTAGCCGCGTTCCGCCAGGAAGTCGACCACCGAGTCTGCGTTCATTGCGGATTCACTCGCATCCTGGAGTACCGCGACCACCTCATCGGGCGTGTCTTTTGGCACGGCGAATCCACCCCATCCTTGCACGGTAAGGTCCACACCCAGCTCGGATGCGGTGGGAACATCAGGCAGGATGGAGGAACGCTCATCGCCCAGCACGGTCAACACCTTCAGCTCGCCGGATTCCACGGAGGACTGCACCTCCGACGGGCTGACGGTCACTGCTTGGATATTTCCGCCCACAAGCGCCGCCACAGCTGGGGCCGCGCCGTCGAAGGGAACATGGGTGAACTCAACGTCCTCTTCCTGTTCGATTGATGCCGCAGCGATATGCCAGATCGAGCCGGTTCCCGAGTTGCCGACTTGGATCTCACCGGGGTGCTCACGGGCGTAGTCGATGAAGTCCTCGTAGCTGTCCCAGGGGCTGTCCGCGCGGACAGTCACGGCTGCGGGGATGGTCATCACGCGGCCGAGGAAGGTGAAGTCATCGGTGGAAAGGTCGGTGAATCCCAACGCCTTGAGCATTGTCGATTCGACCGGCATGTATGCGATGGTGTAGCCGTCGGCTTTTGAGCTCCGGACCTGCTCCAGGCCAATGGCACCGGAGGAGCCCGTCACGTTGGTGACGACGACGGAGGTATCCAGTTCCTTTTCAAGCTCTTGCGCGTAGGCGCGGGCGGTTAGATCGGATGCACCTCCCGCCGAGTACGGCACCACGATGGTGACTTGTTTGCCTGCCGGAAAGTCCGACCCGTCGGAGTTCTGCCCCGAGCCGTTTCCACATGCCGCAAGAGCCAGTGCCAGGGCACCGGCTGCCAGCATGTTCATCTTTGTTCTCATCGGTATATGCTCCTTTGCGCTATTTCGACTCATCTGAGAACGATTGAATGGCTTGTTCGATCTGTGCGTAGATGTGCTCGTATTCCTCCCGCGGTAGTTGGACGAGCGGTGGCCGCACCACTCCCCCAGCAATGCCGCGGCGTGTAAGCAGATACTTGAAGATAGAGATGTCTGCACCTGCTCTCATGATCGTGATCAGCCGGTTGGCGTTCAGTTGTGCCTGCCGGGCCCGTACAAGGTCGCCGGCGTCGTACAGTTGCTTGATGGCGACGAAGATTTCCGGCTGCGGCCCCGAACATCCCGAGACGACGCCATCACACCCGAGCGCTAGCGCCGGGAGGAACAAGTGGTCGGCGCCGGGCAGCACGGAGAAGCCGTCGCCGATTGCGAGATATTCGGCTATGCGCGTCATATTCGGATAGCTGTACTTAATCCCGACGAGATTGTTGCAGCGCTCCCTGATTTCGCGGACCACTGAAACCGAGAGATCGTTGCCCGCCAGCTGCGGGATCGCGTATGCGTAGACGGGAAAGTCCTCCGGCACTTCTCGGCACACCGACTCGTAGTAGGAGATCAAAGCTCGATCGGTGAGCGAGAAGTACATCGGAGTGACAACGCCAATCCCGTCCGCCCCGGCATCAACGGCGTGATGCGCAAGCGCGATGGTGTCGGCAGGCGTTTGGCATCCGACGTGGATGTACACGGGTACACGCCCGTCGGCCTGGTCAATCACC
Source organism: Actinomycetaceae bacterium (assembly GCA_015062745.1). Taxonomy (GTDB): domain Bacteria; phylum Actinomycetota; class Actinomycetes; order Actinomycetales; family Actinomycetaceae; genus Asp313. Next base: position 45,388 of record SUUB01000004.1, read on the forward strand.
GCTTCGGCAACCTGTTTCCTCTCCTCAACGGAACACAGCAGCATTTCTCCCGTCGTCCCCGCGGGATACAGACAGTCGACTCCGGCCTGAATGAGGAAATCCACCTGGTCGCGCAGCGACCCATAGTCGATACTCCCATCCTCCCGGAATGGGGTGGTCATAGCGGTAATAACGCCGGATAGCTTGCGCATAGCACTTCTTTCATCGCACACATCGTTGTCTACTTCGTAGAACCGAGTTCAGCATCACCGCCGTTCGTTCAGCTCTACTGAACATCAGAATAGCGCGAAGCGATGTGTCCCACAACGCATAATTGGTGTGATGCGCAGCACTATTGCAATGCTGGCACTGCCAATTCGCCGTCGTAACGGAACCTCTGGACGCCGAACCACGAGGCCGTAAGATATATGCAGTGCAAGGCCGGAAAATGGAGGCGGTGTGGCAAGCAGAACCACGCAATCGGATCGGAGCGATAGCTCTGCGGGCGGCGTCCAGTCAGTTGTAAAGGCGGTGCGGATTCTTGACTGCTTCTCCGCCGACCAGCCCTTTCTCACCCTGTCGCAGATCTGCCGTGAGACCGGATTGCCGAAAAGCACCGCTCTGAATCTGGTCCGCACGCTAGAACAGTCAAACTTGCTGATGCGCATAGAGGACACTCAGCAGTATCAACTGTCGTATCGAGTCATGGAGTACAGCTACGCGCTGAGCTCGTCACTTCCTCTTATCCAGTACGCAATGCCCTTCTTGGAGGAAATCCAGGTGAGCACGGGCGAGAACATCTACCTCACCAGCCACATTGACGGGCGAGTGTTCTACCTGGAGTGCGTTTACCCCAGCATCCGCATCGGGAACTACTCGGTACAGGGCAAGACCCTGCCTATGCACTGCACCGGCTGTGGGAAGGCCATGCTGGCCTACTTGCCTGACGACGAGCTGCAGCAGATCGTTGACAGGCGGGGCCTGCCCCGCCTGACCCCCGCCACCATCACCGACGCAGACGCACTGCGCGAGGAACTGGCGGCGACCCGCGAGCGCGGTTACGCCCTTGACCTGGAAGAAGAGACTGCGGGCGTGAAATGCGTGGCTGTGGCCATTCGTGACGGTTCGGGCTATCCCGTGGGCGCCATCAGCATCTCGGGGACCACGGTCAGCGTTCGCGACGACCTGGTCGATGAGTATGCGCGCATCCTTTCGCGGGCCGCCTCGGTATTTGCGTCAGTCTCACGGCAGTTCCCCGCCGCCCAGTTGCGCGGCCGCGGGTAGCTGGCCAAGGTTCCGCACAACGGGCCGCGTCCCGCTGCGCTCAGCTATGCGGCTGCGGGTGGTTAGTGGCGTGATGCCTGACGCGAGGCGGTTGGCCAAGTCGGGTGTGGTGCCTACCGCCTTTTAGGCCCCGGCACGGCGACCACTGCCGAGTCGGTGTCAAAATCCCGTCCAAACGGGAATCAAGCACTCCGGGCAAACATCTGAAACCGCGTAATTCCGCCATTTCTACAATGGCGTCATTCCAGTTTCCTTTCGTTTGGACGGGATTTTGACACACGCACCCCAGCGCCCCGGAACCGAGAACACCCCAGCGCACAAACGGGAATGGGATACACCTGAACCACCAACTCCACGCGGTGGCCAGTCACTGGAAACGAAAAGCAAGCCCGGCGCCCGCCGGCCAGGGACGGCCCTGGTCCGGGCACCGCTATAGGCGCGATTCACGGTTGGCGCCCGCCGGCCAGGGACGGTTCGCCTCCCCGGCCAGCACTGGACGCGCCCGTCACTTGCGCAGCGCGGCCGCTCGCCCCCACCGGCAACAAGACACTCCGCCAACCGCCACAGGCAACAAGAAAAGCCCGGGCCTGCGCATCCCACCACAGATGGCACAGACCCGGACTCCACCCTTACCATTGCGACCACAGCACCGCTTGACGCGGTGCTCCAGTAACAACTCACACCATGTGCACGGTTAACCACTCCCGTGCACATGCCCCTATTATGCCTGGGCTCTGCCGAGCGCACAACAGGGAGAACGCGTTCAGTGCAACGCCCGAACCTCGACACGGTCGGCACCGCCAGACCCAGCCCCGGCAGCACCAGCCCCGACGGTCTCCGCCGAAACCGACTCGACATCGTCCGCCGCACGCGCAGCACCGTCCGTCGCATAGCCGGCGTCGGCGCTTTCAGGTGCCGCGTCAACCTCAATATTCGCCTCACGCACCTCCCGGTAAGCGGCAAGGTCCGTGTACAGCTCGTCACGCAGCGGGTTCAGTCGCTTGGCGCGGATAGTGCGTACCTGGTAGATCAGCACCGCCACGTTGGCAGCCAAGGAAACAGCCGAAACCAGGAATAGCGCCGCCGGGCGATGCGATGCCTCCACCGCAAAGCGTGACGAAGTCACGAAGGTCGGCACGGCCATGGTGAACATCATCCACAGGGCCAGGGTGTGTGCCCGGTGTTGCAGCCATGCACCCCGCTTAATGAAGAAGGCCGGAATCGTGCAGGAAATCAGCAGCGCCGCACCCGCGTAGAAGGAATGGTCACCAACGCAGTTGTACACATAGGCGAAGTTCCACAGATCGTAGGCAATGATCCAGAACCACAGCATGTCGGGCCAGATCATGTCCTTCGCCTTGTCGCGCGAGATGATAATCCCGCTCCAACCACAAATGGTGATGAGGTTGAGCAGACCCGCGACTCCGTTCATGTAGTTCCACGAGCCGGAGACCATGAAGACGCCGTCGACCACCTCATTTGCACCCATCGCGCCCACCTGGAAGTCGCGGATGCATGCCTCCAGGATATTCAGGCCCAGGATCGCGGGCGGGAAGAGCAGCGCCCACCGATGCGCGCGCAGCTTCGGGTGATAGCGCAGTGCCATGAAACCGAGGCACCCGGCCAGCGCCGAATAGACCTTCACCCAGTGGAACCAGGTGCCGGTCGACGAGCCGGCACCCGCCGTCGTCGGCCAAACAAAAATAGTCAGGACGATTGGCAAGACGATGAAGATCGCCCATCCCGCGCTGCGGAAGCGGCGAGTCAGCTCGTTCAAGCCGATCAGTGCCGCGAGTACCGCGAGCCATGCCAACCACGAATACCACGGGATTGATTCGAATAAAAACATTGTGCGTGCTCCAAGAAATCGTGAGGAAGCCCGTCAGCGGGCCGTCCATTACACGATTACGTTATGATGCAGGCAACGACGACGGCGATGGACAGTCACGCGGAAGTGTCCAAAAATCCGACTTCGCGTCACGGTTCCGGGTCGACGATGCCGCAGCGTTTGGGACTTTATGCCTAGAAAGCGAGGGGAGGCGGACGATTGGACGATAGCATCATGTTCCCGTATGACGTCGTGACACCGCCGGGTAGCGCACGACGGGAGCCAGACACAACGGCACAGGCGCCCGGCAGTGGCGCACAAAGGCCTAGCGGCACGCCGCGGTCGCCCAGTGAGACAAGGCAATCGCCGCACGGTCAGGCGGTGCCGCCAACGTACACAAAAAGGCCGACGACGCCGGAGTTGCTCGGCCGAATACTCAAGGAACAACTGCGAACGATTCCTCTGTCAAAGGTCACCGTGGCCGGTCTGGCAGCGGATGCCGGTATTTCACGCCAGGCGTTCTACTACCATTTCTCCGGCATACACGATCTGGCGGTGTGGGTATTCCAGATCGAGATTGCCGACCACATCATGGCCCACGCCAGTTACGCACAGTGGGCGAACGGCTTCCGGCAGATGCTGGCCTACATGCAGGCGCACCGTGACCAGGCGTATGCGGTGATCAACTCGCTCAGCCATGAGGGATTGGAGCAATTCTTCTTCCGGACCTTGCGCGAGATGATGAGCGTCATCGTGGCCGAGCTGGAAGGCGATCTGCAACTAACCGAGGCGTCGCGCACCTTCGTGATCGAGCATTTCACCCTGATCGTGCTGGGACATCTACTGCACTGGTTCGCTACGGACATGGCCGCCAACCCCACTGGTTTAGTGGACGACCTTGAGCTAATTCTGCACGGCACTGTGCGGGCGGCTCTGGAACGCTTCGCTCAGCGGGACGCCATGTAAACAGCACGCGCATCCCATCACCAAAACGCCGCAATCGGGACGCCGCCTTGGTACCTCCGCGCGGGCGCACCCTACAGCTCCCCGGCCGGATGCCACATCGCAAGGCAAGCAACCGCGTCACAAAGCGGCCAATCACCCCCACAAGGCAATCCCAGCCCCCGCCACAAGGCAAGCAACAACCGCCACAAGGCAATCCCAGCCTCCGCCACAAGGCAATCCCAGCCCCCGCCACAAGGCAACCAACCACCATCACGAGCCGACCCAAACCACCACCGCAAGGCAGCCGGCACGGAAGTGCCCCCGGATGCCGAAGCATCCGGGGGCACGAGGGCTGGTTTAGCGTCTTTATGTTATCCAATTTTGAGCGCTTGCAGCAAGTGCAATCGCCAGCCGCAAGTCCAAGCGCCCTCTGCGGGCACAGGCGGAGGCGTTCGCCGAAGTCGGATGACCGCCTAACCTGTCAGCAGACCTGCCTGTGCCGAGCCATCTCCCCGCCTGCCCCGCAGCCAACTCTCAGTTCGCTGCGGAGAGGCCACCGACTTAGATCGGGGCCCGCGCATGTCACTCGGTGCGACCTCAGTTCGCTGCCGAGAGGCCACTGGGCTGCGAGCCCGCCGAAGAGCTACCGCCCCAAGTGTCCGCCGCGGCGGCCAGTCCGTCGATGCCTTCCGGCGCCTCGGCTGCCTCGGCATCCTCGGGAAGTGGCGCGTCAGCGTCCTGCCCGGCGAAGGTGAATGACATCGGGATATTGTTCTTATCCACATCTACCACGATGGTCTGGCCCGGCCGGAACTCACCGAAGAGCAGCTTCTCGGATAGCACATCCTCAATGTCGCGCTGGATAGCACGACGCAGCGGACGCGCACCAAGCACCGGATCGTACCCGCGATCAGCGAGCAGGCTCTTGGCGTCGTTCGTCAAGGCGATGCGCATATCCTGTTCGGCCAACCGCTTGTCCAGCTTGCCGATCATCAGATCGACAATTGCCAGAATCTCCTCGCGGCGCAGCTGCGGGAAGACGATCATCTCGTCCACGCGGTTGAGGAACTCGGGACGGAAGTTGTCCTTCAGCGCCTCGTTGACGCGCTGCTTCATCCGCTCGTAGGACGTCGTCGTGTCCTGATCGAACTGGAAACCGGTGGTCACGCCCTTGGCGATGTCCTTCGTACCGAGGTTGGTCGTCATGATGATGACGGTGTTCTTGAAGTCGACCACACGCCCCTGCGAATCGGTAAGGCGGCCTTCCTCCAGGATCTGCAGCAATGGGTTGAACAGGTCGGAATGAGCCTTCTCAATCTCGTCGAACAACACCACGGAGAACGGCTTGCGCCGCACCTTCTCGGTCAGCTGACCACCCTCTTCATATCCGACGTATCCCGGAGGCGCACCGAACAGACGGGAGACGGTGTGCTTCTCCGAGTACTCGGACATATCGAGCGTGATCAAAGCGGACTCGTCACCGAAGAGGAACTCGGCTAGCGCCTTGGCCAGTTCGGTCTTGCCGACGCCGGTCGGACCGGCGAAGATGAACGAGCCACCCGGCCGGTTCGGATCCTTCAGGCCGGCGCGAGTGCGCCGAATCGCCTGCGAAAGCGCCGTGACGGCCTCGTTCTGGCCGATAACGCGCTTGTGCAGCTCATCCTCCATGCGCAGCAGCTTGGCGGACTCGGCCTCGGTCAGCTTGAACACCGGGATACCGGTGGACATGGACAACACTTCCGTGATCAGGTCTTCGTCGACGACGGAGACCACGTCCATATCGCCATCCTTCCAGGCCTGCTCGCGCTCGTTGCGCTGCTCGGTCAGGCGCTGCTCTTCGTCGCGCAAAGAGGCGGCCTTCTCGAAGTCCTGCCCGTCGATGGCAGCCTCCTTATCGCGGCGCAAACCGGCGATCTTCTCGTCCAGCTCGCGCAGCTCCGGCGGTGCGGTCATCTTACGAATGGCGAGCCGTGCACCGGCTTCGTCGATAAGATCGATGGCCTTATCCGGCAGGAAGCGATCGTTGATGTAGCGGTCGGCCAACGCTGCGGCGGACTGAATCGCGTCATCGGTGATCGTCACACGATGGAAGGACTCGTAGCGGTCGCGCAGCCCCTTGAGAATCTCGATGGTCTGCGGAACCGTCGGCTGATCCACCTGAATCGGCTGGAAGCGCCGCTCCAGGGCGGCATCCTTCTCAATATGTTTGCGGTACTCATCCAGGGTGGTAGCACCGATAACCTGCAGCTCACCGCGCGCCAGCATGGGCTTGAGCAGCGAGGCCGCATCGAGTGCGCCTTCGGCGGCTCCCGCGCCTACCAGGGTGTGAATCTCGTCGATGAACAGGATGATGTCCCCGCGGGTGTTGACCTCTTTGAGGATCTTCTTCATGCGCTCCTCGAAGTCACCGCGGTAGCGTGATCCGGCAACCAGCGAGCCCATATCCAGCGAGTACAGCTGCTTATCTTTGAGTGTCTCGGGAACATCCCCGGCGGCAATCGACTGGGCGAGGCCTTCGACGACGGCTGTCTTGCCGACGCCGGGTTCACCCACCAGCACCGGATTGTTCTTGGTGCGGCGAGACAGCACCTGCATCACCCGCTCGGTCTCCAGGTGACGTCCAATCACCGGATCGAGCTTGTGCTCACGCGCGGACTGCGTCAGGTTGCGTCCGAACTGATCAAGAACGGTTGAGCCGGCCTTCTGACCCTCACGGGCGCCGTTTCCAACGCCCACCGGCTCCTTGCCCTGGTAGCCGGAAATAAGCTGATTGACCTGGTTACGCACGCGCGGTAGATCCGCACCGAGCTTCACCAGTACCTGGGCGGCGACGCCGTCGGGTTCACGGGTGAGCCCGAGCAGCAAATGCTCCGTCCCGATGTACGAGTGTCCCAACTGCAGACCCTCGCGCATCGCGTATTCAATGACTTTCTTGGCGCGGGGAGTGAAGGGAATATGCCCCGACGGGGGTTCCTGGCCCTCCCCGATAATATCGATGACCTGAGCTCGGACATTCTCCAACGTGATGTCCAAAGCATCAAGCGCCTTGGCAGCAACGCCCTCTCCCTCACGAATGAGACCGAGCAGAATGTGCTCAGTGCCAAGGTAGTTATGCTTGAGGTTACGAGCCTCCTCCTGCGCGAGCACGATGACCCGGCGGGCACGGTCTGTGAACCGTTCGAACATTGGCACTCCTTGCGTGGTACTACGCCTAACTTGGCGAGTTCACTCAACCATAACTGCGCCGGTCGCTAAATCCTGCCGTTGTTCGCCAGCGGCGTGAGGTGTGATGGCGTGCAGCTCCACGGCCGTCGGAAGAATTCGCGCCGAGAACGCCGCACAGATGCGTTCTGTGCCATCGCGCAATACTTGCAAATGCTGCCTTTCTCGACACCACCGCATCCACGCGTCCCGCACCCGAAGTAGTTTCCGAAGAGTAGTTCTCGCGGGAGAAGTGACCTGTACGCGTCCCGTACCCGGGGTAGTTTCTAGTCGCGAAGAGTCCAGTCCGGCGACGACACGCGCACGCGTTACGTACAGCCCCTGGCATACGGCGCGTAGCTTAAGGGAAGCGCCCTCATCACTCAACCTGGCTCAACACTCAACCTGGCTCAGCGCTCCGCCAGGCTCACGGTCTCGTCCACGCCCAAGGCGTGACGCGGGGCGCAAC
>SUUB01000004.1:53193-62222 GCA_015062745.1 Actinomycetaceae bacterium
CTCAACACTCAACCTGGCTCAGCGCTCCGCCAGGCTCACGGTCTCGTCCACGCCCAAGGCGTGACGCGGGGCGCAACACTCAACCTGGCTCAACACTCAACCAAGATGGTGAAGGGACCATCGTTGACCAACTCAACATCCATCATCGCGCCGAACTCCCCGGTTTCCACATGCAGTCCGTAGGCGGATCGCAACTCCTGTACGACGGCGTCTACCAGCGGTTCGGCAACGTCACCCGGTGCTGCGTGCGACCAACTCGGCTTACGCCCCTTCCTCGTATCGGCATAGAGAGTGAACTGTGACACGACGAGGACCTGAGCTCCGCTTTCCTCCGCACTACGGCGCGCAGCGGTATCGTCTGAACCGCCCGGCCCCCGCAGGATTTTCAACTGTGCGATTTTCCGCGCTGTCTTCTTCGCCTCGGCATTCCCGTCGGAACCAGTCACACCCAGCAACACACATAGCCCAGCTTCGATCGCGCCTACAACGCGTCCGTCCACGCGAACCTCTGCGCGTTTAACACGCTGGATAACCGACCGCATGTTGCCTGCTCCTCACTCGATTCTCGCTACGCCGGTGGCCACCCCGACCCGCCGCGGATCATCCAGGCCCGGCCAGGGGATTCTCGCCGCGCCGGCACGGCGCTCATGCCGTGGCTCAATACGCAAGCTTACGATCCCCGATTGCCACCTGTCACCGTGGGCATGTACCACCCGCTCGACGGCGTATCACGGGTCATTCGGAGCACGTGTTACCGCGCGAACCTCCCGCAACATCCGACGCCTTACGCCTGCCTAATCTGCCACGTCAGTTGTGTCCGTCGCTTCATCTGCCGGCGTCGCTGCTCCTCCCCGTGGTCCCATACGCAGTCTCTCTGCGCCGTGGCAATAGATCCCCAGAATGAGAATTGCCGAGAATACGAAAAGGTGAATTGGAGAAAGACCAGGCGCCGCGAGGAGCACGAAACCAAAGAACAGCGAGAAGGAGAGAATGAGCAACCAAAAGTCTCGTGTTCCCTTGGCCTTCTCGAAGTCACTCTCCGAGCGACGCCCGCAGTCGACCAGAGCCCACACATCGATTGCCAGTGCACCGAGTACGCTGATGAACCCGATCAAGAGCAGACCGCCGAAGAACAACTCCTCACCGCCCATTGTCTTCACCTTTCGTTCTGCTTGTGACTGTCTTCGCTTTACTCGGACGCTAGCTCCAAACGGCCCAGTACGCTTCTGATTCGGAGTCTTTCTTTGATTCGGTGCCTTCCTTAGCAAGGAACACTGCGGCACTCACCAGTGCCACAGCGCTCGGTTCTCACCAGCCTCCACGATTTGAACGCCGACGTTCGCCGCCCGGTCGTCGCGGTCCCATACGCTGCCGCTCCGGGCCGAGGTAGTAAACAACGGCGATAATCGCGAGCATAGAGAGCAGGCCGCGGAACGGCAGGTACATGAATGGCACGATGAAGCTCAAACTGAGCACCACTGCTAGGACCAGCACAACGGTCCAAAAGTCCTTCGATCGCCGCGCGAACGTAAAATCGCCTGCTGGCCGCCCCAAGCAATCCACAAGCGCCCACACCGCAAGAGACGCCACAAAAAGCGCAATGGCCCAATTGATAAGGACATACAGTGACCATCCCAGCACCGGCCCCACCTCCTTCTTCTCTTTGCACGAGAACGCGTGCACACATCCGCACGGCGTGCCTGCCCCGAGTATATCCGCACGCGCATGGGCCACGATAGCGGCCACAAAGCCCACCGAGATGGTCAGACGAGCGGCCACACGCCCCGCCGAGGTGAGGCCCTTAGATCCGAGCTTGCCTCCGCAATTCGGCACCGGGCCGACGCTCCGGAGACACACTGGATTTTCCGCTCGGTGTGACGATTGCTTCCTGCGCCGCCCGGAAATCACCCAGTTCGACGACGGCGTCAACCGGCAGGTTACGCCGTACCAGCGCAAGCGCCACCGGTCCTTCTTCACCATCGCTCACAGCACTGGTGACCGTACCGACCACGCGGCCTCCCGCAACGACGTCGTCGCCGTGTTGTGGCAGCTCACCGGGCACCCCTTCCAGGTACAGCATGACGAGCCGTCGTGGCGGCCTCCCCAGATTCACTACCTTCGCAATGGTTTCCTGCCCCCGATAACAACCCTTGTCGAGGTGGACCGCCGTGCGTAACCAGTCAAGTTCATGCGGCAATGCCCGTGGCACGATCTCCGTGGCAGGCCTCGGTCGCCACGCGGTGACACGCGCGGCTTCCCAGGCTGCAATTCCGGCCGGGCGGATATCGGCCTTATCGAGTTCTTGCGCGATACTTAGCAGTTCTGCGCGTGGCACCAGCACTAGCGCGCAGTCCCGGCCGTTGGCCGGATGTTCCGCGTCGACTGGGCCGTAGGTGGCTCCACCCACTGCAGTACGCGGCCACGGGTCTCGCCACACCAGGGGCAGGCTTGTCGTGATGGCATGAGCGGCAAGCTCGCTGCTCGCCGCGCCACAGCCACCCAGCACGGCGACGTCGTCGCGTCGCTCCAGTTCAACACGCAGCATGAAGCGCATGGAATCCAGGAAAGCTGCCAGTTGCTCCCCGTGGCCAGTATCTGCGATCAGCCAGGAGGTCGCGCCGTCGTCGAAGAACGCCGCCGCCGTTTCTATATGACCGTCGGGGTCGAGCAGTAGTAGCTCGGTCGATTCGCCCGGCTTACGATCCACCAACGCCTGACTCGTCAAAGAATGCAGCCAACTGAGACGGTCCGGGCCACTGACGGTAACGACATCCAGATGAGAGAGGTCGGTAAATGCACGTCCACTTTGCAGTGCGCGCTGCTCGGGGATCGGCGCACCATAATGCAGCGCTACACCGGCATCCAATCCGGTAGCCGGCACGGCATCAGGCAGGGAGAGCAGCAGACTCTGCGGGGCATTCTCCGCCCCGCTTCTGCTTGCCACGGCGTCGAAGTCACTCATCGGTCACCCGCGAGAGCCTGCCCGCCATATAGCTACTCATCTCGTGCCCGAAGGCCGCCATATCGTAGGCGAGGAACAAATCCGATTCGACCAGACCGGCCATTATCCGACCGCCCGTCTGCTCAACCGCGGTGGGCGTGGTGGCTATGGCATCGGCCTGCATCTGTAACTGCGGACCCTTGATCAGGCCCGCCCATGTGATCGCATGTCCGGCCGGTGAGGCAGTCAGGCCCTCCAACATCGTCGCACCATCACGCTTGTCCATCCCCGGCGTCGGGCGCAGATAACCCGCCAATGAACTCCACAGGCGTTCCTTTGTCAGAGACGTGTACGCGTCCAGTCCAGGCATCTCCTTGTCGACGGCGCCCGCTGGCTCGGCGATCAGCCAAATACTCGAGTTGACCCGCAGATACGGGCCGCCGTCGTCGTTATCTATCGAGACCTCATGAAGGTAACCGGCAGCGTCAATGCCCTCGTACTCGAGGACCCCCGCACCATGCCAACGGCCGATTAGCCACGCCATCGGGTAACACTCGGGCGCCACATTCTCCGGAATCTGGAAGACCATACCTCAAGGCTAAAGCACAAGCAGCGCACTCGCGTATCCGAGAACGCCCAGAGCGGAATGCGGTAGAAGAACGAATGTGACGGCAGGCCACCCGCGGCCCGCAGTTTCGAGAAGACGGATCACCTGGCTAAGACCCCAACACAGAACCGTGTATCCGACGGTGAGAATAATGCACGGCCACCAGCTGACTCCCGGCATGGCGTATGTTGCGACCATTCCGCCCGCCGCCGCGCACAGTAGCACGGAGGCATATCGCCACGGGCTGGGCACGAGAAACAGCGGAATCGATCCCGCCGCAATAACCGCCGCCCCGATGAGAAGCAGTTCTCCTCCGCCCGGCGCGCGCGCCGTCACGATCCACAGGCAACCGCATAGACCGACGAGAGCCCCCGTATACGTGCCCGATACCTGAGAGGCCAAGGCTGCCCGCCCGTCACGGCGCAACATTTGCGCCACGTAGACCGCCGGAATTGCGAGTGCCGCAGCGTAGGCAACATGGATCGGTTGACCGCACAAAGCACAGAGCGCTCCACACACAGCCACCAGAAGCATCGTCGCACGTGCCGATGCAACGTGTGGCAGCGAGAGCAAGCGTGGCCAGCCCCATGTGATCACTCCGAAAGCCAGGAGAACCACAGCGACGATGGGGCCAAAAGCCACGCTCGGAGCGGCAAGATTCACGGCCGCAACATGCGGCTCATAACTCGGAGTAACCGCCGGGAGCGGCACGAACTCCTCCGACAAACGCATCACCGCCCATGCCGCCAGCGCCAACGCCCCGGCACCCGCCACGGCGGCAAGCACGCGAACCGTGCGGGGGACGGCCGCAGGTTCGTTCTCCCCCGGCTCGGAAGGTGAAAGTCTCTTCGTCACCTAGGCATTCTCTCACGAGTCGCCTTTGCGGCTGAACTCCCGGAATCGGGCGCCTTCCGGCCGTCCGCTCCGCCCCTCCATTCCCTTCCCAATAGAGCCATCGCGCCGTGATCGAAATGTGATGATAAAAGTACGCGACACAGACCACTCTTACTGCTATGCTGATGCTACGGCACCGGATCGCGAAAGCCCCGGGCTCCAACTATTGCCGCTTCGAGCGGCTTTCGCGCCGACTGGCGCTATCGGGTTCGGTGCTCCCTTCACAGTGAGGGAGTGACGCTTCGGAGTCACTCCCTCACTTGGGTTTTCAGCCTCGCCAATGTCTTGAGTTAATGCGCCGGTCGTGGGCCAATGCCCGGATTTTGTGGCCCATTTCTGCCGTGTATTTGCCCGTACCCCTTCCAAGAGCGCTAATCTTATCTCGGCATGGCTAGGAACAATCTCGCTCATGTTGAAAACAGAGCCGCAGTATGCCCTATCCTGCTGTTGGAATGCCGCCCATCGGGTGGCACCTGTTCACAAGGAGATCGTGTGGCGCTCAAGAAGTTCTCGAAGTCGGACTCATTGTTCGAGTTGCTGACCACTCAATCACAACATCTCATTGAAGCTGCCGACCTGCTAGGGCAAATCATTGCTGCCGACCCGCAGGACAGGCCGGACCTCAATACCAAACTGCACGAAGTGGAACATCGCGCCGATGATGCGTGCCACACCGTGCTGAAAAAAGTCAACCAGTCCTTTGTACTGCCGTTCGACCGGGAAGACCTCTACGACCTGACTTCGGTGACGGATACATGCGTTGACCTGATGGATGAGGCGGGTGACGATCTCATTCTCTTCAAGCCAAGCGCCCTGCCCGAAGGCGTGAACCTGCAGGTAGCGCTTCTGCGCGAATGCGCCCAGCTGACTCACGAGGCAATGGGCAAGCTCGCGAGCATCGATAAGACGACCCGCGACTATTGGGTGCAGGTCAATCAGTTGGAGAACGAGGGCGATCAGGTGTACCGCACCATGATGGCCGATCTGTTTGAAGGTGGCACGGACGCACTTGAGGTGATGAAAGTTAAGCTCGTGCTCGACGCCATGGAGAACGCCATCGATTCTTTCGAAGAGCTTTCCGCCGTCGTCGAAACGATTGCCATCAAGGAGTCCTGACCCTTGAGCGGCACACTTATCCTGGTCTGCGTCATTCTGCTCGTCTGCGTAGTCTTTGACTTCACAAACGGTTTCCACGACGCCGCCAATGCCATCGCCACATCAGTGGCGACCCGAGCGCTCTCTCCACGCGCCGCGCTGACCATGGCGGCCATTATGAACTTCATCGGCGCCCTGCTCGGCACCGGCGTCGCCGAAACCATTGGCAGCGGAATTATTGATCCATCGGTTGGATTCGACGGTCTCTTAGTAATACTCGGCGCCCTGATAGGGGCCGTCACCTGGAATCTCATCACGTGGTGGTTCGGGCTGCCGTCGTCGTCCTCGCACGCACTCATTGGAGCGTTGGCCGGTGCGGGCGTCGCCTCGGCAACGACGGTGCACTGGAGCGTGATCCTCGACAAGGTCATCATTCCGATGATTCTTTCCCCCGCAGTCGGATTCATCGTCGCCTTCGTGCTGATGAAGATAGTGCTGCGCCTGCTCGCCAATGCCCCCTACCGGAGCACGATGCACAACTTCCGGCATGCCCAGACGGTATCCGCCGCCGCGATGGCACTCGGACACGGTTTGCAGGACGCCCAGAAGACCATGGGTGTGGTGGTTATGGCACTGGTGGCCGGTGGCTACCACGAGGGCATGGGTATTCCGCTCTGGGTCAAGCTCGTTGCCGCGGCGGCAATTTCCGCGGGTACCTATACCGGCGGCTGGCGCATTATGAAGACTCTTGGGCAAAAGATCATCGATCTCGATCCCGCCCGCGGCTTTGTGGCAGAGGGAATTGCCGCGACCGTTCTCTACGGCACGGCATTTCTGTGGCACGCTCCGATCTCGACCACCCACACCATCACCTGCGCGATTATGGGTGTCGGCGCCACGAAGAGGCGCTCCGCTGTGCGCTGGGGTGTGGCGGGCAATATCGTCACTGCCTGGATCTTCACGCTGCCCTGCGCCGGTCTGGTGGGAGGCGCGGCGACGGCGCTCCTGCGGCTCATCGCTCTTTAGCCAAGGCTCCGTCGCCTTCCCCTGCCACCTCGAGGGTTCGCACCTTCCGGCATGCGGTGAACCAGGAACGGTTTCCTCCCGGCCTCGTTGCCCCTGGCTTTCACCTGCTCCGGGTGTCAAGCCCTTGCGGTCTCATCGCCTTCCAACGGGCGAAATTGTTCAACCGCCAGTACGCAGACGTCGCGCTGCGATACCGGGAGGCTTGTGTGTACGACGAGTATCTCACCCGGTTTGAGATAGGGATCCTCCGCAGGCAATTGCGAGCGAATGGACGGTGGACTCATAGCGCTAACCGTTTCCATCACGCCGGGCAGAGTTGGCCTGTGTAAGCATATGGCCACGGTTGGCGTCTCTGCCTGCGGCCAGGTTCTTGCCGCACCGTCATCGACGTCGGGACCGTGTTCGTTGATGCAGGCCGCAGCCGTGGTGTCACGGTGGTCGGGAGCGGCCGGAGCCGTACCGCCACGGTGGTAGGGCGCAGCCGAAGCATCCAGAGGCGCTAGGTCGAGCAACGCTATGTTCGCCGCGCGAGCATGCAACAGCCCGGTGACAGTGGCCAGGAACGAGGCCTCATCCTCCGCGTATCCCTTCTCCGTAAGCTCCGGGTGTTCTTGGATGGGCAGGCGAGCCGATTTAGCGTAGGGGCGCAGGGTTGCCATGCACCGCTCCCATGAGGATGACACCAGTCCGTTCACCCCGTACCAGGAGAGTTGACTGGCCAGGGCGCGGCTCTGCTTCTTCCCGCGCATGGTCAGCGGCCGCGTCTCCTCACCTTCGGACCAGGCGGCCCGTTTGCACGCCTGTCCATGCCGCACCAGCAGAACCGGCCGGCTAGCAATGTCGGCTGCAGCGGCGCCGTCGATCATCGCGCGTTGTAGCAGTTCCCGGTCGCTTGGCATGCTAAGCAGGGCGAGAGCCTGTTTCAGTTGGAACCAGCGCGACGCACCGATCTCACGTGCCGGAGCCGGCTTGACCGCGGCGCGGCATCGCAATGCCGGATGGTTGACGGGAAGCGGAACAGCAACCCAGTACCGGACCTCTTTGCGTCGCCCGTCGGGCAGCACATAAGAAACACTTCCCGCAGGTTGCCGCAGCGCCACTGATACTCCTGTTTCCTCGGCGATTTCCCGGACTGCGGCGGCGCGGTAGTCCTCCCCGGACTTGATCTTCCCTTTGGGTAATGACCAGTCACGGTAGGAGGGCCTGTACACGAGTAGCACTTCCAAGCCGGATGCGCCCTCCCGCCACACGATACCCCCGGCGGCCAGCACGTCGGCACGCTTTTGAGAGGTCACACCATTCTCCACTCACTCGCCGACGTGTGATCACAGCGTGGCCGGTACGCATACGCCCTCATACGCTGCATCCCAACCGGGCTAACCATGGGCCGCCCGGCGAAGAGCAGCACCCTCGTAGCGCAGGGCAAAGGCACCACGGACTTAGCCGGGTACCCGTCGAACCGCCAGCAGCCGCGTGGCGCTGGGTAAAACAGACTCGCCGGGCGAGACTGCGCCGTCGTCACACCACCGAGTTCCAGGCAACAGCGCGTCATTTCCCTGCCGCAACGTGCGAGCGTGCCTGCCGCATCAACAACTCCTGAATATCCTGAAGGCGCCGCCCCTTTGGACTCTTGGTATGCCGCACCCACCCGTCGGGCTCAAGGTGCCACGAGCGCGTGGTATCCGCACAGGCCACGTCAACCAACTCCACCAGAGTGTCAATCATCGCGGGATCGGTAATCTTCACCAACGCTTCAATACGGCGGTCAAGATTGCGATGCATCAGGTCGGCCGAGCCGATGAATACGTCCGAGTCGCCGTCATTACAGAACGCGTAGATACGCGAATGCTCCAGGAACCTACCGAGAATCGACCGCACCCGGATGTTATCGGACAGCCCCGGAATGCCCGCGCGCAGCGCACAGATGCCGCGTACCTGAATATCGACCGGCACGCCCGCCTGGCTGGCCCGATACAGCGCATCAATCGTTTTCTCATCCACCAGGGAGTTCGTCTTGAGCTTGATCCAGGCGTCCTTCCCCTTCTTCTTGTTCGCGATCTCCCGCTCGATCCGCTTGATAAGGCCGGAGCGAATACCGGTGGGAGCCACCAGCAGCCGGTGATACTTGTTGCGCGGCGCATAGCCGGAAAGCTGGTTGAACAGCCGGGTGAGGTCCTGACCGACGTCGCGGTCGCATGTCAGCAGGCCCAGATCCTCGTATCCGCGCGCGGTCTTCGGGTTGTAGTTGCCGGTGCCGATGTGGCAGTAACGCCGCAGGCCGTCTTCTTCCAGGCGCACCACCAGGCAGAGCTTGCAGTGCGTCTTCAAGCCGACTATCCCGTAGACGACGTGCACGCCGGCGTGTTCAAGCTTCCGCGCCCATTCGATGTTGCGCTGCTCATCGAAGCGGGCCTTGATCTCCACCAGTGCCAACACCTGCTTGCCCGCCTGCGCCGCCTGGATCAG
>SUUB01000004.1:62322-105601 GCA_015062745.1 Actinomycetaceae bacterium
TTGCGCTGCTCATCGAAGCGGGCCTTGATCTCCACCAGTGCCAACACCTGCTTGCCCGCCTGCGCCGCCTGGATCAGCGAATCAATGATCGGAGAATCTCCCGACGTGCGGTACAGCGTCTGCTTAATCGCCAGCACATTCGGGTCACTTGCCGCCTGCGCAATGAATTGTTGCACGGAGGTTGAGAATGCTTCGTACGGGTGGTGCAGCAGAATGTCATGGCTGCGAATTGCCTCGAAGAAATCGGAGGGCTTCGACGATTCGACCTCAGCCAGTCCGAACGGCGTGACGGGCACGTACTTCGGGTACTTGAGGTTCGGCCGGTCCAGATCATGTATAACATTCAGACCTGTCAGATCCAGCGGTGCGGGTAGGCGGTAAACGTCCTCCTGGCGAATACCGAGTTCCCGCACCAACAGCTGCAGGACGTAGTCGGAGATTCCTTCTTCAACCTCCAAACGCACCGCCGGGCCGAAGCGCCGCCGCATCAGCTCGCGTTCGAGGGCGGTGAGCAGGTTTTCGGCGTCGTCCTCTTCGACTTCCATATCTTCGTTGCGTGTCACTCGGAAGGTGTAGTACTCGACGACTTCCATACCGGGGAAGAGCTGTTCGAGGTGGGCGCCGATCACTTCTTCCAGCGGCACGTACTTGGTCCGGCCCTCACTATCGATGGGAACATCTTCGGGACGGTAGGCCCTGCCCTCGGAATCCACCGCGATAAATCGTGGTAGCAGCTGCGGTACCTTGACGCGTGCGAACAGGTTCTTTCCCGTTCTTGGATTTCGCACGACGACGGCGAGGTTCAGCGACAGCCCCGAGATGTAAGGGAAGGGGTGTGCCGGGTCCACCGCGAGCGGTGTCAGCACCGGGAAGATCTGTTTCTTGAAGAACTTGCGCAGCCGGTCGCGTTCCGCTTCGCGCAGGTCGTGCCAGTGCAAGATATCGATGCCCTCACGGGCGAGCTTCGGCTGCACATCCTCGGCGAAGACCTTCGCATGCCGCGCCATTAACTCATGAGTGCGCTCGGTGATGCCGTCCAACACCTGCCGCGGCGTCATACCCGAGGCGGCCGTAACCGCCATACCGGTGGCGATGCGACGCTTCAGACCCGCAACGCGGACCATGTAGAACTCGTCCAGGTTCGACGCGAAAATCGCCAGGAACCAGGCGCGCTCAAGGATCTGAAGACTCTGTTCCTCCGCCTGCTCCAGTACACGCTCGTTGAAGGCCAGCCAGGAAAGCTCTCGATCCGCGAAACGTCCGTCCGGCAGGGTGGACTGGTCCAGTGAACGCGAGGCCTTTTTGGCTTCGTCGCGTGCCTGCTTCGCCATTTCCACAAGCGAGGTGGTGGATACCGGTGAGCCGAGCCGCATGCGTGCCTTGGCTCGGGCTCGTTCCGCCAGGCGTTCTTCTTCGTCGACGACGATGATGTCTTCGTCGTCATCCTCTTCCTCGTCTTCGCCGCCGAGATCGCCAATCTCTTGCTCGTCGACGTCGCCAGGGCTCTCAGGGGCATCGTCAGCCGGAGTGTCATTGCCGACCTCATCGTTCTTGCTGACCTCGTTGGCCTCGTTAGCCTCGACGGTCTCGTGAGGCTCGCTGGCACCGTGAGCCCCGTCAACCCCGCGTGACTCAAGCGCGGCGTCGTCGACCCGCTCACCGTCGGCGCTGGAGGAACCGCCGCCCCCGCCGGGAGCGTCATCTTCACCGGTCGCCTCGGCGGCGGCATTCGCATCGGCTTGCCCTTCTGCGGTATCGCCAGCGGCGCTCACATCGGCGTCATACCCTCCGGCAGGATCGCCAGCAGCATTCACATCACCCTCAACAAGTTGCGGTGAGTCTTGAAGTTGCGGCGAGTCTTGGCGCCCCTGCTCTGATGCCGGATCCACGTCTGACGCCGAGTCGGTACCTTGGGATTGATCGGCAGGCACACTCGAGGCATGATCGACGACGTCCGTAGCGACCCATTCGGAGGGCGCGGTCCCCGCGGTTGAATCCGTTGACGTCTCAGGCAGCGTTGGCTCTTCGTTCATAAAGACCATCATCCCATTAACTGCCAGTCCTTTACACCCCCATTTCGCGAGTTGCGCTCGCCGTCGGGGGCGGATCCGACATTGGCAGAAGGCCCGGGGCCGCATTGGCAAAGGACCCGGAGGCGCAGGGGCCTGCGCCCACCCCCGTCGAAGAAGTGGAGGGCATGGCGAGAAGTGGAGGAGAAATCACGAGCTTTCTTGAAAAACCCTCCACTTCTTGAGCCCTGGGACGACAGGCGGGCCGCGCCAACGCTGACCCCGTCTCTACGCTCCGCTTCTTGGCTACTGGGATGACTGGCCAGAGGAGGCTTATGTGCCGATGCACCGCCTGCGGCTATCCTCTCCAAGTGCTGCACTACGATCCCGGGGCCGCCCTCCCGGATCCGCACACTGCACAGCTCTGTATCACTCGGCCGAAGTCAAGGCTGCAGTTTCGCCTGCCAAACCGCACACCTCAAGGCATTTCCGCAGCTCAAAGCGACGAGATGAACTGAAATTCCATAGCAGCTATACTGCATCCATGCGGTCTGACTCACCCGGATACGGAGGTGGCGATGCTCGGCAGCACCGGTAATCCCCCGCTCCGCACATCTCTGCAGGCGTTACGCGCCGAGGCTCCACCGGAGACCCGGCGCATGATCAGCAGCGTCCTTCGCGGTGAACGGCCGGTCCGCGATCTCATTAGTTCATCGTGGACGAGCAAGAGGCTGTGGTTCTCTTCCGAATAGACCGCTGAGCCGCAACAGCAGATAGACGCTGCGCGCAATAGGACCAGGGGTTCCGCCAACGGCGCATTGCCCGGCGGCACCACTCCTAAGACCACTGCCACCACCGCTGCCACGACCACTGCCACCACCGCTGCCATAACGCGGGATAACAGATGAAGACCGAGAAACCCAGCAGCCAGGAACGCAAGAAGCGTCGGAGTCGCATGGTACTGGCGCTAGTGATCGTAGCCTTCGCCTCATTCACCGTTCTAGGTCTCGTCAGAGGGGACGTCCCCGGAAGCTACAAGGACACGGTCTGGACCGTGACTTTTGCCATTACCGGAGGATGGCTCTGTGCACCGCTCCTATTTCGAGATCCGCTGAAGTGGAAAGTACGAGCAATCATTGAAGGTGTTGCCCTCGTCCTCTACATCTCCACCGTAGTGTTCGTCCTTCTTCACTACTCTGCTGTCTATTCCGAACTTCTCGCAACCGAAAACTCAACTCTAAAACGGGGAATCGGCAAAGTTTTAGTAGCCCCCACTGTACCCGGTCTTGTACGTGCCTTCTTCTTTTATCTCAACGTAGCCTTCGGCCGTAAACCCGACAAACACCTCAACCCGACTCCCGAACCAAAAGCCCGACAGCAAGCAGAAATCAGGGCAAGAACACAGGACTTTCACCATTGGGGCAAGCGGTTCGGCAGCCATGCACTGATCTTCATCGCCTTCCTCTCCGCAGCGCTCGCCGTTGCCGTATTCACCAGCGGACACCTCGCAGACTCACCCACCCACCGCACCTGGGCCGCCATCTTCACCATCACCCCCATCTGGATCACCATCCTGCTCCGGTTCAGCCCGGAACACACCTGGAAGTCACGCGCTACAATCCTCGCAGTGGCTGCCTTCCTCTACGCCGTCATCGCCGTGTACGTGATCATGAACTACACAGTTATCGTAGAGACAACACCAGAAACGGGCATTCTCGCACCCTTCGAAGGACCGAAGCCAACGGTAAGCACACCATACCTACTCAGCTTCTTATGCGGATTGTCATCCTACCTACTCTTCTCGTCCAGGCGCCGCACAAGGCGCTTCTTCGGTGTAGATCTGCCGGAACAGGACGAGGACAGTGAGTGATCCCCGGCCCGGCGTTCCGTCGGCTTGACGGTATGTCTCACCGTGCTTCGACCTGCCGCGCAGATTTCCAGCGGCTGTTCACAGACTCGCCGGAGGGCCCACCAGGCAACGATCCCGCACCAAAGTGGACGAACACGGCAATTCACCACGTAGCCAGAGGCATGCTCCGGCGCATCGTATTTGCCGCGCAATCTTCCGGTGGCAGGTCACCCTCGCAGGCTCTCCGCCGCTCACTAATGTAACGCGACAGTCAAGACTCTCCACTAGGCCCTATCCGTAAAGAACATGCCGTTGAGCGGTGGTGAAACCCATCCTTTCGTAGAGAGACACAGCTGTCGTGTTGTCGGCGTCCGTGTACAGCCTGACCAATTTGGCACCGCGCTTGGTAATCAGCTGCAGTCCCGCCGCGGTCAATGCCGCACCTAACCCGCGCCGTTGCGCCGTCGGCGCCACTCCAAGCACGTATAGCTCATACTCGGAAGGAACTTCCTCCGGTTTGAACCAAATAAAACCTTGCAGTTCGCCACCATCGGCCTCGGCAAGCAGGCAAAGGTCTGGATCGAACCAGTCCTGTTCGAAGCGCTGACGCATATCCGCCTCAGTCAGTTGCCCCTGTTCCGGATGCGAAGCGAAGGCCGCAGCATTCAATGCGGTAAATGCCTCTAGATCCACACGCGGATCGAGCGCACGCAGGCGGAAGCCGCCTGCCGCCAAGACGCCGTCGGCAGTGTCGCGGGCGGAGGCGCCGCCGTCGCCAGAAGTACGGCCCTCGCCCGAAGCGCCGTCCCCATTCCCCTCCTCGCCAGCAGTTATCTCGCGCTGCAAGACAAGCAAAGCACGACGCGCAGTCAGATCGAACTCACTCGCCAACCGGGCGGCGGCAGGAAGATCGCCATGGGCCCACGCTCCTGCCACGGTATTCTCAGCGCGCGGGTCCATGCCGTGAACCTGCGAGTCACGCTCGAAAAGATCCGCATGTACCTTTCGTGCCAACGCTCGGCCATACCCCCGACGTCGGGCATTCGGGCGCACCGCCAGCTCGACCGTGCCGGCACGCCCGAGATGCGCCAGCCCCGCCACCGCGAGTGGAGCCCCGGCCGGGGCTGGCACACTCTCCGTCGCCCGCTTCTCACACCCCTGCGTATCCGGGGCGCTCCCGCGCTCCTGCTGCGCCTTCTGCATGCCACCGTGATCTTCAGACGCCCCGGCGACGCCGGAAGTCGGGCCCACCGCGCCGTCGTCGTCAATCACCCATATGTGCGAATCCGGAGCCCCGGCAGCAACGTCAAGCAGGGTCTGCTCATCGAAGGGAGCGAACCCATCTACCTGCTCGCACTGCCGGTTGATCGCTGCCAGCGTGTCCCGCCATGCCGCCGCAGGAAACGGCCCGCGCACCCTCATTCGAGCATGCCGTCTGTGGCCAACTTGCCAGCTGCTCGGAACTCGGCCGAGGTGAGCAGCATCGCGCGGTCGCGGCGGGTCACATCGGTGGCCAACGGGTGATCGCCAGTACCGATCCACACCGGATCAACCTCGCCGAGGAAGTTCGTCAAACGGGCGGAGTCCGTGAGCACGGCGGCGAAGTCACCTTCATATGTACCCGCCAAAACCGAATCCCACTCCTGGCGCACAGTTCCCGGTTTCGGGGTCATGGCAATCTTCTGCTCCCCGTCCGCCCCTTGGCGGCGCAGCACCTCCGCCGAAGCCTCGTAGCGCCGATTGACCTCAGCGCCCTCACGCCGGATCCATTCGCGCAGGAGGTAGCCACGCCACAGAATCCCCGGCAGGGTGTTCTCCGGCGAACGGATCCACGACTCGGCGATCACGTCAACACCCTCTTCATCGACCAAGGCCAGAATGCGCTTGAAAGTCTCGGGATCCTCACCGCTATGATGCCGCCCCATTGGCACCAATGCCTGCGCCGAGGTGTGGGCAAGTTCCGAGTTGTAGGCGACGTCGGCCTCCCCTTCGATCGCCTCGATCTGATCCGCATCGAGCTGCGCGGGGCGCCTTGGCTTCTTGGTCATAACATCCTCCTCGTAGTCACCGCCGGTTGAGTGAACCGTTGGCGTTGTGACAGCTTTAGCGGCTGTGCCCGTCTGGATGTGACTATTCTCCCGCAGATCAGGAGCGATGGCGAGCAAATCGGAACACTACATCGATGTCCGTGGGGCAGCATCTCACACCCCGCATACTCGCACATTCCACAGGCCGTACCATTCCGGCATTCTCTGCCGTCTCCGAGCACGGGGGCCGCTTGACGAGGAGACACATAGCACCGGGCTAGAGCTGTTGCCGTCTCCGAGCGCGGGGGCACCTGACGGACACCTACTGCTCGAAATCCGCCGCCGTCCTGCCAACTCCGCGCGTAGCACCTTTTGCCCCTCGCGCCTGCTCCATGAGGGACTCACCACTATCACGGCTCACCACCATCCCCACGGCTCACGCTAAGAACCGCAGTACCGACGGCTCGGCGCTCTGCTTTTGGCTTTTGGCGAGCACGTTTCCCGCCTCGCACCTGCTCCCCGATCCACCACAACCTCCAACCGTGCACGTCACGGTGCTCGATGTGCCTAATCCGCGCCGGACGGGTAAACTACTTGCGGGCCTATAGCTCAATTGGCAGAGCACCGGACTTTTAATCCGTGGGTTCAGGGTTCGAGTCCCTGTGGGCCTACCACCAGAAAACAGCACCAGCACGCCGAAACAGCCCGCGCCGCCCAGCGTCCGCCGGCACACAAGGTTAGCTACAAGGTTAGCTAAGAGTAAGAGAAGGAGACAATTCCCACTCGACACACCCTTCCATTCCCAGCAACAGTGTCTAGACTGAAGGCAAGAGAGGAGGACAACGATGTTTGATTTTAGCGGCAAGACTGTCGGCGAAATCCGGAAGGCCGCCCGCGAGCACGCCAAGCTCGTGCGGACCACCTATAAGGCACTTACAATCCCGGTCAATCCGGTCGCGGTCGCCCGCGCTATGGGGGCATCCGTTTTCATCGCCGAACTTGGCGACGACGTGTACGGCATGCTCATTAACGACGACGCCGGTCCAAACATCTACATCGACCGAGACCAACCAGCCGTCCGGCAACGATTCACCTGCGCGCACGAAGTAGGCCACCTCTACTCACACCTTGGCGACACCAGAACCTTCGTTGACGCCCGATCGGACGAAGGTCGCGGCACCGCGTCCGAAATCTACGCGAACGAGTTCGCTGCAGAGCTCCTCATGCCCGAAGAGGAACTACGCACTCGAATCGACCCAAACCTATCTGACCTTGATCAATATTCTGAGAACTCCCGACTTGCCAGAGAGTTCGACGTATCACTGTCCGCACTCGTCTACCGGCGAAAGCTACTGAATGTCTGAACACGCCACGTCGACACCCGGCATGGACGAACCCCTCACTGACAACGCGATGCCCGTCAGCGACGACACAAATTCGTCACCACAGGTACCGACACCCAAACAGATCGAAGAGACCCAGGACATTACAAGCGAGACAAAGTCTGAAGCGCCTAGAGACACACTTGAACGTCTCACACGACTCTACCCCTTCCTCCACCTCTTCATCGCACACGCAAAACACTGCTACCCCGACGTCACCCAACGCGAACGAGTGGAATACATGAGACGCGAACACCGCAAGTTCCACCTATGGTGCCGCATAGGAGACTACATATTCGTCTCCCTCATATGCGTCGCACTATTAGCCACCATCGGCATCAACATCTGGAACCTAGCAAACTAACCCACCCCGGCGCTCGCGGCCGCGGGCATCCTGCTGGAAAATATGCCAGCATTTATACCACTCGAGCGTCGCCCTGGAATATATACCAGCTTTTATACCACCGTCCGCGTTTCTCACGATTCCTCACGTTTTCTCTCACGGTTTCTCACACCACTCACTTCCCATCCCTTCCCACGCCCATCATGTCGGCCCCTCACCGACTGTTGTTACCAGTCGGTAACAACACCTTCCGCTTTCGTTCACCATCGGTTAAGCTAACGCCATGAACACACACATGGGCCGCAGGGCAGCGGCCATAGCAACCACAATTCCCCTTCTCCTCCTGGGCGCGTGCTCGTCCGACAACGACGACGCCACCCCAACAACTGCCGCAGCTGCGGAAACAACAGTCGAAGAAGCACTCGGCTATGACGACGACACTATCGACACAGACGACGACACAGACGACTACTCTGACACTGGAAACACCCTCATCGCGTCATGGGGCGAAACAATTGATTATGAGGACGGTGTATCGTTCTCCGTGACCAAGCCTGTGCCGACCACCGTCTCCGAGTATTACCAGGACGAGTACACGAACCCCGTCGAGATCACAATCACCGTCACAAACAACTCAAACGAAGCCTACGATGCCGGCCTGACAATCATCGACGTTACATCGGCAGGCTCATCCGCAGAAGCTATCTTCGACACGGAAGCAGGCTACGACGGCCAATACTCCTCGATCCTGCCCGGTAAATCCCTATCCTGGAAAGCCGCGTACGATGTCGCCGCCCCAGACGACGTCACCGTAGAAGTAACAGACTTCTTCCGAGAATCCGCATACTTCACAGACTAAACACCCATCCATTTCGCGGCGCGCTCCCCGGAAGCACACGGGGCAGCGCGCCGTCACGCACGTCAAGCAACGGCGGGAATGAAGTCGCGCGCAACGATGCGCTGGAAAACATACCGGTTTTTATACCACCGGCCCGGTTTCTCACGGTTCCTCACGTTTTCTCTCACGGTTTCTCACACCGCCTGGCGCATTGCTTCTGACAGTCGGTACTGTTCCGCGTCTGGCTCTTCCACGAACTCCAAGAGGTTTCCGGCGACCTCCAATAGTGCTGTACGGACGTCTAATGGTGAGACGGCGAAGAACTCGCGTCGCTGGTTGACCAGATTCACCCTATGGTCAGCGAAGCGACGGTGTAGCTCCGCTTCAACGCCGACGGCGTCATCGGTGAAGAAGAGCGCGTGAACATCGAAGTTGAAGGGGACGGACGCATCGGATAGTTCTCGGATCCGGTCCATCGGGTCAAGCCGTCGTGTCATTCCGATCTTCACCATGTTGTCACCAAAGGATCCAAGGTTGGAGATAACGTACACGTAGCCAGCGCGAACATTGGCGGCACGGAAGTCAACGCTTTCGATTTCTTTGTTAACGTCGGCGAGCTTGGCTTCCATAGCGGCTGCTTCGTCGTCCTTCCCTTGAGCGCGGAGCTCTTCGAGGACGCGCTGGTAATGCTCGGCTTCTTTGACGAGTTTCGCTCGTTGGACCTCCAACTCCCGCTGGGCCTGTTTCTCTTCTCGCAGTTGGGCGCGTTTCTCCCGTTCTTCTTCCTTTTCCCGTTTGAGCGCATTCTGGTATTCCAGGGCGAGCTCGAGTTCCCTAATGCGGAGCTTGTGATACGAACTCGTGATTTCCAGGCTGATCAGCTTACCGAGACTGGCGACTTGATTCCGGGTCCGCTCCAATCGCTTCTTAGCAGCTTCCCCGTTCCCCGCCTTGACGGTCAGGATACAGTTCTCTGCTTCCGCGTTATAGGCACGGAGCATCATCTTCTCCATATCCGCCACAAACTTCTGCCCTCGTGACGCAGAGCCGTTATACGCGAAGTCCGTCGCCGCCTGAGTAGCAGTGCCCCACCTAACCGCGCGTTTAATCTTGTCACGCGTCTTAGCAAGGTCATCTTTCAACTGTACGGATGACTCAGCAGGATGAGCGAAAGGAATCAGCCCCTTATCGACCAGGGTGACGGCTTCCTTATAAGAACCCTTAAGCTCGCCGATCTGACGGGTAAGCTCGTCCCGCTTCTGCTCAAGCTCACCAGTCTTCGCGAGCAAACTAACGTAATCATTCTCAGCTCTGGCGCGTTGCCCCTCAAGCTGGTGAACGGTCTCCCGAAGCTCCAGCGCATCACCACCCCCAACACGCTCCAACAACTCCTGCGCATGCGCAAGCTGTGTTTCAAGCTCTCGGATACGCCGACGCTTCCGGAAAAACAAACGCCGACCAACCGCTAACAAGAAACGCTTCAACGCGGAAAACAACCGTTGAACGTATTGAGAGAACGTACTCGTCACTACAGGCCCCTTCTTCGTAGCGGCACCAGCGCCGCTGTTCCCGACGGGGCCTAGTATGACACAGGAAACATTTAGAACGTTAATCAGACCTTGCGGCTAGTGAGCCTGTCCCCGCGCCTGACTAATTACGTCCCGCACGTCAAGACGGGCTAGATCGCATAGCCGAACGAACTCCTCGAGCGTAATCGTCCTCTCCCCGTTAAAGATAGCCGCTAGTCTTGTGCGACCAATGTCAGCCTTCGTGGCAATTTCGCGCCACGAATAGCCGAGCGTCGCGAGCTGCTCGGCCACAAGTTGCACTGCAATATGTTCAGTCTCACCAACTTCTAGCGCTGATCGTCCCATGCCGCTAATCATCACCGGTCAAATACCGAATGCTCCCCGGGCGACGCTTTCAAACGACGCAGGATTTCTTCGGAAAGCTCTAGGTCTGTCGCATCCGCGAGTGTTGCCGATATTCCATGGCGCGAGACCTGCTCGCGAGTAATAAAACCAAGGATGACAAGCGCCTCAATAACGTCTGCGCCGTAGGCCGTTGCAATTGCGATGACAGTATCTGGTGAGAGTGTTCCAGCATGGCGTTGACGGTTAAGCGTGCCCTGCGTGATACGGGCCTTCTTTGCGACTGTGTTCTCGGAGTCGGCTCCGACAGTCGCCTTGTACCAGTCGAGTATATCCATGCGCCCATCTTAACAGACGTTACTCGTGGCGCATAGCTTTCTATGTGAAATAGGTTGACTCACGTCCCGCACCAGTGTATCGTCGAGTTATGCGATACGAGTAATCAATTACTCGTCGCGAGTAGGAGGCGTTATGGATACACATTCACCCGAGCTGCGGTTATCGCAGACATTTCTAGATCGTGTAACTCAAATCGGATTGACCGATGCGGCTGTCGCTGCGGCTATCGGTGTCACTCGACAGTTCTACAGCCAGGTTAAGACCGGAAAGGCGATGCCGACGGCTCGATTCATGGCTGGCGCTGTCGCTGCGGGCCTAGCATCGTCTCTCGATCAGGTCGCGACCCTCGTCGAGGATGACACAGCGGAGGTGGAGTGATGGGTGGCTCAAGCGAGTGCTGGGAGTGGGAGGCTGCTCTCCTCGCGGCTGTCGACGAGGCAGACGAACCAGGCCGGGTGGATCCGGTGCTGGTCTGGCAGGACGCACTGTACGCGTCCTACCGGCGCAGCTACCTGTCCTACCGGAAGGCTTGTCGCGCGCTCGCGTCATACAACAAGCAGCTACCCCCTGCCACAACCACCGTGGGGGTGGCGTGATGGGTGGGCGTCAGCCTGTACGGCCGGTATGGGTCTCGCGTGGACAGATCCCGGACATGTTCGGGCTTGACCCACGGACCGTGGACCGCGCACTCGCGGACGGTGCGCTGATTGTTCGCCGATTCGTGGGCAGGAAACCGGTCTACCGGGTGGACTCGATCGACGCCTGGCTGGCGGGCTTGGACGAGGACCGGCCCGCCCCTGGGCAAGCAACCACATGACACCCCCTTGGAGGAGAGGAGTACGGGAGAAATGGACCAGCATCGTGAGGGATGGCGTGAAGCAGTCGAGCTTGTATCACTGCTTGACGGTACGAACCCGATGAGCACAGACACCGTGATCGACCGGATCACTGCCCTTGCCTCCCTGTACGGGCTCAACGTCGTCGACAGAACCCCGGCCGAGCAGTGTAACTGGGATGTTGACCCTCACGACGCCGACGACCTTCACGGATTCCGGCGCATCCGGCTCTTCGGCGGCGTCTTCGAGTACACGAGCCGTTTCAACTCCACCAGATAAGCCTCCCTCTCAACAGGGACACGTAAAAGGAATGCCGCGCCCTAGTGCTAGTGGGGCGCGGCGGAACAAAGGAGAATCCAATGTCTACCAACAACACTACCAGCCCCACACCGCAGGGAGAACAGTATCCAGAGTATCCGGAGTCTAAGAAACTGTCCGCGGCCAGTGAGTATATTCTCGAGATCCTGAACTTCCTCGAATGGGCCGAAGAGCACAACATCATCCTGTCCAACAGAGACCGGTCCTATTTCTCGTATGAGAACGCCACTGAAGACCTGGTCCGCGCGTACTACGGCATCGACAAAACCCTGCTCGAAATGGAACGCCGCCACATGACCGCCCGCCTGAACGACACGCTCACCAGCATAGACGGTGGTGATGCGGCATGAAACGCATCCTCCACTATCTCGACCGGGAAACAGTCCGCGTCCTGCGCATCTTCGCCTACACGGCGATTTACGCGCTCGCGGTCCTCGCCTCCGCCTTAGCCGTGGGCGGCGGCATGACCCATAGTGCCAGCGACGTCGTACTGGGCACGGCCGGCGTGATCGCCTGCCTGCTCGCCGCCGCAGCCCTCACACCCACCACCAGGGACGGTGGTGATACCGGTGAGTGACATCTTCGCCGCCGCGTTATGTCGCCAGGATCCGGATGGCTGGTTCCCCGACCCGGGCCACAAAGACCAGACCGCTACGGCATGCGCCCGGTGCACGGCATGCCCGGCGCTCGCGGCGTGCCGGGAGTATGCGGAGAGTTTCCTTGCCCGGGACGTGCGCTTGTTTGGCGTGTGGGCGGGACGGTTCTACCCCGCAGGGAAGAAGGAAAAGGCGAAGCGGCCGGCCCGGTATCGCCGGGTTGCTCCGTGTATTGACTGTGGCCGGATGGTCCGGCCGCGCAGCCAGCGGTTACACGATGCGCCCGGGACGATCGAGTACGGCGGGCCGGGGCCGCGCTGCGGCACCTGTTACAAGCGGCGCAAACAAAACGTCCCTGCACGACCTAAGGAAGGGAGCCTGTCGTGTCTGTCTACTATGTGACCTTCGGTGTGAAGTACGCCGACGAACCCCATCCCGTGAACGAGATTATTACTAATCGTGCCGTGGTCGCGATCGAAGCACCATCGGAAGAGTTCGCCCGCCGGGTTGCCTTCCACCATTTCGACCAGTACTGGTCGCAGCTGCTCCCCGAGGAAGAAGGCCGTCAGTATGCGGCCAAGTGGGGCTGCTACACGGCCGCTCACGTCTTCGGCCAGTCGATCGTGTGGGCCGGTGACACCGACACAATGCTCAACCTCATCTCCACAACGCAGACCGTACCAAGGGAAGGAGCGACGTCATGACCGTTTATCCGAATCTTGACGGGCCAGTGGCCCGCACGTCTGACCCGGTGACGTCGTGGGAGGCCGCGCAGGCAATCAGTGACGGGCAGATGCGGGCCTCCGAGCAGGCCGTCCTGTCTGCACTGCGTACGGGTGGGGCGATGACGGATCCGCAGATCGCTGACTATGTCATCTCGCATGGTGGCCGCTGGTCCGCGCAGCGTCTGCGGAGCGCCCGCGCCGACCTCGTACGCGCCGGCCTGGTCACGCCGGCCGGTGTGGTCCGCCCGGAGGGGTCCCCGCGCCGGTACACGATCTGGGCCGCCACCCCCACCCAGGGCACGCTCACGGACGAGGAGGCCCGCCATGCTGTGGCCTAGAAAGAAACCGGAACGGGACCAGGGCCGGGAGGCGGTGCCTGCGTCGGCTCGGGTATGTCCCCGCCCGCCCGCTCATGTTGAGGTTGAGCTGACCGTGTCCGGTGGCCGCCGGATATCACTCATGTTGGACCTGGTCACCGCTGAAACCATGGCCCGCAACCTGACACACGCTTGTAACACGGTCCTCGAGCACGCCTACATGCAGGACCAGGCCTCCGCTGATGGTGGTGACGTCTCGTGAGTCGCCTCGTCATGGTTTTCCCTGTTATCGACGGGGCCCGCGCTCTCGTGGACTTGCGTGCTGAGGCGTTGGCCCGGGCCATGGCTGAGGCCCGCCGGCACGGCTGGCGGGTCACCGGTGCCGGTGCCACCCGGTACGAGCCCGACACGCGCCGTCTACGCGCCATACTCCCCGTCCACACCCCGCAGGACCCGCCTGCAGGCGCATTCTTGGAAGGAGCCGCGTAAATGGGTACGCAGTCGATCCGTTTCATTCTCGGGCCCACCCTGTGGATGAGCGCGAACCACTCCGGCCGGGTCAACCGGCACTGGGCCGTCACCCGGCGCAAGACAGCGGACCTGCGCCGCCTGGCAGTCATGCAGGCCCGCGCCCAGCACCTCCACCCCACCCGTGGCCGCGTGCGAGTCACGGCATGGATCCAATACCCCACCCGTGGCCGGGCCGACCCGAACAACGCGGCACCAACCACGAAAGCCCTGATTGACGGACTGACCGACGCGGGAATATGGCCCGACGACGACCACACCCACGTGATCGGCCCAGACCACCGCCGCGCCGACGGCACCTGCCCACGCGGCCTCCACATCATCACACTAACCATCACCGAAGAAGCCAAGGAAGGGGAACGATCATGAGCCTGCGTGCCATCCTCTGGGCGATCTACGAGGCCCCCGTCGACAACCCCACATCCCGCCTAGTCCTCGTCGGACTAGCCGACCACGCCGCCGACGACGGCACCGGAGCATGGCCTTCCCACTCCATCCTCGCCACCGCAGCCCACTGCTCCCCCCGCACGATCCGCCGACACCTCCAAGCCCTCGAAGACGCCGGCGTGATCCACCGCGGGGACCAGCGCATCGTCAACCACCTACGCGCCGACCGCCGGCCCACCGTCTGGAACCTCAACCTCGACCACGCCGGCAGCACCCCCGCCACACACGCCACACCCACACAAAACCCCGAGCCCGAACCCGTCCCGGAAAACACCCACACCGAACCTGTGGATAACCCTGTGAACAACGCTGACGGTGAGACATTTTCCGTTCAGAACGGGGGGACAAATTGTCCCCCCGTGAAAACAGGTGAAAACACCCATAATGGCGGAATCACGCCAAAAACCAACGGGGGGTCACACGTGTCCGGGCGGACACACGGGGGGTCACACGTGTCCTACAAACCTATAGAACCTATAGATACATATAACGCGCCCGCGCGCGACACCACACCCACGACCACGGCCACGGTGGAGGTCGCGCCGCCGCCGGCGGACGCGACACCACTGCCCGAGGCGTGGACGCCCAACCCCGACCACCTGGGGCTCGCCTGCGAACGCGGCCTATCCATCACCACCGAAGCCCACCGCTTCCGCCTCCACGCCCGCGAACACGCCCGACGGGCACGCGACTGGGACGCCGCCTTCACCCGCTGGCTCCTGGACACCGCGCCCCGCCCCACGCCCCGGCCCGCACGGCAACCATCCACAGCCGGAGCGGTCGCCACTGGCATCACCGCAGCAGCCGCAGCCCAAGCCCGTGAACGCGAACGGGAACGTGACCGCGAGCGCCGCCAAGCCGAAACCGCCCTAGTGGCGGCCTCATGGGCCGACCCGGCCAAACGAGCACAAGCCACAGCGGCGAAAGCACAGATCCGTCAACTCGTGGGAAGTAGGAGAGCATCGTGAGTGGAGAACCCATCGTCACCCTGATCGGCCATGTCGGAGCCGATCCCGAGATCCGGTACGTCGCGTCCGGCACGCCAGTGTGTAACTTCAACCTGGCGGTTACGCCGCGCACCCTCAACCGGCAAACGAACCAATGGGAGAACGGCACCACCGCCTGGTACCGGTGCACGATCTGGCGTGAGCATGGCGAGCATGTCGCTGAGACCATCCAGAAAGGCATGCGCGTGATCGTGACCGGCCGGTTGACTGTCCGCACGTACGAGCACGACGGGGCCGAGCGGACCGCGCTGGAGGTCGCCGTTGACGAGATCGGCCCCACCCTGCGCTATGCGACCGCGCACGTCACCAAAACCACCAACACCAACGGCCAAGCTCACAGCCAGGTCCAGGGACAGGCGGGCGATGACTACGACCCATGGGCCGGACAGACCAACACCCCGTCCGGTTCCGCGTTCGACACCACTCTTCCGCCCTTCTAAGGAGAGACGATCATGGCCTACTATACGCAGCCCGCGCCGACCGCCTACGAGAGCATCGCCAAACAGGCCGCCGACATGCTCTACCGGCTACACGCCGACGGCCTCCTACGCGCCCCCAGCCAACGGATA
The DNA here is from genome assembly GCA_015062745.1 of Actinomycetaceae bacterium. GTDB lineage: Bacteria > Actinomycetota > Actinomycetes > Actinomycetales > Actinomycetaceae > Asp313. The sequence continues at coordinate 78,324 of SUUB01000004.1, forward strand.
GACCCCGCCGGCGCAGACCTCCTTCGCCGCCAACTCGACGCCCTCGCCGAGGAGATATACGAGGACATGGCCGACCCCTACCAGCGGGACACAACGCAGGCTGACCAGACAGGATACCCCGTCGCGCCGTGGCGTCATGCGAGCATCCCCACCTGGCACTGCTGCCAGCTCATAGCCGCACTCCAATGGGCAGTCCAAACTCAGTTCGACCGGCAACACGACGCGGGAGAGGAGATCAGCTAACCGTCCGGCTCTCAGAACCAACCACCGCCGCAACTACAACGACAAGGACATAAAACATGCCACGATTCCGCAAAAAGCCAGTTGTGATCGACGCTTTTCACTTCACCGGCAACCACTACACATTCGACCTGTTAGACGAGCTGGGCTGCCCGCCGCTCATCGGCGACGCGTCCCAGCCCGACACCCTTAAAACGGCGGACGGGCGAACCGATACCGGCTGGTATATCGACCCTGCCGACGGCGCACTGATTATCCGCACCCTCGAGGGAGACATGCGCGCCTCCATCGGCCACTACATCATCAAAGGCGTTAAAGGTGAGTTCTACCCCTGCGACCCTGATGTTTTCGCCGCCACCTACGAAACAACACATGGCAGCGAGGACGACAATCCAGACGCCGACCTAGCCGCGAAGCTCGCCGAGGCTACCGAGGCCATGCGCAACCTTTGGGCGCAATCCAACTCCCTCATGACCTCGATCGAAAACCTCGCAAACGACACGGTTGCGCTAGGCAAGGCCCTCATAAGCCTGCAATCCGTCATCGCAACCACCACACCACCATGGGAGAGGAACAAGTGAGTTACACGCCGAAACGCGTCCAGCGTCGCCGCGAGAAGGGCTACCGGACACCACTCTGTGGCTGCGGCTGCGGGAAACCCGCCCGGTACGTCGGACGCCCCACGAAATGGGGCAACCCCGCCATAATCGGCCAACGCATGCCCGAAAGCCCCTACGAACTGCGGGAGACGCTCCCCATCATCCGCGACGCTAAGCAGGCCGTCGAATGGTACTCCCAGTGGATGGGCAGAATCGCCGCAGGGCGCGACGCAGACGGCCACAATGCGACCCTCGACGCGCTGCGCGCCGAGCTGGCCGGGCACGACCTGGCCTGCTACTGCCCACCCGACCAGCCCTGCCACGCCGACATACTCCTAGCCCTAGCTAACCCGCAGGAGAGCCAGCCGTGAGGATCACTATCACGATAGACACCGACCAGTACGACGACGCCGGCGGGCCGTACGAGCAGGAGATCCCCACCCCGCCCCGCACCGTCGGATTCCAACCCAACCAGGACGAGGAAGCTAAATGACCACCGAAAAACCAGAAACCCACGCCGAGGCCGCCGCCCGACTCCTCGCAGCATCCCGCACCACATCGGCAACGGACTCCTGGCGATGCCTCGCCGCCGCCGGCATCCACGCCACCCTCGAAATCGCCGACATGGGCCGCGCCATCGCACAAGCCCTCATCCTCCTCAACCAACCCACAAACAGCCCACGCTACGAAGCCCGCCTCGCCGGACTCGCAGCCACCATCGGCTACCCCGACCCCGCCGACCCATCCGGCAACCTCGCCCGCCTCCTCGACCAGCAAAACAACATCGAGCGCGCGCAACGCCACGAACAGAACGGAGACAACGCATGACCACCCTCGCCGTCGCATACCACCGCATCGCAGACCTCGAACCCGACCGAGCCCAAATCCGCGAAGGCGTCATCCAAGGACTCGCCGTCGACTACTGGGAAGGCTACGAAACTGCCATCCACGACGCCCTCCACGTGATCCGCCAACTCGCCAAAGACACCCGACCACCCATCGACACCACCCCACCCGAATCACCCGCCGCACACCTCACCACACGCAACCCCGCCGACGACCCCATCAACCCCGACGACGAATACGACGTCGTCGCCTGCACCCTCTCCTACCACCACCTCACAACCAACGGAGCCACCATAACCTGCACATGCGGCCACAAACCCCCGGCCAACAGGACACCCTCCGGGCAACGCCTACAAGACGCCATCACCGACCACGTCGACCACGCCACCCGACACATCCTCCAAGCACTCGCGGCCCTCTACTCCAGACCCTCGGGAGACGCTCATGTGGACAGCGACGACTAGCACTGGTGCCGCCGACACCACAGGCGGGGATCCGTTATCCGTCCCGCAGCTCTGGAGGACAGCCCGGGTTCCACTACCAGGCCTCGCCCGGCCTCTCCCGGAGCTCAGCGCGCTACTCGCCCCGGCAGAAGCGTTCGCCGGGACCCCCATCTACTACCGGACCGTAGATTAATCGCAGGAAGGACCCATGGCAGATAAGCTTGCCGCACAGCTTCAAGACGTCATCCGTCTCGCGAACACGATGCCGGACCCGCACCGGGTATGGTCACCAGTGCATGCCACCGACCCGTCACGTCCCGCCACCAGCGGCGGGCACCGCACAGACGTGTTGCCCTTCGGTCTGTCCAACATGCTCGACTATTGGGATACCCCGCCTGTTGACCCGGCCGGGATCCGCTCACGAGACGGCCTCAACCAATGGGCCCAAGCGTGGGCGACGGCGTGGTGGACATGGCGAGACACCCCAAGCGAACCCAAACCCACCGGCCAGCCGCTGCTGTGGCTGCACACCAACCTCCCCTGGGCCGAGTTATCCTACCCGGCCATGGATCAATTCGCCGACGAACTCGACACCGTCTATCACATCCTCCAGCGGGCCTGCGGACTCGCCCCGGTCCCGACCGACCGGCACTGTCCCACCTGCGGGACTGTCCTCGTTCACCCGGTAACAGCCCACGGTGTCGCCGACACCTACCACTGCCAGGACTGCGACACCGACTGGACCACGGCGGGTATCGCCGAATACCAACGGCTGCGCATCCAAGCTGCTAACCCACGGGTCTCCCGGGCCGAGGCTGCGCGTCTCCTGCGCATTCCACGCCGCCGTATCCGCGTCTGGATCGCCAGGGGACAACTGACCCCCGGCCCTGACGGCCTGATCTCACTCGCTGCCGCCTGCCGTCTCACGGCTGCCGACACGCCCACACCGGCCACGCTTGACCCGGGGGACGAATCGTGAAACGCTTTTTGGTGACGAACTATGCCCCGAGGGGAAACAAGCACCCCCTCTCACCAACAAAACCCCCTACCCCACAAGTGGACGCCCCCTTCGTCGAAACGTGCCCCCACGCCGCGAAAACACCCCGCCGCCCCAGAACAAGCACGCCCCGACCAGACGACCCTCCACACGCCACACGCGCCACTCATGGTCACGGCAAACCCTGCGGCCGACCTGGCCGGTCATCCACACAACCCAGGACGCTTCACAATGACCACCAGTCGCACCGGAACCGCCTCCCATCGAAAATGGCGAGAGCACGCACTCACCGAAGCGAAGAACAACGGACAAACACACTGTCCGCTTTGCGGAACACGCCTGAACTACACGACAACCAGGCAACCGAACTCGGCCGAACCCGACCACATCACCCCATACGCACACGGCGGCACCAACACCCCGGACAACGCCCGCATCATCTGCCGTCAATGCAACCAACGACGCGGCGCCCACACCACACGCCACCACACGGACACACTCCAGCCCTCCACAACCACCACGCTCCTCGCCTGGTAACCAGTCCTTCACGCCACCAGCCCCGCCCTGACCGGCCATCAGCCCGCCCTGACCGGCCAGCCGAGCCTCGCACCGCAAAAAACGGGGGCATATGCCCCTCCCCGGCCCGTCCTGCACACCCGGAGCGCATAGCGAGATATCTCCCCGATCGATTTTCCACAACCCCTATATAGGCCCGAGAGGTGACCATCATGCCCGCTCGTCGTCTCCAACCGGTCCCGGCAGCAGGCCCGGACACCAAAACGCCCCGGAAGACCACAACGCGCCGGTCGGTAGCCAAGGCAGCGGATGAAGGCACCCAGTTGGAGCTCCTGCTCGTGCTGCGGAACCGTCTCGCGAAAGCAATTGACGACAAGGCCACCCCGCCGCGTGACCTGTCCTCGCTCTCGCGCAGGCTCATGGAGGTGTCCCGGGAGATTCAGGCGTTGGAGCGACAGGAGGCAGAAGATGCCGACCAGACGGACCACGGGGACGACGCCTTCGACCCCTCGACTGTCTGACGTCGCGAAACGCCTCTGCGTCCCCGCGGGGATCGTCACAACCGGGTGGGGTGCGGTGGAACGCAAATGCGCCCGGCTGGGGATCCACTTCGACACGTGGCAGACCGGTCTCGGCTCGCTGATCCTCGCAAAACGGGACGACGGCCAATATGCGGCCGGCGTGGGCGGCGCGGTCATGTCAATTCCCCGGCAGACCGGCAAAACCTATCTGGTCGGATGGATGGTCTTCGCCCTATGCCTGCTCCACCCCGGGCTGACAGTGATTTGGACAGCCCACCGGGTACGCACCAGCCAAGAAACGCTGGGAAAGATGGCGGCCATGGCGGACCGGCAAACCGTCGCCCCGTCAATCGCGACGGTGCGCACGGCGAACGGCAAGGAAGCGATCATCTTCCGTAATGGTGCCCGGATCCTATTCGGTGCTCGGGAGTCCGGGTTTGGTCGCGGCTTCGACAAGGTTGACCTGCTCGTGCTGGACGAAGCACAGATCCTTACAGAGGCGGCCCTGTCGGACATGGTCCCGGCGACGAACGCCGCACCAAACGGTCTCGTGGTGATGATGGGCACACCGCCCCGTCCGAAAGACCCGGGCGAAGCGTTCCTAGCCCGCCGACGCGAAGCACTCAGCGGAGACAAAGACACGCTGTATGTCGAGTTCGGCGCGGACGATGACACACGCCCGGAAACATGGCCCGCCGGTCATATCGACTGGGGACAAGTCGCACGCGCGAACCCGTCCTATCCGCACCGCACATCCAAGCAAGCCATACAACGTATGGCCAAGCTTGTCGGCTCTATGCAGAACTTCCGACGGGAAGCCCTCGGCCTGTTCGACGCGAAAGGCACCCGCCGGCTCATCTCCCAGCACGAATGGGACTCCACCGGTGTTACGGCCGCGCCGGACGGCCTGGACGACGGACTGAAATGCTTCGGCGTCGCATTCAACCTGGACGGTTCCCGCCTGTCACTTGCCGGCGCGATTAAGTACACGGCCGGCACTCACGTGGAGCTGATCGGCTCCTGGTCCGGCCCGTCGGACGGCGGCATGACCGCGCTGGCGGACTGGCTGGCTGACCGGTGGAAACAGGTCGGGATGATCGCCCTGTCTGGCAGGTCTGGCTCGACCGCGTTGGAGGGCCTGCTGCGGGATCGTGGCGTCCCGGCAACGGTGATCCGTGGAGCGACCACGAGCGAGTACTACAAGGCGTGCGCACTGTTCTATTCCGCCATCCAAGAACGCACGGTCACACACCCGGTAGGACAACCGGGCGACGCATTGAACATGTCGGTCGAAGTGTGTGACGCGCGCCGTCGCGCCTCGGACGGGGCATGGGGATGGCATGCAACCACGGACGATGGGGACGACACGCCCCTGGAAGCCGTATCACTGGCCCACTGGGCCACACGAACAACTAGACGACGACCAGGACGACGAACAGGAGGCATGTCGTGAAGTACGGACGTGACATACTATCCGCGCCGATCGCGTTTAGTCCTCCTCGCGTGGCGGGCCTACCGGACGACCTGCAGGACCAACTGACTGAGCTGGTGGTGTTGTGGGCGCGGAAACGGCCACGGAACCAGCTCCGACAGCTGTATGTGGATGCACACCACCTGGTGGAGAACCTGAATCTGGCTGTGCCGGCGGACATTGCGGCACGCCTGTCCATCGTGTCGTCCTGGCCAGAAAAGGCCGTGTTCGGCCTGTCTCACTTGTGCATGTGGGATGGTGTTGTGGCCCCGTCCGGGGATGAGGATCCGTTCGAGTTGGGAGAGGTCCTTCGGGAGAACCGGTTCGACGTTGAAATGCCTCAAACGGTCGCGTCCTCGATGACGCATTCTGTGACGTTCATTTCGACGTCGGTGGGAGATGTGGCGTCTGGTGATCCTGACGTGTTGATCTTGTCGCATTCTGCCCAGTGGGCGTCAGCGGTCTGGGACCGGCGAACGAGGTCACTGCGTTGCGGCCTGGTCATTAACGATATTGACGACTTGGGTCGTCCGACCATGCTCACACTGTTGACCCCGGAGCAGGTGATCACGTGTCGGACGAATGGTGTTGGGTGGTTCGTTGACTGGCACGCCCCACACGGGCTTCGCCGGGTACCGATGGAAGCGCTGCCGTTCCGGCCGACGTTGGATAGGCCTTTTGGCCGGTCCCGGATTTCCCGTCCGGTGATGACGATTACGGACCGTGCTATGCGTGCCGCGCTGCGCATGGACGTAGCGTCCGAACTGTTTACCGCTCCGGGCCTGCTGATTCGCGGGTTGACGGAGGAGCAGTGGGAAGATGTGAAACAGTGGTCCTGGAAGCTCGGAACGGTACGCGGACTCACAAAAGACGAGGAAGGGGACCTGCCCGAAGTGGACAGGATCCCACAGCAGTCTATGCAACCGTTTGTCGAGCAGTTGCGTGAGCTCGCGGCGGAGTTCGCCGGCGCAACGTCCCTGCCCCTGTCCGCGCTTGGTATCGTGCAGGACAATCCGTCGTCGGCGGAAGCAATCTATGCCATGAAGGAGGACCTGGTCAGTGAGGCAACTGCGGCGAACCGGATCTACGGGTATGCGTTGAACCGTGTTTATCAGAATGTTGTCATGCTGCGTGACGGCCTGGATGAGCCGTCCGGGGAGCTGGCTGGCCTGTCGACCCGGTGGCGGAATCCGGCTATGCCGTCCATCGTGTCCCAATCCGACGCCATGGTTAAGCAGATTTCTGCGATTCCGGGCTTGGCGGAGACCGACGTGGCGTTGGAGGAGCTGGGCTATTCGGCGGAGCAGATCTCCCGTATTCGCGCGCAGATGGCACGGTCACAGGCCAGGCAGAGCCTCATGGAGGTCCTAGCTGATCCAGGCAACAGTGGTGACGTTGGGGGTGACGGCGTGTGACGACGCTGCGGGACGTGCAGCGCCTGCGCGGGGCCACAACTCAGGTCACGCTGTTGGCTCGGCGGGATCTGCGGAGATTCTGGGCACGTCTCGATCTGACGCAGCCGGAGCTGGTCCGTGACGCGCTGATCAACTACATGCCCGTCCTTGTGGACCGGTACGGTGATGTTGCCAGCGCGGTCGCTGTCGAATGGTACGAGGACGTGCGTGAGAAGGTCGCGGGCCTGCCACGCTACGCGCCGGTCATCGGCCAGAACATCCCCGACGAGGCCATCGTGGAAACAACCAAGTGGGCCGCCGGCCACCTATGGGGTGACGACCCTGCGGACACGCTGCGTGTCCTACAGGGGAGCATGGACCGGTGGATGAAATACTCCAGCCGGGACACGATCCGACGGTGTATCGACGCGGATCCGGCCAAGCCCCGCTGGGCACGCGTCCCGCAGGGAGCGAAAACCTGCGCTTGGTGCACAATGCTCGCATCCAGGGGCTGGGTGTACGAATCCCCGAAAAAGGCCGGCGACGCATCCCACAGGTTCCACGACCACTGCGACTGCGAGATCGTACCCGAATGGGACAGGAGGGCCGTCCACCTGGAAGGGTACGATCCGGACCGGTATTACGCCCTGTACGCGGAGGCCAGGGAGTCTGTTGGCGGGCCGAATCCAAGCCTGAACGATATTGCGGAGAGGATGCGTGTACTACATCCCGAGCAGTACACGGATGGCAAATGGCCGAAGCTCCCTACCGGGGCCAGCTCGGATGGGACGCTACAGGCCAGCGTGTATGAGCAGTGGCGACGCGACATGGCATTCATCCGCCCGCCAGGGGCGGATACGACACGATTCAAAATCCCACCCGAACGCATGTCAGAAATCCCGGGCGGCTGGCCCTCCGACCTCCCACCGCTACGTGTCCGCGAATGGAACCACATCCTGTACGGTAATGCTCAAGGAGGTGGGCATCTCGCAGGTTACGGGTGGACGCACGACAGGCCAGAGTTTCCTGTTGACTGGACGCCACAGGACGTGCGGGATGCCATGGAAACGGTCCTCCGGGAGAATCCTCTCGCGTCCCGTAAAGGGCGGGGCGTGAAGCGAAGCGAAGGTACAGTCAAAGGCGTTACGCTTCGCGTGTATACAGCCACAAAACGAGGTAACCTACATATATCAGGAGTGTTCCCCGTCGAGTAGAAGAAGGTGACATGCTATGGACATACTCTCGGTTATCCGTGAAATGCTTGTCTACTGTCCCGACATGGAAGGAATTATCCTTGAACTCGCTGACGGAGATCCCGCAGCCGCTCTCGCGTCGCTGATGGACCAGTTCTACGAGGACAGGATCCGCATCTCAGATGATCTTCTCCAACATCTCCGTAGTCTTTCTGTCGGTGATTATTATCTGGAGGAAAGCTATCTTGATCTTGCCGAGCTGCAGAAAGAACTTGCGGCTGACGCCGCCTAACACACTCTGCTAACCCCCGGCTTTAAGCCCTACACGTACCGTGTGGGGCTTTTCTCATGCCCGAAAGCATGACCCCCAGTGCGTACCGCACGGCACGTACACCCCTCATTGTCACCCCTCTGGCAGGCCCGCACGGACCTACCTTTGATTCCCGCACGGGAAGGAACCTGATGGACACCACACACACGACACCCACTAACAACCAGCCTCCCGCCAATACTCCGTCCCCGTCGCAGGCTGCTGCACAGCAGTCCTCGCAGGATACGACCGACTGGAAGGCCGAGGCTCGGAAGTGGGAAGCCCGCGCGAAAGCGAATAGTGACGCCGCGGACCGCCTCAAGAAACTGGAGGACGAGCAGAAAACCGAAGTGCAACGCCAAGCCGACGCGCTCGCTGCGGCACAAGCCGCCGAAAAAGCCCTCCAGGCCAAGGTCGCAGTGTTTGAAGCAGCGGCCCGTCTCGGCGTTCCCGCCGATCTGCTCGCAGGCCCGCAAGACGACGATCTGGACGCCTACGCGGAGAAACTTTCCCAGTGGAAAGCCAAACAAACACCTACTACTGATACGACGACCGGTGACGGGAAACCTGCAGGTAGCCCGGCACCATCCCTTGGCCGTACACCAGCGGGTACCGGTGTCCTGTCCATCGACGAGCAGATCGCCGCAGCTGAAAAAGCTGGCAACGAAACGCTTGTGAAAACACTCAAAGTGCTGAAACTCGGCAAATAACCAGTATCAGCACACCGTTCACTCCCTCATGGAAGGAAGGTCATTCTCATGGCTGGAATCACCGGGCAGGGCACAACCTACAACCTGCCGAACTACGTCGGCGAACTATTCGCCGCCTCCCCGGAAGACACCCCGCTGCTCGCCTCTATCGGCGGGCTAACCGGTGGCGTCTCCACGAAGTCCCCGATCTTCACCTGGCAGGGCTACGACCTGCGCGACGCCGAGGATACCCGGCAGCGCAAGGAAGGAGAGGCCGCGCCGGACGGCACTGCCCGTAAGCGATACTCCGTGTCCAACGTGGTGGAAATCCACCAGGAAGCTGTGGAACTGTCCTACTCCAAGCAGGCATCCACCGGGCAGATCACCACGGACGGGGCGGCCACCGTCCAAGTAGGACAGGCCGTGATCCCCGCCGATGAAATGGCCTGGCAGATCGATCAACAGCTCAAGCAGATCGCCCGCGACGTGGAGAAGACGTTCCTCACGGGCACCTACCAGCTGCCTGCCGACAACACGCAGCCCCGCAAGACACGCGGCCTGCTCCAGGCAATTACGACGAACGTGGCGACCACGACCCACACGGCAGCGAACCTGGAAGGCGACGACGTTCTGGACTTGATGCAAAAGGTCTGGGAATCCGGTGGCCTGCAAGAGTCGGAAACCCGCACGCTTATCGTGAACGCGACACTGAAGCGTGCCCTGACCCGGATCTTCATCAAGGACGCCAACTACAAGGAGGAATCCCGTAACGTCGGCGGCGTGAACCTGCAAACGTTCGAAACTGATTTCGGACGGTGCAACATCATGCTCAACCGGTACATGCCAGCCACCGAGCTGGTTGTCGCATCTCTGGAGCAGCTCAAGCCCCGCTTCTTGGAGATCCCGGGTAAGGGGCACTTCTTCGCGGAGCCTCTGGCGAAGACTGGTGCGGCTGACAAGGTCCAACTGTACGGCGAAATCGGGCTGGAGTACGGCGCTGAGACAGCGCACGGCAAGCTGACCGTCGCCGCCTAACAAGGCCAGGGTGGGGCCGTCACCGATTGATGCGCTGGCCGGTGACGGTCTCACCCACTCACACAAGGAGGATCCAACATGATCGTACGATCGACTATCTATCCGAGCCTGCTGGTGACCGACCTCGGCGTGCAATTCCAGGACGGGAAAGCCGAGGTAGACGAGGCAACCGGCAAACAGCTACTGCGACTACCCGGCATCGAACTAGAGGCTGAACCGGAACCGGAACCGGAGGCCGAACCGGAACCGGAGGCCGAACCGGAACCGGAGGCCGAACCGGAACCCGAACCGGGGCCGGTGAGGAAGGCTCGGCGTAAGACCAATGGATAACGCGTTTGCCACGGTCGCGGACCTGGAGGCCCGGTGGCGGCCCCTGACCGACACGGAGCGCGCACGCGCGGAAACCCTGCTGGTGGACGCGGCATCCCTGATCCGTGACACGTGTCCGGCGACATGGCAGGCGGCAGGCGAGGCGACTCTGCGCCGCGTCTCCTGCGCCGTGGTCAAGCGGGCCATGGTCGCCCCTGCCGGGGACATGGACCTGATCGGGGTGGCGTCCCAGCAGGCAACCGTCGGACCGTTCTCCCAGCAGATCACGTTCAGGGATCCTGGCGGCGACCTGTACCTGACGGCCGCCGAGAAACGCTCCCTCGGGAAGGGACGGCCCGCCGCGTTTGAGGACAACGTCCTGGCACGTCTCACAGGAGGCTGACCATGGTGTTCGCACTCGAGGCCTTGCCGCAGGCCTGGAAAACGACGGTGACTCGCATATCTGGTGCGGGCCGTGACCTGCGCGGCAACAAAATCCCGGGTGTAGAGAGCACCGTGGATGGTTGCCTGCTCGCACCGAACACGACGGAAGAAGACAGATCCCTATCGGACATAACGACGACCCGGGCCACCCTGTACGCTCCCGTGGAATCCACGTGGGCGACCGGTGACCAGGTCATCACACCGGCCGGGTCCATTCTTCCCGGCCGGTGGGACGTCGACGGGGACCCTATCCGGTGGCCTGCCGGATGGAGGATCAACCTCGTCCGGCACACACCCACAGGGGGTCTCTAATGGCCAAAGATTTCCTGACCGCGCGGAAGTATCAGCCGGACCGTGACGGCATGGTCGAACTGGCCACGTCGAAAGACATGAGGGATTTGATGTCTCGTGTCGCGTCCCGCGCGAAAACGATCGCCGGGGAACTCTCCGCCGGCTACTACGACCGGAAAGCCGGAAGCCCCGGGGCATATTCGGACTCGTTCACCGTGGACGACACGGAGACCGAGTTGCCGCCGGCATACCGGAGAGGAACATCGTCCACGCGACGTGCCGCGTCCGTCCTCAGCTCCACCCATCCGGCCCGCCGGCGCATGGAAAGCTGGTACGAGATCATGTCTGATGCTGTCCAGCTTGCCGCCGAGGACATCCTCACGGGAGGTGACGATTAATGGCTGGACGATTCCCGGACGCGCTCGACGCTATCGAGCACATCCTCGCGGGTCTCGTGGCCACGGTGCGGTGGATGCCGGCGCAGCTTGACGTCCTGCCGGTCGCCCATATACGTCGCAGGTCCGGCCAGTCCCCGACAGTGACCTGGCAGCGCACCGTCCGCGTCCAGGTCGACGTGTACGGACAAGACCGCGACGCGACCGAACTGGTAGCCGAGCAGGTCCGTGACCGTCTGGAAAACCACGGCGGCCCACACATCACCCCCGCAGGGGTGATCGACCGGATCACGGTCGACCTCGAACCGGCAGACACTCCGTTCATCGCGGATGACCTGTCATTGATCACGCTGACAGTATCCGCTGTCTGCCGTGCCACCCACTAAACCCGCAGAAAGGTCCATTTCCCATGCCCACATTTGCCGAGCTGAAGAATCAAGCCGATACCACGTCCGAGGTCCGGAAGATCCTCGAACAAATGGTCTGGCTCGCCCCCATCACGGCGGATCCGATCGATTCTCTGACTGACGAGAACGGCGCACTGAAAGCCCTACCGGAGGGCTACTGGCCGGTCGGTATCATCACAACCGACGGATCCACGCTCGCCACCGACGTCAACGTTGAGGACGTCGAAGGCTTCGGGTACGCCCAACCCGTGCGCCGTGACATTACCTCTGCCACGCAAACTGTCACCGTCACCTGCCTGGAGACATTCCGCAAGAACGTCATCTCCCTGGCATACATGATGTCTCTCGAAGACGTCGAACAGGCATTGAACGGTGAGATTGTGTTTGATCGTCCCTCACTGCCGGAAAAGCAGTTCTACCGGATGATCCGCATCGGCCGTGACGTGACTGCCAACGGTGACATCTACCGTGCCAAGTTCTACCCGCGCGTCTATTCCGTATCTATCCCCGAGGAGGCCTGGACGACCGACGCCGTTACCTTCCCGTTGGAGCTCACCCCGGAGGTCGACAAGGCGCTGGGCACCGCCGAGCGCAACTTTATTGCCGGTCCGGGGGCGAAGGCTGCAGCAGCCTCTCTCGGGTTCAAACAGGGCGCCTAGTAAGCCGGGTGGTGGGGTGTTTCCTTTTGATGTGTGTTTCCTTTCCACCCCACCACCCCGACCAGTGAAGGGAAACACGTGCCAACCACGTCCTAGGAAGGAGCCATGTCTCATGGCCACGTACACGCTGGAGAAAAACGGTCACACAGTGACCACGTCCGACCCGACCGAGAAAACACAACTCGTCGCCGCCGGGTACACGGTCCGTCAACCCGTATCGAAGAAACCGGACCCCAAACCCGCAGCGACAACCGCTAAGAAGTAACCCCTAGTTGAAAGGAAACCCATCATGACGACCCCGAACCAGAACACGACAGTCCTCACCCTGGCGACGATCCGGAAGGACGCACCCAAGCCAGCCGAGGAACGAACCTTCGTCTTCCGCATCGGACCCGGCAAAGAAATCACTTTCGGTGACGCGCTGCGGTGGACCGGCGAACGGGCCCTCCGCGCGAAGCCGCTGATCGACGCGCTGACCGGCGACGGTGCAGAACTCGGTGTCAACCAGGCCATGAAGTACTGGCTGTCCGACGAGGACTACGCGGAGCTCGCCGCGGCGGACATGTCCGCCATCGACCGGCTCACACTGTTTAAGCAGGTCGTGTCTTGGGCGACCGCCGGATTGTCGGTGGGGGAATAAGACGGCTCGGCGATCTGCTGTCCCGGTGGGAGCCGCAGATCCGAGCCGACCTCGCCTCCGAATATGCCGCTGACCTGTCCCAGCTGGTCGAAGATTCCCGCTACCGGCACCTACTCGTCCTCATCGACCAACTACCAGCCACTGCCCGGGTACGGGCAGCCATGTTGGACGATGACGACTACGTGGCCGGCCTGCCCGACCCTGCCTCAGGGGATACGCCGAGCAGGCCAGCCATATACGGGTGGACGCAGGAGACGGAACTGCTCGCGTCCCTGCTGGACACGATGCGTAGCCTGCAGCAGGTCGTCGTCCGCGCGTTCGGCGGGCAGGGACGCCGGCCGGACCCGATCCCCCGCCCCGAAACCGCGTGGGACAGACGCAGGAACGCGACCCCGCAAGCCTCGCAAGACCTGGTGGACATGTTCACCCGAGAGACAGGAGACGGTGTCCCATGACCCGTATCGGCATCGCGACAGTCCAAATCCAACCCTCATTCAAGGGATTCCAGGCATCGGCGAAGAAATCCATCCTTGCAGAACTCGGCCCCCTCGGTAAGGAGATCGGGGATGGCACGGGAGGCCGGTTCGGAACACATATCCTGTCCTCTGCAGGCCAGAAACTAAAGGCTGGTGCTGCTAAGGTCGCGAAGATTGGCGGCGGCCTGTTCGCTACCGGGCTGACCGTCTCCCTGACGAAGGGATTCACCCGGTCAAAAGCGATCGAGGAGGCAGAAGCGAAACTGCGTGGCCTGGGGAAGTCCACGCAGGAAGTTTCCGCGATCATGGACGATGCCCTGAAGTCCGTGCAGGGCACCGCCTACGGCTTAGATGAAGCGTCCACCACTGCTGGCATCCTCGTCGCCGCCGGCGTCAAATCCGGTGAAGAGCTCGAGAAGACGTTGAAGCTTGTCGCGGACTCCGCGACGATCGCCGGCCGAGACATGGGCGATATGGGCCTGATCTGGAGCTCCGTCGCATCCCAGGGCAAACTGCAGGGCCAGGACGCCATGCAGCTCATGCAGTCCGGCATCCCGATTTGGCAGATGGTCGGCGACGTCATGGGCGTCACCGCCGCCGAAGCCCAAGAACTCGGCTCCAAAGGACAAGTGTCCTTCGAGATCTTCCGGAAAGCCATGGAAGAAGGCGTGGGCGGGGCAGCCCTGTCCGCCGGTGAAACCACGACCGGCGCGTTCAAAAACTTCATGGCGTCCGTATCCCGCTTCGGTCAGACCCTGCTGCAAGACATTTACCCGATGATCGGCCCCGCCCTGAAAAGCCTCACATCATGGGTTGACGGCCTGGCCGGTAAGGCCGGCCCCGCCATCGAAAACGTGATCGACGGCCTACGAGGCGTCGCCAGCATCCTCTTCAAAGGCGACTTCACCGGATCCTTCTGGGGACTAGAAGAAGACTCTCCTGTCATCGGCTTCCTGTTCAGGCTGAGGGAAACCGCGATTGACGTGTTCGGCCGCCTCCGCTCCGGCCTGGCGTCCTTCGCTGAGGGTGTGAAAGGAATCTTCAATATCCTCGTGCGAGGAGATTTCACGTCCTTCTGGGGAATGGAAGAAGACTCCCCGTTCGTGGACGCCCTGTTCAAGGTACGGGAGTTTATCGGCTCCGCGTGGGACACAATCCGCGACGTCGTACCAAAAATCGTATCCATCGTCCGAGAGCAAGTATTCCCCGCGATCAAAGATACGATCGTCTGGCTATGGGACCACAAAGACTGGGTCGCCGCCTGGGTGGCCGCGCTCGCTGGCGCGTTCGCCGCCTACAAGATCGGGAAGAAGATCACCGAAGTTGTCACGGCACTCGGTAAGATCGCGCCTGCGATATCCAAGGCGATGAAGGTACTCATGGCGAACCCGGTCGTGCTGATCATCGCCGCGATCGTCGGCGTCCTCATCCTCTTGTGGACCAAATGTGAGGCGTTCCGGGACGCTGTGAAGACGATCGTTGCCACGATCGGCCGGATCGTGAAAACCGTCTGGGAGAACGTCATCCGACCCGCGTTCGAAGCGGTCCGTTCGTTCATCATGGATACGCTCGTCCCGGCCCTGACATCGTTCTGGCAGAACACGGTCCAACCGATCATCACGAAGGTCGGGGAGATCCTTCGGAACGTGTGGGAAGGCGTGATCCGGCCGGTGATCGCCGCGCTGATTGAGTTCGTGACCGAGCGGCTGATTCCCACCGTCATGTCCCTGTGGCGGAACGTCATCCAGCCGGTCGTGACCGCCATCATGGGGTTCATTAAGGGCGCGTGGGAGAACGTTATCCAGCCTGTGTTCGCGACGATCAAGAACGTTATCTCCAACGTGCTCGGCCCGATTTTCACCTGGCTGTACGAGACGATCATTCGCCCAGTGTGGGACAAGATCACCGAGGCGATCCGTATCGCATGGGGCATTATCCAGATTATCTGGGACACGATCAAATGGACGATTGATAACGTGCTCGGCCCCGTGTTCACCTGGCTGTGGGAAAAGGTCATTCAGCCGGCCTGGGAAGGGATTTCCGGGGCGATCAGCTGGGCGTGGGAGCATGTTATTTCACCCGCGTTTGAGGCGGTCAAGGACGCTGTCGGCCTGGTCGGTGAAGCGTTCGAAACCGTGAAAGATGTCGTGGTGGGCGCGTGGGAGACCATGGTGAACCTGCTGGTCAAGCCGATCAATTTCGTGATCGGCACCGTGTACAACAACGGTATCCGGAAAGCGTTCAACTGGGTCGCGCAGGCTGTCGGCTCGTCCATCCGGTTGGAGGAAGCCTCAACGATTAACCCGTTCCCATCCCAGTCCACGTCGAAACCGTCAACGTCGGGAAGGCTGGCTGCTGGCCCGCTGAACTGGGAGGCGCGTGCGAAAGGCGGGTGGACCCCTCCCGGGTGGACCCTGGTCGGTGAGGAAGGCCCCGAGCTGGTGAACTTTTCCCGGCCGTCCCGCGTGTACACGGCCGAGGAAACAGCGGCAGCCCTGGCAGGTGCGGATATCTCCCCGTATCTGCGGCCGGACCGCATGTACACCCCGGATGAAGCCTGGACCGCGATCCACGCGTTGAAAACGGGTGACCAACGCCTGTTGCAGGGCGCGCTCGGGCCGTCCCCGTCGCAGTCCCTGCTGCCGATTGGTGGATTCTGGGACAGTCTCGGTCATGCTTGGTCGAAAACGTGGCGGGGCGTGAAAGATTTCGTCGCCGATGGGATCTCCTGGGTGCGTGGCCGCTTGGCCGACGCCGCCGGACTCGTCCTCAACCCGATCAAAGAACAGATCGCGTCCATGGTCGAAGGCCACGGCACGATTTCCGACATGGTCGGTGATGCGTTCCGCCGTACGATCGACAACCTGCTCGAGTGGGTGCGCGGCGTCGACGAGGAGTCCAACGAGTCCGGGGAGACCTCGGAAGCGAAGAACAATGCGGCGGCCATGAACGAGGCTGCCGTCTCCGGCGCGGACCTGAAGGAACTCCAACGCAATGCTGTCGTTCTGGGTGGGGTGACGCGTCGCCCTGTTAAGGGTGGCGTGCTCACGTCGACGTTCGGCGTTTCCCGCTACGGCGGCTACCATGCGGGCATCGACCTGGCCGCACCGACCGGCACTCCGGTGTATGCGTACCGGTCCGGCACCGTGCTCGGCACCGGGTGGAACGTCCTGGCGGGCCGGTCCGGGATCGGCATCATGCTGTCCCATGGCCAGTATGGCGGCTCCTACTACGGTCATTTGTCCGCGTCGAAGGTTCACCGGGGCCAGGCGGTCACCGCCGGCCAACTGATCGGCCTGGTCGGCGCGACAGGTAACGCGACCGGCCCCCACTTGCACTGGGAGCTGAACAGGGGCAACTGGCAATCCCCGTACAATCCGTTGCCGTTCCTCCCAGCATATGACCAGGGCGGTTGGCTCCTGCCTGGTATGGGCACGGTCGCGAACCTGACCGGCAGCCCAGAGCCCGTCCTCACCCAGGCCCAGTGGGATGCGATCTCGACCCTGGCGGCACGAGGTGCCGGGGTTGGTCTGCCGGACCGGGTGACCCTCGTGGATGCGGACGGGTCAATCCTCGCACGGGCCCGCGTGGTCGCCGGTGAGGTTGTCGAGCGGGCAGCCGACGAGGCTGCACGATGGGAGTAGCGGATGATCAGTGCGTCTCTTGTACGTGATGACATGGCACTGGTGGATCGGATCGTGCTGGCCGGGCTGACCCCCGGCCAGCCCGTCACGGGCCGCACGGCAGACGGGACGTGGGAGTGGACCGTGGCCACATCGCCCGCCGGAGTCTCACTCGTGGACCCGCTGGCACCGATCGGCACCGACGTCGTCTACACGCAGGGCGGGCAGGACACCGTCCCTATCCGCCGGGACGCCGCCATGTACGGGGCGGTCACGTCCCTCGACGGCCGCACGGCCGTCCCGGCCATCCTGCCGCACAAGTGGGAAGACGACGACGCGCCGGACGTGACCGTGCACCAGGCCGGCGGCCGTGCCTGGCCAATCTACGGCCAATTCGCTTCGCATGCTGAGACGTCCATCGAACTCCGTGTCGAAGGAATACATGTGCGGACCATGCGCCGCCTAGTCCGCGCCCAGCAGCCCGTCATCGTCCACCACGTGGCCTGCCCCGTCCCGGAATGCATCGTCCCACCGGCACGAGCCGGAATCATTCGCGCCGTGACATCCGCCGTGACGGCCCGGAAGGACCTCGGAGAAATGCTGTACACGGTCACCTTCCGGGCCGTCGACCTGACCGACGTGCGCCCGGCGGGTGTGCCGGCAGCGACCTGGTGGGATGTCAAGCAGCGGTTCCCCTCCGTGTGGGACCTGCAATCAGAAACAGCGTGGACACTCGCGGAGGGTGGGTGGAATGCGGACTGACACCCCCACACCAGACGAGCTGTCCGGTGCACGATTCTGGGCCACGGCCCGCATCACCCTCGGCCGGCAGGCCGTCGTCTTGCCCGTCATGGCAGGGCACATTATCTGGCAGGCCGATCAATCCCCGTCCGTGCAAGTCACCGGGCTGCGCCTGCCCATACTCACAGAGACCGGGGAGAACGTCATTATGACGGGCCTGGTCGGCTCGGAAGGGCACCGGGTCCACATCGACTGCCACGCCAGATCTGGTGCGGCCGTCTGGGACTGGCCTATGGGCACCTACCAGATCAGCCAGGTGCGCCGCCAGGACGGCGGCACGATCGACGTGACCGGCCAACTCCTCACCGCCGCCATTGCGGATCACAAGTACGCGTCCGCGAAACCGGTGAACGTCCGCCAATCCGCCCTGACCGTCCTCCAAGCCCTCGCCGTTGAAGACGACATTCACTTGGACTGGTCAGACGACCTTGTCGCCCGGAGAATCCCGTCCGATTACACGATCGGCACGGACCGGGGCGAAGCCTGGGCCGCCCTCCTCGAAGCAATCGGGGCGTATGCGACGTTCAGCCCGCACGCTGACGTGCGCATACGCCCCGTCCCCGAGCCGACAGGAACCCCGGTCGTCACGGTCACCGGCGGGCTCGGCGGCACGGTCGTGGACGCCGAGATCACGTTAGACCGCGCCCAGATCTTCAATCACATTATCGTCCCGGTGAAGGACTCCGACCAGGTCGCCGAGGTCGCTCAACGGGACGGCCGGTACGCCGTCGACCGGTGCGGCTGGCGGTCCAAAGAAATCTCCGGCGCGGACGTACCCAATATGGCGCAAGCCTCGCTCGTGGCACGCGCCGAGCTGACGAAAAGCCTCGCCCGTGCCGTGACAGTACCCGTCGAACTGATCCCCGATTGGCGGATCGAACCGTACGACCTGGTCCGCGTCACCGTAAACGACGTCGCCCGCATGGGACTCGTCACCGGGGTCGACTGGCCACTCACCCACGCCGACACGATGGTCATCGATATCGCAACGGAGGTATAAGGAATGGTACGGAAAACAGAGCTGACCACAGCTCGCCGGCAGGCAGCGAAAAAGACGGCTGGCGGGGATCCGCGCACGGTCATGCCGGTACGCACCGCCACACTCGTCTCGCTCACGGACGACGATGGGAAAGTCGTCGTGTCCATGGGCGGTGAAGAACTGACCCTGCCAGCAGCCCCTGGCGCGTACGTCGAGGACGGCCGCGTATCCGTCCTCGTGGACACCGCTGGGCGTCCCTACCAGGTGCTAGGACCACTCGAGGCACACCCGGCGAACCTGGACGCCGACATCCAACCGGTGAAGCGGATCGTACTGCCCGAACTGGCCGGCGACCTGGACGCCGCAAAACACGAGCTCGAGCAAGCCGGCGCAGCACGCGATGAACGGATCGCGCAGGCTGAGGAAGCACTACGCCAAGCGGCAGCAACACTGGAAGCAGTCAAAGCCGGTGACATTGAACCTACGGCCGAGCTGTGGCTGAAGTTGCTGCGGGTGGCGGGTGATGCGACGATCGGCGGTAACCTGCTCGTCCTCGGGGAGATCAACGCGGCCGACCTGACGGTGACCGAGGACCTATGGGCCAAACTCGCCGCCTTCGTCAAGGTGACCACGGATATGCTGGTCGCCGGGCGTGCGACGATCACCAACGAACTGCTGGTGGATACGCTGCGGGGTAAAACCTTGGTCGGCGTGCAAGTCCTCGGCGGCCTGTTTGAGTTACTGTCGGCGGTGGAACGCTCAGCGGGCTGGGATCAGTCCCGGTACAGTCAGGCGGTGGAGACGGATTGGCGTGCCACATCGACCATGATCGAGGATGGCGTATCCGTTGCCGTGCGTTTGGCGGTCCCTGCGGCGTGGCAGTTCGAGCAGGATTGGGACGGCGTCATCTGGCTGAACTACCAGCTCGACGCGGCCACAGACCCCGACCGGGCCGTGTCCTTCACCCTCGAATCCACGGCGCACCTGTCGGGAAAGATTGAATGCGGCGGCGACATAACGCCGATCACCCTACAAAAGGGCACGCCGCAAACCGTGACGTTGGCCGGGGAGCACGTCACCGGCCTACTCCGGATCAAGCTCACCCCGGCCCGAAACCAGAACAGCTTCACCGTCTGCATGACTGGCCTCACGGACTCGTACCATGACTACCTGCCCACCGGGCTACGCATCGACCGAGACGACGCCGGGATCGCCCAGCTGGTCTACACGTCCCCCGCCGGCACATGCGTCCTCAACCCGCTGGGGATTTCGTACACGCCGGCCGGCGGCACCGGTCGCACGGTCGAATGGGGAACCTTCGTCAACCCGCCCGTGGCTATCGCGTCCCGCACGTCGAACCGTGCCCTGGGCAACGGGAACTGGTACAACGCCGTCTTAGACGCGGCCACCGCATATACGGTCGGCGGCTTCATCTACGACGACGGCAGGCTCACCGCGCCCGTCTCGGGAGTCTACCGGCTCGGCGGCCTCGGCAAATTCGCGCACCACACCACGGGCCGACGCGGCGTCGGCTTCTCTATCAATGATGGCAGTCCGGACACGAACACCGTCTCCGCTGCCGTGTCGGGAACATCGGTCGTCGAGTGTAACGCGCTGGTCCGGCTGAACGCCGGAGACCGGATCAAACTCATGCTCTACCAGGACTCCGGGACGACACTCGCATCCACGGCCGCCGAGTTCTCCGCCCAATACGTCACCGCATAACCAACCAGAGGAAGGACACGGGTTATGGCTGTCGAGATAGACCTGACGACCATTAGTGAGACGGAGTGGGGTGATTTCTATGCCGCCGTGCTGCGAGAGCAGCAACGACGGCTTCTCCTCGCCACCGCCGCCCAACAAGCCGAAACACTCGCGGCGCAGTACGCGGCCGCCGTTGAGACGCAGCCGGCACGCCAGCTCGCCGACATCCCCACCACGGGCGCGGTCGGCCCCGGCGAGAAAGTCATCATCGACGGCATCACGTGGGAGAACGTGTCTGGGGCGTGGCTCTCCCCACACACGGCAGGACCGGACGTGTACCCGCTGGGCTGGCGCAACACGGCCCTCGCCGCACCAGGCGCGGGAGACGCCTACCCGGCATGGGCCGTCGGCGTCGCCTACACGACTGGCACGCTGGTGACCTATCAGGGCACCGTGTACCGGTGCGTCATCGCCCACACATCACAAGCCGACTGGACACCACCGGTCGTGCCCGCACTCTGGACCATCGCATAAGGGAGATTCCATTGCCCATCATCGACCTGTTTAAGCGTGTCCTCCCGAAGGTTGGGACATCCGCCGCCGACTCTGACGGCCCCGTCAACATTCAAACCGTGTTCGAGGATTTCTCGTCGTCCCTGCACTCCCCGATCCCCGTCGCAGACCAGACAGAGGCAGATCAGATCGCCTCCGCCGCACCCGCCACCGCCTTCCCACTGTTCGTGTTCAACCAATCGACCGTCACATTAGACGTCATGGCACAGCAGGGCGGCGCGTGGGACATGGTCGGTGGTCGCCCCCACGGGCTGACCGCCACCCTGTACCAGACCAACCTACCCAACGGCGTCGTGAAAAATCTCGGCATCGGATCCATCACCCGGCAAACCGAAGGGTGGGCACTGTCGTCCGATAACGTCCGCCTGACCGTGCCCTCCACTGGCCTGTATCTCGTCCAGGCGAATATCAATGTGTCCGGCGACTCACAAACCCTCGGCAGAGTCTTCACAGAGTTCGAGGTCGAGGGGCAGAAGTATCGGACGGGATCGGCCGCCGAAGACCAGATGAATTTCATGGCAGTGATTCCTATAACCGCAGGGTCCACCATCGCCACCTACTTCTACCACTCGGCCGGTGGCACCCGATCCGTCCAACAGGGCGTACTCACGGTCGTTCAGACACTCGCACCCCGGTGGAAGCGAGGCTAACATGCCCTCTCCTTTGCTTGATACTGCTGTGATTGTTGCCGTGGTCGCCATGATTGGCGGTGTTGTCACCGCGGGGATTTCCGCACTCGTGCAGCGGCGGAACGCCCGCGCAGACTACAGTCTCGCCGTGCTGGCCCGTACCGTAGACGAGCTACAAGAGCAGGTACGGGACGCCGAGACCCGGACGACCAGGCTACGGGAAAGCCTGGACCAGATGGACGCCAAATTCTCCCGCCTGCGCCGCGAACTAGGACAAGCCAGGGATCACGAGCTCGCACTGTCCCAGCAGGTAGGCGTCTGGCAAGACCACGTCTCCCGGCTGGAACGGCATATCAATCTGCAACTACCACCCCCGCCGCCGGCACGGCCCTTGGCTGCTGTCGCCCAATCCGACCGAGGCACAAGACTCGCATCAGTTCCGGCTCACGACGACAACGGCGAGATCCCCAATGATGACAGCGACGACGACGAAGAAGGAGACCAAGCATGACAAGCATTCTGCATGGCGTGGATGTGCACGCCCGTTACCAAGCCGGATGGCCGCAGTCGAGCGTGCCCGGCGTGGATTTCGTGATCGCGAAGGCCACCGGCGGCACATCGCTGGTGATCTCCGGCTGGAAATCCATGCTGGCCGGAGCTGCCCGTACCGGTGTCTACCATTACGCCCGCGAACGCGGCCGGGCAGGAACACCTGCAGCGGAGGCCGCGAACTTCATCCGGCAAGCAGCCCTTGCCCCGTCTGACGCGCTCCTCGTCCTCGACTGGGAGGAAGCATCCGGGAACAACCTCGGTGACGCGGACTGGATCCTGGAATGGATGCGGCTGGTCGAGCAGGCCCTCGGCCGACGTCCTATCTTCTACACGTACCGGGCCACTCTGCTTGCCCACCCGTCCCTACGCCGCGTCCAGCAGGCCGGATATCCGCTCTGGTACGCCCGGTACCCGTACAGTGCCCCGGTCGGCTGGAAATCCTATGCGCAGCCGACCGACGTGCCCTACTGGGGCCGACCAGCCATCTGGCAGTACTCGTCGGCCGGAGGGGTTCCCGGCTGGCAGGGAGCACTGGATCTGAACATTTTCTACGGTGGGGCCGCTCAGTGGGCGGCCCTTACTGCTGCTAAAGCCGTCACGGCAGCAACCACACGACACAACACACGAGGAGGGATTTTCGGCGACATGTACACCCACATCATCTTCCAGGTCGGCAACGCCATCTGCATCGCCAACGTCGCGGCAGGCACGTGGCGACGCATGCCCAACACGCAGACCTTTACCGAGACGGTCACCATGCTGCAACGCGCCAAAGCGACCATGGTCGAATGGCGGCATATCAACGCGTCCAAATCCAACAACGTAGTGAATCCTGCCGTGTTCGGCGTGGAGGTGAAATGATGACAACCCTCGACATGCAAACGGAGATCTTCACCGGCATCGCTGCGGCCGCTGCCCCTTTTATCACGGCCTTGTTCCAACGCGTGCACTGGTCCTCAGCAGTGAAGCGGATCGTCGCCCTCGTCGTCTCCGTGGTCCTGGCCACGGTGACCGTCATAGTCAACGGGGTGACGGATTGGTCGGATATTCTCACGGTTGCTGCCATGGTGATCGCAGGATCCCAGGTGATCTACTCGGCAGTCTACCCGGCAGCGAAGGCCGTCACCCGAGCCGCAACCCCAACCGTGACGACGGAAACCACAGACCTGCGCCAAGACGCAGGAACGGAAAACATGCCGGACTATGCGACAGCCTCGCTCGACGACACTATCGCAGCAGTGTTGGCCGAAGCCCGGCTGACCGTCGCCGCTGAAACCGACGACGGCGACGTCGAACTGGTCGAGGATACCGCAGACGTAACAACTGTCCAGGACAACGTTTAGTCCGCCTATGTTCAAGCAGATTGGCCCCACCCTTGCCGGGTGGGGCCAATCTTTTTGTTTCTAGGCGGCGTGACCGCCCGTGTCGTGCGACACCGCCGTCGCGGGAATAAACCATGTCTTGCCGACCTTCGTCGCCGCCAGTACCCCGGTGTGGATCCTGTGCAGCACTCCCTGCCGTGACAGCCCCAGGACGTCAGCCGCCTGCGATACTGACAGCAGCTCCGGCAGCGGCTCCAGGCCGTGTATCCGGTCAAACTCCTCACTCGTCCGGACGGTCAGCGCTCGCGGTTCGCCGACCGTGCTAGCGACGGCAAGCAGTGTCAAGATGGCCTGCTGCAGGCTGTCAGCGGGCAGTGACAGGGTAACGCTCCACCCGTGAGGCGCGGGACCGACAGCGGCGTGATAGTCCGCCAGGCGCTCGAGCAGATCCTCGTCGCTAAGCGTTGTCGTGATGGTAATAACGCCTGTGTACTCCACCATTTCGCGGTATCCTTTCTGTGTGTGGGTGGCTACCCGGTTGTTACACCGGGTAGCCACTCGGCCTATCTGCGGAAGCCCGCTCGCCTCAGGTACGCCATCGCATTCTTCAGCGACCGCGACGAGGACGGAGTGCCCGGCAGTGTCGTGATCAGCGTGCCATCCCGGTACACCTTCACGTGGCCACGGGACGTGCGCTCCGTCGTGAACCCTGCCGCTTCCAGCTCCTTTACGAGCTTCCGCACTTCCTTGTCCATTCTAACCACCTCCTTCCGTTTGACACTAATATTCTATCCAATTATTTGTCAATTGACAAGCGGAAGGGTGTGGGGCAGTTGTGTGTTCTGCCACGTTCCAACTATTGCCCGGCTAGGGTGTGAGTTGTTGCTGCGCGCGCTTCACGACGGTTGCCATTGGTAACCCGAGCGCCTCGGCTAGTGCCACCACGTCACGCGCATAAAATGGTCTCTGCGCCGCAAGGATCAGATACACCCGGGTCGGAGCTAGGTTTGCTTGGGCAGATACCGTCCGATAGGAGACCCCTTGCCGAATCATCTCGCTCGTAAAAACTGCCGCGAGTGCACGATCAATAGCCCCTGCCGTAACAGACGTGCGTGCCATTCACAACTCCTCGTCACGTTGGCCTGCGGACTCCATATGCGCCTGGACCTGTTGTAACACGGTGGCGGCATCTAGCTCGAAAGCGTCCGTGAGTCTCTGGACATCGCCGACGTAAAACGGTGCTCTACCAGCCAGCAGGCGGTGGGCTCGTGTGCGTGAGACCCCCGATAGGGCACTAATCTGATCGTAGGTGTACGCATGTCGCTGCATCTCGCTAAGGAAGACCCGTGCGAACGCGTGATCAAGCGGGCCGGAGGTCATTGCTGCTCGTACCATCGTTTAACTCTACCCCGACGGCGGGTTATGGTTGCAGATTCGGCAGCAGCGTCGTCATGTACTGGTCATAGGCGGCAACGGCGTCGAGCTGATCTTCGACTTCGCGGTGCGTGTAGTGGGCGGTCATGTCCTCAGACGAGTGGCCCATGATCTCTTGTCGTGTCCGGTCGGCGATGCCGGCGGCCCTCATGAGCGTCGCGGTGGAGTGTCGCAGCGCGTACAGCGGGTAGTGCGGCAGGGCGGCTCGCTCCAGCATCTCACACCACATGTCATAGTCCCGGCGCGGATGCACCGGCACCCCAGGAGATGTTTCGAACACGAACCGGGCCGGCGGAACGTCAAGCACCTCAAAATACCTGGTCATAACCTGTACCGCGAGCGCACCAAGAGCGATCGGCCGGGTTGATCGGACGGACTTGGGTGGGAGGAGCCAGAGACTACCATGCACCTGCTCGGCGTCGAGGTGGTCGGGGACGTGGAAGCGGCGGGCGGGACAGTCAGCGGCCCGCTTGCGGCCGCAGGTGTTATGGCAGCCGTGGGCGTACGACAGGGCGGCGAGTTCGCGGGTGAGGGATACCCAGGCGGCTCCTGGCGTCAGGTCGAGGCGGTAGAGCTCGAGACCGAGTATCTCACCCTGTCGGGCGGAGGTGAGCAGGGCGAGGATGACACGGGCAAGGTAGGGCTGGTCCGCGTTGGCGGTGATGAGCTGCACGAGGTGCTCTGGCGGCATGGCGTCCCGGCGGCCTGTCTTCGCGCGGGGAGCATCGGCGGCGCGCACCGGGTTCCGGCGGATAAGCCCCTTCCTTTCGGCGTCGGCGAAGGCGCGGCCGAGGATCCGATGTGTTTGGAGTGCGCTCGCGGCGGCCCCGCCGCTGTCGATGATTCCGGCGGTTACGCGCTCGATATCGAGTGGCGTGATTTTGTCGAGGTGCCGCCGGCCGATGACGGGCAGGACATGTAGCTCGATCTTGGATCGGTATCCGTCCCACGTGGAGGGTTTGAGCGTGGTGCGGCGTAGGGTGAGCCAGTCGGTGAGGTAGGTGGCCACGGTCGGTGTTTGGGTGGCGAGGTCTCCGGCGGCGTCGAGCTCGCGGCGCATCTCCGCCAACTTTCGCTGCGCGACGCTTTTGGTCCGGCCGGTGCGTACCTTCCGGCGCTGCTTCCCCGTGAGCGGATCGGACGGGAGGGTGAGGGCAGCGCACCACTTACCGTCGGCCCGCTGGTAGATCGATCCGGATCCGGCGTCCCGACGCTTCGTCGCCATAATCGCCTCACGTCCCCTCGTTGGTTAGCTAAATGGTTAGCTAGACCCAGTCTAGACCAGTCAAGACTGGACATCCTAGAATGGCGGAATCTCGCGGTTTTTGTCGGTATCAGTATACCGCACCCATGGACTTTTAATCCGTGGGTTCAGGGTTCGAGTCCCTGTGGGCCTACAGAACGTCGGCGGGTGAAGAACTACGGGCGATTCGGAATTCTTGCCCTGTGTGCGCACCATCAGACAGCAGAATCACCGCGCCGAAACAACCTGCGGCGTGCGCCTCTCGTCGGCATACATGGTGAGCTATTTCGCTGGCATACACGGTGAGCTGCGAGGCGTCTCAGAGCTCCGGCCTCGGAACTCAGGGTTCCTGGCCCAGGATTCCAAACCTAGGCCTCCCAACCCAAGACTCCAAACCCGGAACTCCGAACCAATTTCACGCGACTTTCTGCGTATAAGTGCAGCTTGGGACCATCGTGTGCCGTCGCCCACTTGTGGCTTCGTAGGCTGGTTGTACACGCAAGACAACAGGACGAAGGAGTTTCCTCATGTCAACGCAAGTTC
>SUUB01000004.1:105701-111833 GCA_015062745.1 Actinomycetaceae bacterium
CCCACTTGTGGCTTCGTAGGCTGGTTGTACACGCAAGACAACAGGACGAAGGAGTTTCCTCATGTCAACGCAAGTTCCCACTCGCTTTCAACACCTACTCTCCCCTATCACAATCGCGGGAGTAGAGTTCCCCAACCGCATCATTCTCTCCCCCATGGGAACGGAAATGGGCACCGAAGACGGCAAATCCACGGAGATGGAAGCCGAATACTACGGCGCACGTGCCCGCGGTGGTACCGCCTTGACCATGACTGGCGTCAATTTCGTACAGTCGGACCTCGAGCCGATCCAGCTCGGCTTGGCGCGTGCAGATACCGACGAGCACACCGCCGGGCTGAAGGGGATTGCCGACGCCGTACACGCCGCCGGCGGTCTGGCCGCCCTCCAGCTCACGCCCGGATTAGGACGCAATAACCAGAACTACGACTCCTTCGGCATGGAGCCGGTGTCCGCTTCGGACAACACCTACTTCTTTGACCCGACGCGCCGCTGCCGCGCGCTGACAACCGAAGAGATCAAGCTGATCATTCGCAGGGTCGGCGAAGCTGCACATCGCGCCTACGAGGCCGGATTCGATGTCATCGATATCCACGGCCACACCGGATATCTCGTCGATCAGTTCATGAGTTCGGTTTGGAACCGCCGCACGGATGAGTACGGTGGCAGCGCCGAGAATCGCGCCCGCTTCGCCGTCGAGTGCATCCAAGCTGCCAAACAAAACGCCCCCGGGCGCGTCATCTCCTTCCGTATCTCCGTCAATCACCGCTTCGAGGGAGGCCGAACCTGGGAAGAGACCCAAGAGTTGGTGCGCGCGCTGGAAGCCGGCGGCCTCGACATGATTCTGTGCGACGACGGCTCCTACGAAGCCATGGACTACGTGTTTCCTCCCTATTATCTGGGAGACGCGCCGATGGTCGAAGCAGCCGAGAAGGTCAAGGCGGTTGTGTCGATCCCCGTCGCCGCGTGTGGCAATATCACTCCGGAAATCGGCGAACGCCTGCTCGCCGAGGGAAAGGCAGACCTTATCGCCATTGGTCGCGGCCTTATCGCCGACCCCGACATCGTGCTCAAGCTACGCCAGAACCGACCGGAGGATATTCGCCCCTGCATCCGTTGTAACCAGCTCTGCACGGGCAACGCATTCTTCGGCAAAGCTATCGGCTGTGCGGTCAACCCCGAGGTGGGGCAGGAGGCCACTCGGGTGATCTCCGAGCATGTGGCGCAAAATCCCAAGAGAATTGCGGTAGTTGGCGCCGGTCCGGCGGGGCTCGAATTCGCACGCGTCGCAGGCCTGCGTGGGCACAGAGTTGACATTTACGAGAAGGGCAACGCTGTTGGAGGCGTGCTGCGGCCGGCGGCAACCCCGGATTTCAAACGTGAGCTTTTCAAGATGATCGGCTGGTGGGAGCATCAACTCGAGCAGATTGACGGTGTGACACTCCACCTCGGGCACGAGGTCACCGCTGACGATCCCGTGCTCGACGACGCCGACGAAATCGTCGTCGCCGCCGGGTCCCATCCATTCATTCCCACAGCGGTTACCATTGCCGCTGATGCGGCCCCGATCGATGTACTCGACTTCCATCTCGGCGCACCCGTGGGTGATCGAGTGCTGATTTGTGGCGGCGGACTCTCCGGCGCCGACGCCGCGCTCGAACTCGCTCAGCAGGGACATGCAGTCACAATCGTTGAGATGACCGATGCCATCGCCAGTGACATGCTCATGCTCAACCGCACGAGCCTGCTGCGCGATCTGGCGGCGAACGACGTCGACGTCCTTACCGGCACCTCGGTGCAGGAGATCCTGCCGGAGGGCGTACGAGTCACTGACGCTGCCGGAAGCAGGATCATCCAAGCCGACAGCATCATTACCGCCTTCGGTCTGAAACCCGCCACCGAGCTCGGAGCGGCACTGACTGCTCGCGGCGCCACCGTGCACATGGTGGGCGATTGCGTGAACCCCCGCAAGGTCGGAGACGCCATTAATGACGCCTACGAACTCGCCTTTGCACTGTAATTCAGCGGTGAACCCGGCCGAATCGCCGCGATCCTAGGCGCGGGCCGCGGGTAGTGCGGGCGAACGTCCAAAGGCGGTGGGAACACGTCCAGACACTACTCGCGGCCGCGGAGCCGCAAAGGCTGGACGTTTGCCTGCCCGCTCAACCCGCGCCCCCGCGGGCACCTGCGGATACCTGGCCGGCCAACATCGAAGTCACGGGGCATAGCGGACATGCTAATCTAGCTGCCATGTCGCAAACTCCCGCAGCGCACGACAGCAAATATACGCAGACGCCTTTGCCCGACGGCACGTTGTACCGAATCGTACCCATGCCGGTAGGCATTCGAGTCATCCGCTTATGGCTCGAACACGATTGGCCGCTCAGCGCCGACCATGCCCTACAACTGCGAGACGAACTTGGTTGGGTATCCTCACCGTCGAAAACCACGCTCTTCACCACCAATCACGGCACGGGAGAAAAGGACGCGTCCGCCGTGGTGATCCGCGGCATGGTCAATTCCTTCGCCTTCAACTTGTGCTCCCGGATCGCCCTGGAGTTCGAACCCCTGGTCGAAGCTTCGGCGCGATCGGCTTTCGACCAGTACGTAGGGGCGCTGAGCGCGCTTTACGGCGAGGGGACCACCGAATGGGACGACGACGGCGAAGCACGATCCGTCACCTGGCAGCTGCCCAGCACTGCCACGGTGCGAATCGGTAAGTCTGGCTGGCTTCTTCGCGTCGATATCGACTCTCCGTCCGCCGTCGCTGCGGCGGCAGCCGAGGCCGAGTACTTCGAGATGTTCGACGAGAACGACGACGAGCTTCCCGAGGATGAGTGGTGATCCGCGGCTCTTGGGACATGCCGTATCATCGCCGGTTTGAGGATTGCGCCCGGGGATGTTAACGACGGCGCCAGCGTTCAACTATGGATTGCTCCGCAGCGGCTAGTGGTCGTGCCTCAATGCTTGGGTCCACCGCCCGCCAGAAGGAGGTGGTGGACCCGAGCTCTGAACCTTAGCTTGTCGGCAATTCGGCCGCCCACACGGCGGCGACGCGGTTTTCCCACGCCGGCACACCGACGCTAGGCGCCTACTTCGTTGCCGAACGAAGCATCCAAGCCTGCTTCTCCAGGCCCGCTGCCACTCCGATCAACAGATCGTTCGAGAGATGGTCTACCTCGTCGACGTCGTCGAGGGTGGCCTTAATCCGGTCGGATGCGCCAAGCAACATTTCCTCGAACTGCTCGTACACATCATCGACGCTAAGCACGCCCGCATCAAACTGCTTCACACCGGACTGTGCGGAGACAGTGGCCGCGCGACCATCGGGCGTTCCGCCGATCGCGGCAAGACGCTCTGCTACCTCATCGGAATCGTCACGCACCTGATCCACGATCTCATCCAAGGCAAGGTGCAAGGCGCGGAAACGCGAACCCTGGATGTTCCAATGCGCCTGCTTACCAAGCAGGGCAAGATCAGTTAGGTCAACAAGGGCCTGCTGAAGGGCCTTCTCTACCGTGTTGGACTTAGAAGTGTTCTGTGCCATCTCTTCTGCTCCTTTTCGGGCGGCCTCCCGGATGTTCCGGCATATGCTAACCGCCAGCCCTTTTTGGACTAATTCCAATATAGTCCATATCGCGGAGAACGCCAGAGGCCTTCACTATGAGCTAAGACCTATCGGCGCACAAACCACGCTGGCTGGTACGGCGCAATATCAATGGTTGCCGGGCGCAGATCATAGCTGTTATTGCCGATTAGCTCCCGCGCGCTGTATCCCAGGCGATAGGTCAGCACCCCATGATGCAGGCGAACCGTCTGGTTCGAAAAGTTATAGACCTCCACCAGCGTGCCCAAGGGATGCAATCGCTCCAAGATCAGCAGGCGCGAATCGGGACTCTCCACAACATCGCTGGGAATGGAGGCATGCAACTGCGGCGTCCGCACGCGCACATCAATCAGGTGGCGGATGCCTTCATTGATTCGCCGCGCGGGATGCAGCGGCTCATCCGGCAGTTTATCGACCAAGTCCCAGTCCATGAACGGACGATGCGCCCAGCGGTTGTCTTCGGCATGGGCGGGATCGCGAGCGTAATCCATATCGTTGAGAAGCCCGATTTCGTCCCCCATATACAGCAGCGGAACGCCGCCGTAGCCGAACATCACCGCATGCATGAGGTTGATGCGGGCTATCGCCGCGTCAATACCCTCGCCATCGTTTCTTTCCAGCGCGATTTCGAGGCCTGCCAGGCTGGCGCAACTGCCGCTGATGCGCCGATCGCCGGTAGCGGGGTTCGCTTGAAACACCAGGCCGCGTGCAAACGAACCAGGAAACTCTCCCGAATAGAAGTCCGAAAGAAAGGCGCGGTGATCGAAGCCGGATACGCCTACCGCTGCCGCGTCGGCGTCGGATATCGCCCAACCGATGTCGTCATGGCACCGCACGTACGTAGCCCAGGTAGCCGACGGCGGCTTCGATGGCATCGCCGCAAGCGCTGCCTGCGCCATGTCCGCCTCGCCGGTCGCCACACAGTTCCACAACTGCACCATCAGCTCGTTGTGGTACGCCATATCGGAGACCAACCCGTAGTGTTCGCCACGCCCCAGGTAGGCCATCAGATCTTCCGGCGCCACAATCGCCTCTGCCTTGAAGGCGACCGCTGGCGCGGCAATCCGCAGGCAGGCGCGCATCGCCTGGGTCAGATCATGCACCTCCGGCTGGTTCTGAGAAGTTGTCCCGAGCCGCTTCCAGGTGAAGGCGATGGCATCAAGCCGGAACACCTCCACACCCTTATTCGCCAGCCAACAGATAAGGTCGACGAACTCGCACAGAACGTCCGGATTGGCCCAGTTCAGATCCCACTGGTAATCATTGAACGTGGTCCACACCCAGGCTGCCGCCTCGTCGTCCCACGTAAAGTTGCCGGGGGCGAAGTCCGGGAAGATCTCCGGCAGAGTCTTCTCGTACTCATCGGGAACAGTCCTGTCCGGGAACATGAGGAAGTAGTCGCGGTACTTCTGCTCCCCGTCTCGAGCGCGTTGCGCCCACTCATGTTCCTTCGCCACATGGTTGAGCACAAGGTCCATTTCCAGGCTGATCCGATTCTCCCGCAACACCGTGGCAAGTTCTTCCAGATCGTCCATCGTGCCGAGGTCGGGGCGGACACTGCGGTAGTCCTGCACCGCGTAGCCACCGTCATTCGCGCCTTCCCGTGGACGGAGGAAGGGCATAACGTGCAGATACCGCACGCCGAGATCGGTCAAGTAGTCAACTCGATCGGCGATACCTGCCAGATTTCCGGCGAAACGATCGGCATAACACACGTAGCCGATCATCTCCGGAAGCTGTAGCCAATCTGGACGCAGCAGGCGTTCTTCGTCGAGGCGCCGCAACTCTGGGCTACGCGCCTTGAACGCCGCGAGAAGCAGCGCACATAGCCGCTCCTCCACTTCACGTTCGCGTCCCGGATACAGGTGTGTAAGCGCCGCGCGAATCTGCGGCGAATAGCGCTCCCACCGCAGTTCGAAACTCTGGCGGCCTGCTGCGTCCAGTGGCATTGTTATTCCTCCGTGGAGTTGGAATCGTTCTCGACCGTGACGTCCTCCGCAACGTTCGGTTCCGGAGCACCGGGAGCCGGACGGACAACGAGAACATCGCAATGTGCCCGGCGGACAACCTCTGAGGCAACGGTACCAAGGAGCCGTCCCACAATCGAGGTGTCTCGAATAGCTCCGATCACGATGGCGTCAACCAGGAACTGCTTACCGGTCTCCAACAGCGCCGCTGCCGGCTCCGCATCCATCAAGATAGCCGCAGCCACGTGGGCGCCATATCGCTCCGCGATCGACATCGCCTCATCCAAGGCCTGACTGGCAGACGCTTTTCCAGGCACCTGGCCCAGCTTCACCGACTGCGCCGGAACGGAACTCAAACTGGCTTCCTCGCGCGCCGTCATCGTGGTATAGGCACACACGATAACCAACTCCGCATTCTCGGAGGCGGCGAGCGCAGCCGCCCGCGCCACCGTGGGGCCTGCTAAGGAGCTGCCATCCGTTCCCACCAGGATCTTGTTATACCGTTTAATCGTCATGATCTCACTCGCCTTCCTGCACGGAAGCGCCGGCAACCTTCGGAGG
>SUUB01000058.1:0-4305 GCA_015062745.1 Actinomycetaceae bacterium
CGGTGCCACAGTGCTCCTCTGTTTCCTCTCTCCTGGATTCTTCCACGTTATGCGCATGTCCTGCCACTCGTTTTGTCTTTTTCGGCAGGGTGCATTGACCAACGTGGCCGGGGCCCCTAGCGGGTCGACTAGGCACCGGCGAGGTGGCGCGTCCGAGGTGAGGAACGGGCGACCGTGAGGTAACAGGCTGCGGTCAGGCGACGGGGCGCGGTACGGGAACGGGCGACGGCGAAGCGACGAGTCCCGCTAAGGAATTGGCCACGGTGCCGCCACTCTGAAACGTGGCAACGAGGTAGCCTCGCTTTATTCGAAGCTTTCCCGGCCTGACACATGCGAGGTGACATATGGACCCGTTGCTATTGCTCAATGACATGCTCTCCTATCAGCCTGACATGGAGGATGTGATCCATGAGATCGCTGAGCTAGACCCATCCGTCGCCATCCGGTCATTGTTAGACGCCTTGTATGACGACCGGATCCGCATCTCTCCGGACCTACTGCATCGCCTCGGTGAGTATTGCGACGGCAGCTATTATCTTGAAGAGAGCTACCATGATCTTGCCGATCTGCAGAAAGAGCTGGCGGCTAACGCCGACTAACACGCTCTGCCAAAGCTCTCGGCTTTTCAGCCCCACACGCGCCGCGCCGTTTGACCTGTGACTCTCTACCCAGAGTTCTCAACCTCCCCGAGGACGGGCCGGGGCCGATCGAGGCCTAATATGCTTGAAAGTGTTCTTCCCAGGAGGTGGGACGACGGCATCTGGACCAATCCGGTTTCACTGCCGAAGAGCGCGGTGATTCTCTGGCTCACCGGGGCGCGCACCACCTGAGGTGGGCTGGTCTACCACTCTAGGGAGTGTCACACTGAACAAAAACGAGACGCACGTTTTTGCCCTTGTGCCGCTACATCGTTTCGTGGTGGTCTGCGAATATCGGCCCCTTGCCGTTGACCCTCCGCTCAATATGGAGAGTGGCCGATGACAGGGGCCTTTTGAGTAGCTTTTAGCAACCACGACAGTAGGTACTAGATGTAGACGCCTCGACAGGAGACCGCACCCGTGGAGGTCCGTCGTGAAATCGTCACAGCTATCATCGTCGACGGCGGCTTCTATCGGAAACGCGCCCACGCCCTGTTTGGTGAAAAGACTCCAAATCAGCGGGCAGATGAGCTCGTTGAGTACTGTCGCCGCCACATTCGGAAGTCGCATGCCGCGCTCTACCGCATCTACTACTATGATTGCCCGCCATCTGAACGGGTCATCTTTCACCCACTGACGCGAAAACATGTCAACTTGCGCAAGAGTGCTGAATATCGGTGGATGGCAGAGTTCATGCGCGAGCTCACCAAACGACGGAAAGTTGCGCTTCGCCGTGGAGAGGAACTGGAAACTCAACATGGCTACATGCTGAAACCTGAACCGCTGAAGAAACTCTGCGCAGGCGCTATTACGATCTCCGACCTATCGGAACGAGACTTTCTACTCGATATCACACAAAAGGGCGTGGACATGCGAATCGGCCTCGACATAGCAGCCTTGGCGGAAAACGGCAGAGTCAATCAGATCATTATGATCCCCGGTGACAGCGATTTTGTTCCAGCTGCTAAACACGCTCGCCGTTCTGGCATCGACTTTATTCTCGACCCTATGTGGGCAACCGTAACAGACAGCCTTAGCGAGCGCATTGACGGAGTCCGCCAATGCATGCGTCGACCGCAGCACGCTACCGGGTGCGGTGCGCGATACCGAAAACAGCGTGGAGAGCACTTGGTATTCGAAGGCCGCCTTGGACGCCTTTCACCTAACGTTTGTTGTATGCGGTGTCGGGTCGTCGGTGGCGAGCAAATGGAATGCGACCAGTGTCCTGGACACTGGTCGCAATAGCAGTCTTTTCTGCCGTTGCCTTCCTTCTGAGCTACCTGATTCACAAGGTGAGGTAGATGCGTAATCGCTTGGCAGAGTTGCGAAAAAGCCGCGGATGGTCGCAAGAGCACCTGGCGGAGGTGCTCGGCGTGAGTCGGCAGACCGTCATTTCTATCGAAAAGGGAAAATCCGCCCCCTCGCTTCCGCTTGCCTTCCTCATCGCAGCTACGTTCGACCTACGCATCGAGGATGTCTTCTTCCCTGACCCATAGCGACTTAAACGCCGGAACGAACGCCAAAGCTGCACGAGCAACTTCTCCCCTGGCCCATAGCGTCTGGAATCTGACGAATGCCGCGCGGAGCCACATTACTCAACGCGGGATGGGTACTGGCAATAGACTCTGTCACAACGCGCCGCGCCGCCCGCTAATCTAGCGCGCTAGCACGAGCAAGTGCCGCACAGATCCATTGACCACAAATGATCCAGTCCGAGTGAAACCGTCATCATTGCCTTGTGCGCCCGAACTCCCCAGAAGCTCCTTTCCCCCGCTCTGCTTTCGAACCATTGAGCACAGACCACAGCTGATGGCTCGCTGTCGGACAAACGACTTCTGGCCTATCAGGGTTCGATCGCGGTTGAACCAAGTATCTTCGCCCATAGCCATATGCATCGATTCCCATATGCATCGATTCATTGTTGCGAAGTCCCCGATCCCCACGAGCGGAGCTGGCAGCACATCGCCAGTTATCGAAGATGTGGAGCCGCCCCGATCCCCACGAGCGGAACTCGCATCTGCAAGCTCGGCCGCTATCTCAGCTACCCGCCACCTATCCTCCACGCGCGGAACCCGCGTATCCCTGACGACGAGCAGATACGATCAGACATAACACGTCACGTTCTATTCAGGAAGCCATTTATTCAGGAGTCCAAGCGATGAGAACCGTTACTTTTGCAAGCTCCTCCCACACAAACCCCTCAGGCCGACCCGCATCACACGCCGACGAGGTTTTGGCCCTCCCCGCCTCGAACATCATTGGCGGCATGATGCGCATCGCGGAGAAAACTGACGCCGAGATCCGCGCGCTCTATGCCGCAGAACGCGAAGCAGGAATCAACTTCTTCGACCACGCTGACATCTATGGGTTCAATCACCCGGATGGCGGCCTGCACTATTGCGAGCGCCGCTTCGCCGACGCCCTGCGCCTCGCCCCTTCCGAGCGGGAGCAGATCATCCTGCAGACCAAGACCGGAATCATCACCGACCCGCCGGGTTACGATCACTCCTACACCCACATCATTACCTCGGTCGACGAGTCGCTGCGCGCATTGCGCACCGACTACCTCGACATCCTCTTGCTCCACCGCCCCGACGCCCTCGTCGAACCGGAAGAGGTCGCCCGCGCCTTCGACGATCTGCATTCCTCCGGCAAGGTCCGGCACTTCGGCGTCTCCAACCACACGCCGCGGCAGATCGATCTGCTCCGCCACACGCTTGCCCAGCCAATCGTCGTCAATCAAGTACAGCTGTCCCTGCCTCACTCCTCGATCATTGCGCAGGGCCTCGCATCCAACATGCTCGGGCACGACGACGCAATCACGCGCGACGGTGGCGGCGTCGTCGACCATGCACGTCTGAACGGAATCAGGCTGCAAGCCTGGAGCCCGCTGCAGGCGCCGGCCCACGGCGGCACGTTCCTCGGCTCGCCCAGCTACCCAGAGCTCAATGCTGAGTTGGCGCGCCTGGCCGATGAGTACACCGTCGCTCCGGAGGCAATTGCCGTCGCATGGATCACTCGCCATCCCGCCGGAATTCAAGTGGTTCTTGGAACGACGACGCCGCAGCACGCCATCGCAGCGGCCGCCGGCTCCGACATCCCGCTCACGCGCGCCGAATGGTACGGCCTGTACCGCGCGGCCGGCCACGTTTTGCCGTAGCCCGGCACTAGACGCACTGCCGCCGCCTAGTGGCGGATCGAATTGGCTTCCGGAAAGGCCGCGCCACACCATAGGCCCTATACCCCTGCCGCCCGCCTGCCACTGCGGACACCCGGGGCAAGTCACGTTGCAATACAGGTACTATCGAATTGGCACTCACCGGCGCTTGTCGGAGATCCTCAGCTTGTTACGGCAATTCCGCAGGAGTCTGCCATAACACCGCTCTTCAACACCAGAGAGGACCACATGTTTTGCACTCATTGCGGCACGCAGCTCGCCGAACAGTCTTTTTATTGCCCACAGTGCGGCAAGGCAACGACGATGAACTCTGATGCAACTACCACACCAGACACCGGTGGCACCCCAAGTGCCAGCGCCGATCGCGAACCGGGTTCCGGCAGTGCTGCGGCAGCGTCACAGGGAACTAGCTCGCCAACCAGCAGCGTTACAACCACGCACTCAGCGCATCACGCCACTCCGATTGACGACGCCGAGCGCTACAGGCAA
>SUUB01000058.1:4405-6465 GCA_015062745.1 Actinomycetaceae bacterium
GTCCGCTGTCAGCGCCGCCGTTGGCACCGCTATCGGCAGCGACACCAGCATCGTCAGTGTAGTCAGCATGGTCCATGGCTTCTCCGTCGGTAACACCACCATCGGCAACGCCTCCGCCACCAACGCCGCGAGCGCTGGCGGCCCCAGTAACTCCAGCATCGGCTCCGGTGCCAATCGCACCCTTGGCGCCCTCCACAACTCGATCGAAGAGCTCCGCCTTCTTCTCCTTCAGCGCCATGACCTTCTCCTCCACCGTTCCGGCGGATACCAAGCGGTAGACCATCACCGGCCTAGCCTGCCCGATCCGGTGGGTGCGATCAACTGCTTGTTCTTCGGCCTGCGGGTTCCACCACGGGTCAAGCAGGAACACGTAGTCCGCCTCGGTGAGAGTCAAGCCAACTCCGCCCGCCTTCAGGGATATCAGGAAGACATCGGCGTCACCGTTGCGGAACGCGTCAATCACTTCCTGCCGGTCTGCCGTTGAACCGTCCAGATAGGCGGTACGCATTGCCTCGGTGTCAAGTGCAGAACGCACGCCGCTCAAGTACCGAGTGAATTGGCTGAAGACGAGAGCTTTATGCCCCTCTGCGACCACCGGTCGCAGTATCTCCAGCAACATCTCGATCTTTGCCGTGTACTTCGGTTGCTCAACTGCCGCGGCCGTATCACCATCTTCGTGATCGACCTCTTCAACCAGCGCCGGGTCGAGCGCCATTTGCCGCAGGATGGTCAGCGAGCGCAGCGCCGTGAACCGTGATTGCGCAGTGTCTTCTTCCAGCAGGCCCAACACCTTTTGCCTCTCCCGTGCCAATCGACGCTCATAGGCATGCCGATGCTCAGCATCCAATTCGACGAATAGCACCTGTTCGATCTTCGGCGGCAGGTCGGAAGCAACCTGCTCTTTCGTGCGGCGAAGCAGGAAAGGACGGATCCGAGCCCGGAGTGCCGCCAGGACGCCGTCGTCGCCGCGTTCAATGGGACGCCGATACACCTCAGCGAAACGCTCTGCCCCGGGAAGCAACCCCGGTGCCGTAATCGACAGCAGACTCCACAGGTCGATCAACGTGTTCTCCAAAGGAGTGCCCGTGATGGCGATAGTGGACGGCGTGCGCAGACGCCGCACCGCCTTGTATGTCATCGAGTGAGGGTTCTTGACGGTTTGCCCTTCATCCAACACGACCCAGGTCCAGTCGACAGCGGCAAAATCTTCCTGCTCCAGGCGCATGATCGTGTAGCTGGTGACGACGAGGTCCGCCTCCGCGACGACTTCGTTCAGGCTCCTGTCACGCTTGGCACGGGTACGTGTGACGGTGTGCACCCGCATGGTAGGGCAGAATCGAGCCGCTTGTTCCATCCAAGAGCCGATCACACTGGTCGGGGCAATCACCAGAACCGGACCATCGCCGGATGTGCAGGAGTCACGCTGAGCGGAACTCTGCATGGTCGGGCCCGGGGCGGCAGGGCCCTGCGCGGCCGAACTCGGAGCGGTTGGTTCTTGCACAGCGAGTTTCAGAGTGCTCGGGCTCGGGGCGGTTGGTTCCTGCGCATCGACCTTCAGGGCTGCCGCTTTCGGAGCTGCCACTTTTGATGTGGTCGGTCTCTGCGCCGTGAGTTTTGGGGTGGTTGGTCCCGGAGCGGTTGGTTTCGATGCTGCTGGCCCCGGGGCGGAGCGTTGTTCCAACATCCGCTGAACAGCCGCCAGTACCTGGATTGTCTTCCCCAGGCCCATGTCGTCAGCTAGGACTCCGCCCAGTCCGGTCGACTGCAGTAACGCCAACCAGCGATAACCGTCGAGCTGGTAGGGCCGGAGCGTCGCCTGCAGACCAGCGGGAGGCGCAACGTTCAGTGGAGAGTCGCCGTCCCCGCCCGGCCCTGCAGAAGCGCCGCCTGCCCCTAGCCCGTT
Organism: Actinomycetaceae bacterium; assembly: GCA_015062745.1. Classification (GTDB taxonomy): domain Bacteria; phylum Actinomycetota; class Actinomycetes; order Actinomycetales; family Actinomycetaceae; genus Asp313. The sequence continues at coordinate 6,309 of SUUB01000058.1, forward strand.
ATCGGGCACGCCAACAGCACCCTCTCCCGCCCCTGACTCGTTCTCAGGTGAACCGACAACCCCCTCGCCCTCCACTATGTGACTCTCGGGCTGTGTCAAACCTTCGCGCTCTACTGTTTGGCTCTTCTCCGCGGCCGCGCTGCCATCACCGGCAGCC
>SUUB01000058.1:6475-7021 GCA_015062745.1 Actinomycetaceae bacterium
GCCATCACCGGCAGCCTCCGCCGCCTCGACCACTGCCAGCAGACGTTCCATTCCCTCTCGCCATCGCGCCGTCGCCTCGCTATCGGCTCCCAAGTCGAGCAGTTCGGAATACATTCCGGTCTGGAAACGGCTGATCGTCAGATCGCCTCCATCCGCTGATGCCGGATCCCGTAACTCCCGCCCTTCCTCCATCAACTTGGCCAATCGGATGATCTCGGGGTGATCCGCGAGCACCACCCAGTGCCCCGATTCGAGGAGAATCGCTTCGGCGCCTTCGGCAACCGCAGTCATAAGCTCGTCTATCGGAATCTCTTCGTCGCCAACCCGCACTCGCACCCGCAGTGAGAACCAGTCAAGATCCTGCTCGCCGTCCGAAATCTCCGTGGTGATACGTGGAGTCTCTTGGGCCTCCCGATACTGCGGAACATCGCCGTGCAATTCGACGACGACGCCCGCAACCTCCCGCAAGATCGGCAAGGCACGCGTGAAGAACCGCGCGGTGTGCATCCCAGCAAAAACGCGCTGCTCCCAGAGGCGTCCATGTTC
>SUUB01000058.1:7091-9795 GCA_015062745.1 Actinomycetaceae bacterium
GCAGGCTCGATGACACGCGCGGCAGGCTCTGCGTTGCGCGCGTCCGCCTCGGAGTGACGCACAGCAGCCTCGGTGCCGTGCGCAGCGTCCGTCTCCGCACTATCGACTCCGCCACTACGATCCACGGACTGCGCGCGACGCCTCTCCTTATAGGGCAGTGGCCCACCCACCACATCCGCCAGGCTTGGAACAGCAACCTTGCCCTTCTCCTTGCCACTGGCCGTGGTATAGCGGATGGCCCAGCGGGTTTCGGCACGGTGCTGGGCAGCATCGATTGTCACCTGCAGAACTGCGGTAGGCTCGGAACGCTCCGGTATTTTCAGCCCCGGATCCAGGCCTGCAACCGGCACGGCAACCGCGAGTTCGGGCAGATACTCCTCCTCAAAATGCTCCACGCCCTCGGGCGGAACCACAATTTCTCCGCCCTGCTGCAGCAGCGGCCCTAGCACCTCGCCCTGCAGGCGGTCTAGCGGCAACAGGCTGATAGCCCCGTCCCTACCGACAAGCGCGTATCCGTGTGGTGGAAGCCCGATGGGATGCAATTCGGGATTCGCGCGCTCATCCTCCGCCAACGTGCTTATCGCCGAACAGTCCAAGCTCGCGGCGATCACCGCGGAGCCATCCTTCCGCCGGGACACTGCGACCCCAGCCTGGAGGCCCTCACGAATCACTACCGGCTGCCCGTTACGCTGCGCCGTTGTCAGCACAACTCCGGCATCCAAGCATCGGCGAAGGACGCCCCATACTTCTATTGGAAGTGCTTCGAGATCGATCCGGTCCGTCTTCCGATTCGTGTTGCGCCCAGGGTCCATGGCCGCCAACTCTGCCAGGCAGGACAATGCGACCGGAGCCACCTGGCCGGAAAGCTCCCCACTGCGAATGGCCCGCCAGGAAACCCCCTGTTTCATCCACCCGCGCTGCCCTTCAATTAGCGGCAATAGCCCAAGCCTGCCGGCCCGATGCCGCGCCACATCCCGGGCACTTTCTACCTCTGACACTTCGATGGCAACGCGCCGATATACCCCACCCTGGCCGTGTTCCACCGGCGATTTATGCAACAGATCGTCCAGTTGACGCTCCCAACCGGCTTTCGCGGACGAGGCAGCCCGGTTTGCCGCCAAGTGCCGGGCGGCGAGAAGAACAGCGACGGTGTGCTTGCAGTTGCTGGAAACCGGGCAGGAGCAGATCCCCTCCCAGGAAAGGCTCCTACCACGAGAGGATGGAAACACCATGGTTTGGTAGGAGTCGATTTGTGAGCCATCCACCTCGGCCGTGATGTTTTCGCCGTCGTCGTCGATCGAGAGATTGGAGACCATGCCGTCCTCGTAGTACGCGCGCCCACGTGCGAAAGTCACGCCACCGGCGACCGCCGCAATAGCGGCGTCGGTCAGCTGCGTCGGCCAATCGTCACGTGCAATCTCTCGCGCCATGAGATTACTCTACGGAATGCCTCCGACACGTTTCGAGCCCCATCCGGGCGAAGGGGACTCCCGCACCACTTTCAATTCATCACCTACCTCGTCACAACGCGGTTCGGGCGAGGGTCGTCGTACCGGCACAGAGCGCCGACGTCGGCAGAATAGCAACGTCGGCGCGTCCGTCACGGTCCCAGCAGAGCGAGCGGAATAACCGCCACTCCATCCGCCCGGCGATAGACAACCGGACCGGTTGTTATAACAACCAGGTCAACTACCTGCTCCGGAACCTGCTCGCGTAGCCAGAGCACACGCCTCATATCGTTATCGTCGACCGTAGACGCCAGCTTGACCTCAATGCCCAGCACTCCGCCGTCAACAGTTTCAACAATCAAGTCCACTTCGTGCTCCCCTGCCTTTGTACGCAGAAGGCTCACATCGCCTCGGCAGACGGCGGCCGCGTTCCCATCCGGGTCGGCCCACCAGCGGTACCGCCTGCCCACAAAAGGCGCACTCACTTCCTGCCCCGCGACGGCGCTCCCCTGCACGCGATCGTGACCCGGCTGACCGAATCATCGGCGTCCTGAGTGTCGCTGACGGCCGACACCTTCCAGCGGCTGGTCCGTCGAACGCGTGTAGGCGGAAAAGACGGCATTATCGGTCAAGCTGCTATGTATGCTTCGAAAATAGTGCCGCCTATGCTTTATCCCCGTGATCATGCAGTACAGACCAATCAAGGACCAGAAAGCATAGACGCTGACCGGTACGTGGCCGAGGAGGTCCGTGACAGTGGTCTGGCTACCCCACCCCAACTCGTCGCCACGCTGCCGGAGCAGAAAGGAAAGCCCCAGTGCCAGCACCACCCCCAAGAACTGGAAGGCAAGCGCCGCCAACCCGAACCCGACCATTTTCCGGGGTGGCGAGGCAGCCGGAAAATAGAACCACGTGGTCACATTGGCCAGGCTCGTCTGCTCCATCGATATCCACTCCAAACGGGCCTGCAGATTGGCGATTTCGGCCGGGTCTCCACCTACCGCCTCTAGCGCCTCAAGTCGAGCCAATACTCGCGCATGCTCTTTGTCCAGTTCCCGCCGCTGCATCGCGCGACGGTTATTGAACCCCGGAGAGCCGACAACCCGCGCCAGGTGCCCCGTTCTTTGAGCATGAGCCAACCATCTACGAAAGTCCCGGTATATCCCAAGCAGTTTGCGGTCGGCCCGGCCAAAACTACTCCGCGTAGGACGAGGCAAACCCGCGAGCCCAGACATCCCCGCAGGCCCTCCCAGGCC
>SUUB01000059.1:0-7105 GCA_015062745.1 Actinomycetaceae bacterium
ACGAACCATAAGAATCCGGCGAACTAGACCCCACCAAGCTCGGGATCGCACGTCCTTGACACCCGCGTACCCCACCACCCTGCCCGCTGCACTTCCCCGCGTAGGCCACCGCCCGGCCCGCTGCACTTCCCACATACCACCTCCCCGCCATACTTTCCGCACGTCGGTCTTCCCTCCTCGCCCATCATGCGCTACACTCGAAGCATTATTGAGTCGCAGTCAATAAGAGTAGGAGTGGTGATCGTATGACCCTCTTGACCGACGGAATCTGGTGGCACGTGTATCCCCTCGGTGCGCTCGGCGCTCCCATTCGGGATCGCCCTACCTCGCCCGGCCCCGAAATCAGCCACCGCCTTCCCCGCCTGGAGGCATGGCTCGACTACGCCATCGAACTCGGTTGCTCCGGTATCCTCCTCGGCCCAATCTTTGACTCTGTATCCCATGGGTATGACACCCTCAACCACTTCCGCATCGACCCGCGCTTGGGCGACGATGCCGATTTTGATCACTTCATTGCGGCCTGCCAACAGCGCGGCCTCAGCGTGATGCTCGACGGAGTCTTCAACCACGTGGCCGCCACCCATCCCCGCACAAACGAACTGGTCGCGGACTCGTCCGGCTGGGAGGGACACCATGAACTGGTTACCCTCAACCATGGCAGCGAGACCGTGCGCTCCCTGATCACCGACGTCATGCTGCATTGGCTCCGCCGCGGAATCGCCGGATGGCGGCTCGACGTCGCCTACTCCGTACCAACCGATTTCTGGCGTGATGTGACGCAACGAGTCCGCACGGAGTTCCCCAATGCACTCTTCCTCGGGGAAGTCATCCACGGCGACTACGCAGGGTTCATACGCGCCAGCACTCTTGATACGCTCACACAGTACGAGCTATGGAAGGCGATCTGGAGCTCGCTCAAAGAGGCTAACTTCTGGGAGCTGGAATGGACGTTGCGGCGTCACAATGAACTACTAGAAACCTTCATTCCACAAACCTTCATCGGCAATCACGATGTCACACGTATCGCTACCGAGGTGGGTGAGGACAAGGCCGCACTGGCGGCAGCGATTCTCTTCACCCTGCCCGGCATGCCATCCGTGTATTACGGAGACGAACAAGGTTTCCGAGGCCGCAAGCTGGAAAGCTACCACGCCGACGACGAAATCCGCACCCCCTTGCCCGCATCGCCCTCCGAGCTCTACCCACACGGCCAGTGGATGTATCGGCTCTATCAGGACCTCATCGGCTTGCGGCGCAGGCACCGGTGGATAGCCAATGGCAGAGTCGAAGTTGCCGGCAAAGACAACCGCTGGATTGAGTACACGGTGCATCCTGCGGACGGCGGCACCGGGTTGCGAGTACGACTTCAGTTAGATCCGCGCCCCGAAGTCTGGATTGTCGACGACGTCGACCTGCCCGAGGCAACCGCGGCACCGTGGGATGCCGCTCGCGCATCCCTCTTCCACTGGGCAGGTGCCTGAGTTTCGTGCTCCCGACGTGCACACTCTGCACATTGAGAACCCGTGCGAAGCGGGTAGTAGTCTCGGTCACCGCAGCAGTCCAACTGCCTCGCGGATGCGTGCCTCACTCGGGCAGGTAGCCGGGCCATAGGCGGTGGTGGAAAGCGCGCCAGCCACATTCGCCCAGCGCAAGGCCTCCGGCAGGTCCATGCCACGTGCCAGAGCCGCGCACAACACTCCCGAATGCGCATCCCCGGCACCGTTGGAATCGACCGCCTGAACGGGCAACGGCGGGACGTGAACCGCTTCCCCGCCGTCGACGCAGTACCATGCTCCCAAAGAGCCGGCCCGCGCAAGCACTTCCCCTAACCGGGCCGATAACGCCCGTGCCCGAGTCGCCTCCGGTGCCACCACTGCATCGCTACCGCTCGATGCCGCTTCCCCAGCCTCCTCAGCCCCCAGGCGCTGTGCCAAAATCGCTGCTTCACGTTCGTTCACCGACCATAGCGGATGCAGTCCGGAGATTTTCTCCAAGGCCTCAAGCGGTGCCTCGCCAACCACCGGAGATACATCGAAAACCACGCGGCAGGGCACAGTTCCCGTCAACCGTTCCACCAAACGTTCCAATGACCTGCGATTCCCGGAGTTCTCCAGGGAGTAACCGCTGATATACAGCACGTCGTCCGCTTCAAACGCCAAGGCGTCAAAGGCGTCAAGCGGGTCGCGGGTCTCGGCTCCCCGGGTGGAGATGAATGTCCGCTCGGCATTCGCATCCGTGATTGCCACGCAGTAGCCGAGGTCACCCGGCACATACGCACCCACATGCCGCACACCGATAGCCGAAAGCGCCTCAACCGCCACCTCGGTGAACGGTCCCGATCCCATCGTCCCGGCAAACACCGTCTCCACTTTGAGCTGCCGTGCGGCGTACAGCACGTTGTAGCCTCCTCCGGCGTGCATGCCGGCGTCGTCGGCAAACACGTCACCGCCCGGCTCCGGCAGTGCCTTCAGCCGCAGCGTCAAGTCGATAACAACCTGCCCGGTGTGAATCACTCGTCCCATCGATACTCCATTCGCTCAGCGATGTCCCGCGCCGCCGCGAGCCCATAACGATCACCGACAAAGCCCAAGGCCATATCGATACCGGCGGAAACACCCGCCGAGGTGTAGTACTTCCCGTCCGTCACCCAGCGAGCGCCGCGAACCCATTCCACCGCCGGATGTCCGTCCGCCACCCAGTCGAAGGCTCTCGTATTCGTAGTCGCTATTCGCCCGTCGAGCGCACCGGTTTCCGCCACCAGAGCAGACCCCGTGCAGACGCACAATACGCAGTCCGCATCGTCCACCAGCTGCCGCAAGGCGGCAATGAACCGCTCGTCCTTGATCGACTTCCGGCTCCCAAATCCTCCCGGAACCAGCACAATCTGTCCTCGCGCCACCGTGGCGAAAGGTTCCGTTTCCAGGCGAATCGACTGGCGGTTGGTAATAATGCCACCCTCCAAAGAGACGTAACGCAGGCGGAAGTCGTCGACGTCACCCAGCACTTCGACCGGTCCGAACACGTCCAATGCCGTGAAGTCCTTGTACAACACGATATTGATATCGGCGCGACGCCCTGCTGAGACATCACGAGCACCCGTTAAGACATCACGAGCACCCGTTGAAACATCATTGCGAGCCCGCGAGTTTCGAATATCCCGCCCGTCGGTCACCGTACACCCACCTTCCGTAGCGCCAGCAGACCATCACGAATGCTCAGCAGATCGAGTTCCGATTGCGCGACGACGGCGCTCACCTCGTCTGTCGGCAGCCCACCGGTGCCGGTACCAGCCCCAAGAATGGCGCCCGCCATTGCACCGATGGTATCCGTATCGCCTCCGAGTTCGGCGGCACGGCACAATCCCTCCAGTGGCGCATCGGCGTACTCGCGTGCCAACACCAATGCAGCCGGAATGGCCTCCGTTGATTCAACGGATGTCCCGACGACGTCGCGCAGGAAGTCCGCCAATTCGGCGCCATGCAGGGTGGAACTGGCATGCAACATCACTTGCGCCCGAGCGACTACCGAGGCATTCGGTGCCCACCAGCCATAGCCCGGCAGTGATGCCACCACATCGAGCGCGGTATCTATCGCCTCCGGCACATCCGCACCATCGATCCCGGCCGAGACCGCGGCGGCGACCAGAGCCGCTCCCTCCCATCCCTGCCGAGTGTCGTGTGTAACGACGCAGGATTCGTGCACCGCAGCGGCGAAGGCCTCCCGATCAGCGAGCGAGTAGGCGATGCCCACCGGCGTGACGCGCATGGCTGCACCATTCGTGGTACCGTACCGTCCGGTCTCATTCGGATCGGCTCCCGCGCGAACCTGCTCCAATGCGGCCTTGGTGGACGGTCCAAGCAGGTCCAGCGAACCACACGCCCGCATATCATCCTCCCAGGCGAGCAGCGTATCCGCGTAGGCCCGGGAATCAATGTGCCCACGCCCTGAGAGCAAGAGACCGGCAAGCAGTAACGCCTGCTCGGTATCGTCGGTCACCGATCCGGCGGGCATCCCCGGCGCAATGGGTTGCGTGGCGACGGCGTCGCGCAACCCGGTGATTTGCCCGTAGGCATCGCTGATCTCCCGCGGACTCATCGATTGCGTCGGCATACCGAGAGCGTCGCCGAGAGCAAGACCCTGCAACGCGGCGAGGGCTCTATCGGCGGCTGTTTCGGCGACGACATTCCGTTGCGTCTTCGGAGTTTCGGTGACCATATGACATCCCCCTATCGCTACCACCACAACTGTTCCACATTTTTCCTGATCGTTCCTTGCCGTGCATAACGCAGCCCGGTGCGTATAACGCAAGCTCTCGCCCGTGACGCAAGCCCGTCATCATAATGCCACCCGCCGCGCGTAACGCAACCCGGCGTCCCGGTCCATCGCGCTCCGACGCACTCGCGGCGCCGAGCAAGTAAAGCCGTGTCAGATCGGTGCTCGAAGGTGCACAGCGTGAGCCTCGATCCGCTACCCTTACTGCGTGCAGTGTTCCTATTTTGATCGCGGTTTATGCCACTCGTGCACACGAATGGGAGAGCCTTACGCCGCGCAAACCACTGCCAAAGACTCAGCACTGCACGAGCTCTTCAACCAGTGGCCCAGCGTGGAATGGTTGCCTCCGTTCGAAAGCGCCGAGTCTTACTTCCGGAACAAAGCGAAACTAATGGTTGGCGGCACTGTGCAGCAGCCAACCCTCGGCATCCTCGGGCCAGACTTCACTGGTGTGGACCTGACCGGCTGTCCACTCTACGAACCCGCCGTCTCTGAATCCTTCCCGGTTCTCACGGCCTTCATACGCCGTGCGCAGCTCACCCCTTTTCACGTGCCGAGCGGACGGGGTGAACTCAAGAACATCCTCGTGACGGCTGCACCCACCGGCCTGCTCATGATTCGCTTCGTTTTACGTTCCACTGAACCCATTGTCCGTATAAGGAAACACCTGCCCTGGCTGTGCGATCAGCTTCCGAATCTTGAAGTGGTCACCGCCAATCTGCTTCCCGAGCGCAAGGCCGTGCCCGAAGGAAAAGAGGAAATAGTTCTTGGGAGTGCCAACACACTCCCCTTCAACCTGGGCGACATTACCTTGTTTCTTCAGCCCCGGTCCTTCTTTCAGACGAATACCGCCGTTGCCCGAGGACTGTATGAAACTGCCCGCGAGTGGACCGATGACCTCGCTCCACACACCGTGTGGGATATGTTCTGCGGCGTGGGCGGCTTTGCCCTGTACTGTGCACGCCCGGGCCGGCGCATCACCGGTGTTGAGATCTCCGGGGCGGCAGTCCATAGTGCGAAGGTTGCCGCCGCAAACGCCGGATTGAGCGACGACGTCGACTTCAGGGAGGATGATGCCTCACGGGCACCAACCGCATCCGCTCCCGATCTCGTGATTGTAAATCCGCCTCGACGCGGAATCGGGCAACTGGCCCACTGGCTGAACGAATCAAACGCCGGCGCGGTCCTGTATTCGAGTTGTAACCCGGATTCACTAGTGAAAGATCTCCGCACGATGCCCGCTTTCGCTCCCATCCGTGCCCGTGTTTTCGATATGTTTCCGCACACAGATCATGTGGAGACGCTGGTGCTCCTCACTCGCGTCTAGTCCTCGTTCCAGGCACACGCCACCCGCTCTCATCTCCTGCATAGGCCGGCAAGCTATCCGCCTCGTTCCACACACACGCCTCGCGCTCACCAACCCTCATCTGTCGCGCTGTCTTTTCGACGCTCATTCCACGCACACACCACACGTTTAGGCAGCCTTGCTTACCTAGTACCAGCCCAGGACTCGTGCAACGCAGGTGCGGCAAGCTCCCTTCTGACTGCGCGATTAGCTAAATCGACACCAGACCCACGATCCACCATTCAGGTACCCGTTGCATACCCCACGTTGCCGGTAGCGCCTGCCCGGAGCCGCAGCATGTGCTCAGGCGGCGGAGGATTTCCGTGTGGATTGGCAAGGAGCCTGGGGAAAGCGGACCGAGTTCCGCGCCTTTCGGGTAGCGACCATGATCCTGCCCAGAACCACCGGCTGTAGAATTACAGCTCGAAGCAGTGTCTTGGATCCCGGCCGGGCCGACAGAAGGATGATGGAGTCGGAGATGGAGCAGCAACGAACGCGAGCAATCATATACGCCTGCTTAGCAGCCGTCTTCTATGCAATCAATGTGCCGATGTCAAAGATCCTCCTACAGGAGGTTCATCCCACCATGATGGCAGCGCTCCTCTACCTGGGAGCGGGCATAGGGGTCGGGGTACTGGCGCTTTTCAGGAAGAAAGACCGAGAACAATCAGAGAGGCTGTCAAAACGAGACCTGCCTTTCGTCGTCGGCATGATTCTTCTCGACATTGCCGCACCCATCTTCCTCATGCTCGGTATCAGCCGTAGCGCATCGGCGAATGCTTCACTGTTGGGGAACTTCGAGATCGTTGCGACCACGGTGATCGCACTCTTCTTCTTTAAAGAAGCGGTATCACGCAGACTCTGGGCAGCCATTGCTCTGATCACACTGTCGAGCATCCTGCTGTCATTTGGAGGCTCCGACAGCTTCAACTTCACATACGGTTCTTTGCTCGTGTTGCTCGCTACGATCTGTTGGGGGCTTGAAAACAACTGCACACGGAACATCGCATCTAAGAGCACCTACGAGATCGTTGTACTCAAAGGAGTATTCTCAGGATTAGGCGCACTCGCCATCGGCTTTATCAAGAGCGAGACCCTGCCGGGGGTTGGATACCTGGCAATGGCCCTGTTGCTCGGCTTCGTCGCATACGGGCTCAGCATTTTCCTCTACGTCCGAGCGCAGAACGTGCTCGGGGCAGCAAAGACCAGCGCCTACTATGCGATCGCACCGTTCGTTGGAGCCTTCTTTTCATTCATACTCCTACAAGAACGGCTCTCGGCAAGCTATCTGGTGGCGCTGGTTATTATGGTTGCAGGTTCCTCACTTGTTGTAGCAGATACTCTGGTACAACACCACATCCATTCACACCAGCACACCTTCACCCATACCCACGATGGGATGACGCATACACACACGGTCGAACACTCGCATGAGCATAACCACTACGGTTCGAACAATCGGCACAACCATCACCACACGAGAGCAGA
>SUUB01000059.1:7205-9704 GCA_015062745.1 Actinomycetaceae bacterium
TTGGAATCGTCAGCCTCTCTAGTGGCATTCTCGGCGAGGAGTTCATCAGCCACGAGGTACAGATCGGCATGCAGAGGTTGCACGACGCCGGATTGCAGGTCAAGTTCATGCCGCATGCCCGTAAGGGGCTTGACTACATCAAGAACCATCCGGAGAAACGAGCCGACGACCTACTGCAGGCATTCCGAGACCCGGAGATCGACATGATTCTCTGCGCCATCGGTGGAGATGACACCTACCGACTTCTGCCCTACCTGTTTGACCACGATGAGTTGCGCGACGCAGTCACCGAGAAGGTCTTCCTCGGCTTCTCCGATACGACAGTCAATCACTTCATGCTGCACAAGCTAGGAGTGCGCACTTTCTACGGGCAATCCTTCCTCGCCGACGTCTGCGAACTCGGGCCGGAGATGTTGCCTTACAGTCGGCAGTACTTTGACGAGCTGATTCAGACCGGCAGCATTCGCAGAGTTCGACCCAGCGAGGTCTGGTACGAGGAGAGGGCGAGCTTCGAACCCGATCAGGTCGGCACACAACAGCCTCCGCAACCCGATCATGGATTCGAGCTGTTGCAAGGTCCACCTACATTCTCCGGCAAGGTGCTGGGCGGGTGTATCGATTCGCTGTACTGTTTTTTCGACGGCGAGCGTTACGCCGACATGCCGGAATTATGCCAGAAGTACCAGCTATTCCCCGCCGCCGATGACTGGCAGGGGCGGATTCTCTTGCTTGAGTCGTCCGAGGAGAAAATGCCTCCCGCCAGGTACCGCGAGGCGTTGGAGTTCCTCAAGGAAGCGGGCGTGTTTGACGCGGTTTCCGGCGTGCTTGTGGGCAAACCCATGGATGAGGTGTACGAGCACGAGTACAAGGAAGCGCTCGTCGATGTGATCGACGCACCGAGCCTGCCGATCGTCTGCAATGTGAATATCGGACACGCCCAACCGCGTTGCATCATCCCCTTCGGCGTGGATGCGACGGTTGACGCGGAAGGCCAAGTCATCACCTTTGCCGACCGCTAGGCGGCACCGGCCTCCCGGGGCACCCACGCAGGCCGCCTTGCGCCACCCGGTGCCGCGCCTTTTCATCTGCCGTGCGCCGATGCACCTCTTACACCGTCGTCGGAAAACGTGCATCGCAAGGCAATTGCTTGCGAACTCCGCTCAGATCGCTCTGTACCCTTGCCACGGATACCGTCCATCCCGAACAATGGCGGTATGGCACGCCACACCGGTATTACTTCATAGCGAAGAGCTTCTTTCACGCCATCGGCGCGCCGGTGCGGTGTTCCATCGTCAGCCCACAGGAGAAGGCATACGATCTTCTCCCACAACAGAAAAGGACAGGACATGAAAGCCTTTGCCATGATCAAGATTGGCGAGGTCGGCTGGATCGAAAAGGATCGCCCCGCCTGCGGACCCAATGACGCGATCTGCAAGCCCCTCGCCGTCGCCATTTGCACCTCCGACGTACACACCGTCTGGGAGGGCGCCGTCGGGCCGCGTGAAAACCTGGTTCTCGGCCACGAAGGCTGCGCCGAGGTGGTCGAAGTCGGCTCTGAAGTAAGAGATTTCAAGCCCGGAGATCGGGTACTGGTACCCGCCATCACCCCCGACTGGAACTCGTTGGAAGCGCAGGCCGGGTTCTCCATGCATTCCGGTGGCATGCTGGCCGGGTGGAAGTTCTCTAATATCAAGGACGGTCTCGATTCCGAGTACTTCCATGTGAACGACGCCGACGGCAACCTGGCTCATATGCCGGAGGAGATCAGTCTGATTGATGCCTGCATGCTCTCCGACATGGTGCCCACCGGCTTCCACGGTGTCGAACTGGCGGATGTCCAGTTCGGCGACACCGTCCTTGTTATCGGCATCGGGCCGGTAGGCCTGATGAGCGTGGCCGGCGCAGCTCTGCGCGGCGCTTCCCGCATTATCGCCGTGGGCACCCGCCCCCGCTGCGTCGAGGTGGCCAAGCAGTACGGCGCGGATGAGTTCATCAGTTACAAGGACGGGCCCATCGAGGATCAAGTCCTTGCTCGCACTGCCGGTCAAGGCGTGGACAAGATCATCATCGCGGGTGGAACGGTCGATACCTTTGATTCCGCAATTCGCTCACTTAAGCCCGGTGGCACCATCGGGAACGTCAACTATCTAGGTAGCGGTGAGTACATCAGGATCCCTCGCGCCGAGTGGGGCGTGGGCATGGGCCACAAGAAGATCAATGGCGGCCTCATGCCCGGCGGGCGGCTGCGTATGGAGAAACTCGGGGCGCTTGTGGCCAACGGTAAGCTCGACGTCAGCCCGCTCGCCAGCCATGTGTTCGAAGGATGGGATCACCTTCCGGAGGCATTGGAGCTTATGAAGGATAAGCCAGCCGATCTCATCAAGCCCGTGGTGATACTCGAACAGTAGGACCGGCGGGCGCAAAGCGAGTGTGGCAGCGCTTGGTTGGTCGGCTGGGACCGACTTGGCTGGCTGGGCTTGACTTGGTCGGCTAGGCCCG
>SUUB01000060.1 GCA_015062745.1 Actinomycetaceae bacterium
CGATCATCATTCCGACGACGCTTTCGACAAAGCCGTGGTGGCCCGTGTCGACGAATGGTTCGGAGGCACTAAGTAGGACCGTGTGACAGCGGGGGGTGGTCGTTTGTGGTGGCGACCGCCCCTCGTTGTCCTGTTGCCCCTGAATTGGTCGAGGTGTGGGGTTCACTCACACCGCCCTCACCAACAACTCACTGCCCACATTCACTACAATCGGCGACTCTCGCGGGCACCTGTTGCCCCGGCAGCCCGGCCGATGCCACACCAGAGGCACTGAACCGCTTTCGCGGTCACCTTAAAATGAGTCTCGTCGAAACCTTGACTTGGTTACCAAGTACGTATACCCTGACGAAGCGGGCCACATTTGCAGGGCCCATTAGAAGCAAATGAATTCTGAGACAACGGTGTGCGAAAGGAACAACAATGTCTACTCGGATATCCGTCACTCGTCTTTTGACTGGCACTGCCCTAGCCCTTGCCATGGTTGCTGGCCCAGTGGTATCGGTCGATGCCGCGATTGACAACAAGTTGAACGTACACACCTCAAGCAGTTTCGATGACGTACCGCCCAATACGGTTGTGGTGGACGAAGGCGGCTTCGACCGAATCGAAGTCATACCAAACGGGGCGACGGAGCCCGCCGCAGACGGCAGGCCATTACCTGCCGCAGCCTGGGCGCGCGGAGGAAGCTGTACTGCACCGACCGGGCGTCAGGTCACGTGCAAAGACAGCACGGGCTACATCGTCAAACAGGGGTCAACATCGAAGATGAAGCTCGGCTACAGCTGGTCGGTCGCTTGGTTTTCGAGCAGTAACGCCAACGTCATCGGTCGTGGTTTCATCAACGGTGAAGAAACCTGGCGCGGAGGCGGCAACGCCAAATCCGGCAAGTTCTCAGTCCCTTGGTACGCAGGTAAGGGTTTTTCAATCATGGCAGTCAAGAAAATCAAGGTCCGCTCGATGAATCCGCCCGCCGGCGTTGTTGTGAATTGGAGTTGAGTCACGGTGCGCAAGTCGTTCATCGCGCTGTCGCTAGCTCTCCTAGTGCTCAGTTCTGGCTGCGCTCAACCTGAGCAGAGCAAGGCAACTCGTAGCAATATCAAGGATCCTCCCTCCTGCACGAGGAAGCTGGAGGTCGCCGCCGAGTTGGCAATCCCGGGAGAAATATCTGGTTTCGACTGTTACGACACAGATAACAGCCTCGAGTACTTGTTCCGAGAGTCGCACGATCAGACGATCTTGGCGATGACCAAGGGCACATGGATCTCCACCCCAGATTCACCACTTTTCATACTAGAAGGCGATGGATGGTTCGTGCTCGCGAACAAAGATAACAGCCTCGCAATGGAGGCAAAAGGAGTGGTGAACAAAGGTGCATTCGTGGAGTTGGTGAACAATGTGGAGACCGATGACACGGACCCTGCCCACTACGACAGTGAGACATGCTCACAGTTCGCTTCTGCCCTCATTCACGCCTTCGCCTTTGAACAGGAACCGCTGCCAGAGAATCTCTCGTCCGAAGCCCGAGAGATCATTGGGGACGACTATGGTGTTTTAACTGGCGATGCCTCATTCAGGGCTCTTGATCCCGATTCCCCGGATGCGCGTATCATTCTCGGTAACAACTCGCAAAGGATCAACAAATTCTGCGCCCAAGGAGGCGAGATCTTCAATGGCATTGGATAGCTACACACTCCGCGCGGTGAGCAACCGCCTTTACGCCATTGCGGCCTGCCTGTATCTCTTGTCCTTTCTGTCGCGGACCGCCCTCATGGCCGGGGCCCATACTCCCGAACTGGAGAGATTCAGCAGGCCCCTGGCGGGCGCCTTGCAGTTCCTCGTACAGGAACTGCAAGCATTCACCCCACCTGCAGTGGCCACGGTCTGCCTCGTTGCAGCATTCATCTGCCGACCAACACTAACTCGTATCCTGGACTTACAGGCAGAAGATGACTGACCGCAAGGCTGCACCGCAGTTAGCTAGTTCGATGTCTGCTACCCCTGGGGAGCATAAAGCCAAGTTGCGCACCCTCGTAAATCCGAGGCACGGCAAGTTGCTGCGGTGTCCAAATCCCGTCCAAACGACGAAAAACTTGATCAAGTCAATTCAATGACTGGCGGAATCGTGCGGATTTCGCGGGTCGACTCGATGAGGAAGCTTTCGTTTGGACGGGATTTGGACAGATTAACCGGTGTGCACGCCCGCAGCAAAAACGTGGTTCGGCCCCAAGCACCGGCAGAGCTTCACCTGCGCTTGGGGTCTGCCGCGCAGTCCCGCTCCACTCACCCAGCGGAGCTAGTCCAGCCCCACCTCCGCGAGCCAGTCCTTGGCAATGGTGGCAGAAGTTGCCTGCTCATTGACGCTGCGCGTATTCAAAGCTACTAGAGTCTCCTGGTCCAGGTGGGCCGATACCTCGTCGAGCAGCGCGGCGGCGTCGTCGTCAACCTTGGTCGTCACCAGCGGGACGACATTCTGGGTCAGAATAAGACCCTCCGGGTCCTCCAGAATCACAAGGTCATTGGCAGGAATAGCCGGATCGGCGCTATAAATGTCAGCGACTTGGACATCGCCATTGCGTAGGGCATCCAGAGTCAAGGAGCCGCCGTAGTCGTTGATCGGGGTCACCGCGATATCAACGCCGTAAACCTCCTTGGCGCCGGTCGGACCGTAGGGCCGTTCCTCGAACTCGGCGTTCGCCCCCAGGGCCACCGGCTGCGAGAGCTCTGCCAGGTCACCGATTGTGGTGAGGCCGTATTCGTCAGCCGTCTCACGCGTTACCGTGTACGTGTCCTGGTCGGATGCATCCGCAAGATCAAGAATACGCAAGCCCTCCGGCAGCGCCTCGTCCAGTGCGGTACGGATTTCCTCCGGCGTCGTCGCCGTTGTGCTGCTGTCATAGTATTGCAACAGGTTTCCTGTGTACTCGGGGATGATATCCACGCGGCCCGCTTCCAATTCCGGAATGTAGACCTCGCGGGATCCGATCTGATACTGGCGGTCTACGGTGTAGCCGTGCGCCTCAAGATGTTGGGCGTAGATCTCCGCAATGATCTCATTGGAGTAGCTCGCCTGCGAACCGATGACGATCGTACCGCTGGGCGCGGCGGACTTGCTTTCCTGGCCTGTCGGATCGCTGGAGGAGCAACCTACAAGAGCGAGGCCCGCCACCGCGAGACTCGCAATAACTTTGATTCGCCTTTTCATGTGATCTCCTGTCATTGTGCGAATTCAGTAAAACTGGGAAGAGTCGACATCTGCTGCCCGTGGCCGCAGTGCCCTCCGATGTCACTTCGGGAAGAGTCACGCCTACACCCGGCGGCATCGCCTGCTCGTAAGGCACCGGTTGGCGGGCGAATCGTAAGGCACCGGTCACGCCCCGCACACCCGGCGAGTACACGCGCGACACCGCGTAGCGCAAGCAGGTGTGCTCGTACGTTCGGGCGGTTGGTACCGTTCATGAGGAACGCACACCCCATCGAACCAGCCGCTCCCCGAACGCGAAGCACGCATCGAGAACGACGGCGAGGATCATCACCAGAATCGACGCCGCCAGCATAAGCGTGTAGTTATACGTGTTGATAGCCGGGAACAAGAAGCGGCCCAAACCACCTCCGCCCACGTATGCCGCCAGGGTTGCCGTGGCGACCACCTGCAGGCACGCCGAGCGGAGCCCGCCAATCAACAACGGTAGGCCGAGCGGGATCTCCACCCGCGTAAGCACCTGCCATTGCGACATTCCCTGTGCCCGCGCGGCATCAACCGTGGTGCGATCCACGTTTTCCACCCCGGAATATGCGCCTGCCAGCACGGAGGGTGTTGCCAAAACGACGAGCGCGGCCAGTGGAGCGACCAGTCCGATTCCGACGACGACGCCGATCAGCGTCAGTACTCCAAGAGTCGGAAGGGCGCGTGCCGCACCGGTTGAGGCCACGACGATCCCGCGTCCGCGGTGGAAATGTCCAATCGCGTATCCGATCGGGATGCCGATCAGGGCTGCTATCCCGAGAACCACCACCGTGTAGAGGACGTGCTCGCCCATTCGTGCCAGAATCCCCGTGTCACCATAGCGGTTCGCAGGATCTGCGATCCACTGCAGGGCTTCCATCAGGTAGTTCATGCCGCACGCTCCCATCGCATGAGAAGCCTTCCGGCAAGAACCAACGCACCGTCAATAACAAGAGCAAGAGTAACGGTCAGCACTATTCCGGCAAGGATCTCAGCGGTGATTCCCCGCGCTATCCCGTCGGTGAAGAGCATGCCGAGATTCGGCACGCCGAGCAGTGCGGATACTGTCACCAGGCTAACCGTGGATACGGCGACCACGCGCAGGCCCGCAAGTAGCGCCGGCCCTGCCAATGGCAAGTCGACGGCGAAGAATCGATGGGCCGACGAGTATCCAGTGGCGGTCGCCGCAAGCTTCGTCGCGGAGTCCACTCCCGCCAGTGCGTCCGCCGCCGAGCGGACCATGAGCGCCACGCCGTAAAGGGTCATGGCTATAACCACATTGACCCTGTCGCGGATGGTGGTGCCGACGATCAACGGCAAAACGATAAACATCGGCAGGGAGGGGATGGCATAGATGAGGCCGGCTGCCCCGATGAGGAATGAGCGCAGACGGCGTAATCTGTTCGCCAACACGGCGATGGGCAGGGCGAGAACGAAACTGAGAATAATCGCGGGAACGCTCAATACGAGGTGCGAGAGCGTCCGCTCCCCCAGCATGGGCAGGTTTGCGATAATCCAGCTCACCGGGGTTCCTCCACACGAGGCTGCGCCGGACCGGGTTCCTCCGGAGGGGTTTGCTCACGGTGGCCTTCCCCCGGACGGGGCTCCTCCAAGCGGCCGACGACGCGGCCTGTCCCATCGAGCACGATAGGCGCGCCACCGGTGCTCTCCACGTGCAGGCTGCTGTTGCCTCCACGGCTGATGAAGCGGGCAACAAAATCTGAGGCGGGCCGGGCGACAAGATCGTGCGGTGTGCCGATCTGCTCCACAATTCCACCCGTGGAGAGCAGAACCACTTGGTCGGCCAAGGTGAAGGCCTCGGAGATGTCATGCGTGACGAAGAGGATGGTTTTACGCAGGCGCGACTGCAGATCCTGTACAAGTTCTTGCAGGCCGGCGCGAACAATCGGATCGACGGCGCTGAAGGGCTCGTCCATCAGAAGGATATTCGGATCGCTGGCGAGGGCGCGGGCTACCCCCACTCTCTGCCTTTGTCCACCGGAAAGCTGGGCCGGGTAACGCGATGCCAGATCGCGGTCTAGTTCGACTGCGTCCATAAGATCGAGGGCGCGAGCACTGGCTTCGGGCTTTGAGGCACCGTTCAGGCGCGGCACCGTCATAATATTGGCGAGTACCGTTCGATGCGGCAGCAGGCCAGATTCCTGCATGACGTACCCGATCCGCCGTCGCAAATGTACGGGCTGAAGGGTGGCGACATCGTCGTCGTCGATCAGAACCCGGCCAGCGCTGGGGTCAACCATGCGGTTGACCATACGCAACAGCGTCGTCTTCCCGCTCCCAGATGTCCCGACAAGCGCGGTCACCGTATGGGACGGGATGGTGATACTGACATCGTCGACGACGGTTGGACCGTTGCCGTATTGCTTGGACACGTGGTCGAATTGGATCACGAAGTGCTCCCATCGTTTCGCTTATCGTATGCTATACATCGATTCGATGTATAGCCCGAGGGAAGGAATCTCATGAACGAGAAGAATCTCATGCGCGAGACGAAACCCGCGCAGGTTCCGCGCCTCATGCGGGCAGCGGTGTTGAGTGAGCCCGGCCCGGTCGAGAACCTCGTTGTACAAGATGTTCCTATTCCCTCCCCGCAAGAGGGGTGGGTTCGCGTGGCGGTGCGTGCCTTTGGCCTCAACCGCTCTGAATTGCACACCAGGCTTGGACTGGGAGAAGGCGTCTCATTCCCGCGAATCCTGGGCATCGAGGCCGTTGGCGTAGTGGATCTGGATCCTTCCGGCACCTACCGCCAGGGTCAGCAGGTGGCAACAATGATGGGAGAAATGGGACGGCAATATGACGGTGGGTACGCGGAATACACCTGCGTGCCGCTCGGCCAACTCATCCCCTTCCACTCCGAGTTGCCCTGGGATCAGATTGGGGCAGTGCCGGAGACTCTGCAAACCGCCTACGGAACGCTTCGAATCGGCGTCGACCTGCACGATGGTAACCACTTACTGGTACGCGGCGGCACCTCGGCCTTGGGATTGGCCATCACCGCGCTGGCGAAACGGCAAGGCTGCACGGTGTATGCCACCACGCGGCGTCCGGAACGTTTGGAGCAGCTTGCGGCCTGCGGAGTTGATGTACCCCTGGTCGATGACGGCTCCATTGCGGATCAGATACGGGCGCTGCGCCCGGAGGGTGTTGACGGCGCCGTCGAGCTGGTCGGTACACCGACCCTGCGTGACACGCTGCGGGCGGTGCGAATACACGGCACAGCCTGCTTCACCGGAATGCTCTCCAATGCGTGGACGATTGACGGCTTCTACCCCATCGACTACATCCCGTACGGTGTGCGCCTGACATCGTATGCGGGCGAGGCCGCCGACCTGCCCGCTGCCGTCTTGCAGGATATCTTGGACGGCATCGCAACGGGAACGGTGACGCTCGGGCCGTATCACACCTACCGCTTGGACGAGATCCAGCAGGCGCATCGCGACATGGAGGAAGGTACGAGAGTTGGGAAACTGGTAGGGATGCCGTAGTCAACCACTGCCATGCGCAAGGCGCCACGAGTATAGTGGCGGCATGGCTCAATTGACTGTTTCTCTTCCCTCCTCCCTTCCGGATGACGTACTGGATGGTTTCGACGTGGAGATTGTCCGCTGGGATTTTGATGTGCCGGCACCACGTAGCGACGTCGACGTCGTCGTCGTGCCCGGTGGACGAGGCGTTTCCATTGTCAAGGAGTTGGAAGGACTACACCCCCGGCTTGTCCAGCTCTCCGCCATTGGCTACGACGGCCTAGTGGAAAACGCGCCCGCAGGAATGGTTTTCGCCAACGCTGCCACAGTTTATGAAACACCCACCGCCGAGTTGACACTTGGGTTGATTCTTGCCGCTGAGCGCGAACTGCCCCGGGTCGTCTTGGCGCAGCAGAACAACAATTGGGAACGTTTCTACGCTCGCGGCCTGGCAGATTCCACCGTGCTGGTTATTGGTACCGGCGGTGTCGGCCAGGCAATAATTGACCGGCTGCTTCCCTTCGAAGTGGATGTGATGCGTGTGGCAAGCCGAGAGCGCGACGATGAGGACGGGCATGTTTTCCCGACGGCGGCGCTGCCGGAGCTGCTGCCACAGGCAGACATTGTGGTTCTCGCCGTGCCATTGAATGATGCCACACACCATCTTGCCAACGATGGTTTCCTTGCCGCCATGCACGACGACGCACTGTTGGTCAATATCGCGCGTGGACCGGTTGCCGACACCGATGCGCTGCTGCGGCATGTGGGGCGCCTTCGCTTCGCTCTAGATGTTACCGAGCCGGAGCCTCTGCCTGCGGACCATCCCCTGTGGAAGGCGCCCGGAGTGCTGATCGCTCCGCATCTTGGTGGGCTTTCGGCTGCGCAGTTCTCGCGGGAGAATGCCTTGCTGCGGCGGCAGATCGCACATGTGCTTGCGGGAGAGGAACCGGAGAATATCGTCTACCGCAGTTGATACGCAGTTGATAACAAGGGCTGAGCGTTGATCCCGGCGGTCAGGACGGTTGATCCCGGCGGTCAGGACGGTTGATCCCGGCGGCAAGGAGGGCGACGACGATCAGGGCGCTGAGGCCAGGTCTGGGTGTGGCGTCTGGAACGCGACCACGGGAGGGTGGCCGATCGTGCCAAAACCGGCATGAGCCCACTAACTCAAGAATCGAGGTCAGCCCACTAAGCGCCGGGCGTAGCATGCGATGATGCTTAGTCGGTGGTGGGCATGAGGACGAGGGTTTCGGTTGGGTTATCAATGAGGTCGTCGGTGAAGACGACACCGGTGGGTGTGAAGTCGCCGGGGACCTGGTAGTACAACCAGCCTTCCCCGGTTTCATCGGGCTCGAGCCACGGGATAGCGGAGAGGTACTCATCACCCATATAGCCACCGGTGTCCACGTAGTGTTCGTAGTATGTGCCTTTCGATGTGCCTACAATGTAGCGGCCGAGGTCGAGAAACGGGTCAGCTTTCTCGGAATGGTTGTTGGTGATGCGGAGTTTGACGCCAACATACTTGTGGCCCTCGATGACCACGGGGTGATCGGCTGCGGCGAGGATGTCGTTCACATCAGGTGAGTACTCCAGGATCTCCACCGTCCACCCACCGACCTGGGTCGGTCCGGTGACGGTGGGAGACGCAGACGCCGCCGGTGTGGTTGGCTGCGTCGAACTGGTGCTGGTAGTCGACGGGGAGTTTGTTACGGACTGCGAGGAAGAAATTCCCGGTGCTGATGTGGCGTTTGGTTGCGTGCCAGCCGTGTGTCGCCCTGCGATGATGCTCCCGGCAACCACCACAGCCACAACCACGAGGGCGCCGAGGGCAGCCCAGGCCCAACCCGGCAAACCACGCCGAGTGGTCGGTGGTGTAGTCGTTATCGCCGACGCACTATTACTATCCGCGTGTTGGCGTATATCCGAGGCTCCATTTGGCGGGGAGGCCTGTGGGCCATTAGCAGGTGGTGGTGTGGAAGTCATATCTCTCTGCTCTGCTCTGTGCTGTCGGTTGTCTTATCCCTCGATTGTTGCAGATCAACGCTATGCCTGCGGTCTCCGTTGAGTCCGCGTCACGGGTGTTCGGACACAACACGCTGCAATGACTTGTACACACATGTCAGCACCCGGTTCGGGCGTGAGGCGCGATTCCGCGTAGGCACAGACCCTGTGCAGGTCGCGCGGATTCGCGTCATTAGTCGGTGGTGGGCATGAGGACGAAGGTTTCGGGTGGGTCGTCGGGGTCGATGCGGTAGTCTTCGAAGGCCATGCC
This sequence comes from Actinomycetaceae bacterium, assembly GCA_015062745.1. Classification (GTDB taxonomy): domain Bacteria; phylum Actinomycetota; class Actinomycetes; order Actinomycetales; family Actinomycetaceae; genus Asp313. Next base: position 8,981 of record SUUB01000060.1, read on the forward strand.
GGTGGGTGTGAAGTCTCCGGGGACTTGGTAGTACAACCAGCCCTCACCGGTCTCGCCTTGGTAGAGTCGCGGGACGCTGACAAGGTATTCATCGCCTTTATAGCCTCCAACGGTCACATAGTGTTCGTAGTATTTACCTTTCGAGGTGCCCACGATGTGTCGGCCGAGGTCTGTGTACGCTGATGCTTTGTCGGGGTCGTTGTTGGTGATGCGGAGTTTGACGCCGACCCATTTGTGTCCTTCGATGACCACGGGGTGGTCGGCGGCGGCGAGGATGTCGTTCACATCAGGTGAGTATTCCAAGATCTCCACCGTCCACCCACCAACCTGAGTCGGCCCGGTGACGGTCGGAGACGCAGACGCCACTGGCGTGGTTGGCTGCGTCGAACTGGTGCTGGTAGTCGACGGGGAGTTTGTTACGGACTGCGAGGAAGAAATTCCCGGTGCTGATGTGCCGACTGGTTGCGTGCCAGCCGTGTGTCGCCCTGCAATGATGATCCCGGCAACCACCACAGCGATGACCACGATGCCGCCAAGGAGCACCCAGGCCCAACCCGGCAGACCACA
>SUUB01000005.1:0-1278 GCA_015062745.1 Actinomycetaceae bacterium
TCGTGCTGCATGCGCTGAGCGCAAAGAGGCATATGGCGATGATGCTGGTGAAACGTGAACGGCGGCGCAGCATGTGTTTTCCTTGGGCTTGCGGGTGGGCGGTCATGGTTTACAGCATCCCGAGCGGATCGGTGAGGCATTGGTGCCAGTTGTCGTCATTGAAGTGATCACTGATCTCACCCGTATCAAACATGTGATCGAGGTCAGATTCCGTGAACGACGGCTCCACGACTTCCCTACCCTTCAAGCATTGGACGACAAGTGGATCCCACTCCTCATTGTTCGGGTTGACTCTAATGTCATAGTAGAGTGACAGTGCGAAGAACCCTGCAGATTCTTCGCAGGCCCGCATATCGCTATCCCCTTTGTCTACATCCCCGTTCTCATCCATGGCGTAGGTAGCGCCTCCGTCAGATTTGATAGCAACGTCTGTGTAGCCCTTTTCCTCCATGCATGAGATGACCGCATTTTCTACCTCCGCAATTTCGGCGTCGGTGATTTGGCCATCGGCGAGGATTCTTCTGACATACTCCGAATCGGCGGAGTCATAAGCGGACTCGAATTCCTCCGCCCATGGTCCGGAGAACTGGCCGGCGTCGTCGGAGTGCTCTGTCGCTTCCGTACCGCACGCGCCGGCGAAGAAGACACACGCAGCAACAAGAGTCAGGCGACGACGGCGACGACCTCGCATGCGGTGCTCCTTTGTTTCTTCGCACGATGTGGTACCCACACAACTCAAACGGAGCATACCACGTAACCCGAATGGTTACACGGATTACCTCCCTCGTGAGGAATGGGAGTTCTGCCGGTGGCTTGCGCCCGGTCGCGGAACCGGATTACTTCCCAAGCGAGGCATAGGAAGTAACACTAGACAAAGCGGCGCGAAGCGCGCGGAAGTAACAAAGGGGCGGGGGGCAACAGCGACGGCCGGAGACCGCGCCTAGCTGGGCCTCGTGCCGCAGGCATCGAATCGAATTGAGAAGTGGCCGCGGACCGGTCAGTCCAATCCGAGGTTGTAGGCTGCATCAAGATCGCCCTGCGAAAACTCGCGGAAGGCCAAGTATGTGCGCAGGCGTTTCACACCGGGTATCTTCCCGATCGCATCGGGGATCACCGAGGCAAGATCTTCGTGCTGCTTTACACGCACCAGTGCGACGATATCGGTATCGCCAGTCACCGAGTAAACTTCGGCAACTCCCGGGGTCGAGGCGATCTGCTCGGCCACCTCGGGGATACGAGCGACGTCGGCATCAATATGAACAATTGCCGTGGGCATAA
>SUUB01000005.1:1378-10478 GCA_015062745.1 Actinomycetaceae bacterium
CTCCGCGCTGGGAACGCGGTGTCGCGTCGCAGCGCGCCGTGGCAGCGCCAGGGGAACAGGCCCGGTAAAACTGAGCAGGCGTGTTTCCTTCTGCCACAGCCAAGCCAGCAGCAACTCGCTTTCTTCCACCGGTGCGGCACTCGCAGCCGTGGCAGGAGCGGAAACCTGTTCGCAGTGCTCCGCCAAGTGCCGCGCCGCATCGGGCGGATTCTCCTGCTTCGACACCCGTACGGTTCCCGCTAGGCGGCCGTAGCGGATTACCGCAACGTCCCAGCCATTATCGCTGCGGGACGCCGCGATAACCTCCGATGCCTGCAGCAGCGGAAACAACCGCTCGCGACGTCGCTGGGCCGAAAGGACGGCAGCGAGCCGATCGCGCTCCTCGGCCGCCTGCTCGAAGCGCTCCTGTGCCGCGAGCAGATTCAGGCGTTCCAGCTGACGTTCCCACAAGGAATCACTGGCGCCGGTGAGGATCTGCTTGACATCCCGCACGGAACGCTCTGCGGCGTCGTCGGGTGAAACACAGGGTGCACAACAGCGTCCCAGTTCCAGCAGATGGCATGCCTGGGCACCGGGGCGTGGGGTGCCCGGAAGAATCCGTGTGCAGGTACGCAGACGCGAAACATCGGCGAGTAGTGTCGCCGCCTTGCGGGCCTGACTGGTGGAGGAGAACGGGCCGAGCGCATCCGGCATGGCGGTTGCAGCAAGGTTTCGTGTGACTTTGAGTCGTGGATGCGGTTCATCGGTCAGAACCAACCAGGGCCGTCGATCCGGGCGGCGGGAGCGCCGGTTGTAGGGCGGATCCAGCTCCGCGATCAGACGCAATTCGAGCACACTGGCCTCTAAGACCGTGGCCGTGGCGGTGACATCCACCCGAGTGGCCAGATCAATCATTTCCGCCATGCGCTTACGGCGCTCCGCTGCCGTGAAATACTGGCGTACTCGCTGGTAGAGGTTAACCGACTTCCCGACATACATCACTTCTTCCCCCGGACCTATAAAGCGGTAAACCCCGGGGGAGTGTGGCAGTCCGTCTGCTAAAACGGCTTTTCGCCGTCGTTTGGCGGGCACCGGGTCGGAGGCGGTTAGCAAATCGTCCAGGTGCGTGACACCGAGCGGGCCGAGACGGCCGAGCATGGCATGAAGAACATCAACGGTGGTGCGGGCGTCGTCAAGCGCACGATGTGAGGGAGAGACGGTGGCGTGACAGATGCGCGCCAGTGTTCCGAGCTTGACGTTCGGCGCCTCCTCTCGGGTGAAAACGCGGCGGGCAAGCTTCACCGTGTCGAGGATCTTCACGCGCGGCCACGGCAGGTCCAGGGCGGTTGCTGCTGCTTTGAGGTGGCCGACGTCGAAGCGGGCATTGTGCGCGACCAGCACGGTATCCGGTGAGGTGCCAAGAAACTCCAGAAAACTCGGCATAACAGCCTCGATCTCCGGAGCATGCATAACCATGGCGGTGGTGATGCCCGTCAGGTGCGTGATGAACGGAGAGATTGGCTCGTGAGGGTTTACCAGGGTGGCGAACTCTCCCACAAGTTCGCCGCCGCGTACCTTCACCGCTCCGAATTCGGTGATAGAACGTAGCCCCGGCGTGCCACCGGTTGTTTCCAAGTCGACGACGACGAAGGTGACCTTCTCCAACGGCAGCCCAAGATCGGCGAAGGAGAGCTGTGTGGCCAGTTCGGTGAGTTCGGCGGGCATAGTGGTCTGTTCGGCGTGCGGAGATCGCGGCGCTTGTGAGGCTGCGGCGTGCACGGGCGTGCACTGAGACAGCCGTATCCGCCGGATGGGTTCCAGATCCAACCGTGTTCCGGGGGCAGATGCCGTCAGTGATTCCTTCACTCGGCTAGCTTAAGACGCGCCTCCGACACAAAGTAGCGCCGACACGGCCGGATGACGCCACCGATCAGGCCTGCTCGGGCTCACGTGGTGCGTGTCGCTGGCGGGCGGCGCATGGTGCTATGAGCGTGCTGACTGCTCGGACGCGGGTCTGGCGGACTGCGCCGGGCGATGGCATATGTGCCGGGCGATCGTGTATGTGCCGGGCGATCGTGTATGTGCCGGGCGATGCGAGAACGCCCAACATCAGGGCAGTGGACTGCCACTACACCCGGGCGCCGTCGTCGAAGGGGTCAATGTCGTCATCGCGCGGAGAGCTGGCGAACGCCGCGAAAGCACCGAGAATGAAACTTGCGGCTATCATCGTGCCGGCGAGACCGCCGCTGCCGGGTAGGAGGCCGATGAGGATGGCAATGGCGCCGGTTAGAGTAACGCCCGCAGCAACCCACAACGCGACGGCAAGAGGGGATACCGGAGTGTCATCGGCCTCCGGGATCTGCGCAAGAACATCGTCCTCATAGGAGAAGAACTCGTCGTCATCTTCGCTCGCGGGGGTCCAATCGCGTGGGCCACCCACGGGACGCGAGTCCACCTCACCTGTGGGATGCGCAGGACCGCCAAAAGCCGAGGACCCATGATCGTCGGCCGGCGCCGCATCGGTGTTCGACGGTGAGGCCGTGCCCGCGTTCTTGCCGCGACGGCGGGTAGACGAGCGGAAGAACGAAGCGGACTCGTGTGTGGGGCCGGTGTCCGAAAGGCTCTTGGCATTGCCCGTGTCAGTGGTTTCCCCCGCGTTGGCAAACCCTGACGCGCCACCCGAAAACAACGTGGAAGAAGAGCTTGCACGGTCTTTCGGACCGTGGCCGGTCGGGATCTCGGAAGTATCCTTGCCGGGAAAGTCGAGATCGGAAAGATTAGCGGTGATGTCCTTCCATGCGGCGTCGAAATCGCCGTCGGACATCTCAGAACTCGGCGTAACTGGCATAACTCCAGCATAGCGAGCCAGCGCGGCGTATCCGCTCTGTCTCGCTGACGGCTAAGCTCAGTGCGCCGGTTGCTCGCACGCGCCACCACTTGTAAGGATTACGGCAGCATGAGATCCGGACCATCCACAGTGGTGCTCGCGCGCCATGTTTGCAGGGCGTGCGGGGGAAGGGGCAGGTAGACTAGGGAAAGGCGGCGTTGCCGCCGCGTAATTACTTCGCCCGTCTTCGGGTATGGTCCCAAAACTCAAGGGAAGGTTCATAATGACTGTCCGTCGCGTTGCTCTGCTCACCGCAGGCGGTTTCGCCCCCTGCCTGTCCTCCGCCGTCGGCGGACTGATCGAGCGCTATTCTGAGATTGCTCCCGAGGTGGAGATTATCGCTTACCAGTACGGCTATCACGGTCTACTGACCGGCAACTACGTCACTATCGACGCTGAGGGGCGCAAGGATGCCGCTATTCTGCATCGCTTCGGTGGCTCACCCATCGGTAATTCCCGAGTCAAGCTAACCAATGCGAAAGACCTTGTGGAACGCGGCCTCGTCAAGGAGGGGGAGGACCCTTTGCAGGTAGCGGCCGAGCGCCTGCGCACCGACGGCGTCGACGTGCTGCACACCATCGGTGGTGACGATACAAACACCACGGCGGCTGATCTGGCTGCCTACCTGCACGAGAACAATTACGAACTGACCGTGGTCGGATTGCCGAAGACTATCGACAACGACATCATCCCGATCCGCCAGTCCCTCGGAGCATGGACCGCGGCGGAGGAGGCCTCGGGTTTTGCTCAGCATGTGATCGCTGAGCATAGGTCCAACCCGCGCATGCTGATCGTGCATGAGGTCATGGGTCGCAACTGTGGCTACCTCACCGCGCAAAGCGCCGCCTACTACCACGACTGGGTCGGCAAGCAGGAATGGGCGCCGTCGCTCGGACTGAGCCAGGAACGCTGGGACGTGCACGCCGTGTACCTGCCGGAGATGGTGCTAGACATGGACGGTGAGGCCACACGCCTGCGCGCCATCATGGATGAGATTGGCAATGTCAATATCTTCCTCTCCGAGGGCGCGGGTATTGACGAGATCATCGCCGAGAAGGAAGCTGCGGGGGAGGAGATCCAGCGCGATCCCTTCGGGCACGTCAAGCTGGATACGATCAACCCGGGTCAGTGGTTCGCCAAGCAATTCGCGCAGCGTATTGGTGCGGAGAAGGTTATGGTGCAGAAGTCCGGATACTACTCGCGCTCCTGGCACGCCAACCCCGATGATCTGCGGCTGATCAAGTCGATGGTTGATCTTGCCGTGCAATGCGCGCTAGAGGGAACATCCGGCGTGATCGGGCACGATGAGGAGAATGGTAACGTGCTCACGGCCATCGACTTCCCGCGCATCAAGGGAGCCAAGCCTTTCGATATTACGCAAGAGTGGTTCACCGATCTGATGAGCGAGCTCGGTCAGGAAGTCCGCGGACGCTAACCATTACCCGTTTCGGCAACGCAACCGCTGTTCAACCTGCTGGTGATTCTCCGGGTTTTCCGCAGTTTTCCGCGAATAACCCGGAGAATCAGCGTATAACCCGGATATTCCGGCGATTGATACGCATTAGGGTCGTCCGGGAACCTCAACCGAGACTATCGTGTACCGCGAATCTGTGGACGTGAAGGGAATGTAAGCAGGGGCGGTGGACATGCCGCCTTCAAGCGCGGCATTGCCGGTAAGATTTCCTCATGTTCGACGCTGCCGATGAAGAAACGCTGGCTGCCATCCGTGCCTGGCGGAGCTTTCCTGCCAAGCACCAGCCGGCTTGGCCCGACGCGGCCGAATTGGACCGCGCCGTCGAGTATCTACGGACGCTGCCACCGCTGACTTTTGCGGGTGAGGCGGACAAGCTGAAGAATGAGATCGCCGGTGCCGCGCATGGCCAGGCCTTCGTCCTCATGGGTGGAGACTGCGCAGAATCCTTCGCCGAATCGAAGGCCGACCGTATCCGCGCCAAAATCCGCACCGTGCTGCAGATGGCAGTGGTGTTGACATACGGGGCGTCCGTGCCGGTGGTCAAAATCGGTCGCATGGCCGGTCAATACGCGAAACCGCGCTCCAAGCCAACCGAAACGCGCGACGGCGTCGAGCTGCCCTCGTATATGGGCGATGCAGTCAACGGGCATGAATTCACTGCCGCGGCGCGTACACCGGATCCGTACCGACTCATTGAGGCATACCAGCGGTCGGTTGCGACGCTGAATTTGATCAGGGCATTCACCACCGGGGGCTTCGCCGACCTATCTAAAGTTCATGAATGGAACAAGGGCTTTGTACGGAACCCCGCTTATGCCCGCTACGAGCAGGTGGCCGGTGAGATCGACCGGGCGATGCGTTTCATGCGGGCCGCGCGCGTTAGCAGCGAGTCCTTCCGAACGGTGGATTTCTACAGCTCGCACGAGGCCCTGTTGCTGCCGTACGAAGAAGCGTTGGTCCGGGTGGACTCGCGCACGCGGGAGCCCTACGCCTGTTCGGCGCATTTCCTCTGGATCGGAGAACGCACTCGGGATATCAATGGTGCGCATGTGGAGATGCTCTCCCATGTGCGTAATCCGATCGGAGTGAAGCTGGGCCCGACGACGACGCCGGATGACGTTATCGCGCTGATGGACAAGCTCAATCCGGCAGGCGAGGACGGCCGTCTCACCTTCATAACCCGTATGGGAGCACAGCTCATTACCGATCGTCTTCCCGCTCTGGTGGAGGTGGTGCGCGCCGATGGGCGCCCGGTGACCTGGGTGACCGATCCCATGCACGGGAACACCATTACCGCGGCCAACGGTCTAAAGACACGGCGCCTCACGGATATCCTCGCGGAGATCCAAGGGTTCTTCCTTGTCCACCAAGAGCTGGGAACGCATCCGGGTGGCATCCATGTGGAGCTGACGGGTGACGATGTCACCGAAGTTCTCGGTGGATCGGAAGAGATCCTGGAGGACACCCTGGAAGAGCGATACGAGACCCTGGTCGATCCGCGTTTGAATCACCAGCAGTCCTTGGAGATGGCGTTCTTGTTGGCCGAGATGCTGCGCGACATCCACATCTAGGCGTGGATGGCCACCAAATGCCGATGCCCGTGTAGGCCCATGGACGAGAGCACCCAGTCTCGAATCCGCGATGAATTCAAGGCCTATGCTCGCCTAACCCCGCGAGCGTACGGCCCGGCCTGAACCCCGCGGCGGTGCGCAGATCGCGGCAAGATAGGGCGCCGTTACTCGCAGGGTCAGGCTGCTTGCGCGGCTACACCACTGTCAAGGTAATAGTTGTGCCGCGGCGTACCTGTTCACCGGCACCGGGATCCTGCGCTCGCACGGTAGCGAAGTAGCCTCCCAGAATCATTTCGACATTGACCTCGAACCCTGCCTCTTCGAGAATCCGGGTAGCCTCAGACGTCGACTTACCGACCACGTTAGGAACTTCGATCAGCTCGGGGCCCAGCGATACCGTGATCGTGACGGTATCGCCACGATACAACGTGCCATCGGCAGGGTCCTGCGCTATCACTTCGCCTTCTTCGACGGTCTCGGAGTACTGTTGCACGACCTGCGTTGTTAGCCCGGCCGCCTGGATCTGTTCCGTCGCATCGCTGTCGCTTAACCCGACCACACTGGGCACTGAGATCGGTTCACGCCCCAGGGAGATCGTCACCGCGATCGTGCTGTCGTGATTGACCAGCTCTCCCGGGCTCGTGCCCTGTTCAATGACGCTTCCTGCCGGAACTGTTTCGGAATACGCCTCTGCCCGCTCCATGGATAGGCGGGAGGAACTCAACTCTTGCTGTGCTTCTTCTTCCGTCTTGCCGGAAAGATCAGGCACCTCAACCTGTTCAATTCCCAGCGATACCGTCACCCGAACGGGATCGGCGGGATCAGTCCGCTCGCCCGCCTCCGGATCCGTGGAGATGACGACGCCCGCCTCGACCTCATCGGAATATGCTTCGTGCCGTTCGGCGGTCAACTCGTGCCGGGCGAGCGTAGACTCGGCCTGCTCGTAGGACTGGCCGACGACGTTCGGGACAGTGACACGTTTACCTGGCCCGAGGAAGAAATACCAGGCGGTGGCGCTGGCAAGCACCACGACCAATAGGAGGAGAGCCCACGGCCAGCGTCGTCGTCTCCTCGTACGTGGTTCGGCGGCTGCATCTGAGATCGCTGCGTCAATGGCGGCATCGTCGTCTTTCACCCGACGCGCCTTCTTTGCACGGTCGGGGCCAGACTGGGCCGCGAGCTGTGTTGTGGCCGCAACGGTGAGCTGCTGTGTGGGTTGCCGGGGAAGCGGATCCGTTCCGCCGGCGGGCCGCTCGGCCGTGTCGGCGGCCGGTGACGAAGGTGCTTCGGCAGGCGTGGGAACTCGCGGGATAACCGGAATACGCCTGATAAGGTCCTCATCTGCAATGGACGCGGCGACATCCACCAGCGCCTTGACTGCTGCAGTTCCGTCGGAAGGACGGTCGGACGGATCCTTTGCGGTTAACAGACCAATCAGCGAATCTACCGCCGGCGGCAGCCACGGCGCCTGCGTCGCTACACGCGGCATGGGTGAGTTGACATGCATGTACGCGGTCGCGATCGGTGTTTCCGCGGTGAAGGGAAGGGAGCCGGTGAGAAACTCATACAGCATGATCCCCGCCGCATACACGTCTGCTGCAGCGGTTGCATGTCCAGTTGTGATCACTTCCGGCGCTACGTAAGCGATGGTCCCCATCATGACTCCCGACGCCGTCGTCGTTGCATCGAGGGCACGCGCGAGGCCGAAATCGGCTACTTCGGCGTGGATTTCAGGCCGTTCGAAGACACTAGCGGGTGGAAGCGGTGCGGTGAGAAGAACGTTCTCTGGTTTGACGTCGCGATGCACGATATCGGCGGAGTGGGCAGCCGCTAGCGCGCGCAAAACCTGTTCAGTCAGTGCAAGGGCGGTGCCGAGGTTGAAGCTGCCGAGCCGATTGAGTTCAGAGCGCAGATCCGGGCCGGGAACGAACTCCATGACGAGATAGGCGTGCGCACCGTTCGGTGACGCCCATACGCCCCGGTCGTATACCGCAACAACGTGCGGATTCGACAGTTGTGCCGCCGCACGCGCCTCTTTGCTGAACCGCTCGGTGAAATCCGCCTGCTGGGCGAGATGCGGATGCATGAGCTTGACGGCCACATCACGCTCCAGGCGTTTGTCGCGGGCACGATAAACCGTCGCCATGCCGCCGCGTCCGAGCGAAGCGGTGATGGCGTAACGGCCGTCAATGACAGCGCCAATAAGAGGGTCATCTTGCACCACGGCTTAAGGTTACAGACAAAATGCCCTTTCATGCCGCCACGTGATACCGCGCGTCGGCGCTCGGGTTTGCGGATCGACGACGGCCAGGCGTCCGATGCTTCGCAAAGACTGAACGCTCTACGGAGGCTATCGGCGGCCAGTCCCCAAAGCCTTGCTAACGCGGCAGTAGGCCGGACGCAAGGAACGGAAGCAACATCTCAGAAACGCGACATGGCATTCTTGACCTTTGTCACGTACTGCTGTGTGTCGGCACGCATGCCGTTGCGCTGCACCCCACCCAGGCCCTGGTAATAACCAGCGATTCCTTCGTCGAGCGAACTGGCGTGTGTCTGCAGGTACCGGATGATGGCGACGCCCGCAATGACGTTGTCTTGGGGGTCAAGTAAGTTCAGTTGGCGCCCAACCATCTGGGAGGCCCACTGGCCGGAGGAAGGAATCACCTGCATAACGCCGACGGCGTTGGCCGGTGACACCGCGCGTGCGTCGAACCCGGATTCGACATATGCGTGTGCGAGTGCCAGTTTGGGATCGACACCCATCTGAACTGCCGTGTCGTAGACCATCTGCTGCATTTGTGCCCGTGACGGAACGGACATGCTGTTCAGTGTGCTCTTGTTCTGGTTGGCGGCGGCGTTGGTTTGCGCCGAGTATGTGTATCCAAGGAACGTGTTAGGAACCGTGGATGATGATGTTGACGTGCTTGCGGTTCCGGAGATGGTGAGTTTCTGGCCGACGTAGATGCGGTTGGGGTTGGCCAGTGAGTTCAGGGCGGCGAGGTTGGCGGTGGTGGTGCCGTAGCGCTTGGCGATGGAGGAGAGCGTCTCACCGCGGGCCACCGTGTGCGTGGTGGCGGTGCCGGTTGATGTTGCGGTCGTCGCCTGTGTGGTTGAGGACCGCGTGGATGATGATGTTGACGTGCTTGCGGTTCCGGAGATGGTGAGTTTCTGGCCGACGTAGATGCGGTT
>SUUB01000005.1:10578-24663 GCA_015062745.1 Actinomycetaceae bacterium
GAGGACCGCGTGGATGATGATGTTGACGTGCTTGCGGTTCCGGAGATGGTGAGTTTCTGGCCGACGTAGATGCGGTTGGGGTTGGCCAGTGAGTTCAGGGCGGCGAGGTTGGCGGTGGTGGTGCCGTAGCGCTTGGCGATGGAGGAGAGCGTCTCACCGCGGGCCACCGTGTGCGTGGTGGCGGTGCCGGTTGATGTTGCGGTCGTCGCCTGTGTGGTTGAGGACCGCGTGGATGATGATGTTGACGTGCTTGCGGTTCCGGAGATGGTGAGTTTCTGGCCGACGTAGATGCGGTTCGGATTCTTCAGTGAGTTGGCGGAGACGATTTGTGCCACGGTCGTGTTGTAGCGTTTGGCGATGCCGGAAAGCGTCTCACCTCGGGTCACAGTGTGGACGGTGGTCGTATTGGCTGTGCGTACACTCGGGGCCGGAATGGAGAGCAGACTTCCGCTTCGGAGCGAAGACGAGGGCGAGAGCCCATTGGTTGATGCGATGACGCCCTCCGGTACTCCGGTGCGTTGGGCGATGGAGGCCAAGGTATCGGCGTTGGACACGCGATAGCTCATCGCGTTCGCCTTGACGGGCTCGGACGTGTGCCGCGCCAGCGCCAGATTACCGGCAGTCGGCTGCTGGGCGTGCGCCGGTGGCGCCACAAAACCGATCATCGTCGTTGCCGCGAGAACGGCACCTGACGTACGCGCGGTCCGCGAGCCCTTGGACATGATGTACCTCCGTTGCGGCTGAGCCGCTTTGCCTCCCTATGTCAGCCGCACCAATTGCGTGATAAATGCGAATTATGATGAAGCTGATGCTTATGTTTCATATGTGACAATAGCGTGTCGAGTTGAATCTTTCCAACTATTTGCTCTATTCCGGGTACTATTTCGGCGTGAGTAATGAGACGTCTGAGTGGTTGTCCATTCCAGAGATCGCCGAGCTTCTTGGTGTTCGTCAACGCGAAATCCGCAATATGCTGGCGGATAATCGACTCCTCGCGGTGCGCCGCGGTGAGAACAATGCACTGATGATCCCGCGCGGGGAACTGACCGAAAAGGAGGGAGAGATCACCGTTTTAGCCTCCCTGCGGGGGACGGTAACGGCGTTGCGGGATGCCGGGTACTCAGATGATGAGGCAATGAATTGGCTCAATAGGGTCGATGACGAACTCGGCGAAACGCCTCTGGAGGCGTTACGGTCAAGCCGTGTGAAAGCGGTACGCCGCGTCATAGCGGCGCTCGCTTTCTAGGCCCTTCAGAGAGACCCGTGTGTTTCGGCCCGCGGTTCGCCGCTGCGGGCCGCGCGTGCTGGGCGAGGTGAGTTTCCTTTCGACGGACGTTCGTGCGTCGCCAGGGAATCATGGGTCACTGCGGTCACTGCCTCCCGTCCCGGGCGCGACGACGGAGACTGCATGGTGTGCCCGCTAGCGTGCGCGGGCGGAGAGCTCATCGAATAGAGAACTCAGTAGGGTTGTGCCGACGGGCCTAGCAGGAAGCTCCGCGAGGGCGGACCGTGCTTCCTCTTCCCGGCGATTAATCATGTCTTCGTGCCGTTGACGCGCGCCGCAGTCGATGATGATCCGACGCAGGTGTTTCACGCCGTCGTCGTTCAGGGGCGAACCGAGATTCTGCTCAAGCCAGTCCCGTTGGGAACCCGATGCGAGCGCCCGGGACAAGGATAGGAGGACGGTACGTTTTCCTTCGCTGAAATCAGCGCCGGAGGGTTTCCCGGTTGTCTGCGGGTCCCCGAATATGCCGAGGTCGTCGTCGCGTAACTGGAATGCCTCTCCCAGTGGAGCACCCACTCGGCTAAGACCGGTTAGGAGGTCGGTGTGCGCGCCAGCCAACGTGGCACCGATAATCAGCGGAAGCTCGACCGAATAACGCGCGCTCTTATGGCGGAGAATCGTCAGCGCATTACTGCCTTCGGTGGAAGGGTCGGCCAGCGGCAGATTCTCGGCGCGAATATCGAGGAATTGCCCGTAGGCAACTTCTAGCGTCATGGCGTGGAAAACTCCCGTGGCCGCTTGAGCGCGTGCCGAAGGAACAAGGGCTCCGGCGCGGGCGAATTCGGTCACGGCCTCGGAGAGTAATAGGTCGCCCAATGTGATTGCGGCTGAGGTGCCGAAGCGTGACGGGTCGCCGGTCCAGTCGGCGGATTTGTGGCGTTGGGCAAACGCTGCGTGCGCGGCGGGGAGGCCGCGGCGAGTGGGGGCTGCATCGATGACATCGTCGTGAACGAGTGCGGAGGCCTGGAAGAGTTCGAGCGCTGCCCCTGCACTGACGGCGGGAGACGTCGGTTCATCGGTGGCGCAGCACCATCCAGCGAGCAGCAGTGTGGCACGAGTACGCTTTCCTCCGGCGAGGAAGGGGCGCGTGACCGCTTGTAGTTCCGCGACGGCGTCGCCGTTGCCAAAGAGCGGGCTCAGCGAGTCGAGCACAGCCAGGCAGCGTGCCGTGACTGCTGCACGAAAATCATTTGGGTCTATCAGGCCTGCGGATGTCGCTTCGAAGCTCATGCGGTTAGCTTAGCGGGATGGTCTGTGCCATGTGATGGGTACACCTGGGCTTTATGTTTCCACGCCCGGCTGCCCATACAGCATCGCTAACACCGCAGTGAATGCAGTCCCTGCTCGCTGTATCCACAACCGCCGAAATGCAGAGGTAATCCACTGGTGCCAAAGGCACCTATGGTGCCGGCACGGCTCTCCGCTGAGATGGAGGTATGGAAACTCTTGTTATTCACGGGCCGGAGGACGCCCTCGTACTCATTCCTCACCTTCTCGGATACTATCCGCGGCATCACCTGGTGCTACTCGGATTGGACGAACTTGGCGTGGACGCAACCGGGAAACGCGCCTGTATGGGGCCAATTGTGACGATAAACCTGGAGCCACCAGAGAGTGCCGCAGAAGCACCGGCTGAATCGGCAGAACACGATACGGCGGCGGGGGATCGGCGTCGACGCTTTGACGATGCGGCTGCACAGCCAATGGGCTGGGATGCGGACTTGCATGAAACGGACTGTTGCGCAGACGCGAAAGTGTCGGATGCTGGAACGGGTGCACAGTGGCCATATCTAGAGGCGGGATACGGCCTCGAACTTGCGCAAATTGTCCGCGAGTACGGTGTGCAACGGTGTGTGCTCGCGCTGTATTGCAGCGATGTCGTGTCGTTCCTACACGGTCCTGAGGCGGCGACTCTTCGCGGTATTTGCTATGCGATTCGGGAAGCGGCACCACAGGCTGACCTTCTCATGGCGATGCTTGCGGATTCCGACCAGTGGTGTGTATTTGACGAGCCCGAGCCAGAGCTACATGCCCGCGATGAACTTGCGACCCGCGAGATTGCATTGCAACTCATAGCGCAGGGCAGCGCTCCCCTGGAAGAGCCTCCGGTACAGACGATCTCCCGCGCGAACCGCTCGGCACTGCGACTGGCCGCTCAGGCCGGCGAGAAGTGGCTGGCCGCTGAGGAGAACCACTTCGTAGCCGGGTGCAAACTGTGGAATGAGATCCTGCAGAAGGACGGCACTGAAACCATCGCTGAACGCGGACGCGCAAATGTCGCGCTACATGACTTCCGTGTCCGTGACCGCGTACTTCTTTATGCTGTGGCGGACGATGACGGCGGGCTGGTGGACCTTGATGAGGACTCTCTTGCCTTCGGTCTCATACGTGCGGCACATCGCGTTCCCGACATCGAGCGATTGGAGAAAACACGCGCGTTGTTGGAGCGTTGCGCCGCCGTTGCACCCGCCGACGACGCCTGCGCCCTGGCCGCCAGCGGATACCTTGCCTGGTGGTCGGGGCGCAACTCCATCGCGCACGAGCGGGTGAAAGCAGCAATGGATATTGATCCAAGTCACTCTCTGGTGCGAATCCTTGCGCAGACGCTGGCCTTCCACGTTCTACCGCCCTGGATGGCTCGTTGCGAATGAGAGGCCGACTGCGTGTCCGGTGATTCGTTGCCGATTTGAACACGCGGATTGCCTCGGACAGAGAGGGATCGCCTCAGACGGACGGGGAACGGCTCAGACGGAGAGGCGCCTAACCGACCGGCCACCAGTGTTCGTCCTAGGTGAGAGTCGTCCTAGGCGAAAGTACGGAGCGTGGCGGAGTTACCTTCAAGACGCAGGCGAAGCAGAAGGAGTGCTCCGGCGTCGGCCTCTGCCGCAAGCTTGCCGCGTGTCCTGATTCGGGCGGCGCGCGAGCGAGACCTGGGGCACACGCCGGGAACATTTTCTGGGGGAGGCGCGTTGTGCCGTATGTACCGAGTTCTCTCCAGCGGCGGTATGATGTGCTTTCGCCAGCTGTCTGGTTCTTCGTTGAAAGGTGTCACGTGGCCACTAAGACCGCCGAAGTCGACAATTTGTCCGTTGCTACCACTGATGATGTTGCGGTAGCACCCGAGAAAAAGGCAGGCCGGAAGAAGACCACTCGGTCGTCCGCTGCGACGGCGGCCACCACAGGTAGCACAGAAAAAACGAAGTCGACGGCTCGCAAGAAGTCGACGACGTCGAAGGCAAAGCAGACCCGTGGTGCGGCGAAAACAGCCAAAGTCGAATCGGCCACGGAAGAGGTGACGAACGATGAGGCGATCGCGCAGGACGATGGTGCGCTAGTCGAACAAAAGACGTCGGGGAAGAAGGCGTCCAACGCCAAGCCGAAGAGGTCTGCTAAGAAGGCGAAGGCGTCCGCACCAGCTGATACGGCAGTCGAGGACAAGACGGCGGCAGAAGCTCTATCCGCTCAAGCTGCAGCTGAGGATGCAGGCGAGTCTGCTGTGCAGTCGAGTTCGCCCACCGACGACGAAGCTGAAGTGGATGCAGTGGCTTCACCGGAAGAGTCGGATGCTCTGGAGGATGACAACCTCGATCTTGACGCCGCTGATGGGGGCGACGAGGATCTGGATGAGGATGATGTCTCGGACGACGCCGACGAAGATGATGAGGCCGATGAGGATGATGACGCCGAGTCCGATGACGCTGGCGACGATAAGTCGGTGAAAGACTCAACGACGGCCGCCAAATCGGCACCTGCCAAGGAGGCGGCGAGTTCTAAGGGTGCGTTCACGGTTACCGATTCCGACGAATCGGATGAACCGGCAGTGCGCGTGCACGTCGCCGGTGCCACCGCTGATCCGGTGAAGGACTATCTCAAGCAGATCGGCAAAGTTCCCCTGCTGAATGCCGAAGAAGAGGTAGAGCTGGCCAAGAGGATCGAAGCCGGCCTGTACGCGGCACACATTCTGCAGTCCGGTGCACTGGACAAAGAAACGGACCGCAGCTACATCCGCGAACTGCGTGCCATTATGCGTGACGGGCAGCAGGCGAAGAACCACCTGTTGGAGGCCAATCTCCGCCTTGTGGTGTCGCTGGCAAAGCGCTACACGGGCCGCGGCATGCTCTTCCTCGATCTGATCCAGGAAGGCAATCTCGGCCTGGTACGAGCGGTGGAGAAGTTCGACTACACCAAGGGGTACAAGTTCTCCACTTACGCCACGTGGTGGATTCGCCAAGCCATCACACGTGCCATGGCAGATCAGGCGCGAACCATCCGCATCCCGGTGCATATGGTCGAAGTCATCAACAAACTGGCACGCGTGCAACGGCAGATGCTGCAGGACCTCGGACGCGAACCCACAACAACCGAACTCGCGAAAGAACTCGACATGACCGAGGAAAAGGTCGTCGAGGTGCAGAAGTATGGACGCGAGCCCATCTCACTGCATACGCCTTTGGGTGAAGATGGCGATAGTGAGTTCGGTGACCTCATCGAGGACTCCGAGGCCGTTGTTCCGGCCGACGCGGTGGGATTCACCCTGCTGCAGGAGCAGTTGCACCAGGTGCTTGACACCCTCTCTGAGCGTGAAGCCGGTGTTGTCTCCATGCGCTTCGGCTTAACCGATGGCCAACCGAAGACCTTGGATGAGATCGGCAAGGTGTACGGGGTGACCCGGGAACGCATTCGGCAGATCGAATCGAAGACAATGTCGAAACTGCGTCACCCGTCGCGTTCGCAGGTGCTGCGCGACTACTTGGACTGAGCTTTACCCGGCTCGGTTCTTCTCCCGAACTGCGCCTTCAGGTGGACCGGGCCTTTTCTCTACTGACCGCCGCTGTCTGAGCGGCGGTCAGCCGTACACATGGCCTCGGTTGCGGGTGAGTTGCCGCGTGCTGCATGCGGGGAAGGGGCTCCTTGCACTACTCAGTGCCTCGGCGCGGCTGCGGCCGCGGGCGCTTCCAAGGCCACGGCCAGAATCTCCGGGTTTTCCCCAATCTTCCGCGAATAACGCGGAGAACTGCGGAAAACCCGGAGAATCACGCCAGGTAGTCGAGCGGAGGAGCCCCAAAGCGGAACAGTTCTAAAGGGGAGGCGCTGCGGCAGAGGAGCCTTGAAGCGGAGCAACCCTAAAGCAAAGAGTCCGGCCAGGCGATCCGTGCTGCCCGTTCCTGTGCGTCGACCCATGCCGCCGGCAACATGACCCGGCCATCGCGTGATATCGCTTGCGGAAGGTAACGCACCCCGTTCTCTTCCGCCGTCAGATAGGCGCGCAACAGCTCGGCTGCTGTCCAGGCGTCCGCCAAGGCCCGATGGTGCCGGTGGGCGCGTATCCCGGCGCGTTGCGCCGCTTCCAGCAGCGAATGGCGACCCGCTGGTAAGTAGATTTTTGACAGTTCCATCGTGCACACGGCCGCATCCAGCGGGAAGGTGAGCGGATAGGAGGAGCGGTCGAAGGCGGCATTGAGAAACGCAATGTCGAAGCGCGCATTATGAGCGACAATGGAACGCCCCCGCAATAGGGGAACCAGAGTGGGGAGAATCTCCGCGAAGGAAGGGGCATCAGCCACGTCGTCGTCGCTCAGGCCGTGAATGAACTGCGCAGATACCGGACGACCCGGGTTTACAAGCGATGACCACTCGCCCTCGGCGCCGCCCGAATCATCGAGTAGAACAACGCCTATCTCGATAATGCGATCCCGAGATGGACTCAAGCCGGTCGTTTCGCAGTCGACGACGGCGAAACCCGCCCTTCCGGTCCTCTTCTTTCCATGTCCTATCGGCACAGGCGGTACTCTACCGCGCCGTCGTGCAACACCGAAGTACGCCACGGGTGAACGCCATGGACGAATGGGAATCTTCTGCCCCAAAGGTGCTTTGATATCAGTGTGAGTACAACACTGCCTGATGAAGTCATGCTAACCGCCGACGATCGTTGCGACGCCTGCGGGGCGCAAGCGTATGTGCGCGTTGTTCTGCCGTACGGTGAATTATTCTTCTGCGGGCATCACGCCAATGAGCATCTGGACAAGCTACGCGAAGCCGCCGTCTCCATCCAGGATGAGCGTGAGCGTATCGCCAGCTTGTGAGCGCGCTGCCGCTCGGGGGAGTCTGAAGCTGCCCGGAGGAGTCTCAAAAGGCTATCTCTGCCCCAGGGTGGACCGCCCGGCCCAGAGTTAGGTGCATGGGTCCCGTGTGCAAGCGGGCCAGTGTGGCAGATCTCATCAACCTGTGTCCGCAAGTCGATAGGCCCCGTGCGCAAGCGGGCCAGCGGAGAACGTGACTTTTCCCGCCTGTGTGCGCCAATGACGCGATTTGGTGCACACGGAACGTAGCATTGCCATCGTGGCACAGAATGTCGAGACCTATACCGCACGTCACCTCCAAGTCCTAGAGGGCCTGGAGGCTGTTCGGAAGCGCCCCGGAATGTATATCGGCTCCACCGACTCGAGGGGCTTAATGCACTGCCTGTGGGAGATCATCGACAATGCGGTGGACGAGGCGCTCGAAGGCGTTGCCAAGAACATCACCGTACGCCTATTTGCCGATGGTTCCGTTGAAGTGAGCGACGACGGACGCGGTGTACCAGTTGATACCGTACCCGGCGTTGGGCTGAGCGGCGTCGAGGTGGTGTACACAAAGCTGCACGCCGGCGGGAAGTTCGGTGGTAGCTCCTACACATCTTCCGGCGGCCTACACGGGGTCGGAGCCTCGGTGGTCAATGCACTATCAGCTCGTATGGACGTACAGGTTGATAGGGCGGGGAAGACCTACCAGATGCAATTTCGCCGTGGCGAACCGGGCCGATATTCTGACTCGCGGCGCGGCCCCTCCCCAGACTCGGATTTCACACCTTTTACCAGTGCCTCCGAGCTTGATGTGGTGGGCAAAGTGGCTAAGAAACGCACCGGAACCCGGGTGCGGTACTGGGCCGATCCCGAGATCTTCCTCGCCTCGGCTCAATTCTCCTACGACGAGCTGGTGGAACGAGTGCGGCAGACGGCCTTCCTCATTCCGGGCCTGTCGATCACGATTATTGACGAGCGTCGCCTGGCCGGTACCCCTGGAGCGGAGGAGACCAGCGAAGAGACCTTCTGCTTTCATGGCGGCACGTGCGATTTCGTCGATTTCCTCGCCACCGATCCGGCGGTGACCGCCACCATGCATCTGACCGGTGAGGGCGCCTTCACCGAGAACGTGCAGGTGTTCGACAAGAAGACGGGCCATCTGAAAACGAAGGAGATGGAACGCACCTGTCAGGTAGATATTGCGTTGCGCTGGGGAACCGGGTACGACACCACGGAGGAATCCTTCGTCAATATCATCCGCACTCCGGGAGGCGGCACACATCAGACCGGCTTCGAACAGGGCGTGATGAAAGTGATGCGAGCCCTGATCGACTCCAATTCACGTCGCCTTCACATCACCGCGCGTGATCCGAAGATTGAGAAGGACGACGTGCTTGCTGGGCTGACCGCCGTCGTCACGGTGCGGCTACCCGAGCCACAGTTCGAAGGCCAGACCAAGGAGATCCTCGGCACGGCCCCGGTGCGGGGAATCGTGGCCAACGTGGTGGAAACCGAGCTGACACGTGTCCTCACTTCCTCAAAACGCGACCAGAAAACGGAGACCTCTCGCCTGTTGGAAAAGGTGGTCGCCGAGATGCGCGCACGTGTTGCGGCGCGCATGCACAAAGAGATCTCCCGGCGCAAGAACGCCCTGGAAGCTTCGGCATTGCCCGCCAAACTCGCGGACTGCCGCAGCGAGGACGTTGAACATACCGAGTTGTTCATCGTTGAGGGCGACTCCGCCCTCGGAACGGCCAAGCTGGCGCGTTCCTCGGATTTTCAAGCGCTCTTGCCCATCCGCGGAAAGATCCTCAACGTTCAGAAAGCGTCTCCGGCCGATATCCTCCGCAACGCGGAAGTGGCATCGATCATCCAGGTGGTTGGCGCCGGATCCGGCCGCACCTTCGATCTCAACGCCGCCCGTTACGGCAAGATCATTATGATGACCGACGCCGACGTCGACGGCGCCCACATCCGCACCCTGCTGCTGACGCTTTTCTTCCGCTATATGCGTCCAATGGTGGAAGCCGGGCGAGTTTTCGCGGCGGTGCCGCCGCTGCATCGCGTGGAGGTGGCGGGTTCTGGTGGGAAGAAGGGTGAGTACATCTACACCTATTCCGAACCCGAGCTTCACCGGGTACTCAAGCGCTTGGAACGCAGCGGGCGGCGATACAAGGAGCCGATCCAACGCTACAAGGGCTTGGGGGAGATGGATGCCCACCAGCTGGCGGAAACCACGATGGATCCGGCCCGGCGGACCCTCCGGCGTATTCGCATGGAGGATGAACATGCTCTGCGGGAGGCCGAGACGATTTTTGAGCTGTTGATGGGCAGTGATGTCATGCCACGGCGCGACTTCATCGTTGCCGGTGCTGCGGATATCGACCGCGAGCGCATCGACGCCTAACGGGTGGGTGGCCTGCGGGTAGTGTGCTATGCCCGGCTGCTCTGTGCCAGCCGCCACATCTGAAGCATTCAGCCGATGGCGGCAACGGGCGCGACAAGTGCTGTGCCGGAGGCGTCGCGCCGCTCGTCGATCTCCGGCAACTCCAACGCCTGCCCTCCGCTGCCCACGGCTCGCAGCGGCGCCGGGCCCACGTATGCCAACTGCAGGCAATCCTCCCCGCGCAGGAAGCGCTGAGCACGTACTCCACCGGTTGCACGGCCCTTGGCGGGGAAGCGGTCAAGAGGCGTGACTTTTGCACTGCCGGCAACCGTTCCCGGAAGTGCATCCGAGGCACCCGCCACCGTGACCACAAGCGAACCGGCAATGTCATTGCCGGGCACTACGCCGAGTGCGAGTACCCGCGCCCCGTCGGAAAGACGAATACCGGCAATGCCCTGCCCGTTGCGACCTTGCGGGCGAACGGTCTCGGCGGAGAAACGCAGTAGTTGCGCATCGGTTGTCACCAGGACGATCTGTTCGGAATCCGCGCAGTGTGAGGCGGCGACGACGGAATCGCCGTCGCCCAATGTAATGACATCCCACGCGTCCTTGGCGGGGTGTCCGCCATTGAGCCGTTTGATACGCCCGTGAGCGGTAGCCATTGCGAGGGGTGGAGCATCTGAACTCAGGTCTACCAGCGCCAGTGGGCGCTCGTCGCTTCCCAGGGTAAGGAGTTCCGACAGCGGGGTGCCGCCCGCGAGCGAGGGTGCCGTCGTCGTCGGAGGAATTGCCGGTGCGTCCACCACGTCCAACCGGCAAATCCGGCCCGCGCTGGTGACGACTCCTACCTGCCCGCGCACGGTGGAGGGAACGGCGGAAACCACGGCATCATGGGCCACACGGGCGCCTTCGTGGCTGGGGCGAACCGCATCACCGCTTCGGGCGAGAAGACCGGTGCCCGAGAGCATGACCCAGCAGGGGTCGTCGGCCAACTCCGCCGACTGGTTCTTCGCCGCTGCGACGGGATCCGTTGCGCCATCCGATTCGAGAAGAACCGTGCGGCGTGGTGTTCCGTACTCGCGGGCGACATCGGCCAGCTCCCCGGAGACGACGTCGCGCAGACGCTCCTCAGAGCCGAGAATTTCTTCTAGTTCGGCGATTTGTGCCAGAAGCTCCTCGCGGCGCTGTTCCAGTTCAATCTGGGAGTACTTCGTGAGGCGCCGCAGACGTAGTTCAAGAATGTATTCAGCCTGCTGTTCGGATAGGTCGAACACTTGCATGAGGCGAGTGCGGGCGGATGCGGTGTCGTCAGAAGAACGAATGACAGCGATGACTTCGTCAATATTGAGTACCGCGATGAGAAGCCCGTCAACCAGGTGCAGGTCGTGCTGAGCCTTGTTGAGCCGGAAAGATGAACGACGCCGCGTCACGGAGATACGGTGGTCGAGAAAGACCCGCAATAGTTCCTTCAATCCCAGCAGTCGCGGCTGGCCATCGACCAGGGCGACATTGTTAATGCCGAAGGAATCCTCCAACGGGGTGTGCCGGTATAGCTGGCCCAACACCACATCGGGGTTGAAGCCGGATTTCAGCTCGACGACCAGTCGCATGCCGTGATGACGATCGGTGAGGTTTTGCACGCCGGAGACGCCCTGCACCTTCTTTGCGCTGATCGCATCTTTGAGCCGGTCGATGACCTTTTCCGGGCCCACGAGGTAGGGGAGTTCGGTGAAGACGATGCCCTTGCGGCGGGCGGTGATGTTCTCGATCCGCGCCGTCGCTCGGGTGCGGAAAATGCCGCGGCCGGTGGCGTAGGCTTCCCGCACACCGTCGAGCCCAACGATCTTTCCGCCTTCGGGCAGGTCCGGCCCGGGGATGAAGCGCATAAGATCCTCGAGGCTGGCATCCGGATGAGTGAGCAGGTGCCGTGTGCCATTGACGACCTCGATGAGGTTATGCGGCGGCATATTCGTCGCCATGCCAACAGCGATCCCGGAGGAACCGTTGACCAGCAGGTTCGGAATGGCCGCGGGGAGCACCTCGGGCTGCATAAGGGTGTTGTCATAATTCGGCACCATGTCAACCACGTCCTCATCCAGTGAGGCCGTTATGGCGAGGGCTGCCGGTGCGAGACGCACCTCCGTGTAGCGGGGAGCGGCCGGGCCGTCATCGAGGGAGCCGAAATTGCCGTGGCCGTCGACAAGCGGCAGGCGCATGGTGAAGGGTTGGGCGAGGCGGACCATGGCGTCGTAGATGGCTACATCGCCGTGCGGGTGGAGCCGGCCCATGACGTCGCCGACTACGCGGGAGGACTTCACATGCCCGCGGTCAGGGCGCAGGCCCATCTGGTCCATCTGGAAAAGAATGCGACGCTGCACGGGCTTGAAGCCATCGCGGGCATCGGGGAGGGCGCGCGAATAAATCACCGAGTAGGAGTACTCCAGAAAGGAGGTGCGCATCTCCTTCGAGACATCGATATCGACGATGTTTTCGTCGGTCGGCGGTGTCGCAGTCTTTCGCATAGTCTCAAGTATTCCGCGTCGTGGCTGGGAATACGGTGAACGCGGCGGGCCGTGTCCCGTGAGATACCCGACGGCGGAGAACTCTGCGCAGCGGAACAAGGGACGTATCGATTGTCATGGGCAGTGGTGCTTCTCGTTCCGCGGGTCTCTTGGTGAAGGGCATGTTGTTCATCGTCACCGCATTCTTCCCTAGAGTTTGGAAGACTGCCCAGACGAGAGAGTTTGCCGTAGGAGCATGGGAAAGGTTGCAAGGCGACGGGAAGGTCGCGATTGAACAGTTACTAGAAATACAATGGTTTCAAGCGCTTGTTGTTTCGCGGCCTTCGAGGGAGGAAATCCCGATGCGACGAAAACACGTAATAGGCGGCATCGCTGCCGGTGGGGTGGCTGCTGTGCTGCTGTGCAGTTGGGTACCTCTCCAGGCAACAGGTACCGAACATGAGGGCACGGCTTCCTTGTCCATAGCAGGGGTGTATCCGCTGGCCGGGCTGGAAGCGGATGATGACGCCACTTTCAACGCGGTGCCCGAAGAAGTTGATGTGCCAGCCTTGGCCTCCATGCCGAACGCCGATCCACAGTTCGCGGAGCAGGTACAAGTGATTATGCGGGATCTCGGATTGTCTGAGGAAGCGGCGATTGCACACGTGAACGGTACTTTGGAGCGGATGGAATTCCGCGACGCCGTCTACGAAGAGCTTCCCGACTGCGTGGGCGGATTCGACTACGACCCCTATACGTCCACCATGACCGTCTATTCACTCAGCGTGCAATGCGACGCTGAACTCATGGCGCGGTCTGATGATACGTCGTTCACTGTGCGCACGGAACGGACCGAGCAGTCAATCGACGATCTGCAAGCGCTTGCGGATGACCTCAACGCCAATCCGCCAGCCGATGTGGCCGGTTTTGCTGGCGCATTCGTCGATGATGAACGAAATGCAATTGTTGTGCAAGTGGAGGATGACTCCATACCCGCGTTCTCGGAGGATACGGAGCCTGATCCGTTACTTGCCGCTAGCGTCAGCAGCGATTCCCGTCTGAACAACGTGAAGGTGGTGGTTGTGAGAACTGACGACAACGTAGCGGAGTAACGGGCGCCCGGTAACGCGAGAAATGGGAAAGTCGGGGAGTACCCCGGGCGGTCGGTACCTGCCCGTGCCGCTGGCGAGGACTCACGATTATTGCAACCGGTTAGCCGGACAAAAGTTCGGCATTGATATGAGGTAGGTGTGCTATGAAACGTTCGATAGTAGCCGTATTCTCGGCGGTGCTGTTGGCTGCAGGTGTGGCTGCATGTTCGTCCGATCAAGCCGAGCCGAAAGAGGTCGTTACTTTGACTTCCGAGTCTTATGACGTATTTGAGGGAGAACTCACGGTTGGGCAACGCTACGAACTGCAAGGGGCGGCGCTGAACGTGCCGACCGAGGAACCTGCCGAAGTTTGCTTCACGGTAACGGAACCTATCGGAAAAATCCCACAGTGCATGTTTCCAATCCAGGTGGAACTACCGCAGGACGTGACTGCAGAGTCACTGGGACTGACACAGCAAAGTGATGGGTATGATGGAGTGGTCAATGTGGTACTCGATCTGACCGATAACGGCGATCCCCGGCGCGGCGATATCGTCAGTATCGAAGCTGCTGCGGACTGAACGCTGGGTTGCCTTGTTTGCCCGCCGTTGCTCCGGTACATCGCAATTGCAGCGAGTGGTGTTGGGCAGCAAGGCTCCAGTTCACATGCTTGCTTGGATGATCGCGTGGTGGCACGGAAGCTGCGAGCATTGACGGTCTATTCTGCGTCTTGCGGGAATCGCGCACGCGCGGGTATGCC
>SUUB01000005.1:24763-47256 GCA_015062745.1 Actinomycetaceae bacterium
GCGGGAATCGCGCACGCGCGGGTATGCCCGAAACGTGCACACCCGGCATTGAGGTGAGAGAATCAGCGAGTGAAGATCAACCGCCGTGACCAGTTCCTGGCTGACCTCTACACGCTCGTATCCGAGCAGTCATCTGCGGCGCAGGACGTTCTTGCGGCGCTTGGTGATGCGCCGGTTCAAGCGTATTTCTTACGCCCGGAGACCGTGTTCGATCAAGATTCCGTCTTCGATTCGGTCTCGATTTTCTGCGTCACCGACGCGCGGCTGCTCATCCTCGTATCCGGTGTCACCTACGAGCTGTCTCCAGCCGGTGAGCTGGTCACAACGGTGCAATCGGTGGGCTTGGGCCAGATCCGTGACTTTCAGGTGACGCGCAGGCGTGTTCTTGATGGGCCGCAATCGGGTGCACTAAGCATGGTGAGCATGCGCCTGCGTTGGGGCGGTGGATGGGCCTTCGACACATTTCCGGCCTCGTGCGACGATCCCACCTGCGATGCCGACCATGGGACGGTGAGCGTCGGCGGGGGCGACGACGCCGAGATCCTGCTCGATTCTTCACTGGCGGACGATATCTTTGCCCGCGGTCTCCAGTTCATTAACGAACTAAGCGGCATTCTGGCACAGCGATGAACAACAACGCAGCTGCAGGCCTGGAGGCGGCCGGATTAACGCCCCCGATCTCACGTAACGTCCGCGCAACGCTCTCCGGCGCGCTGGACGCCGTCGGCCTGGCGACCGACTCCGCGGGGACGACGTCCGCAGCCGACCGTGCCCTACTCGGATTGCCGGAGGCGGAACGTGTCTGCTTCGTCCTGGTGGACGGACTGGGTGCTCACAATCTGGCGGCCCGGTCCGGGCATGCCCCGACACTTCGTTCGTGGACACACGCCGAGCCGCTAACAACCGTTGCACCGTCGACGACGGCGGCGGCGATCACCGCGGTTGGGACCGGGGAGGCGCCGGGGGCCACCGCGATGATGAGTTATGCGCTGCGCTCTCCCGCCAGCGGGCGAAGCTTCTCGCTTATCTCGTGGAATGACCCGGCATTGGATCCCGTGTCATGGCAGAGAATGCCAACTCTCTTCGAACAACTGGGCGGCGCGGCCGATGCCTGCCGTCTCATACAGCCCGCGTCGTTCGTGAACTCCGGGCTCACACTCTGCGCGCTGCGCGGCGCGAAAGCGCTGGTTGCCGACAGTATTGACGAACGCATCGATGCCGCCGCCGCAGCCCTGCGGGCGCGGTGCCGGGCGGTTTACCTGTACTGGGAGGAACTCGACCACGCGGGGCATCGGCATGGTTGGACCGGCGAGCAGTGGACGATTCAGCTAGAAGCCCTGGATGCGGCAATGGCGAGTCTGGCACGCCGCCTGCCCGCCGGGACGTTGATTGTACTCACCGCCGACCACGGCATGGTCGACGTCGGTGAGCGCATGGATGTTGCCGAATATCCAGAGCTGCAGCGCGACGTGGACCTGGTATCGGGCGAGGAACGGCTGCTACATCTCTACACCCAGCAACCGGGCGCCGTCGCCGCACGCTGGCGCGAGGCACTGGGGAAACGCTCAACGGTGTTGCTGCGTGACGATGCAATCGCCACGGGTATTTTTGGCGAGGTACACGTCGAGGCACGCGCGGTAATGGGTGATGTGCTCGTCATCCAGCACGGAGACTTCTCCATTATGGATTCGCGTGGACGAGACCCGCATCGCTCCTTGATGCGGGGTGTCCACGGTTCACTGACGGCCGAGGAGATGCTCGTGCCGCTGATTATCGAGGTGGTGTGATGGCCGAGCTCATTTTCTTCTCCGGCACCATGGACTGCGGCAAGTCCACGTTGGCGTTGCAGACCGCGTACAACCATGAGCAGCGCGGCTTACGCGGGCTGATTTTCACGCGGAACGACCGAGCGGGAGCCGGACGGCTCTCCTCTCGGCTGGGCCTGGAGGCACGGGCACACGAGGTATTAGAAACCACCGACTTGTGGCAGGCAATAGCGCGGGAGCGGACGACCGCACGAGTTGACTTCGTCATCTGCGACGAAGTGCAGTTCTACACGGCGGTGCAGGTGGAACAGCTAGCGCGCGTCGTGGATGAAATAGGCATCACGGTGTACGGCTTCGGCATCACATCTGATTTCCGCACCCGCCTGTTTCCCGGGTCGGCACGGATGATTGAACTGGCCGATCGCGTTGAGGTGCTACAAGTGGAAGCCCTGTGCTGGTGCGGTAAGCGAGCTACCCATAACGCGCGTACCGTCGGCGGAATGATGGTCACCGAAGGCGAGCAGGTTGTGGTTGGCGATACCGGGGCACAGGATGTGGGGTACGAAGTGCTATGCCGATACCACCACATGCGGCATATGACGGCGGCCAGCGTAAAGGCGGCACAAGCCGCTGAGACGTTGGGAGAAGACGCATTACACGAAGGCTGACCCAGACGCATTGGAACAGCGCACGTTGGCAACAGCGCACAGGGGTTGCTTCTGCGCGGTGCTGAGTGCTGCGGGCGTTGAATATGCACGGCGTTGGGCGCGCCGAGTGTTGAACATGCACGGTTCGATCGCTCTGCCCGGCCTCCCCGTCTTCGGCCGGGTCTGAACGAAGCTCGGGTCAGTCCTTCTTACCGAAAACGATCTCGTCCCAACTCGGCATGGCTGGGCGCGCATTGCGTTTACGCGCTTTCGCCTTGGACTTCGGCGCGGGAGAGTCCTGCGCGTCCGCAGTTGCGGTGGCATGAGCACCTGATGCGGAATTCTCAGGGGAGGAAGCGGCGTCAGGAGCGTGCGATTCCTCTGCAGCGGCAGGAGTGGTCCCCGCGGGGGACTGCGGTGTCTGCGCAGTCGGACTCGGCGCGGAGAACAAGGTCGGCTCAACGGAGCGGGGCCGCAAACTCAGAACAGTTGCGTCCTGTGCCGCCTCCGGTTGTGACAGTGCGGGATGCGCACCGGCGAACTCGGTGTCGACGTCGTTGTTCTCGTCGGGCATCGGGCGCGACTTGCCGCGCTGAGAATCCAGGGATGCCAGTACCTCATCAATGCGCGACGCCGGTGCGGCCGGCGCCTCCGCCACCTCGTACGGTGAAGGGGCCGAGAGCTTGTTCACCGGCAGTTCCGCAATCGCGGAGGCATCTGCCGGGGGCGTATTGGCGGGCCGCCAGGGAGTCGAAGACGCGGGAATCTGCGTCTCAGAAAGCCAGATGGCCTCATCGTCCAGGGCTTCTAGCGTGCGGCGTTCCAAATCAATATGCCACGAGGCGCGGTGTTCACGTTCGCCGGACAAGAACTTGGCAACCAGGGTCCATGGCTCACCGGAAAGACGAATGGAGTCCCATTGAATTTGACTGGGATCAACGCCACGCGCAACGAGACGTGAGGCGACCAACTCCTCAACGGTCAGTGCTCCGACCTCATGCCCAAGAGAGAAGGAACGGGCCAGACGCGCGTTGTATTCTCGCTCGGCGAGAATGGGATATGCCAGGGCAGAGACACGCGAGGCGGGAAGCGCCGACTCGTCGGAGACTTCGTCAATGCTCTTGCCCTCACGAATACGCGCTTGGATCTCGCGCGGTCCCATTTGCCGCGTTTCGCCGTCGGAATCTTGCTGCTGTGCGGCCCGGTCACGCCGCAGTTCGGCACGCAACTGCTCGGTGACGGGCAGAAGATAACGGTTGCCATCGGCGTCGTTCAGGGTGAGGTTCTCGCCGTCGGGCTGCAGCCCAAGAAGCTCGAGTCTAATCATGGCTTCCCTTCTACATATGCTCGTGTTCTAGAGTGCCATCTGTAGCTGGTGAGATGGCAGATTCTCGACAGGTGTGTCCGTCACTGTCCACTGGGAGCGAGGATTGTGGTGAGCGGAATGGACATTGTGTGAATCTCTGGTACATTATGGGCGCACGCGTTCGAAGCCCTCGGGGAATATCTCGGGTCTGCTGGCGTTAGAAGTGC
The DNA here is from genome assembly GCA_015062745.1 of Actinomycetaceae bacterium. Taxonomy (GTDB): domain Bacteria; phylum Actinomycetota; class Actinomycetes; order Actinomycetales; family Actinomycetaceae; genus Asp313. Next base: position 28,710 of record SUUB01000005.1, read on the forward strand.
TATGCAGTCCGGTTTCGGACGTGGCGGCCCGGCAACGGGCCAAAGGGCCATGAGACTACTGAACGTGAGGAACGATGGCGACCGACTACGATGCACCGCGTAAGCAAGACGAAGAGCTGCGGGAGGACTCCCTGGAGCAGCTTAAAGCGCGCCGCTCGGAGCAGCAGTCAGGATCCGTTGATGAGGATGAAGTAGAGGCTGCTGAGGGCTTCGAACTCCCCGGCGCTGACCTGTCAAATGTTGAGCTCTCCGTCAATGTGGTTCCTGCGCAAGACGACGAATTCACCTGTTCGCAATGTTTCCTTGTACATCACCGTTCACAGCTCGCGTATGAAGACAACGGTTTGCCGGTGTGTACCGAATGTGCGGGCTAAGGTGGTACTGACGACCGGCGTCTGAGAATCAGGGGCCGGGAACGAGCGGGCGGCCGCCGGCCGTGGGAAGTGAGGCTAGCGTGGGGTTATTCTCGCGTAGGCGCAAGGCACAGGATCCACAGGAGGACCCGAACTCTGAGAGTGCCGTTGAAGAATTAGCACCAGAGGAACCGGAAGAGGAAGCGGAGGCGACGGTCGGCCCGTTTGATGAGGCAGATCATCCGGAACGCGGAGATCTCTTTGATGCCGGTTCCCTGTGGATTCCTGCCGTCAAAGGGGCCACCATCCAATTCTCCGTGGACCGCCGCCGCGATGTTGTTCTGGGCGTGGTCTATGTGAAGGCACAGACCGCCGTGCAACTACAGGTATTCGCCGCGCCGAAGTCGGCGGATATTTGGGACGACGTTCGCTCGGAGATGATCTCCTCCATTGCTTCGCAGGGTGGTTCCTCGCGGGAGGCCCAGGGGGAGTACGGAACGGAGATACGCGCCCAGATGCCCGCGAACGGAAAACGTTCGGCAAATCCGGTGCGCTATCTCGGTATCGATGGTCCGCGTTGGCTTCTGCGCGTGACGGTCACGGGACGCGGGGCGGTGGACGACAAAGCGGCCAGCTCACTGATACACGAGGTGCTTGATCATACGGTGGTTTCGCGGGGCCAAACTCCGCATCCTCCGCGCGAAATCCTGCCGTTGCACGTGCCGCGTACAAAGAAAGCCGATGGTGATACGGCGGATGACGAGCGCCCGCGGCTTTCCCTTCCGCAACGGGGTCCGGAGATTACGGAGATCCGATGACTGGTTCGCCCTCGCGCCGCGTCAACCTGCGAGGCGTGGTCAGCGCTATCAGCTATCCGGGCTCAGAGACCCCACCAACTCTCGAAGTCATGTTGCAAGTGGGGGATAATTCACTGCTGCTCGCCTTCCTGGGGCGAACGGATTTGCACTGTGTGGACATCGGGAGCCGCCTGCATGTTAAGGGCACCCTCACCAGTCACAACGGAGTGCCGACAGTTTTCAACCCGTGGTTCACCGTCCTACCGACGCATGTCGATGCCCTGCGTTAATGAGCCGTGGCTGACCTATACCTGATTGGATGAATTCATGATGACACCGCGAGGAGCAGACGAAGGCAATGAGATCGCGCCATCAACGCGCTCTGCGCAGTCTCTGGCCTCGTCCGCACCGGCAGAGACCTCTAATACCGACGCGGTGAGGAATTCACCTCCCACGCCGAGATCATCATCCCGGGTTGCCTCCTCGGGCCTAGCCGCCGTTCTGGGAGAGGATTTTGATGTTTGGCAGGCGGTTGGGGGCGTACGAGGACTCGTGGAGACTGTCGCTCCGGGGCTTATCTTCATCATCGTGTTCCTCGTGACGCATCAACTGGTGCCATCCATTGTTGCGCCGGTGATCGTCGCTGTTCTTGCCATCGGGCTGCGCGCAGTCCAGCGCATCGACGTAATGCCGGCGCTGGGAGGACTGCTCGGAATCCTTATCTCGGCGGTGTGGGCATGGCGCAGCGGCGAGGCATCAAACTATTTCACGTGGGGTTTGGTTACCAACGGTGCCTATCTTGGCGGTTTGCTGGTGTCAATGGCACTGCGCTGGCCTGCACTGGGGCTCCTCATAGGCTTTCTTCGAGGCGACGCAACGGCTTGGCGCAACGGGCCACGGCGCAACGAACCCGAGCAGCGTCTGACACGGCGGCGCTACTGGCAGGTGACTTGGCTATGGGTGGGGCTTTTCGCGGCGCGTCTACTTGTTCAGGCGCCTCTTCTCCTCGCCCATGCAACAACGGCATTGGCCGTTACCCGGCTGATTATGGGACCGTTCTTATTCGCCCTGGTGGCGTGGCTGACCTGGATGCTGGTACGCGGACTTCCACCGGTCACCGATCCGGCCGTCAATGGTGATTACGCGCCAGACGGTCAGTCGGTGGACTCTTCCGTGCCATCCTCGTCTTGAATGGAGGAGACCAACTCCTCCACCAGCGCCAGGTCGCCGTCGTCAGTCTCCGCACAGAGCAGGATCACCTGGTCGCCGGCATCGATGGTCAGGTCGGGATCGGCTGGAAAGGGCATGCCGTCGCGGACTATCGCCACCAGGGTAATGCTCGGCGGCAACAGGACCTCAGAGACTACGGCACCCACGATAGGAGCGTCCTCCGGAAGCGTTGCTTCCATCAGTGAGGCACCTGAGCGTTGGAAACGCAGCACGGCAACGAGTTCGCCGTCGGCGACGGCGTCCTCCACCAGTGTCGTCATGATCCGTGGTGTGGAAACGGCGACATCAACACCCCAGGCGTCGTCGAAGAGCCACTCGTTCTTCGGATTGTTCACACGAGCTATCACACGCTCCACGCCGAACTCGGTTTTGGAGAGTAACGAGACTACGAGGTTCGCCTTATCGTCACCGGTTGTGGCGACGACGACGTCGGCCCCGCCCACACCGGCCTCCTCCAGTGTTCCGATCTCGCAGGCGTCGCCCAACTCCCATTCGGCATCCGCAACTGATGCGACCCGCATGGCTGCCGGTTCCTTATCGATAATGGTGACGTCATGCCGGGAGGAGGCGAGTTCGCGCGCAATGGTCCTGCCAACAGATCCGGCGCCAATAATGACAACCTTCACAGCGTCTCCTCCCGTACTTCGTGAACTAGAATATGCTGCGCAGCACCCGCCTCATTGGTGGGAACCGCCAGGTGCAGAATATCGCCGTCCTGGACGACCAGATCATGCTGGGGGACGAGACCACGCCCTAGGCGCGTGATGTAGGCGACGCGTGCGCCGGTTGCGAGTTCGATCTGCGACACGTTGCGCCCGAACCAGGACTCGTCTAGATCCACAGAGACCAGACTCATGCCGGCGAGCGGGTCCGAGAAGTCATAATGCGGGCCGAGCGGGATCAGGCGCCGCAGCACCTGATCCGCCGTCCACCGCACGGTCGGAACGGTAGCGATTCCCAGTCGTTCGTAGACATCCGCTCGTGTTGGGTCATAGATGCGGGTGACAACATTGGTGATCCCGTATGTTTCTCTCACCACACGGGCGGCGATGATATTGGAGTTATCTCCGGAAGACACCGCCGCAAACCCATCAGCATCTTCGATTCCCGCCTGTACAAGCGCCTCACGATCAAAACCTATCCCGTTGACTTGCTGTCCGGGGAAATTCTCGGGAAGCCGCCGGAAGGCGTCGAGGTTGCTATCGATGATGGCCACCGAGTGGCCCATATCCGAAAGATTGATGGCGAGCGCAGCGCCCACGCGCCCGCAGCCCATGATGACAAAGTGCACGTTCTAGACGCTACCGCACCTGCGCCGGTGGCGTAGCCTAATTCATGATGGTAACCGACAAACACTACCGCCTCGCGCGGTTGACAAGGAACGCGCCGGTCTTCGCGGCCGTGGTTGTCACTATTATTATCGTGCCGCAGATCATACTGCGCGCCGCGTCTACTGGAAGTGGGCGTACAGAGATCGTGGTATCCGCACTGGTGGGGGTGGCGGGACTGGCCGTCGCATTCCTTGCGGATATCTGGATATATCGGCTCGCGCCGCGCCGGGCCATTCACCAGCTTGCATCGGTGTACCTGGGCGGGGGAGCGGCTATCGTCGTCGCGTCGGCGCGATTCGTGTGCCACACGCTGTTCGTCGTGTTGGGCGCTGGACTTGCCGTGTCGGGGGTTGGCGTACTGATTGATTTCAGCGCTCAGCAGCGGCTGGTGCTTGTCGCCACCATTCTTGTGTTGGCCCTACCGGTGCTCTTTGGGAGGACGGTGAACAAGCGCCTGCTCGTGGCGGGAGCCCTGGCGGGGGCATTTGCACTGGGGGTGACGCTCCTCGTGGGGATGGTCGTCGAGGCGACCGGAGGGATTGATGCCGCCCAGGCGATCGTTGCCCGACGCGACGCGCTCTCCACCGGGTTCACCACCGGTCATTTCCATCCGTTGCTGGAGGCCTGTCTGGGGGCTACCTTCCCGGCGTGCCTCCTCATCCTCACCTCGGAAAGGGTTTCCGAGCGACCCGAGGAACGGCGTGTCAATCCCCGCTCGCTGGGCTGGCTCTTCGCCGTGTTCACCGCCGGTCCGATTCTCATCACCATGTACTTCGTGGTCGCGCTGCACATGCCGGGACGGCGTTTGGGCGTGCCCTCGCTTTCTATGGCGCTGGCGTTTCTCGGTTCTACCGGGCAGCGTATCGTCGCCGTCTGTTACATCATTACGGGTGTGGTGGCAGTGCTGGGTGCTTATATGCAACTTCCGCGGCTGTTGCGGGAACTCGCCATTGACCACGTCCTGCCGCGTAAGCTGGCGGCGGCGGACGCGGTGTCGCCGCGTCTGGCGATTGTAGGCGCGGCCGCGGTGCTCGCCGCCGGCCTCTCCAGCTTCCTGACCACCACTCAGGCGGGGGCCATGGTGTTCATTTTTGCGGCGCTGGTGGTTGCCGCCATCGGTGCTTTGGCCATGTCGGCGCGCGGGGCGGCGATCCTCAAAGAGTCGATGGATCGGCAGGCGCGAAATGCGGCTCGCGCCAGTCGGCTGGTCTTCTTCCTACTCTTTCTGGTGTGCATGGCCGGAGTTGTGGCCGTAGCATTGGCGGATTTCAAATGGCTGGTCGCGGGGGTGGTGGCGCTGGCGGTGCCGGCGTCGATCCTGGTGTTCTTCCGCCGGGGACGTGTCCGAATCGTTGCCCGGCTGACCCCCACAGACATCACAGCCGGACGCTCATTGCCCACGCGGGTACACGGCGTGATCCTCATCGGTGCACTTGATCGTGCGTCATTGCGCACGGTTGCATTTGCGCGCGCATCGCGGCCGACAACGCTCACCGCCTTGACGGTTGACTACGATCCGCAAGCCACCCGTGCCCTCCAGCGCGACTGGGCGGCTGCATCTCTTCCGGTGTCACTGACGGTGCTCGGCCAGCCGCAGGGAGCTGCCGTCAGCCCGATCGTCGACTACATCCGAGCACAGCGAGCACTGCACCCAGCGGATATCGTCGTGGTATACATACCGCGGATTGTTTCAACCGGGTTGTGGCGGCGTTTCTTCCTCAGCCATTCCACGCCACAGGTCATAAAGGATCTACGCCTTGAACGCGGCGTGGTAATCGCTGAGGTTCCGTTCCAGTTGGTAGAAGATGACGCAGACGGTGAGGAGTTGGAGTGAATACGGAGCGTACGCAGGAGGGCAGACAGGGCGAGCGGACACGATCATCTCGTTGGCCATCCGACGGGAACTGGGATGGTCCTACCGTGGAGATCGAACTCACCGATGTGACGCATGGTGGGGTATGCGTGGGCCGCGATGATTCAGGTCGGGTGGTTTTTGCCCGCTTCGGGTTGCCGGGCGAACAAGTGCGGGTTGCTCTGACAGATGAGCGGGCCAAGCATGCCCGCGGTGATGTCATCGAAGTCTTGGCTGACCCATCTCCACATCGGGTATCTCACCGCTGGCCGGTGGCCGGACCGCTCGGCGTGGGAGGTGCCGACCTCGGGCACGTTACCTTCGGCTATCAAGCGACGTGGAAGACGCAGGTGCTTGCCTCGACCATTCGCCGAGTGGGTGGTGAGGCTCTACAAGCCCATCTGGCCGCAGCGGGAGTAGAGCCATGTGTGCGCTCATTTGCGGAAGATCGCGCCACTGACGGCTGGCATACGCGTACCCGGGTGGATATGACGGTTGATAGCGCCGGTGCTCCGGCAATGTTCCGTGAAGGCACGCGGGAACTGATTGCGGTCGGTGAGGTCCCACTGGCCGTCGAGGAAATCGCGGAACTTGATCTCTTCTCGGGGGCATGGCGCGGCATATGGATGCCCGGCCAAAGAATCCGGGCCGTCATTGCAGCGGGCTCGGATCCGGTGGTGGCGATTGGCGGGCAGGTATTCTGGGCGCCCGGTTTTACAGCTTCGCCATTCGTACGTGAAGACGTGCTGGTGGACCGGGAGTTGTACTCCTACCGAGTGCGGGCAACAGGTTTTTGGCAGGCACATCGGCAGGCTGCGGGCGAGCTGATTCGCCTGGTGCTGGCGGGCGCTGCCGTGCAGTCGGGGCATGAGGTCCTGGAACTCTATGCGGGGGCGGGAATGCTAACACAGCCACTGGCGGTGGCGACCGGGGCAACGGGCACCGTTGAAGCGGTGGAAGGCAATGCTCTCGCAGTTGAGGATGCACGCTCCAACTTGCGGGATATGCCGTGGGCGAAGGCACGTACAGCCAAGGTCACCCCCGCACTGGTCGAGCGCTTTACCGGCGACGTCGTGGTGGCCGATCCTCCCCGCAACGGCCTGGGACTCGGCGTCGCCCAGGCGCTTGCCTCCTCCAGGGCGCGAAGGATCGTGCTGGTCTCTTGCGATCCGGCGTCAATGGCTCGTGATCTCGCTGCAATGGTTTCGGCCGGGCGCCAGGTGATCGGTATGGAAAGCGTGGACATGTTCCCCAACACTCACCATTTCGAAGTGGTGACGACGCTGCGGTAGCTGTCGGCATGCGGGCGGCTTACGGACGGGGTTCCTCGCACAGCAGTGCCGGAAGAGAACTGTGCCGCAGACGAAACAGTGTGGCGCAAACGGCATGTACCCGCCTTGGTCTCGGCACCCTGCCCGAGCAAGACCGTGGTATCTTGACGCCGAGATAGTTTTCTGTTGTCAGGCGAACAGGAGAACCATGAGCCTCGATACCTTCCATGCGCGCACCGCGCTTCAGGTGGGGGAGCACAGCTATGACATTTACTCGCTCGGCGCCGTGCCGGGACTGGATAAGTTGCCGTACTCCTTAAAGGTTCTTGCAGAGAATCTGCTGCGCACCGAGGACGGCGCGAATGTCACCGCGGAGCAAATCCGTGCTCTGGCCACATGGGATCCGCAAGCGCAGCCTCATGACGAGATTCAGTTCACGCCTGCTCGTGTGGTGATGCAGGATTTCACGGGTGTGCCGTGCATCGTGGATTTGGCCACCATGCGCGAAGCCGTTGCCGAACTGGGGGGCGATCCGGAACTCATCAACCCGCTGAATCCGGCGGAGATGGTGATCGACCACTCGGTACAGATTGATGTGTTCGGCAGTAATGATGCGCTGGCGCGCAATATGGATCGCGAGTACGAGCGAAACGGCGAGCGTTATCAATTCCTGCGCTGGGGTCAGGGCGCCTTCCAGAATTTCAAGGTGGTGCCCCCGGGCACAGGTATCGTGCACCAGGTCAATATCGAGTACCTCACGCGCACGGTGATGACGAAGGACGGCGTCGCCTACCCGGATACCTGCGTCGGCACCGATTCACACACGACAATGGTTGGTGGACTCGGCGTGCTCGGTTGGGGCGTGGGCGGCATCGAGGCGGAGGCCGCGATGCTCGGCCAGCCGGTTTCCATGCTGATTCCGCGTGTCGTTGGTTTCAAACTCACCGGTGAGATTCCTACCGGCGCCACAGCTACCGACGTCGTTCTTACCATCACGGAAATGCTGCGTGCGCACGGAGTGGTCGGCAAATTCGTTGAGTTCTACGGAGCCGGTGTTGCGCATGTGCCGCTGGCCAACCGGGCGACAATTGGAAACATGAGCCCGGAGTTCGGCTCGACGGCAGCGATCTTCCCCATCGACCAGGTCACTCTCGACTATTTGCGACTGACCGGGCGTTCCGAGGAACAGATAGCCCTAGTGGAGGCCTACACCAAAGCGCAGGGACTTTGGCACGATCCGCAGCGGGAAGCCACCTATTCGGAGTACCTTGAGCTGGATCTGTCCACGGTTGTTCCCTCCATTGCCGGGCCAAAGCGCCCGCAGGATCGTATTCTGCTGTCGCAGGCGCGTGAATCCTTCGCCTCCACATTGCCCGCATACGCCCCGGCAGGGCGCGATGCCGCTGCGCTGACACTCGAAGACGGAACGAAAACCCAGGTCAAGGACGGTGACGTCGTCATCGCCTCCATCACATCATGCACGAACACCTCCAACCCATCGGTGATGCTTGCGGCGGGTCTTCTTGCTCGCAATGCAGTGCGGCGTGGCCTGACATCGAAGCCGTGGGTGAAGACATCGATGGCACCGGGTTCGAAGGTTGTCACGGAGTACTACGAGAGGTCGGGCCTGTGGCCGGACCTCGAGGCGCTGGGCTTCAACCTGGTGGGGTACGGTTGCGCCACATGTATCGGCAACTCGGGCCCACTGCCCCCCGCCGTGTCCGAAGCAATCAACGAGAATGACCTTGCGGTGGTGTCCGTACTATCCGGCAACCGCAACTTCGAGGGACGCATCAACCCCGACGTGAAGATGAACTACCTGGCCTCGCCGCCACTGGTCATTGCCTATGCCTTGGCGGGCACGATGGATTTCGACTTCGAGAACGAGAAACTTGGCGAGGACGCAGAGGGGGATATCTACCTGCGCGATATCTGGCCCAGCCAGGAAGAGGTTGAAGCCGTCATCGCGGACTCCATCACGCGGGAGATGTTCCAGGCCAGTTACGCCGACGTGTTTCAAGGCGACGAACGGTGGGCCAGTCTTCCCACCCCGAGCGGTGATCTGTTTGACTGGGATGCTGATTCGACTTATGTGCGTAAGGCTCCGTTCTTCGATGGGATGGGAGAAGATCCCGAACCGATTACCGATATCACCGGGGCGCGGGTACTCGCGAAACTGGGTGACTCTGTGACAACTGACCACATTTCACCGGCCGGTGCCATCAAGCCGGATTCTCCGGCCGGGCGTTACTTGGCCGAGCATGGTGTTGCCCGCCGCGACTTCAACTCCTACGGCTCGCGGCGAGGTAATCACGAAGTGATGGTACGCGGAACGTTCGCTAACATCCGGCTGCGCAACCAGCTGTTGGATGGCGTGGAGGGCGGGTACACCAAGAACCTGCTCACCGGGCAGACGGAAGCGATTTATGACGCCGCCCAGGCCTACCGGCAGGCGCAGATTCCGCTCGTTGTGCTGGGCGGAAAGGAGTACGGATCCGGCTCCTCGCGCGATTGGGCGGCGAAGGGCACCCGTTTGCTGGGAGTGCGCGCCGTTATCGCGGAGTCGTTCGAGCGCATCCATCGTTCGAATCTGATCGGCATGGGCGTGTTACCACTGCAGTTCCCACCGGGGGAGAATGCTGATTCGCTGGGACTGACCGGCGAAGAGGTGTTTTCCATCAGCGGCATGACGGTACTGAACCAGGGGGCAACTCCGTCCACCGTTCGTGTCACCGCCGACCGGCCCGATGGCAGCGACAGCGTGGCCTTCGACGCCGTCGTGCGTATCGACACTCCCGGAGAGGCCGATTACTTCCGCAATGGCGGAATCCTCCAATACGTCCTGCGCAACCTTGCGCGGGGATAGCGGAGCCCGAGGCTCGCGCTCACCCGCTGGCCGTCGGCCGCATCCGGTTTCAGGTGTGCGGCGATGGCCGGTGTTGGCGGCAGTGCGCTTGCGGATTATTTGCGGTAACCGTGCATATGCGGTGCGGCTCGCGTTATGATGGGCGCGGAATCTGGTTATGCTCGCGTGTGGAGGCGTCTCGCCGTGCTAGCTAGATGACCGCTGCACCTCGCCGTGTGACGGTCGTTCCTACACATGCCTGGCGACTCCTCGCCAGGTACTCATCCGTGGCGTAGTGAAGGATATGATTTATGGCCAAACGTACCGGGACAGCGGTCCTAGCAGCGATCTCAATGCTACTAGCGGCATGCGCCTCAACGCCTGCGAGCGATCCAAGCACCTCTCTCGGCGACGACCGGCGCACGGCGACGGTCTCTCCGTCCGTGGATACTGACGCCGTCAGCGCCGCTACCGGCGATGCGACGCAACAGGTGGTTCTTCAACGGTTGGCAGAGAATCCCGATGCCAATGTGGTTCTCTCCCCGGCCGGGCTGCAAACCACGATGGCGATGGTAGCCCCGGGTGTAGAAGAAGGCAGCCCCGAAGCTGCGGAGCTGGAGGCATTCCTCGGCACGCCCATCGCCGACACCACGGCCGGCTATCGCATGCTCATTGACAATCAAGAAGCCAAATCCGACGACGACACGGAGGTTCGGATTGAAACGGCTTGGGGCATCGTCGAGGGGAGCAGCGTCCCAATCGATATCGACGTCGTCGGCACTGCCGCGCAGACGCTCGACAGCTACGTGGCCCAGGGTACTCCGGATGTGCTTCAGCCGGCTCTGGATGCATGGGTTTCGGATGCCACAAAGGACCTGGTGCCGGAACTGCCAGCTCAGATAAACTCGGACGCATCGCTCGTTCTCGTATCGGCACTGTACACGGAAGCAACCTGGCTCAATGATGCCGGGGAGACAACAATTGCCTTCACCCGTGCAGACGGTAGCACGGAAGACGCTGACGCCATTGTTCTGGAGGGACAGGCGTATGAAACGGAAGAAGGTACCGTGGCCGCTCTGAGCCTGTCTGGAGATCTGGTGTTCCAGGTGTATATGCCGGCAGACGGTTCACTGGGGGAGACGGAGTCGGTACCGTGGGAGCTTTTGGATCAGGACGGGGATCTATCTCGCACCGTTAAGGTGCCGGAGTTTTCACTTGACTCCACAGACTCCCTGGAAGAGGAACTCGAGACGCTGGGCTTGGGATCGTTGACTTCCGGTGAGGGCATAACAGGCTTCACAACAACCGGTGACCCGATCAAGCCTCAGATGATCGAACAACGCACGGTTTTCGACTTGGACGATGAAGGAATCGAAGCAGCCTCCGTCACGCAGGTTCCGCTGGAGGCTGGAGCGGACCCGGGTGCGGCGACGACGGCGCAGCCGCCGGTGGTCTTCGATCACCCGTTCGTTTTCCGAGTGATCGATGAAGAGACCGGCTGGGTACTGTACTTCGGAGCCGTTGTTAACCCTGAGGACGACTGAGTGTACAGCCTCGAATGCCGCGTCGTTTCGCGCAACCTGTCCGAGAACCCCTCAGGCTGCGATGCGAGACGTCTCGGGTTGGCGACCTGTCGTGGGGAAGACGGGTCTCTCACTGGCGGTATAAGCCGACCGGTACCCGTACTGTGGTCACGTCTGACGCGCTAGCATAAGGGGCGGGAGGTACACAGGGTGACGATTCTATCCATGGTGAATGGGCCACGCGATCTCAAGGTGCTGTCGCAACATCAACTCACGACGCTCGCCGAGGAGATCCGCAGTTTTCTGGTGGAGAATGTCTCGCGTACCGGAGGGCATCTCGGCCCGAATCTGGGCGTGGTCGAGCTGACGATCGCGTTGCATCGTGTCTTCAATTCGCCGCGTGACACGATCGTTTTCGATACTGGGCACCAGTCGTATGTGCATAAGATTCTCACTGGCCGCACAGACTTCGCCGCCTTGCGTCAGGCAGGGGGGCTATCCGGATATCCCTCACGGGCCGAGTCGGGGCACGATGTTGTTGAGAACTCGCATGCTACGACGGCGCTTTCCTGGGCCGATGGTATTGCTCGTGGTCTGCAGCTGCGTGGGATCGAGGACCGGAGGGTGGTCGCGGTTATCGGCGACGGTGCGATGACCGGTGGTATGGCATGGGAGGCGCTGAACAATATCGCTGAGGACCCGGAGCGTCCCGTGGTGATTGTCCTCAACGATAACGGCCGTTCATATGCTCCCACTATTGGCGGTATGGTTCGGCGCTTCGATCCTGTTCGCCGACTCGATACCTTGCGTGTCAATCGCAACTATGAGCAGCTGATGGATCGGACCAAGCGTGCGCTGCAGGATGCCGGTACCCCTGGCAAGATGGCATACGGCGCATTGCATTCTTTGAAGAAGGGCGTCAAGGATATCTTTATCGATGCCGGTGTATTCGATTCACTCGGTCTGAAGTACATCGGTCCGGTTGACGGTCACGACATGCCTGAACTCGAAGAGGCTCTGACACTGGCGCGTGATTACGGAGGGCCAGTGGTTGTTCACGCGATTACCGAGAAGGGACGCGGTTACAAGCCCGCCGAGGAGGACGAGGCGGATCGTTTCCACGCTATCGGTGCCATTCATCCGGAGACGGGGCTGCCGATTGTGCCGGAGCGCTTCGGGTGGACGAGCGTGTTCGCCGAAGAAATCAGGAAGCTGGCACGGCAGAACGCCTCTTTGGTAGGCATTACCGCCGCAATGCTGCGTCCGGTGGGTCTGGGACTGTTTAAGGACGAATTCCCCTCGCGCGTCATTGATGTGGGAATCGCCGAACAACATGCGTTGACGATGGCGGCGGGTCTGGCCTTTTCGGGCTTCCATCCGGTTGTGGCGCTCTATGCCACCTTCCTCAACCGTGGCTTTGACCAGATGTTGATGGATGTCGCCCTGCATAAGGCGCCGGTCACTATCTGCCTCGACCGGGCGGGGATTACCGGAAATGACGGCGCCTCCCACAATGGAATGTGGGATCTTTCCTTGGGGGCCATGATTCCGGGGTTGCGAGTTGCTGCCCCGCGCGATGGGGAACGCCTGCGCGAGCTGCTCGGTGAGGCGACGCAGATAGAGGCGCCAACATTGTTGCGTTATCCGAAAGGCGAGGTGCCGGACGAGATTCCGGCGCTGCACCAGTTGCCGCAGGCGGATATCATCTACGAGACTTTCCCGCCTTCTCCCGTACGAGGCGTGCCCGATGCTGGAGGAGATGCGGAAGCTACCGGGGGGCAGGCGGATGAGTGGCAGTCTCGGCGCATTGCCGTGGTCGCGATCGGCGTGGTGGCGCAGGATGTCATAGCCGGAGCCCGGCAGTCAGGCTGTGCGGTGACGGTGTTCGACCCGCGCTGGGTGCTGCCGGTGCGCAATGACCTCGCGGTGCTCTTGGCCAGCTATGCCGGTGTTGTCACCGTGGAAGATGGCGTGATCGACGGCGGCGTCGGCAGTGAAATCGCGGTGGCATTGGCCGGGCTAGAGGTGAATATCCCCGTGGAACACATCGGGGTGAACAGGGAATTCATTCCCCATGCGCCACGCTCTGCGATCTTGGCTGAGCAAGGGCTGACGCCTGAAGCCATCGCACAGGCGATCAGGCGACTGGCACGCAAGGACGGCCGTTCCGAAGGCACCTCGCAGGCAACGGGTGCCTAAGAGCGGTACGCAGCGCTCACAATGCCGGGGGCGGCATTCTCCACCTGCCATGGACGTGCCCCGAGAGCCGCCAGCAGAATCGGGATTTCCTCGGGCGTATCCCACCCATCCCAAGCGAGTTGTTTCTGGTAGGCGGGCTTGAGCAGAATATCCTGACGAATACCGAGATCGTCGGCGGTAGCAAGCACCGAGGTACGCACGATAGACCACCGCGCTGCAGCCTCGGGATGGTTCTTCTCCCACTGTCTGACCGGCGGATGGGGAGCTGGATGTTCGCGGAAACGGCGTTCCGGCAATTCGTCGTCGGAAAGTGTCCACACCGGGGCAATAGCCTCCCAGTAATGTGCCGCGTCGCGTTGCCGGGAACGCTTGCGCAGGAGCGGAGATTGGACGACGTCGGCGCGAGAGCGCGGCTTTCGGCGTGCCAGCTCGGCGAGAACCTTGCCGGGGATAACCCGTTCGGGAGCGAGGTCTCGTTGGCGTGCGAGCCGGTCACGTTCCGCCCACAGGGCGGCCAACATGCCGAGTGCTCGCCGGTCCTTGACGCCTTCTTGGCGTGCCGCCCGGCGCCACGGCTGTGCAGCAGGTGGCTTCGGCTCGCGTAGGCGAACCTCTTCGCATTCCTCATGCAGCCACTCCAGACGTCCTGCTGCGCGGAGCATCTGGATGAGTCGGTCGCGCAGTTCGAGCAGAAGCTCCACATCCAGCGCGGCGTAGGCGAGGAGCTCGGGCGCTAGCGGCCGTTCGGACCAGTCAGAGTTTGAGTGTTCCTTGGCGAGCCCGTAGCCGAGCACTTCTCCAACCTCTGCTTGCAGCGAGACGCGTTCAAATCCCAACAGTAGTCCAGCGATTTCGGTGTCGAAGATATCCGGCGGGAAAAGCCCTAATTCGTGCAAGCAGGGTAGATCCTGATCAGCGGCGTGTAAGATCCACTGGTCGGTGGCCAGTAGTTCGGCCAGTGGCCCCAGCCTGTCCTCTATGCCAACGGGATCAATGAGGAAAGTGCCGGAACCTTCACGGCGGATCTGTATGAGGTAGGCCCGGTTTGAGTAGCGAATCCCCATGGCCCGCTCGGTATCTACGGAGAAGGGACCGTACCCGGATGCGAGGCGTGCGACGGCGTCGTCAATATCGCGATTCGTGACAGGAGGGATTCCGTCACGGGGTACGTCTAGGCGTGTGACATCAACGGATTCGATCATCGGCTCCCTCCAGGTGCGGCAACGATGCTACACCCTCTGGTCCGAGGCCACAGATGAGTGCGGTGAAATCCGCCCACGCCTTCAGATGCTCAGAGGCATCGGGGCTCAGGGGAGACCACGACGCGCGCAGTTCGACTTCGGTGCGAGAGGACGCCAGTCCCAGTCCGCCGAAGGTCTCGTTGTAAATGCGGGTGACGGTGCCTGTCAGATTACGGTAGGTGACGCCGTGATTTGTCAGTGCCTCCGTTAACCACGCCCAGGCCACTTCTCCCAGCAGGGGATCGTCACCGATCTCCGTATCGACTGGAGCACTGGCATAGGTGACAATACGGAAGGTTGCGTCCCAGGCGGGCTGCCCCTGTGGATCGTGAAGAAGGACGAAACGAGCGTTGCCTCGATAGTGATCCGGATCTAGCTTCTCCGAGTCGTTGACCTCGGCTTGCAGGGCTACTGCCCACGGCGCAATTCTCTGCGGCGGAGGAATCTGCGTGACATGCAGTTCGGGCCTGAACGTGTGTCCCTTCAGGGAATCTAATGCCGTGAGGAAGTCGGCTGGCGCGTTGATCTCGGGCACGTCCTAACCCTAGCCGGGGGAGAGCCGTCGGCCTCTGTGCCACGCCGTATATTGGCTGCCGGGGTGCGATCGCAATCGTGCGCCGGTCGGGGACACTGACACGGTAGATAAACAATGCCAGCTGCAGGCGTGGCACTGGGTGGGGACACGAGACGTGTCCCCACCCGTATATAGTCAGATGAATACTGCAGATAGGAGGCGTATGATGATGACAACACCCAGGAATCCAGCCACCAGGCTGGCTACTATCGCACAGGCGAGTCCGACCTTGGTAGGCCATGTTATCTCGGGTTTAGCGCGTAATTCATTGATGGTCAGTTGAAGGGCTGCTGCCTGGGGAATGACCAAGTAGAAAAAGGGAATGCTCAGGCACCCCACAATCAGTCCCGCCCAGTACACCTTCTTCTTTTCATTCTCCATGGAAGAAGCTCCTCATTTACTTGACGATATTGTGGCACTGTTCGCCACGGAACTTGCCACCCGCGTACAGTCGGGCGCACTGCACACCGGGTTGAACATGGAAAGGCTTCCTGATTTGCCGCACTACTGTTACGAGCCGCGCACACTTATTGACTGTGTTTCCCGTATAGGTGCGGACGATCCTTCCACGGAGATCCCGGTTCTGGAAGTCAATCCTATAGTTGCATATGTTTGCCGATGCGACGAGCACGTATTGGGCCGCTTCTCGGCGGATGTATGTGGATCCACCTTGAATGTCGTGGGCAAGGGTTCCCGCGGGGATCTTCAACGATAGTCCCTTGAATGAGATGCTATACCCGCCTATTGCCTGGTGTCCCCATGCGGACGCTGCGATAGGTTGGGACTCGTCGGGCACGTAGTCGTACCGGGTGGGATCAACGCTCTGTGTGGTGCCGCCTTCGATAATCTCCCCGAGCTCGGGGTCAGTGACGGTGACGGGATTGTTGGGTGTGCCCGTCGTGGCTTGCGCAGTTGTGCCAACAAAGGCAAGTGACATCGCGAGGGTGGCCGATGCCAGCGATCTTCTTAGGGATAACATCTCTGTCCTCTCGTAGAAAAGATGAGCGACGGGTTGTCGCTTGGTAGTCACTATAGCGGCAGAATACTCGGTAATGGTCCGCCATTGCGGTCAGAGGTGTTGGGTCAGCCAGACGTATTGGAAGTTGCGTGCAAAAGAAGGGACCTTCGTCTGCTTCTTGCGGGGTAGCCACATCGGGTAGATCCCGGATCACCTTTGGGCGATTCGGCGCCATGGGGCGCGTCCTCGTACGGGCACCGCGCCGAAAAAGGTGCCTTGGTCATGGCAACCGGATCAGCCTGCGCTACACGATCACGGGAGTGCTCGCAAGTGTCAAACGCTGAGGGCTAGTTCAGAGCAGCGATGGCGAGGAGACGGAATCGCGGATGACCAGCGGGCACGGGACCCGGATAACGCCACTGTGGGTGTCACCTTCGATTGCTCCGAGTTGCGCAAGTAGTTCCTGCGCGGCCAGCCCACCAATCTGCTCGTGCGGTAACCGAACGGTAGATAGTGGGGGGTAGGTCTCGTCGGCCACATACGTCTGGTCATCATAACCGACAACCGACAGGTCGTTTGGCACGGACAAGCCGAGTTTACGCGCCGCTCGCAGTACGCCCAACGCCATCAAGTCATTGAAGGCAAAGATGGCGGTCGGACGGTTCTCGCGGGCGAGTGCCCTGTACGCGGCCTGCTCTGCTGCATGCGAACGAGCCAGGCCCGTCGTTTCTTCGGTCTCGACTACTTCGGCGTGAATACCGGTACTCTTTGCGACGTCGAGGAAGCCTTGTACACGCAAATCGCGTGCCAGTCCGTCAGTGGCTTTCTCCGTGATGTGGAGAATACTACGGTGTCCTGCTTGGGTCAGATACTTGGTGGCTTCGACGGCACCTTGGCGATCATCTGGCACAAAACTCGTATATGCGGGATCAGCGAGCACGCCGTTGAAACACACCATGGGAACCACCGGTTTGATTTCTCCCAAGTCAATGGGCCGGTGATACATCGCGCCCACCAGTAGACCATCGATCTGGTGAGCGACAAGCGCCTCATAGGCACGGATACGCTGATCCGGCTTGTCCTCGGTGCCGAGGGTGATCAATAGATAGCCGCTATCCCAAGCCACATCTTGGGCTCCGTGAAGAAGCTGATGCGCGAACGGCGTTGTCAGGATTGTGTCGGTGAGTGCGGCCAGCATATTGGATTTGTTGGTCCGTAAACTCTGAGCATTCGCATTCGGCGTGTACCCGAGTTCATGGGCAGCTTTCTGGACGCGGGCAACGGTATCCTTCGCCACACGATAGTCGGTGTTATTAAGCACTCGGGATACCGTCCCAATTGAGACACCGGACCTTTCCGCAACATCTTTCAGCCGAACACGTCCCATCGCTTCTGACTCTCCTTCACTCGATCCACGGCTATTATCCCCTGTTTGCGGCAGGTGCGCGGTCAGGAGCGGCCCACGGCCGGACAATCCTCACGGCCTCCGCGTACTGGCACTGCTGCCTGCCCGGTGATGGCTCCATGTACTACAACTCTTCCGCTATCCGATAGTCACCCATTGAGCTGAAGTGCAGGAGATGGAGGCGCTCGGGGGCGAGCAACACGGATGTGCCCGCGGCATCGGCCGTCAGTGCGCTGAGCGCGGCACGGAACTCAGCCGGAGGCAGCGCCGTCGGTGGTGCGGGGCGATAGTACGCGAGAGTGATATGAGGCGTGAACGGTCCAGAGGGAACGATGTGGTCGAAGAGAGCGCGGGCTGTGAGAAGCTTGCGGTGCTCATGCTCGTCGGTGGCTTTCACTCCGATCACAACGCTCGTGTTCATCATATTGAACACGGTGGTGCATGCCGTACGAATCGGCCCGAATGCACGTGCCTGCGCAACGAGTTCTCCGGCAGCCGCGGCGTGGGCCTCCACCTTCGGCCACACGCGTGCTCGTTGAGGGCCGGCGTGTAGGTCGTGAAGTGTCACGTGTGCCGCATCTGCTGGTAATCGTACCGAGAGTGACTCACCGAAGTGCGTGTGGAGGCGATCTCCGATCCTGGCAACGAGGTCCCGCGCCTGGTCGTCGAGGAAGTAGGCGACGGTATCGCCGTAAAAGGACCGCAACGCGCCGGCTTGTGGGGCAACTTTCTCTTCCAGAGACGGAGGTAGGCCGAACGTGGGCTCGTCGGGAACCGAATGCGTTTGGAACGCCTCGATTCTGGTTTCGAACTGAGACAAGGTTTCCATACTGACTTCCTCGCTATGAACCTGCCGAGAAAACGGTGCAGGGCACATGTGCCACGGCGCCTCGCGGTGGTTCGCTGCCGCTGGGCAACGCTGAGTCATCATATGTCACATATGCCAGGAGGCGTGGCCGACCCGAAAA
>SUUB01000005.1:47356-60827 GCA_015062745.1 Actinomycetaceae bacterium
TCAAGCCTCGGCGCGGTGGGCATTTACTTCCAAGCGAATATCCACGGGGTCGAGAATGTCGCCGCGGAATGCTCCCGCCTCGCGATCGGCAAAGCCGAGCATACGCGCAGTTCCGTCGATGTCCTCGATCACCCGCGCTGCGTAGAGGCTGGGGTGATCGACTCTTTGTGCGCCATCGATATCCCACGGTCCCAGTAGCGACTCGCCGTGGGCAACCCACATGCCGCCCTTCTGCCCTATGGGATGGCGGGAGGTGTTGAATTCCCGCGGCAGGCAGCAGAAGACGAGTACGGGCTGCCCATCAAGCAGCAGTGACTGGGTGACTTCCATCTGCCCGAACTTGGAAGGTGCGCTCAGAGGTTCGCGCACCTCCCAGTTCTCCAGATCGGTGCTGAAGGCGTGCCCGACGACACCGCGACCATAGATTTCGCCATGGTTGGCACGGGCCGTGATCAACATATGCCAACCATTACCTGCCGGGTCTGGGAATACCCACGGGTCACGCCAGGCTTCGTCATACCAGCCGCTCGTGGGAGTGTACTTCTCGTACCATCGGCCATCCGCCTCAACCAGAGGATCCGTGCCAAAACGCTCCCAATGGATGAGATCCGTAGAGTCCGCGCGCCCAATCCGCTGGATACGGCAGTCCTCCGAGTACGTGCTACCGGTATAGAACAGATGATAGGTACCGGAAGGACCTCGAACGATCGAGCCTGTCCACGTTGTTGCGTTATCCCACGCGTCACCGGACGCCGGTGCCAGTGCATCCGGCAATACCGTCCATCGGCGCCAGTCGGTGCTCACCGCATGCCCGATGGATGGATTCATGTGCCGTGCCTCCGGATCGCCCAGAGAACGATTCGCTTGCAGGTAGAACAGGTGCCGGGCGCCGTCGTCGTCGATAACGGACCAGGAGTCCCACACCCATTTGTCGCGCAGATGAAGGGTCATCCCTTAACTCCCGAAGAAGCGATTGACGAAATGAACTGTTTCTGGAACATTACGAACACAATGATGACCGGAACGGTAATCAGGCTTGTGTACGCCATGATCTGCCCCCAAGGAGTTCCTTCAGCGGTGCCGGAGGCGAAGAAGTAACGCATGCCCACCTGTACCGGGCGCATCTCCTCCTTCTGCACAACCAGCAGTGGCCACAGATAGGAGTTCCATTGCGGGAGGAAGGTCAGGATTGCGGCTGTGGCAAAAGTGGGTTTGATCAGGGGCGATACCACTGAGCGATAGACGCGGAACCAGCTTGCGCCGTCAATGCGGGCCGCCTCGTCGATCTCCCGTGGCACAGACTTGTAGGCCTGCGTGAACAGGAATATCGAGAATGCGCTGGCTATGAAGGGGATGATCAGCACCTCGTAGCTGTTCGACCAGCCCTGTTCGATGGCGAATCCGTCCGAGTAGAGCACTATACGGGGTAGTCGGTTCACCCAGTACACCATGGGGATGGCGTAGGTCTCGAAGGGGACGATCAGCGTGGCGATGATAGCCGACAGCAGTACGGTGCGGCCCCGGAAGCGCAACCGCGCCAAGGCGAATCCGGCCATCGAATTGACCACCAGGCCGAGAACCACTACAAGGGTGGTGATAATGATCGAGTTCAGCATGAAACGCCCGGCCGGGACGCGGTTGAACATGGCGGTGAAATTATCAAGCGACAGGTCGCCTACCGGTACAAAGGCCCTCCAAGAGGTCAGATCGGAGAGGATCTGGTCTCGTGGCTTCAGCGACGAGGAGAGCATGAACAGCAACGGCAACATGAACGAGAGCGCCAGCAGTGCCAGCGGGATATACGTCCACCATTTGCCGCGCTTGACCCCCGAGTTACTCTGCTCAATCACCGATGCCGGTAGTGGCTGCGGCGGTGCAATTGTCGTCGACATGTCAGTCCTCTTCTCTGGTCAGGAACCGCTGCAGCATGGTGACCGCCAGCACGATGACGAAGAAGATCAGCGAGAGCGCCGATCCATATCCGACATCGCCGCGCGCGCTACCCATTTGAATGATGTGGTACACGAGCGTGGTGGTCGCGTTTGACGGGCCACCGTTGGTCATCACATCAATCTGTGTGAATAGCGAGAATGCTGAGATTGTGATGGTAATGAAAATGAAAACAAAGGTGGGACGCAGTCCTGGCATTGTGACGTTGCGGAACTGCTGCCATCTGCCAGCACCGTCGAGGGAGGCTGCTTCGTACAGATCGTGATTGATGGACTGAAGCCCGGAAAGCCACAGGATCATTTGGAAGCCGACGCCCTGCCACACCGACATGACAATAACGGCCGGTAGGGCCGTGTTCGTCTCATTGAGCCAGTCGATGTTCAGGCCAGTGATCGCATTTATGAGACCGTCTTTCTGGTACATGAACTTCCACAGCATGGACACAACCACCATGGATGTGACCACGGGCATGAAGAAGATAACCCGGAAGGCGGTGATGCCCCTGATCTTCTGGTTGACCAGCAAGGCGAGCAGGAGGCCCAATCCGCCCTGCAAGGGCACAACAACAAGCACGAAGAGCGCGATATTACGCAGTGCATCCCAGAATGTCGGATCCTTCGTCAGAGCGCGAATGAAGTTTGTCAGGCCGGTGAATCCCGGGTTCTCCATCGAGCCCATGCGGGCGTTGGTGAAACCCAGGCCGAATGACAACAGGACCGGGATGACAAGGAAGACGACGATCAATATGACGGCCGGGGCCGTGAAACCGATACCGGCACGACGTTCGTTGTTATGCAAGCGGGAACGCCGCATGGGTAGGGTCGCCGCCTCCTCGGAAACGGGAGCGGCGGGTGCCGCCTGTGTGGTTGACATTGTTATCTCCTACCACGTGAGATTCGGGGGCGGAACTCATCCCGCCCCCGAATGCTCCTAGTTGTTGTAGCCGGCCGATTCAATATCGGCGTCGATCTCGACAACCATCTGGTCTTCGGTGGACTTGACATCGGAACCGTTCATGATGTCTTGCAGTCCCTTTTCAAAGACCGAGCTGACCACGGGGTAGGCAGGTGTCACCGGTCGGACTTCGCCGTACTTGTCGGAGACTTCCTGTGCGATCTGGAGCGGCTTGCCCTCACCGTAGTAGCCCTTCGTCGTCAGTTCGGCCGCAGCGTCCGTGGCGGGGATCAGTGAGGTCACATCGGAGAACTGGGCGATGTACTCATCCTTCATCGCGAACTTCAGGTAGGCGAGGCCGCCCTCCTTCTGTTCGGCCGTGCAAGCCTGGCTCAGGCCGGTCTGCCAGGAGCCAACGCCGGCCTTCGAGCCGTTGCCGAAGTCGGGGAGGGGCGCCACGACGAGATCATCACCGTATGCCTCGTATCCCTCGGCATACTCCCAGATGCCGTCATAGTGCATGGCGACCTTGCCGTCCTTGAATTCGGTCCGGTCCTGTGCGCCGGACTTGGACGCGTATCCCTGAGTGAATTGATCTTGGAACCAGGCGCCGAATTCCTGCGCCTCCGGCCCATTAAGAACGCCGTCAGCAGTGCTGTAGTCGCTGCGGTCAATCAGATCGCCGCCAAAGCTCTGCAGGAGCGGCGAGTAGGCGTAGGGCCACCACTCGCCGGAAGAGCCGGTGCCCCAGTCGATGACGTAGTCGAATTCGCCGGAGGCTTGGATCTTCTCCTCGGCTTCGGCGAATTCATCTGCGGTCCACGGCTCATCGACGGTCGGAACCCGAATATCGTTCGCCTCGAGGACGGACGCGCGTGTGAAGAGCACCGTATTGACGTCCCAGAAGCCGATGGAATAGATCTCGCCGTCATAGGTGCCGACGGTTGAGGGGAGGAAGTCTGCGGTGTCTTCCTCCGTCAGACCACTCGGAACAAGCCAGCCGTTATTCGCCCAGCTGGGCATGACGGGTGCGTCCACGTCCATGATGCAGGGCAGGTCGCCGGAGGCCGCGGCGCCCTGCACGGAATCGTTGTAAGCATCCTGTGGGAAGTCCTGCCGGACCACCTTGTAGTCGTCCTGTGATGCGTTGAAGTCGTCAATGATTTGGGTGACGACTTCCATTTCGCCCTCGTTACCCGCCGAATGGGTCCAGAGGGTGATTTCAAGCGGGCCATCGCCGCTGGAGCGCCCGCCCTGCGAACTGCACCCGACGAGTGCAAGTGCGGGGACAAGCGCGAGGGAAGCAAGTGCTACCGGTCTTTTATGGAACATCTTCGTCCTTCCTACCGTGCTGACGGAAGATCGTGTGTGGCTGCGAACACCGTTGTGCCGCTGCCACCAGCGTAGCGTATGCAAACGTTTGCGCCAAACGTTTGTGCAAAAGTGTTCGAAATCACAACGTATTGGCGCTTGTGGTGACGTCTCGCGGGCTTGCCAGCCGCCCCAACACTGTGCGAGCGGCACGATTCCGGCAGCACCAAAGCTCGGTAAGCGGTCTCGCCGGCGCGAGAGGAGGATCACTCCATGCTATTCGCTGCCGGTGCCATCACGACGACGCCCGCTTGTGTGAAGTCCACCCGGTCGCCGTGGATCGTTGGTGATCCCCAGCTCAGAAGAGGTACCAGATCGGCGCGGGGCACCGTGACCGTGGCGTCGCCATCACAGGAGAAAGCAACATAACATGCGCCGCGGCGTAAGTAGCCGTTGCGACCCAGGCGCACGATTTCCGTTTCTGTCCGGTCTCCGGAGGCCAAGTCGGGTAACTCTTTGCGTAGCGCGAGGAGGGACCGAGTGAATTGCCAATACGCGGCGTGCTCCGGCCTATCGCGTTCGCTCCAGTCAAGCTTCGATGCTGTGAAGGTGGAGAGGTCCTGGGGCGAGGGGACTGTCACTTCCCTCTCGCCGTACACGGCCAACCAGTCCCAACCCGCAAACTCTGCATGGCGTCCCGCATCCACGGCGCGGCCCAGTTCGTCGTCGTAATCGGTAAAGAACTGGAACGGCGTGGTGGTGCCCCATTCCTGACCCATGAACAGCATCGGCGTGAACGGTGACGTTAGTGCCAGAGCATTCGCAACCGCCTGTTGGCCGAAGTCGAGATGGGAGGCGGGACGATCGCCGATGGCGCGGTTACCGATCTGGTCATGGTCCTCGGTACAAATCACAAACCGGTGGCCGTCGATATCGTCCGAGACGGGCTTTCCCCAGACCTGTCGGCGGAAAGTGGAATAAATGCCATCATGCACGAAGGCGTGCCGAAAGGCCTTTTCCAGCGCGCCGGGAAGCGTGAAGTCACCGTAATAGGCGAATGACTCACCGGTCAGATATGCGTGGATCGCGTGATGGACATCGTCGTTCCACTGTGCATCCATGCCGCGGCCTCCTGCGGCGGTCGGCGTGATCATTAACGGATCGTTGATATCCGATTCCGCAATGAGACTGATTGTCCGGCCCGATTCGGCGGCAAAAGCGGCAACACTATCGGAGATTTCCGCCAGGATATGACGCGGAGAGTCATCAAGAATAAAGGCAACGGCATCCAGGCGCAGCGCATCGACGTGGTAATCGCGTACCCACTGCAACGCGTTATCGACGAAGAAACGCCGCACCTCGGCGCAATCCGCTCCGTCGACATTAACTCCCTGACCCCACGGGGTGCTGTGATGGTCGGTGAAGTATGGACCGAAGAAGTTCACATAGTTTCCGTCCGGACCCATATGGTTGTACACCACATCCAGACACACTCCGATACCGACGGCATGCGCAGCATCCACAAAGGCCGCCAGGCTCTCGGGCCCGCCATAATTCTCGGTCACTGCGAAAATGGAGACACCGTCATATCCCCAGTTGCGAGTGCCGGGCACCGGAGCAACCGGCATGAGCTCCACCATGTCAATGCCAAGGTCACGCAGGTAGGGCAGGTGAGCAGCCGCTGCTTGCAGTGTGCCCTCGGGCGTAAACGTACCGACGTGCAGCTCATAGAATGCAGCGCCGAGCGCGTCGATACCCCGCCACGATTCATCGGTGAAAGAAAAGGAGGACACGTCGACGATTTCGGAAGGACCGTGCACGCCCAGCGGCTGGCGCCGTGAACGTGGATCCGGGAACGGCGGATTGTCGTCAACAGCGAGTCGATACCGAGTGCCCGGCGGGAGGGGAGCGCGGCTCTCCCACCAGCCGTTACTAGATGGGAGTAACGGCTCGCTCCCTAATTCGACGGCCTGCGGCGAGTTATCGAACAGGTGCAGCGTGACTCTCTGCGCGGCGGGCGCCCACACGCGCAAGTTGTTATGCGTATCGGGCCGGTTGTCATGTGCATCGCGCTGGTTGCCGACGGCGGCGTGGCGGGTGTCAGGCACTTGGTAACTCCTTGCTGTCGCGGGCGAGAACGGCAACTGGCAGCGAGTCCAGAAGCGAGGAGATCTCGATCGGTCCGCCACTGAACTCGTGGCCGGTCAGAACGTCCTGCCAGTGTCCCTCTGGCAGGACGACGGTATGCCGTCCAAAGCCGCCGGAGTCGGCAAGAGCACGCGGCAGACGCTGCGCCACCGTGACGACGGAGGGGACGTCGTCGAAAGTGCGTGTGAAGGCCACGGCATGGCTTGTTGTGACGGGCAGGGGAGCGAAGCCGGAGCGCGTCGAGACGAAGCTGAGGGGCCGCTCGCGCCGCAGGCGGAGAATCCGCGATGTGAGCCACAGTTTCTCCTGATCTAGGCTGGCGTCCCCCGGTAAGGAACCACGATTGTCCAGTGCGGTCAGCATATTGGCAATCGTGTCGAAATCCACGGGACGTCTATTGTCGGGGTCTACCAGGGAGTTTTGGGTGATTTCCTCTCCCTGATAGCTGTCAGCCACACCGAGTAGGGTCAACGCTATCGTTTTCTGCGCCAGAGTTACTGCTCGGCGTGAACGCGCCGTGCGCTCATGCCAGGCGGTGAGGTCGCTCAGGCTATCCGGGTCGCCGAGTATGGAGCGCGCATACCCGAACAGTGCCGATTCGGCCGCTTCGTCGGGCGATGTCCAGTTTGTCCAGGACTTCTGCTCGCGGGCGGCCTTGCGCAAGTAGTCGAGAAGACGATCCAACTCAATCGGGCCACGGTCGGTCCACGTTCCCGCAATCGTCTGCCACATGAGGTTCTCAATCTGGCCGTCGAGCTCGGCCGGGCGCGCCGCAGCATGCCGGGCGCGCAGGTCGGTGAGCAGTGAACGCCATTCGGGCGCCCATTGGCTGAGAACGGAAATTGCGGCGCGCGTGTCTTCGCCCCGCTTCGTATCGTGCGTGGTCAGGCAGGTCATCGTGGAGGGCCACAGGGATCCGGTTCGAGCCGTCCAGGCGACGACGTCGTCGGGGGTTAACGAGGCACGCATGGGATCGCCGCCCACCTCGGTTGCGCTGGTCAGCGCCGTATAGCGGTAGAAGGCGGTATCCTCCACGCCTTTGGCCATGACGGCGCCGCACACCTGCTGAAAACGGATGATTGCTTCCGCACGGGCCTCTTCGTAGGTGCGACCGGCCGATCCGACCTCACGTCCGAGAAGGATGTCGACAACCACTTCCAACGATTCGCAGCGGTCGGGGCTAAGGAATTTCGATGCCCGATCCGCCGCCTCGCGGATCGCATTCTCCGCACTGGCAGAGGGCTTTTCACGAGGGACGACATAGGCGCGGTAGCGGTCCATCGAAATGATGAGCGCGCCAAGCGCATCGTGGATGGAGCGTTCGGTGTGGTCCCGCAGTCGCACATCCGCATGGCAGATCTGCGCCAACACGGAGGTGAGACGTTCCATTTCCGCATGTAGCGAGGTGGACAGAATCTGTGCCTTGGCCCGAGCCTCCAACGTCGGGTAGGAATCGGTGGCTTCCGACAGTTCAACGTATAGGGCGGTCAGGCGATTAACGCCGACCGGATCGGTGAGGAGGGAACCGATCCGCCACGCCGCGTCGTATCCGGTTGTGCCGCAACAGCGCCAGTCGGCGGGTAACTCTTCGTCGCCCTCGGTGATTTTCTCCGCGACGACCCACGCCCCGCCGGTGGCCTCGTGCAGGCGGGCGAGATATTCACGTGGATCCGAGAGTCCGTCCGGGTGATCGATACGGAAGGCGTCAATGTAGCCGGTGTCGAATAGTTCCAGGAGCAGCGCATGCGAACTGTTGAACACGTCAGCATCCTCGGTGCGGATAGCGGCCAGAGTATCCACGTCGAAGAAACGGCGATAGTTGAGTTCCTCCTCGGCAACGCGCCAGTATGCGAGCCGGTAGTACTGCCGCTCCAACAGATCGGCGAGCGGGAGCGACTCGGTTTGCGCACGTACCGGAAAGACATGCTCGAAGTAACGCACAACGGGCTGTTCTCCCAGGTCCTCGAATCCGGGCACGACCATAGTCTCTACCGTGATCTGCCCCTTGGCGAGCACGGTTCCTATGCGGTCACCCAACACGGGCATCATCAGTCCGTCGGCGGCCTCGTCCAGATCGATATCGAACCAGTTGGCGTAGGGAGAATCGGCTCCGTCACGCAGCACAGACCACAGAGCCCGGTTGAGATACAGCGGTGTAGGCACCGCCATATGGTTGGGAACAATATCAACGACGACGCCCATGCCCGAGGCATGCGCCGCATTCGCTAGGCGCTGGAATGCCTCACGGCCTCCGATGGCCTGCGACACCTTCGTATGGTCGACCACATCGTAGCCATGGGTGGAACCCGGAGCCGCCTGCAGGATGGGGGAACAGTAGATATCGGTGATACCGAGGGTCTTCAGGTAAGGCAGAATCGCCACCGCCTGATCACAGGTGAACTGCGGGCCCAATTGCAAGCGGTACGTGGATACGGGTTGCCTGCGATCCGGTGCCGGCACGTGGGTGTGCCGTGCTGTACTACGACGCGAGTCGACATCACTCATATTCTTGAGACTACAACATCGCCGGGGCGGTACGGGGCTGTGAGCGCATCTTCCGCCAGTTGAGGAAGGAAACGCCGGGCGGGTGGGAGAACTCGGCTTGGCCACCCGCGATTACGAAGGCTTGGTGACCGACGCGCGTTGGCGCCCTGCGCATGCGCCAGGGTTGTGATCATGGCTTGGCGCCTTGCTGCAGGCCGACGTGTCTAGGGCACGCCCTGGGATGTCGGTTTGTAGACGGGATGCCAGCTCATAGATCTGCGCTTGCTGCATCCTCCGTGGTGTCCGCGGAGGATGGCTCCTGCGAACCGGGGCTGTTCGCCGCATCTGCTTCTTGCTCGGCCTGGGCATTGAGCGAGGCGGCGTCTATCGCAGGTGCAGTCGTGGACTGTTCATGACCGTTGTCGTCGTCGGCCGACGGCGACGTGTTGTCACCGATCTCTTCCCTCGCGGAGGCTGCTGACT
This sequence comes from Actinomycetaceae bacterium, assembly GCA_015062745.1. Classification (GTDB taxonomy): domain Bacteria; phylum Actinomycetota; class Actinomycetes; order Actinomycetales; family Actinomycetaceae; genus Asp313. Next base: position 56,627 of record SUUB01000005.1, read on the forward strand.
CGACACCTTCGACGCTGTTTGCCACGCGCTCGGCAACCTGGTCATCGACGGTTTCACCCGTCTTCTTTCCGGTGTAAAGCGATCCTTGGTCCTCACGCTGACAGATGAACACGCGCATGGAGCGGCCCTCGACTTGGAAGGTCTGACCGGGCAGATATGTTTCGTCAGGGTCAATGCGTGCGGCTGTGTTGAACACGTTGTTCCAGTGTTCGCCATACGCGCCAGAGGGGATTGTGAAGGAGAGCGGCTCGGCATCACCATTGAAGGTGATGAGCACGTCGTCGTCGTAGATCTCCGCTCCGCGAGTGTCCGGCTCCGCGATGGCGGAACCATTGAGGTACACCATGAGAGAGCGGGCGTAACCGACGGACCAATCGGAGTCCTGCATTTGCGTTGCGTCTGGACGCAACCATTCGACCTCGCCCAGTTTCTCCCGACCGCCGCGGGTCGAGACACCGCTGAGGAAGCGCCGACGCCGGAACACCGGATGTTCCTTCCGGAAGCTGATCAAATGGCGCGTGAACTCCAGCAGATCGAACTGCGAATCCGTCAGTTCCCAATTCATCCAGGAAATCTCGTTGTCCTGACAGTATGTGTTGTTGTTGCCGTTTTGCGTGCGCCCGATCTCATCGCCATGGGCAAGCATGGGCACGCCCTGCGATAACAACAGTGTTGAGAGGAAGTTCTTGCGCTGGCGCTCGCGCAGCGCAATGATCTCCGGATCGTCGGTGGGTCCCTCGGCGCCGCAGTTCCACGAGCGATTGTTGGACTCGCCGTCCGCACCGCCCTCGCCGTTGGCCTCATTGTGTTTCTCGTTGTACGAGACGAGGTCATTGAGTGTGAACCCGTCATGCGCTGTGACGAAGTTGATGGAGGCCATCGGGCGACGGCCGGAGTTCTCATACAGGTCGGAAGAACCGGTGAGCCGGAAGGCGAGTTCGGAGAGCACGGATGGCTCCCCGCGCCAGAAGTCGCGCACGGTATCGCGATACTTGCCGTTCCACTCCGACCACAGGGGCGGGAAACCGCCCACGTTGTATCCGCCCTCACCAACATCCCACGGTTCGGCGATGAGCTTGACCTGTGAGATCAGCGGGTCCTGCTGGATGATGTCGAAGAAGGATGAGAGCTTGTCAACTTCATGCAACTCTCGTGCCAGAGTCGATGCGAGGTCGAAACGGAACCCGTCTACGTGCATATTGGTGATCCAATAGCGCAGGGAATCCATGATCAACTGCAGGGTATGGGGCGAGCGCATGTTGAGGGAGTTGCCGGTACCGGTGGTGTCGAAATAATGCTCCTGGGAACCTTCCACCAACCGGTAATATGCTGCGTTATCAATTCCCTTGAAGGAGAGGGTGGGGCCCATGTGATTGCCCTCCGCCGTGTGGTTGTAGACGACGTCCATAATCACTTCGATATCGGCTTCGTGGAAGGACTTGACCATGGCCTTGAACTCGTCCACCTGGCCGCCGCGAGTGTCGGACGAAACGTAGCCATTGTGCGGGGCGAAGAAACCGATGGTGTTGTAGCCCCAATAGTTGCTCAGCCCCTTCGCCTGCAGACCGGTGTCATTGACGAACTGGTGGCACGGCATGAGCTCGATGGCCGTAGCGCCGAGTTTCTTCAGGTAGTCGATAATGGCCGGATGTGAGATGCCGGCGTACGTTCCGCGGATATCCTCCGGGATGTCGGGATGACGCATGGTCATCCCGCGCACATGTGCCTCGTAGATGACGGTGTCGCTGTAATCGTGGGCGGGCGGGCGGTCGTGACCCCAGTCGAAGAAGGGATTGATGACGACGGAGGTCATTGTATGCCCGAGGGAGTCCTGCTCGTTGCGCTCGCTCGGATTGTTGAAGTCGTAGGAGAAGACGGCCTGACTGTCCTCGATATGGCCATCGATTGCCTTCGCATAGGGGTCGAGCAGCAACTTGGAGGGGTCACAGCGTAAACCGGAAGCGGGGTCGTAGGGACCATGTACCCGGTAGCCGTAGCGCTGACCGGGGCGGATGCCGGGCAGATAGCAGTGCCAGACGCCGCCGTCGACCTCGCGTAGTTCGACGATTGTCTGCTGATCGTCATCGTCAAGAAGGCAGAGGTCCATCTTCGTGGCAACCGACGAGAAAACGGCGAAGTTCGTTCCCGTTCCATCGAAGGTCGCGCCAAGAGGATAAGAATGTCCAGGCCAGATTTGCATACGCTTATTGTCCCATTTAGGGCGCGAATATGTGGCGATCTGCTTCTGATGCATACCGTCGGGCAGCGGGCGCAGGGGCGAGTTCATGGCGAGAAAAGACTGTTCGCGTCTGGCTTTGCTGGCGGTGAGAGGCTTGTGGAGAAGGCGAGACACACCGACGCGGAAGAAAGGCATGAGACCGCAGGAACGCGTGGGGGAGAACGGCACACGACCGTGTAAGCGTATGGGGGAGAACGCCATGAGGCCACATGACAGGGAATGGAAACGAGGTGTTGACACCCGAACGGCACGCGAAGGGTGATGCGCCACAAGAAGAGTGATGTGCCAGAAGGAGTAATGCGCGTACCGCGTCGCAGACCTATTTGTGGGATTTGCGGGCGGTGCTGCCGCTTATTTGGTGGGCGATACTGGGTTCGAACCAGTGACCTCTTCGGTGTGAACGAAGCGCTCTACCACTGAGCTAATCGCCCGCGCACTCATAACGCCCCATGAGGATAGCCCGCGCGAGCCGTCGAGTGCAAAATGACGCAGCGTGGGATGTGCCTCATGCCGGCGAGTTGGACATCGGGGGGTGAAGGTCGCTATATTGGACAGGCGCCGCTCGGGTCGCTAGGCGAAACGGAGCGGGAGCGATGCGGATGTGGCTCAGTTGGTAGAGCATCACCTTGCCAAGGTGAGGGTCGCGGGTTCGAGTCCCGTCATCCGCTCGGAGGAATGGCAGTCTTTCTGTTCTGTCCATCCGCACGGTGGGTTGGCCGAGAGGCGAGGCAACGGCCTGCAAAGCCGTGTACACGGGTTCGAATCCCGTACCCACCTCGCAAGGGCGATTGGCGCAGCGGGAGCGCGCTTCCCTGACACGGAAGAGGTCACTGGTTCGATCCCAGTATCGCCCACCAACCGTGGCTCACGTTGACGGCATCACATTCCATGAAGAAGTTTGACGCGAACGTACCCGGTGCACAACAATCGGTCAGTGTCAGCCTTCGCTACTTCAGCCGCTGCTCACGTGCTGCTCCGGTGTGGCGAAGAAACAGCTATCAGTCGACAGTTGCGGTGACGCACGTTTCCCGTGGTAGAGCGCTCACAAACAGAAATGTGAGTCCTGTACGGAATCTCGGCCAGTGTGACGCGTCGGCTCATGAGAGGTTTTGATGAGTATCGCAGATAACGCCGCGCAGTTGAGCCAGGATGAATGGCAGTGGGTGAACGCACAGCTTGGCGCGGTTGGCGCTGGGGGTGTTCAGTTACAACCGGAGTCAGGACTGGCGAAGAGGCGATTCATTGTGTTTTCGGGGGCATTCGGCCTGTTTTTCGCTTTTTTCCTGGTCATCTATTTCACGGCCGGCCGCGACGAAGTCTCACCCGGAGTACTCATCGGAGTTGCGGTGGTCTTGGGGTTACTCGAACTCTTGATGGTGTACAACTACCGGAAGGAGAAAGCACCGCGTCTTTTGGTGCTGACCCCGGCAGGTATTGAGTACTTCGAAACGAAAAAGGGACAGTTGGCGCAGCAATGGTCTCACCGTTGGTGTGACCTTTCGGGTGTGGGAGTGAAAACAATTACCATTCCGCGGGGCAATGGCCGTACGACGACGCAGGAAGTCGGTACGGCACTCTACTTGCATGATGGCAACGAGGTCGTTTTCCATGATCTGGTATACGGAGGCAATTTCCGCCAGGGGCGGGTGCTGGTAGCCGAGGCGCATCAACGGTTCTTCGAGGCCTCGAAGGCGTTTCCGGCGCAGGCGCCGGGTGCAATGGGGGAGCAGGCTTTTCCCACAGCGAACCCCGGCTATACGACACAGCAGGTCATGCCTGCCCCACAACAAACGTATGGCGGTCAGATGCCCTCTCAGCCTCCGCAGCAGCCCGGGCAAGGTGTGGTGCCGCCCCAACAGCCCTCGTCGCCCTTCCAGGCGCCGTCGAGTCCTTTTCAGGGGCAGCAGCCACCGTCCTCTCCCTTCCAAAACTAGGGTTCATCCCGAGTGGGTCGGGGGCGGC
>SUUB01000005.1:60927-100561 GCA_015062745.1 Actinomycetaceae bacterium
GGGCGGCAGCCGCTTGAAACACGGAGACTTCTTGACCACGTCGCGAATAAATCAGGAATCGGCAATATACGGCAGGGTGTGGGGATATCCCGGCGGGAGTGCGGGTATCGCTCTGCCCGGCTGCCGTGGCGGTTGATCATGGGCCGACGTCGTGCGGGTGTTCTACCGCTCGCCGTGACGGGTTTTGAGGCTCCCGAGATTTCGGCATACCGGCGTCCTCTCGAAGAGTAAGCGCTCTCTGGGTAAGATGAGCTATTGCGTGCCTTCGTATGTGCGCACCTGATGCAAAGGAGAATAAACGTGCCCGTGATCTTGATCGATGGTGAGTCGACGTCGGTAGAGCAGAAGACAACCGGCGAGGACCTGTATGCCGAACAGCGCAATATCATCGCGCTGCGAATAGACGGCGTATTACGCGATCTGACCACGGAGCTTTCCGATTTGCCGGAGGGGGCGGCTGTTGAAGGCGTGGATATTTCCTCGCCGGATGGCCTGGGAATCCTGCGCCATTCCTGCACGCATGTGATGGCACAGGCCGTGCAAGACATGTTCCCGGATGTAAACCTCGGAATCGGTCCGTTTATCACCGACGGCTTCTATTACGACTTCGGCAATATCGATGCGGTGACACCGGAGATGCTGCGCGAACTCGAGAAGCGGATGAAGCGCATCGTCAAGGAGGGGCAGACCTTCCGCCGCCGCGTCGTCAGTGAGGAAGAGGCACGCACAGAACTTGCGGCACAGCCCTACAAGCTCGAACTGGTGACCACAAAGGGAGCCGGCGCGGAGGGCGCATCCGTGGAGGTCGGTGGCGCTGAACTCACCATGTACGACAATGTGCGCCGCGATGGCACCGTCGCGTGGAGCGATCTGTGCCGTGGCCCTCACCTGCCCTCGACTCGGCTAATCGGCAACGGCTTCGCCCTGACCAAGGCCTCGGCCGCATATTGGAAGGGGAACCAGGCGAACGACCAGCTACAGCGGATCTACGGCACCGCTTGGGCATCCAAAGAGGATCTTCTCGCCTATCAAGAGCGGATCAAGGACGCCGAACGACGCGACCACCGTCGGTTGGGTTCCGAGCTTGACCTTTTCTCCTTCCCGGAGGAGATCGGCCCGGGGCTCGCGGTGTTCCACCCCAAGGGCGGAATCTTGCGGCATGTCATTGAGTCATACGTACGGCAGCGCCATTTGGAGGAAGGATTTGACTTCGTCCATACTCCGGAGATTTCCAAGGGAGGGCTCTTCCACACCTCGGGCCATTTGCCTTACTACGCGGATACCATGTTCCCGCCCATGCAGGTCGATGAGGAGCGAGACGAGGCCGGTAATATCACCCGGGCGGGTCAGGAGTACTATCTCAAGGCCATGAATTGCCCGATGCATAATCTCATCTTCCGTTCGCGGGGGCGCTCCTACCGGGAGTTACCGCTGCGCTTCTTCGAAATGGGCCACGACTACCGGTATGAGAAGTCCGGTGTTGTGCACGGCCTGACACGCATGCGTGGCTTCACTATGGACGACTCACACACGTACTGCACCCCGGAGCAGGCAAAAGATGAGATCACCAAGCTACTCAACTTCTTCCTCGGTATTCTGCAGGATTTTGGACTGACGGATTTCTATCTGGAGCTCTCCACCCGCAGCGATGACGATAAGAAGAAAGACAAATTCATCGGCTCGGACGAGGACTGGGCGGCGGCGACGCAGATCTTGGAGGAGGCATGCGCCTCCACGGGCCTGGATCTCGTGCCCGATCCGGGCGGTGCGGCCTTCTACGGCCCGAAGATCTCAGTGCAGGCCAAGGACGCCATTGGCCGTACCTGGCAGATGTCAACCGTGCAGTACGACTTCAACCAGCCGGAGCGTTTTGATCTGGAATACACCGCATCCGACGGATCGCATCGTCGTCCGGTGATGATTCACTGCGCCAAGTTGGGAGCAGTGGAGCGGTTCATAGGTGTTTTGACGGAGCACTACGCCGGGGCGTTCCCAACGTGGCTGGCTCCCGTACAGGCGCGCGTTATTCCGGTTGCGGAGGCCTTCGACTCCTACTGCGACGACGTCGCTGCGAAACTCCGCGCAGCCGGAATCCGCGTCGAAGTGGACCACAGTGATGACCGTTTCGGGAAGAAGATCCGCAACGCGGCCAAGGAGAAGATTCCCTTCACGATAATCGCGGGTGGCGACGACGTCGCCGCCGGAGCAGTCTCATTCCGTTATCGCGATGGCACGCAGGAGAACGGCATCCCAGTGGCTAACGCTGTGGCACATGTGGTTGATGTTGCCGAACGGCGGGTCAATGATCCGGAAGAAGAGCATTTGTGGACATCCGCCGAACGGGACGACTGACGCGCACGTGCTGGGGAATGCGAATCACGGAGAGCGGTCAGCAAGCCGCTATGTGCTCCCCGCACTCGAAGCCCGGTGCGATGAAGGGAATGAGCACCCACACACCGGCACAACACAGTTCGCTGTACAGGAGTGAAGAACAATGCTGAGTCGTTCCGGTCGTCCCCTTGCCCAAGTCCTCTTTGGACCGATCGCCCGGCTCTGCGTCAAAGCGCATATCAGCGCGGACGCGGTGACAATCACGGGCACGCTGGCAGGTGTGGCTGTCGCGCTGACGCTGGTTCCTTTTGATCATTTGACGGTGGCTGCGCTGACAATCACCGTGCTCGTCATCTTTGACAATCTCGACGGCCAGATTGCCCGCTTGACGGGGACATCTTCATCGTGGGGAGCATTCCTTGACTCAACGCTGGACAGGGTGTCCGATGCGGCAATTCTCAGCGGTGTGCTGATCTGGGCCTTACGGTGGTGCGATCCGCGTTACGCACTGTGGACAGTGATCGGCACGTTGGGAGCGCTGTGCCTGGGAAGCGTCGTGCCCTACGCGCGTGCTCGGGCCGAGGGGCTGGGTATGACGGCATCAGTCGGATTGGCCGAGCGTGCCGATCGCCTGACCATCACCCTGGTCGCCATGCTGCTGGTCGGTATGGAGCTCGGCGATATCATCATGACCATTGCCATGTGGATTCTCTTCATCGCGGCACTGGTCACCGTGATACAGCGAATGGTGGTCGTGTATCGGCAGGCTCACTCCAGCGAGGCGAGGGCATCGTGAACCCGGTCCGGGTCTTCGCCCTGGCACAGGCCGCCGTCAATCGGCTGCCGGAAGCAGCCGGTCGGGGTCTTTTCAACGTCGTCGGTACCGTGGTGGGCCTTTCCGGCCAGGGTGGCGTGCGCCAGCTGCGCAGGAATCAGGAGCGTCTGCGGCCCGGCCTGAGTCGCCAGCAGGCGCGGCGGTTATCCGCACGGGCCATGCGCTCGTATATGCGCTACTACTATGAGGTGTTCCGCCTCGGGAAGTTGAACGAGCGGCAGATTCTGGCACGCGTCAGTATCAGCAATGACGCCGCATTGCGGGAAGAATTCGCGGCGGGCCGCTCTGTTACCGCGGCGCTGACACACGCCGGAAACTGGGATCTGGCGGGCGCTTGGTCGAATATTGACCTGGCTGAGGTGCATACCATCGCGGAAAAGCTTGAGCCGCCGGAACTGGCAGAGGGCTTTTACGAGTTCCGCCGCTCACTGGGAATGACGATCTATCAGCTTGTCAAAGGCGGAGGAGCCTTGCGTTCCCTGGCGCGTGACATGGAGGAGAGCGTCTGTTTCACGCCGATTCTGGCAGATCGTGATCTCACGGCCTCCGGAATCGAGGTCCATCTGGCGGGTCATGCCATGCTGGTTGCGGCCGGGCCAGCGCTGCTTGCACAACGTACCGGCGTTCCGATTTACCCGATCTTCACCAGGTATGAGAAGCTGACCGGGCAACGGCGGCGTGAAGCGGGAACTCGCTGGGGATTGCATATCGACGTCGCCGACGCCGTGTACGCTCGCACCACCGCGCAGTCCTCCCCGCAGGAACGGGAGGCGGATCTGCGGCGAATGAGTCAAGAATGGGTGACGAAACTCGAGCCCTTCCTGCGTGAGTATCTGGTTGACTGGCATATGTTGCAAAAGGTTTTTGTTGCCGACCTCGATCCCGAGCGTCTTGCACGAGCCCGAGCGCGCGCGCAAGGGCTTGGTCGGGCGCCAGTGGCGGGAATCGACGCCGAGATGGCGGCTCCTACCAACACCGACGGGTGCTCGCCGGACGGCGGCTCGGGTCGAGAAGAAACGGCGTCCTCAGGGAAGGAAGAATGATGCGCATAGGTATCGCCTGCCCCTACTCGTGGGACGTTCCCGGAGGCGTCCAGTTCCATATTCGCGACCTGGCGGCGGAACTGATTCGGCGCGGCCACGATGTGCGGGTGATAGCGCCGGCGGAGGATACCGATGCGCTTCCCGACTTCGCCAGTTCGACGGGATCGGCCATCGCCATCCCGTACAACGGTTCGGTGGCCCGCCTTTCCTTCGGCCCGCGCGTCAACCGTGCCGTGCGCGCCTGGTTGCGTGAGGGGGACTTTGATGTCCTGCATGTTCATGAGCCCTTTGTGCCCTCGGTCTCCATGTTGGCGCTTATGAGTGCCAGTTGTCCCGTGGTCTCCACCTTCCACACGGCGATGGATCGTTCGCGGGCGCTGGAGATCGGAACGCCGATGCTGCGGCCATTCCTGGAGAAGATCCAGGCCCGTATCGCGGTATCGCAGGAGGCGCGTCGGACCGCGGTGCAGTACTTGGGTGGTGACGCGTACGTGATTCCAAACGGCGTCTACACCACGGATTTCGAGAAGGCATCGCGTGACGAACGGTTCACCGGCGAGATCGGCCGCCCCACGCTCGGCTTTCTCGGGAGGCTTGACGAGCCGCGCAAGGGCCTGCCTGTGGTCGCCGGGGCGTTTCACGCCATTCGGGAGCAATTCCCGGGTGTGCGCCTGTTCGTGGCGGGCCGAGGGGATATTGACGAGGCCCGCGCCGCCTTCGGTGCGGATGCCGAAGCGGTGGAGTTCCTCGGTGGAATCTCCGATGAGGACAAAGCCGCCATGCTCTCCAGCGTTGACATCTACCTCGCCCCGAACACCGGCGGTGAATCATTCGGCATCATTCTTATCGAGGCGATGAGCGCGGGAAGCTTCGTCGTCGCCTCCGATATTCCTGCCTTCCGGGCGGTGCTGGGAGGTGGAAACTTCGGCGATCAGTTCGCCAATGGCGACTCTGCGGCGCTGGCCGCAACCGTCGCGCAGGCGCTGCGAGAGCCGGAGCGACGGGCTGCAACGGTGCAGCGCGCTCGCGCCGAAGCACATCGCTATGACTGGTCAACCGTTGCATCGCAGGTATATGCGGTATACGAAACGGCAGTACGCACCGCGAGGTTGGAGGTTGACGAGTGAGCGCTCCATGGTGGATTGCCCTGGTCCTTGTTCTGTTCGTTTTATCCATGGTTGCCGTTGTGGTCGCCCGTCGTATTGATCGCCTGCATCGCCAAGTGCTCCGCTCACGCCGTGCGCTTGAGTATGCCCTCACTGCCCGTGCACAGTACGCGCACGATTTCGCCGTGAGTGGTGCGCTCGATATTGCGGGAGCAGTCCTCCTTGCAGATGCGGCGGACACCTGCCTGCGGGAAGGCATGCTACCGATTGTCGACGACGGTCTGGACGCGCTTCTTCCTGTGACCCCACCTGAGTCCCCCGGAGACCGGCGCTCGCTCGAATCAGACTTGTCTCGTACACTACGGCTAACGGTTGACGAGATGGACCCGGAGGAGAAGACCGGTGCCGGAAGCCTCGCGGAGAGGTTGGAGCGGGCGCGCCTCGACGTGCGCATGACCCGCTCCTTCCATAACTCCCATGTGGACCAGATCCGGCGCCTACGCCGTAATCCACTGGCTCGGTTACTCCATCTGGCCGGGAATGCCCCGCTTCCCGTCACCGTTGACATTGACGACGAATAAGCGACGACAGCACGCAACAGATGATGAGTAACACATGAGTAGTTTCGACCCGTACCCGGCCCGGCCCGGTAACAACAATCAGAGCGGCCCGCAGGGGGCGGCGCCTGTGCAAGGCGGATACTACACACCGCCAGCAGGTTCCGGGTTCGTCGCGGGAAACTACGGCGTCGGCTACGCGCCCCCGGCGTTTGCCGCAGGAACGGGTCTGGCCCTGGATGGCACGCGGCCTCCGAGCAATATCGGCGAGATCAGCCAAAAGGAGCCGCGCTGGCGCGCCCCGCGCGGGAACAAGATAGCGCTGCATATTGGTGTCGGAATCATTGTGTGCGCCGCGTTGGCCGGTTTCGTCTACCTGTTGCCGGCCCTGAACCAGGCGGGAGCAACACGCACTGTGACATTCGCAGTGATGGCGCTTATGCCTGTTGTGGTGATATCCGCCATTGTCGCCTGGATCGACCGCTGGGAACGTGAACCGGTGGGCATCTACGTAGCTGCCTTCGCCTGGGGCGCGGGCATTTCTACGGCGTTGACAATCGTGTTCTCGAACACCGGAACCTACTTCAACTGGCTGTACCGCGCCGGCGATACACCACAGAGCTTTGATGAGAGAGCTGCGGTATTCGGCGCTCCCCTGATGGAGGAGGCCTGCAAGGGGCTCGGCGTAGTCTTAATGGTGTTGATCTTCCACAAGCACGTTAACGGCGCGGTGGATGGTCTCGTGTACGGAATGCTGGTTGGGCTGGGCTTCGCTTTTACTGAGAACATTGTCTACTTCGCCTCCGCGTACACCGAGGCTCTGAACTCCGGAGCCTCCACCAGCGAAGCATTTGGTTACGTCGAGGAAGTCTTCCAGATACGTGCCATTCTGAACCCCTTCGTTCACCCGATAGCGACGGGCTTCACCGGGTTATCCCTCGGTATAGGGACAACGATGCGATTCCGCCCCTTCGTCATTCCTGTCACTCTTGTCGGGTACGCCATTGCGGTGCTGCTGCACGGGCTGCACAACTACTCGGCGGTACTCAACATGTCGGATGGGGAGAGACTGTTGTACCAAATCCCAATCTATGCGGTGACTCTCACAGTGATCCTCATTGCGCGCAGTTCCGAACGACGACATGTGCTAGCTGCGTTGCGCGAGTACGAGGGCGCCGGGTGGTTCACTCCCAACGAACTCTCGATGATCCAGAGCGTCTCCAATCGGCGGGCCGCTACCGAATGGGCTGCGGTGGCTGTTGGACGCAGTGGCGGGAACCCGGCACAGGGCCGCGATGCGATGAAGCTGTTCCAAAAGGAGATGATCCAACTCGGCTATGCCAGGTCCGGCCAACTGCGACGCGGCACTGCAAACAGGCTGGAGAATCGTGTGGAGGAAGAAAACCGGTTGAGCCTTCTCAGCGATCTGCGCCTAGTGTTCACCGGTCAAACGAGACAGGTTGCCGCTGGAGCCTACACAGGGACATTCGGGTATGCGTGAGGTTGAGCAGGCGCATGCACCCGACGCCTGCACGGGTAGACAGTCCCGCACGGAGTGGATTCCGGACGCGGACGGGATCCCAAGCCGGGAGGCGGCTCGCGTGCTTGTTATCGACCCGGATAACCGCGTGTTACTCATTCGTGGCCACGACATTGACCGGCCCGACTTCTGGTGGTGGTTCACTGTTGGCGGTGGTATTCAAGGTCAGTCACGGCGAGAGGGGGCGGTGCGCGAGCTGTACGAGGAGACTGGTCTGCGTGCGCAGGCGCAGCGTCTCATCGGTCCTGTGCTCTACCGTCGCGCAGTCCTTAAATTTACGCGCGGTGTGCAGCGGCAGAACGAGTACTTCTTTCTGCTGCGCGTTACCGCTGCCGAGGCGAGTAGCGTCGTCGCCGGAAAGGAACTCAGCGCACTGGAACAGGAGCTTCTCGACGAATACCGCTGGTGGGATGCCAGCGCGATTGAAGAGGCCGAGCGAGCTGGAGAGATCTTCTATCCGGTCGGCTTAGGCGCATTGGTACAGGGCTGGATCAACGGCTGGGATGGGACGTGCGATGTTATCGACGAGAATGACACCGCCGAGGAGCATGGGGAGGAGAAGGCCGAGACGGCCGACGAGGCGGTAGCCCCTTCGCGCCGGAAAACGCCGCTGCGCAAACCTCCACCCGTGCAAAGGCGGACCCCGACAGGGCCGAACTGACACGGTGCATATGGCACGGTGAAATGTACGGTGCCGTGGACTCGTTAGAATGGGTAGTGGAGAAGTCATCAAGTCCAAGGAGAATCTGTGTCCGGACACTCGAAGTGGGCAACCACGAAGCACAAGAAGGCTGCCATTGATGCAAAGCGCGGCAAGCTTTTCGCTCGGCTCATCAAGAACATCGAGGTAGCTGCCCGCACCGGCGGTGGTGATCCTGCCGGTAACCCGACGCTCTACGATGCGATTCAGAAAGCGAAGAAGAACTCGGTTCCCGCCGACAACATCGATCGCGCCGTCAAGCGTGGATCGGGTGAGGGCAGCGACGCGGTGAATTACGAGTCGATCACCTACGAAGGCTACGCATCGGGTGGAGTCGCCGTTCTCATCGAATGCCTCACCGACAATCGGAACCGCGCGGCATCGGAGGTGCGAACCGCTCTGACACGCAACGGTGGACAGCTTGCCGATCCCGGATCGGTGTCGTACTTATTCACCCGCAAGGGCGTTGTTGAGGTTGCCAAGGCCGACTCACTGTCGGAGGACGACATCCTGACGGCCGTCCTGGATGCCGGGGCAGAGGACGTCGTTGACGAGGGTGAAAGCTATTCGGTGGAGAGCGAGCCCAACGACGTCGTCGCGGTGCGTATGGCCTTGCAGGACGCCGGTATCGACTACAACTCTGCCGAGGTGCAGTTCGTGCCATCGATGAAGGTGGAGGTCGACAAGGAAGGGGCGCAAAAGGTGTTGCGCGTACTTGACGCACTCGATGAGTGCGACGACGTGCAGAACGTGTACTCCAATGTCGATATCTCGGACGAGATTCTGGCCGAACTGGATGCGGAGTAGGGGCTGCTGATACTGCGCGGCATCGCGTATAAGGCCACGACAGTGAGGGCTGGCACATGTGCCAGCCCTTCGCCGTGCCTCCTACCGACTTCCGGGTGGGCGACGATAGGTTAAAGACATGAGGATTCTCGGTGTGGACCCGGGCCTGACGCGCTGTGGCGTCGGAGTTGTCGACTGCGACAGCAGTAGACGCGTCAGCCTGGTCGATATGCGGGTGGTGCGCTCCCATCCGGAGATGGCACCCCATAAGCGCCTCCTCATCATTGCGCAGGGGATCGATGAGGCATTGGAAACCTTCCACCCCGATGTTGTCGCGGTGGAGCGTGTGTTTTCGCAGGCCAATGTTCGTTCGGTCACCGGGACGGCACAGGTTGCGGGCATCGTGATGCTGGCCGCCGCACGAGCTAATCTCCCCATCGGACTGCATAGCCCTTCGGAGGTGAAGGCTGCCGTGTCGGGGAATGGTCGCGCCGAGAAACGGCAGGTGCAGCTCATGGTGCAACGAATTCTTGGTATGAACGAGCTTCCACGTCCCGCCGACGCTGCCGACGCGCTCGCGATCGCCATCACGCAGGCATGGCGCGGGGGAGCGGCATCACTGGATGCAGAGCCGGATCGCATGCAACATGGCGGTGCCGGCACACTGCCACGGGCAAGTGGCGGTGACCTCACACCCGCGCAGCGCATGTGGGCCGGTGCCGAACGGATGTCACGGCGTCACGGGGCTGTTGCGCCAAGTGCGCGGCGCGGCTCCTAACGGGTGTTGCCACGGCCGTGGCATGTTAAGCTACTTCAAACGGATGTTCGATAGGGGGGCGGATGATCGCAACGGTACGTGGGGAAGTGCTTGCCGTGAAGGCGACCGTCGCCATTATCGAGGTGGGCGGCATCGGCTTGACCATCCGTGCCACGGCGGCAACGTTGGCGAAACTGCGCGAAGGGGTCGGGGCCTTCTTACATACAACCTTGGTGGTGCGTGAGGACTCCCTGACGTTGTACGGCTTCGATGAGGCGGACGAGCGAGACACCTTCGAGGTGTTGCAGGGCGTTTCTGGCGTCGGCCCACGTACAGCCCTCGCCATATTGAACGTGCACACCCCGGACGCCCTCCGGCGTGCGGTCGGTGCACGCGATGCGAAGGCGTTGCAACGAGTGCCGGGGATCGGCGCGAAGGGTGCGCAGCGCCTGCTGCTCGAACTGGATAAGAAACTTGGACCTGCGCGCGGAGCAACGACGGCGGCGGGCAGCGCGGCGGACGGCGCGGATGTCATTGAGGCACTGACCGGCCTCGGATGGCCCGAAAGGGACGCCTATGCGGCTTTCGATGCCGTTCGCCAGGAGCAGGCCGGAGCCGACACGGCCACGTTGCTGCGCGCCTGCCTACAATTCCTTGGAGCGAGGAAATAGTCAATGCTGGAAGACGATGGGTTGGTCAATCCACAAGCTGCTGACTCTGAACGGGCCGCCGAAGCTGCACTACGTCCCCACCAGCTTTCCGAATTTGTTGGGCAGGAGAAGGTGCGCACGCAGTTGTCCTTGGTGTTGGAGGCGGCTATCGGTCGGGGGAAAACACCTGATCACGTTCTGCTGGCCGGTCCGCCCGGCTTGGGGAAGACGACGCTTGCCATGATTATCGCCAATGAGGCCGGTGGCGCGCTGCGCCTAACATCGGGCCCGGCGATACAACATACGGGAGACTTAGCCGCCGTGCTCTCCTCCATGCAGGAGGGCGACGTCCTCTTCATCGATGAGATACACAGACTGGCCCGCACGGCAGAAGAGATGCTCTACCTGGCCATGGAGGACTTTCGTGTTGACGTGATGGTGGGGAAGGGGCCCGGTGCTACCTCAATTCCGTTACCACTGCCGCCGTTCACGGTTGTGGGGGCGACGACGCGGGCGGGCCTCCTGCCTGCTCCGCTGCGTGACCGTTTCGGTTTTACCGGATACCTGGAGTATTACGCGGAGCGGGATTTGAGCACTATTGTGCGGCGAAACGCGGCGAAGCTGAACGTGGAGCTCACCGCAGACGCGGCGCGGGAGATCGCTTCCCGTTCGCGTGGTACGCCGCGTATCGCAAATAGACTGCTGCGGCGTGTGCAGGATTGGGCGCAGGTTCGCGGGACGGGCATTCTCGATCTGGAGGCGGCGCGTGCGGCGCTTGACATGTTCGAGGTGGATAAGCGTGGACTGGACCGTTTGGATCGTGCCGTGCTGGAGGCCTTGTGTAAGCGCTTCGGAGGAGGGCCGGTAGGGCTGACCACCTTGGCGGTGTCGGTTGGAGAAGAGCCTGAAACCGTCGAGACAGTTGCGGAGCCCTACCTGGTGCGGGAGGGTTTTCTCGTACGAACACCGCGGGGGCGGGCGGCGACGGCGCTGGCATGGAGTCATCTCGGGCTAACCCCACCGCCGCAGAACGACACGCTGTTCGGATAGCAACGACGGGCTGTTCGGATGGCAGTACGGCGCGCCGGGGAGAACAACGTCACGGTATCGTTGCTGGTCGCGGCGCTGTGGGAGGTATACCGCAACACTCGGGCAGAGCGCTTAGCTAAACGTGATCAAGGACACGGCTTGCGTGCGGCTTCGTAGGAATCCGGGTGTGGCGAGTACACTAGCGGCGTATGTGTCTGCCCGGAACCGGGTCGGCTCTTATGCTGAAGACCGCCCAACGGTGACTGGGCCTATGATGAAGGAGACCACGTGCCACCCGAACTGATGCTGCTCGTTATTGTCCTGCCCGTCATTCTGATGGTTTGGTGGGTGAGTCGCTCGAGCAATAAGATGCGCGAGCGTATGGCCAGTGAACGAGACGCCGCTATTCAAGTAGGAGCGAACGTTGTCACAACGTCCGGTTTCTACGGCACAATCGTGGATATCGACGGGGATGCAATCACGCTGCAGTCCCCCGATGGGCATGAGTCGGTGTGGATCCGCACGGCGATAAGCGGCGCCTCCGAGCTGCCGTTGGCATCCTCTGGGGAAGAAACTGTCGACGACGCGGACCTTGCGGATGGCCTGCAAGACGCCGATGAGTCCAAAGAGGTTGTGGCCGAGTCCGCCGCAGAGAAAACCGATGTCCCCAGTCGCAGCGACGATGAGAGCACTCCGGCTCTCTGACTAGGCCCACGACGTAGTAACCAGCTCTGAAAGAAATACAAACAATATGGCTTCGCACCGCAGTGAGCGAGCCGCGGTAACTCCGTGGCGGCGGCTCATCCTACTTATTGTGCTCGTCATCGCTCTTCTTGCTGCCCTCATAGTCGGCACGGTGACAACGCACAAGTCGAAATGGGTTCCCGAGTTCGCGCTCGACCTGGAAGGCGGCACCCAGATCATTCTGACCCCGGTGACAACCGATGGGTCCACGGTGACGCAGGACGACGTCAACCAGGCCATCGAGATTATCCGCCAGCGTATTGACGCATCCGGTGTGGCAGAAGCAGAAATCACCTCGCAGGGCGGGCAGAACATCGTCGTCGGTATCCCCGGGACGCCGTCCCAGGAGACGCTGGACCTGGTTCGTACCTCCGCCGTTATGCGTATGCGGCCCGTACTGCAAATGCTGAATCCGACGGAATTGCGGCCGACTATCTCGCAGGGGTCCGATGGCTCCGACGCCGCCACCTCGGAGGCAACGGTCGACGAGGCAACGTCTGAGGCAACGGTCGACGAGGAAGTTGGTACGGGCGAGAATACAGCGGCCGCTGGCTCCGACGCGGATGCGGCAGGTGATGCCGCCGCGCAGGATACCGAATCTGCCAGCACTCAGGATGCAACTGCCGAAGCCACGGCCGACGCCACGGCAGGTGAAGCCACGGCCGACGCCACGCCTTCCACGCAGGCGACATACAGCGCGGAGGAACTCGAGGAACAGGCCAAGGCTCTGGCGGACACCGACGGCGACGGTCAGCTTTCCGATGAGCCCGCTACAACACCGGAGAACGCCTCGGATACGGCATGGATTACCGAGCAGGTGCTCTACGAGTCCTATCTGCTCGACTGCACGGACCCAAATGCCCACGTGTCGGCCGAGTCCGATGATCCGGATAAGGCGATGGTGGCCTGCGATCACGACACCGGTGCGAAATACATCCTTGGCCCGGCGGAGATTGAAGGAACCGAGCTCTCCCGTGCCGCCTCCGGTTTCGACACGGAGAAGGGCAGCTGGGTTGTTAACATCAACTTCAATTCCTCGGGTGCCGATACCTTCACCGAGGTGACAACGCGGCTTATCAGTCTTGAATCGCCACGCAACCTCTTCGCCATTACACTCGACGGCGATATCATCACCGCAGCACGGCCAGAGGGCGTCATTTCCGGCGGTAACGCACAGATCTCCGGGTCCGGGTTCACATCGGATTCCACGACGACCCTGGCGAATCAACTGAATTTCGGATCGCTGCCGTTGAGCTTCGAGGTACAGTCCGAGGAACAGATTTCGGCCACGCTCGGCTCAGAATCATTGCAGGCAGGTCTGTTGGCGGGTTTGATCGGCATCATCCTCATCGTTCTCTACCTACTCTGGCAGTATCACGGTTTGGGTGTTGTCGCCATTGGATCTATCGCCCTGGCAACTGGATTGTCTTATTTGATCGTCTGTCTGTTGTCCTGGACCATCGGATACCGGTTGTCACTGGCCGGCGTCGTCGGACTCATTATCTCCATCGGCATCACCGCAGACTCCTTTATCGTGTTCTTCGAGCGCATCCGCGATGAGATTCGCGACGGTCGCTCGCTGCGGGTTGCCGTCCACCGCGGCTGGCATCGTGCAAAGCGCACAATTATCGTGGCCGACAGCGTCAACCTCGTATGCGCGCTGGTGCTGTACTTCCTTGCGGTGGGCTCGGTGCGTGGTTTCGCCTTCACTCTCGGCCTGACCACCATCCTCGACCTAGTGATTGTCACCATGTTCACCTACCCGGTGATGATGTTGTTGGTTCGCACCAGGTTCTTCGGGCAGGGGCATCGCTTCTCCGGTATGGATCCGGTCGCGCTGGGCGGCGAACCGCTGTACCGCGGAGCGGGCTCCTTCTCGGACAAGCCTCGTTCCCGGCGTCGCGCCCAGCCGGAAGAGACTACTACGGCAGACACGGGGTCCGCACGCCGGAAGAAGAAGTCGGATCACGCGGTAGTCGATGAGGCCGACGCCGGAACCACGCGCGCCCACTCCGACAGTTCCGAGCCGGATCGGTCCACGGCAGGTGGAGAGGCCGCCACTGAGGAAGAAGATTCCGCAGTGGAGAGTGCCGAGGGCCGCGCTGCCTCCGAAACAGCCGATGCCGCAGCGCAGACGGCGAAGGCGGACACATCCAATGAGGAGCGCCAGGTAAACGAAGAGGCGGCGGCGGAGGATCCGGAAATGGTCGGACTCTCGCTGGCCCAGCGGCGTGCGCTGCAACGCCGTCGTGCTCGCGAAACGGCGGCGGCTTCTGACGACGGTGAAACAACCGGCGGCGGTACATCTGCCGACTCGGAAGAGGAGAATGTGTGATGTCTTTATCCTCCTTGGGAAATGATCTCTACCGCGGCAATAAGTCCTTCGACATTGTCGGCAAGCGGAAGATCTGGTTTACCATCGCCGGCGTGGCGGTACTGTTGTCCATTGTTGCCGTGTGCGTCAAAGGGCTGAATCTGGGTATTGAATTTACGGGCGGTTCGCAGTTCACCGTGTCGAATGCGACGACGACGGAGCAGAAACTCGCTTCGGATGTGCTCGCTGAGTACACCGCCGGAGGTGATGTGCGTGTGGTTCAAGTCGGTGACTCCACGCTGCGTATTCAGACCTCCGATAAGGAGCTCACGAACGCACAGACGGAGCAGATCCGCACCCGGCTGGCAGATGTCTATGGCGTAGACAGCTCCGATGTGACATCCACCTATATCGGACCAACGTGGGGCCAGAACATTTCTGTGAAGGCCCTCCAGGGATTCGTGGTGTTCATCATTCTCGTTGCGGTGGGCCTAACCCTGTATTTCCGCAGTTGGCGCAACGCGGTGGGCGCGATCCTTGCCCTGTTCCACGATCTGGCCGTGACGGTGGGAGTCTACTGCCTGTGCGGATTCGAGGTCACACCTTCCACGGTGATCGGCCTCTTGACGATTCTCGGTTACTCGCTTTACGACACGGTCGTGGTCTTCGACAAGGTTCGCGAAAACACGGCAAAACTGACCGTGCAGACGAGTTACACCTTCGCGGAGTCCACTAACCTCGCCGTGAATCAGACTCTGATCCGTTCGATCAACACATCCGTCACATCTATTCTGCCGATCGCCTCCATTCTGTTCATTGGGGTATTCCTTCTCGGTGCGGGGACGCTGCGCGATCTGGCATTGGTTATGTTCGTCGGTTTGATTCTGTCGACCCTGTCATCGATCTTCGTCGCCTCGCCGTTGGCTGTAACCCTGACGGAGCGCAGCCCGGAGATCCGGGATCATACGGAGAAAGTGCTCGCAGCACGCTCGGCACGGCTGGAGGAACGCGACGCGCGTATCGCTGCTGGAGAGGATGTCGGAGATGAATACGACGACGCGCTCAACCCGACACATGGCATGATTCGAGTGTCGGGACAACACCTCGGTGTTGGAGCACAACCCAAGCGTAAGAGCAGGAGCAAGAAGTGACCCACGATAACGGCTTTTCCCCGGAATTCACCGCACTCGTTGAATCCCACCTGCGTGAGGTGGAGGACTTTCCCAACCCGGGAGTCCTGTTTCGCGATATCACGCCCTTGATCGCCGATCCCAAGGCTTTTGCGGAGCTCATCAGCGTGCTCGCCGATCGCTACCGTGGACAGGTGGATTCGGTGGCGGGCCTTGAGTCCCGCGGGTTTATTCTCGGCGCTCCGCTCGCGGTGAGCATGGGGGTCGGTATGCTCACTGTCCGGAAGGCGGGTAAGCTCCCCGGCCCGGTGGTCGGCGTCGACTATTCGCTTGAGTACGGATCGGCGCGTATGGAGCTACAACCTTTCACTGTCGCACCGGGGCAGCGTGTGCTGGTGATTGATGATGTGCTCGCCACGGGAGGAACTGCGAATGCCGCCTTTGAGCTCATCGAGCAGGCGGGAGGCATTCCGGTGGGGCTATGCGTGTTGATTGAATTGACGGCGTTGGGTGGTCGGCGCAAGCTGGAGAATCGACGTATCGACTCCGTGTTGTCCTACTGAACCTACATCCAATAGACTCGCACGCCGCTGCTGGATCCAGTTCAGCGTGTGAGGCGGTGGGATGGCAGCGAGCCGGTCGCGCTTGAGCGGCAATCGCCGACGGTGAAGCGCATTGGTACCTGTCGGCGGTTATCATTGTTCCATGGCGGAGCAACAGAGCGGCGAGGTGACAACACCCAGAGTATTTTCGCGCTTGAACTGGCTGGCGAATCGGGGCAGTTCACAGGTGCCGCCCGCTCTGGAACCTCTTATGCGCGCGCTGGGCACGAAGAACGTCAACAAGGCGCGGATTATCCGCGCCTTTGACATCGCCAACCGCTGCCACGAAGGGCAGTTCCGCAAATCGGGTGAACCGTACATCACCCACCCGGTTGCGGTTGCCACCATCCTCGCCGAGCTCGGCCTAGACGAAGACACGATTGTCGGCGCCTTGCTGCATGATACGGTTGAGGACACCGGGTACACCTTGGAGCAGGTGCGTTCCGAGTTCGGCTCGACGGTGGAGCTGCTTGTGGACGGCGTCACCAAGTTGGACAAAGTGGAATACGGAGAAGCTGCCCAGGCTGAGACGGTCCGCAAGATGGTTATCGCCATGTCGAAAGACATCCGTGTTCTACTCATCAAGCTGGCCGACCGGCTCCACAATGCCCGGACCTGGAAATACATGCCCGCAGACCGGGCGCAAAACAAGGCGCGTGAGACGCTGGAGATATACGCTCCTCTCGCTCACCGGCTGGGCATGAACTCCATCAAATGGGAGTTGGAGGACTTATCCTTCCACACCCTTTACCCGGCGGTATATTCCGAAATTGAGAGGCTGGTGGCCGAGCGCACTCCCGAGCGTGAGGTTTACATCACCCAGATCAAGCAGATTCTTGAGCGTGAACTGCGCAACGCGCATATCCGGTGCACGATCACCGGGCGTCCCAAGCATTACTACTCGATTTACCAGAAGATGATTCTGCGCGGTAAGGACTTCGAGGACATCTACGACCTTGTCGGTGTGCGGGTGCTTGTGGAGACGATTCCCGACTGCTATGCCGCGCTAGGTGTTGCCAATACGGTATTCACTCCGATCCAAGGGCGGATCAAGGACTACATCTCCAGCCCGAAGTTCAACCTCTACCAGTCGATCCATACCACCGTTATCGGCCCCGGAGGCAGGTCGTTGGAGATCCAAATCCGCACGTATGACATGCACCGGAGGGCCGAGTACGGTGTTGCCGCTCACTGGCGTTATAAGGAGAACCCGAACGCCAACCGTAAGAAGGGCGACGAGAAGACATCGGAGCAGGAGACGCAGCTGAACTGGCTCCGGCAACTGGTGGACTGGCAACGCGAGACCGCCGATCCCGCAGAGTTCCTCGATTCGCTGCGCTTCGAAATCTCCGGCAATCAGGTCTACGTTTTCACACCCAAGGGGCAGGTTATGGGCTTGCCCGCCGGCTCGACACCCGTCGACTTCGCCTATGCGGTTCACACCGAGGTCGGCCATCGCACGGTGGGGGCGAAGGTCAATGATCGGCTAGTAACCCTCGATCACCGGCTCGAATCAGGCGATACGGTGGAGATCATTACCGCGAAGAGCCCAGATGCGGGGCCTTCACAGGGCTGGCTCGACTTCGTTGCTTCTCCCCGGGCACGCGCGAAGATCAAGTCGTGGTTCAAGCACTCACAGCGTGACCAGGCCGTGGAGCAGGGCAAGGAGAAACTGGCAAAGGCGATTCGACGCAAGAACCAGCCGGTCCAACGCCTTATGAGTCATGACACTCTGCGTGCCGTCGCCCAGGACTTGAACTGCGACGACGTCACGGGCCTGTACGCAACCATTGGATCGGGTGGCCTCTCCGCCGAGACGGTCGTGCGGCGTCTGATCAGTTCGCAGGGGGGCGAGGCCGGCGTCGAGGAGACCCTGGCCGAGGCGGTCACTCCGACTCGTATCCAACACCGGCGTACGGTAGGTGGCGATTCTGCAGTGGTCGTTCAATCCTTGGATTCCTCGGATGTGCTGGTGAAACTCGCCAAATGCTGCACCCCCGTGCCGCCGGATCGAATCGTCGGCTTCGTGACGCGTGGCAACGGACTGTCGGTCCACCGGTCCGACTGTCCGAATGTGACATCGCTACGCAAGGAGCCGGAGCGTTTCATCGACGTCGCCTGGGCTGAGGGAGCCGACGCCGTCTACCTGGTTCAGGTCCAAGTCGAGGCGCTAGACCGGCAGGGCCTTCTCTCGGATATCTCACGTGTTCTCTCCGAACACGGAGTGAATCTACTCCGAGGAAATATGACGACCACGAAGGAACGCGTCGCCGTGTGCAGTTTCGTCTTCGAGATGGCGGACCCGCGCCACCTTGAACAGGTGTTACGTGAGCTGCGCAAGATCGAGGGTGTCTACGACGCCCACCGCGTTACCGGTGTGAAGGGGCGGACAAGCGCGCGTGAGCGCTCCTGATGGCAATCCGCCTGCGGTGCTGCACGTAGGCGGGCAGCTGCGCGGCTATGGCGCGGGCTCGTGGCAGGCCCGGGCGTCGCGATTCCATCTGGAGATGGGCCTGGAGTTCGTGCACACTCAGGCAGGTATCAAATAGCCGGAGAACGCCCTCAATAGCCACATCTGTTCGTTCCATCAGCAGCAGATCGGCGCCCGTTCGAGCCGGGTTCGTCACAGCGAGTCCACCGATCACCCGCACATATGCGGTGGGAATGCTCCGTCGAAAGATGATGGGTGGCCGACTGTGCCCGGGATGCGCACCTAGAACTGCCGGCGGACGGTCGGGAGGCCACCATCCGGTGTGAATCCACAGCGCGCTCAACGAAACGGCCGTGGCTCCAACAGGTAGCAGGGGTACGAGTAGGGCAGCGCGGAGGCAAGGTCTGGTCGTCAGATCCGCAGGTGCGGCTCTTCCCGGTGCGTATTCAACCAGCAGGCCCTCACGGACTAGGATTCGCTGTGGTCCACTGACTGTTTCGTTTTGTGCCATGCATGATTCATAGCGGTTGGGGCAGGCCCACCGCATCTGCAATCCACCGCATTGGCAGGAAAACGCCCTGTGGAAAACCGCCAACAGCAGCTTCCCACAGGGCGAGTTGGATAGCTCGGAAGATTTGGCGAACTCAAAGGTCCGGCGACTCAGAGATCCTTCGTGACCTGATCAAGCCAAGCCTGACGGGCCTTCTTGTTCTCCTCCAGCTGCGCTACCTGTTTGGTGTCACCCGCAGCCTGCGCGGCCGCAATTTCCTCGTCGAGGTCAGCGATCAGTTTCTGCAACTGGGCCGCCATGCCGTCGGAACGCTGCTGCTTCTCTGGGTCGGTTCGCCGCCACCGCTCGTTCTCGGCGGCACGTACCGCATCCTCGATCTCCCGCAGCCGCCCCTCGGTGCGGTTAATATCACCGCGTGGAACCATGCCGATCGCGTCCCAGCGGTCTTCAATATCGCGTAGCGTCGCGCGTGCCGCCTCCGGGTCGCGTACGGGCAGAATCTTCTCCGCTTCCGCGACGAGGGCAAGCTTCGCGGCCAGATTCTCGTTGAACTCCTCGTCGCGCGCGGAGAAATGCGCCGAGCGCGCGTCGAAGAACGCCTGTTGTGCGCGGTGGAAACGCTCCCAGAGTTTATCGTCGTCCTTGCGCGTGGTTCGGCCCGCCTGGCGCCATTCATCCATCAGCTGCCGGAACTCGGCGGCGGTCGCATTCCAGTTCGTCGACGCCGACAGTGCTTCCGCGCGCTCGATGAGCGCATTCTTCCGAGCGGTCACCTCACTGCGCTGCGTCTCAAGAGCTGCGAAATGCTGCCGGCGCATACGATCGAATTGGGTACGCGCGCGCGAGAAGCGTTTCCACAGCGCCTCCTCGGTGGGCCTATCGATGCGCGGTCCAGCCTTTTGAGCAGCCTTCCACTGCTCAAAAATCTGCCCGAGTTCGTCTCGTGAGTTTCGCCAGTGGATCTTGTCTGGATCCGCTGCGGCAATTGCTTCCGCGCGCTCCACGAGCTGCGTGCGCTCGGCCAGCGCCTGGGCACGTGCCTCTTCCCGCTGTGCGTTCAGCTGCTCACGACGTGAGCTGATGCGTTCGCGCAGTGAGGCAACACGGGTGCGCAGTGCATCAACATCACCGACCACGGCGGGATTGACGAGTTGTTCGTCCAGAGCCTTCAGCGAGGCGGAAGCCTCCTCGGGGCTGATGTGTTCAATTCGAGTGGTCAGTAGTGTAACCTGCGCCTCAAGATCAAGGTATCGCCGTACGTACAGCGACAACGCGTCCTCGGCGGACCCGCCGGCGGCATACTGGCCAACAATCCGTTCGCCATCGCCGGAACGCAGCCAGACATTGCCGTCATCGTCGACTCGGCCCCAAGCGGCGGCGCGGGCTGCTGCGGCCTCGTCAAGGGGAGTCGGTGTGCCAGCGGGCTGCGGGGCGGCCGGACGTGGCCGAGGAATGGGTCTGGGAACAGGGTGCGGCTTCGGTGCGGGAGTGGACTCACTCATGTGGGCTCCTTAGAGGAGACGACGCCGGTCGACGTCGTTCGTACGGCAGTGACGATGCCAGTCTACGTTCTTTCGCCGTCGACTTCGGCCACTGACTGAAATAATCTACCAGCGGAAGGGCCGCAGAGGCGACGGGACATGGCGGACTGCCTCAAAGCACCCGTGCGCGGTGATACTTCGCCGTGCACGTTGAAGGAAGAGCGAAGCGCGACTGGAATGATACGACCCGGCAGAATGAGCGGCTGCCGTGCATTGCAGGGGCTCAACGTAATACGGTGGGTACATGATTCTGCTGCGATACTCTCAGACGCTTATCGAGGCCAACTGCTATATCCTTGCCGATTCGGATCAGCGGCAGGCGCTTGTTGTTGATCCCGGTGCGGGAGCGGCCCAGTGGGTGAAAGCTACTTTACAGACGCGAGGCTTGGAACTCGCAGCCGTTCTGTGCACGCACGGGCATTCGGATCACGTATGGGACGCCGCTCTGGTTGCGGGCGACGCTCCCGTCTACATTCCCGAACCGGATATGTACCGGCTTGACGACCCCACGAGTACATCTGCGGCTTACGCGGGCGCCTTCGTGACCTTCTCCGGCCACGAGTGGGAACGCCCACAGGTCTGTTTGCGCGCTCCTGCGGCCATGTTCGAAGGTGGAGGGATGGAACTTGTACCCGGAATTTGGCTACGCGCGGTTCCGGCACCCGGACACACCGAAGGGTCAACGGTGTTCCTCTTCTCCGGATCGATCGACGAGGACCGTGAGGCTCCCGGTATTCCGGAGTGGGCTGGGGGAACAGCTCTGATGCTGACCGGAGATGTTCTGTTCAACAACGGAGTGGGGCGTACCGATCTTCCCGGTGGTGACCCGCGGGCGGCCGCCGAGTCTCTGCGCACGCTGGTGCAGGTTATCGACCCGGCAACGATCTTCTTCCCGGGGCACGGGCCGTCCTCGACCATGGGGCGCGAGATCAAACATTCTTACTACCTGCGCCAGGCGATGGCCGCCGGAGAATAGAACGCCGGTGCGGCACATTGTGGCCTCGCCACGTCGGTGCATGCACATGCAACCGCGTTAAACGGGTGCCGACAGTTACTTTTGCCCTGTTACGGCCTGCCAAAATGAGGTATAGGGCCGAATCGTGAAAGAATATGCGCCATGAAGATTGCCCCTCTGTCAGGATTCCCCGAGTGGTTGCCCGCTGAGCGAATTGTCGAGCAGCGCATCCTGGACACCCTGCGTTCAACATTTGAGCTACATGGATTTGCCGGCATCGAAACACGTGCTGTTGAGCCACTGGATCAATTGTTACGCAAGGGTGAGACGTCCAAGGAGGTATACCTGCTCAGGCGTCTGCAGGGTGATGAGCGAGACTCCGAACTGGGACTGCATTTCGACCTCACGGTGCCACTGGCACGTTATGTGCTAGAGAACGCCGGAAAGCTCGAGTTCCCCTTCAAGCGTTACCAGATGCAGAAAGTGTGGCGCGGAGAGCGGCCGCAAGACGGTCGCTACCGCGAATTCGTGCAAGCCGATGTCGATGTTGTCGGCACCGATACGCTGGCCTTCCACCACGAAATCGAACTGCCGCTGGTGATGGTTGATGCGCTGGGTAAATTACCCATTCCCCGTGTTATCGTCCGTGCCTCCAACCGCAAGGTTGCGCAGGGTTTCTACGAGGCCATCGGTATCCAAGACATTGACGAAACGCTCCGCGTCGTCGACAAACTGGATAAAGTCGGGCCGCAGGTCGTGGCGGAAATGCTGCAGGAACGGGTGGGCGCCACCGAAGAACAGGTGCGTCTCGCCCTGGCACTGGCAGACATCTACGGTGCGGATGCCTCGGTGGTCGATCGCGTACGTGAATTGGGCTACACGTCGGATCTGTTGGAGCAGGGGCTCGAAGAGCTAGCAGCTCTGCTTGAAGGTGCGAATGCCCTGATCCCCGGGTCGGTTGTCGCCGATCTGAAGATCGCCCGCGGTTTGGATTACTATACCGGGACGGTCTACGAGTCGACCTTGGTAGGACACGAGGATCTTGGTTCCGTATGTTCCGGCGGTCGTTATGATTCATTGGCCAGTGACGGAAAGCGTGTCTACCCGGGTGTTGGGCTTTCGATTGGGGTCTCACGCCTGGTGTCGCGTGTTATCAATCGTGGTCTCGTCAAGGCGACGCGCTCCGTTCCGACCGCTGTGCTAGTAGCTGTGAACAATGAGGAGGAGCGCAGGCATGCCGAGAGGACGGCAATGGCACTGCGGCGGCGTGGCATCCCGGCAGACGTTTCGCCAAACAGCTCCAAATTCGGCAAGCAGATTCGCTTCGCAGATCGCCGGGGTATCCCATATGTCTGGTTCAACACGGAGGAAGGCGAACAGGTCAAGGACATCCGTTCCGGAGAACAAATCGCGGCCGACCCGGCCACGTGGAAACCGGCGGAGGAAGACCTCTATCCGCGCCTTGTAAGTGAGTCCGAGTGAGTATCCCAACACTGTCATATTCCGGCATTCTCGAACCCTTAGAAGAGCTGCGAGGTTCGCTGGGCCGCGCCACCTATCCACTGGAGACGCCTGCGGTGGCTGAAGCACGCGAGCAGCGTGGAGACATCGTCAGCCAACTCGACGACTACATCCTGCCGCGTTACAAGTCGTTGGATGCGCCACTGCTAGCCGTTGTCGGCGGATCAACCGGTTCGGGTAAGTCCACGTTGGTCAACTCCTTGGTACGTGAGCAGGTGGCTGCGGTGTCCGCGATCCGCCCGACAACCCGCCGCCCACTTCTGCTTCATAACACGCAAGATGCGCGGTGGTTCGAGCCGACGCGTATCCTTCCCGGTCTTGCGCGCGTGGCGGCGGACCGCAGTGATGGAGATGCGCACAGTGAGTTGGCTTTGGCCGCAAGTGACCATCTCCCCAGCGGTCTGGCGCTTCTCGACTCTCCCGATATCGACTCGGTGGTCGAAGAGAACCGGCGTTTGGCCGGGCAGCTCCTCAACGCCGCCGACCTATGGGTTTTCGTCACGAGCGCCGCCCGCTACGCGGACGCGATACCGTGGGCTTTACTCGATGAGGCGGCCGCACGTAATGTGGTGGTGGCCGTGGTACTGAACCGGCTTCCGATGGGTGCCGGAGCCGAAGTACGACCGGACCTGGCGCGCCGCCTCGAGGAACGCGGACTGGGGGCTGTACCGCTGTTCTCAATTACCGAACGCCTCGACGAGGAGGGTTTCATCCCTCGCGAGGACATTGCGCCCGTGCGCGGCTGGTTGCAGGGTCTTGCGCGCGACGCTGGAGCCCGTTCATCCGTTGCCCGTCAGACGCTCGGGGGAGCTGTCGACAGTCTGCTGGCGCAGCGGCCCGCGGTGCTCGAAGGACTGACAGAACAATTCGCCACCCGTGACCGACTTGCGACCGCCGTGGAGGACGCGTCCGCCGCGACGGAGCAGAGCATTGTGTCTGCTCTTGAAGATGGCAGCATGCTACGAGGCGAGGTGCTGGAACGATGGCAGGAGATCGTCGGCACCGGTGCTTGGATGAAACGGCTGGAGAGCGGCGTGTCATCTCTGCGTGACCGCATGGGGAGTTGGCTACGCGGAAAACGCAAACCGGACGACGTCGCCACGGAAGATGCCATCGAGGATTCGCTGCATAGCCTGTTCGTGGCCCACTCTGAAGATACCCTAGCCGCCATCGGTACCGCTTGGACGAACATTCCGGGCTCCCAGCCACTGCTGGACGCGGCGCGCCGTAACGTGCGCAGCCATGCGGAAAGAAGCGAAGCAGCAACAGAGTCCATTCGGGCGTGGCAACGCGATGTGATCGATATGATCCGCGAGGAAGGTCACGGTCGAATGGCGACGGCCCGGGCGCTATCGGTAGGTGTGAACCTTCTCGGTGCAGCATTGATGATCACCATCTTCGCTTCTACGGCGGGGCTCACGGGTGGTGAGGTTGCGGTGGCGGGTGGAACCGCTGTGCTGGCACAGCGACTGCTCGAGGCCGTTTTCGGCGATGATGCGGTCAGGAGAATGGCACGGCAGGCGCGCGAGAGCCTGCTTATTCGGGCGTCGGCTTTCCTGGCTACCGATACCGCGCCGTTCGACGACGCCGTTGCCGGTATCGATTTGGATTCGGATAATTACGACGCCGTCGTGGCGGCGTTTTCGGCCGTTGCAGCAGCACGTGGGAAGGAATCGCGGTGACAGACACAGTGACCCTGGTCGACGGTCTGGAGCAACTGGACGTTGCAGTGAATCTCGCTGCTGGAAAGCTTCCTGGCCGGGCCACGGATGAGGCCGCCGCATTGCTGGAACGTGCGCGCGGCAGGCAAGCCCAGGGGCTCGAACACACGGTGGTTGCCTTTGCCGGTGCCACCGGTTCGGGAAAGTCCTCGCTTTTGAATGCATTTGCGGCCCACGACGTGGCCGAGGCGACGATGCGTCGCCCGACCACCAGTGAAGCGTTGGCGGTCAGCCGGGGGCAATCTTCTGCTCTTTTGGCCTGGATGGGCGTCGAGAATCAACACACGGTGGAGGACCTACCCGAAGACGGGGGCAATCTAGTGCTGCTGGATCTGCCGGATATCGACTCCACGGAGGAAGACAATCGGAGGCAGGCCGAGTATCTGGTGGCGCGTTCCGATGTGATTGTGTGGGTCCTCGATCCGCAGAAGTATGCCGATGCGGTAATTCACGAGGACTTCTTGCGAGCGCAGGTCGAGCACTCGGCTGTTCTGCTCGTCGTTCTCAACCAGATTGACCGCATCGATCCCGCCGAGGTGCCCGGCGTACTCAGCGACGCGCAAAAGCTGGTCCAGGCCGATGGAGTGACTGTCGAAGTCTTGGCGACATCGGCGGCAACGGGGGAAGGGATTGACGAGCTGCGCGAACGCGTCTTCGCCGTCGCGCGAACCAGAACGGCGGCCGCGCAGCGGCTCGCGGCCGATCTACGGACGGCGGGAACCCAGTTACGTGACGCCGTGTACGAGCAGGGCGGTGAGGAACCCGGCGCTGCCCAGGAGCCGAGCTTTGCAGAAGCCGGAGCTGCGATTGCGCGCGCCAGCGGCTCCGATATTGTTGTCGAGGCGGCGGCGCGGTCGTACGAACTGCGCGCGAAGCGGGCGATTTCATGGCCGTTGAAGGCCCTATGGCATCTGCGTGCCGAGGATCCACTTACCCGCCTACATCTGCGGCGCCGGACCACCGAGTCGGGGATTACACCGGTAACCTCCTTGGCAACCTCGCCCGTACTGGCCGTGGGAGCACGCGGTGCGGTGCAAAGATACGCGGAAGAGGCGGTGAGCTCGATGCCGCGGGTCTGGCGGGAGCGGGTCGCCGAATCTGCCGTCGCTTCCGCGCAGGATTTCCGTGGAGCCGCCGACGAGGTCCTGGCACGCGCAGATCTGGAGGAGAAGCGTCGGCCGTTGTGGTGGCTCGTGCTGGGTGCGATGCAGTGGCTGGCCTTCCTGGCCATGCTCTTCGGACTTGTCTGGTTCCTTGGTCTATGGCTGGTGGATGTATTACACATACGATTGCCGGAGCCGCCGTATGCGGGAATCTTCCCTCTGCCCCTTCTGCTGGCGGTAGGCGGACTCCTACTGGGCATTGTGTTGTCCCTCATGGCGGGTGCGCTGATCGACCGGGGAAGGGACAGGCTGCGTGAGCGCGTGACGAAGCGTCTTTCGGCCGGGATCTCCCAGCAGGCGGAGGAGAATGTCTTGCAACCGATTACGCAGGCACGCGAGCAATATGCGACATTCTGGAACTGTGTGGAATCCCTGCGGCGTGTGCGCGCCACGGGGGAGAACGACTAACGCCGGATGCTGGACGTAACCGCTGAGTAATACGCTTGTTCGTATAGTTATACATATGACGTGGAAGGTGTCGGTTGCCGGAGCAACCGGGTACGCAGGAGGCGAGGTTCTCCGCCTGATCGAAGCTCATCCGGACCTGGAGGTCGGCGCTCTATGCGCGGGAACATCCACCGGCACGTTGGAGCAGTATCAACCGCATTTGCGCTCGCTGGCTGAGCGGGAGGTTCAGCCGACCGAGGCCGAGGTTCTCGCCGACGCCGATATTGCGATCCTGGGCTTACCCCATGGAACCTCTGGGCGTATCACCGCGCAGATTCAAGCCATTAATCCGCAGTGTTACATCGGTGACCTTGGTGCGGACCATCGGCTCGAGTCGGCGGCAGACTGGGAATCCTTCTACGGCAGCGAGGCAGCCGAGCCATGGGCCTACGGCATGCCGGAACTGGCAAGGGCGCAGGGCCCATCGCAGCGGGAGATTCTCCGCCGATCACGTTACATCGCCTCGCCGGGATGCAACGCGTCGGCTGTGACCTTGGCCGCCCAGCCCGCCGTCAAGGCGGGGCTGGCCGATGGTGCGGATATTGTGGCCATCCTTTCCGTCGGTTATTCGGGTGCTGGAAAAGGATTGAAGCCCCACTTGCTGGCAGCCGAGGCGCTGGGATCCGGTGCGCCTTACGCTGTCGGTGGCAGTCACCGGCATATTCCGGAAATCGCGCAGAACCTACGTGCCGCAGGTGGAACAACCACGACATTGGCATTCACTCCGGTTCTTGTCCCGATGTCTCGCGGGATTCTCGCCACGGTGTCAATTCCGGTGCGGCCGGGAACGACTGCCGACGATGTCGTGGACGCCTATACGGCCGCATATCGCTCCGAGATCTTTGTCCGGATCAGTCAGGCCTGGCCTACCACGGCCATGGTGCAGGGCTCAAATACGGCGCTGGTCAAGGCGGTTCTCGATCGTGATGGGCGACGACTGACCGCGATATGCGCCATCGACAATTTAGTGAAAGGGACGGCGGGTGCCGCCATTCAGTCCCTCAATGTGGCGCTCGGCCTGCCCGAAGGCCGAGGGCTGACCGCGAATGGAGTAGCACCGTGACAGTTACCGCTGCCAAGGGATTTCGTGCCGCCGGAGTCGCCGGAGGCTTGAAGGAGGATGGGCGGGAGGACATCGCCGTCGTCGTTAATGATGGCCCGGAATACAGTGCAGCGGCGGTGACCACCTCAAATCGTGTCTATGCGGCACCTGTGGCGTGGACCCGCTTAGCTGCGAGTGATGGCAGTCTACGCGCCGTGGTACTGAACTCGGGCGGCGCCAACGCGTGCACGGGCGAAGCCGGCTACGCCGATGCCGTGGCCACCGCGCACCTTGTCGCCCGTAGTCTTGATATAGCGGCGGCGGATGTGGCCGTCTGTTCAACCGGGCTGATTGGGCAGCGGTTGGATATGCGCGCCATCCGGCGCGGCGTCGGCATGGCCCTCGAGGCATTGACGGATGACGGCGGGGAGGCGGCTGCCCGTGCGATTATGACAACAGACACCGTTCCGAAAACGGCCGCAGTCACCGTAGATTTCACGATCGGCGGCATGGCGAAGGGCGCCGGTATGCTCGCGCCGCAACTGGCCACGATGCTTGTGGTGATTACTACCGATGCGTCGGTGAGCCGCGAGACCGCGCAGTTTGCCCTGAATACGGCGGTTGAGATGTCATTCAACCGCATCGATTCCGACGGCTGCATGTCTACCAATGACACGGTTATTCTGCTGGCCAACGGCGCTTCGGGATATCGCCCCGATCCGGAGGAGTTCACCGCGGCCTTGACAGGAGTGGCGCAGGATCTTGCGGCACAGCTTATCGGGGACGCGGAAGGAGCATCGCACGATATCGCGATCGAAATTGCCGGTGCGTCGTCGCAAGACGCCGGTTTGGCTGTAGCCCGGGCCGTTGCGCGCTCCAATCTGCTCAAAGCCGCCATTTTCGGCAATGATCCGAATTGGGGCAGGGTTCTGGCATCAATGGGCACCGTGCCCCAGGAGATTGCGCCGTTTGACCCGGATGCGGTTGATGTCATCATCAATGGCGTGTCGGTATGCCGCAATGGCGGGATTGGTGATCCACGTGAGAACGTCAATATGGATGAGCGCCTGGTGACCATCGGTATTGATTTGAAGGCGGGCACGGAATCCGTCCGTGTGTTGACCAACGATTTGACCTACGACTATGTGACGGAGAATTCGGCGTATTCATCATGAGTGAGATTCTGAATCGGCTACAACGCGCGCGCGAGAAGGCCGAGGTGCTGGTAGAGGCCTTGCCTTGGATCCGCGAGTTCGAAGGCCAAACCTTCGTCATTAAATACGGCGGAAACGCCATGCTCTCCGAAGAACTCAAGGCCGCATTCGCGCAAGACGTCACTTTTCTGCACCACGTCGGTATCCGCCCGGTGGTTGTACACGGCGGTGGTCCGCAGATCAACCGGATGTTGGAACGCGTTGGCATCGAATCCGAGTTTCGCGGCGGACTGCGCGTGACCACCAGCGACACCATGGATGTGGTGCGCATGGTGCTGACCGGTAAGGTGCAGCGCGAGATTGTGTCCTTGATGAATGTTCATGCACCGTATGCGGTCGGGCTGTCCGGAGAGGACGCCGGGCTTCTGACCGCGCAACGGCGAAGGGCGACGATCGACGGGCAGTTGGTCGATGTGGGGCATGTGGGCGACATCGTCGAAGTCAATCCGCAGGCCATCAGCCAGTTGCTGGATGCAGGCCGGATCCCCGTCGTCTCCACGGTGGCTGTGGATGTGGAGCGACCGCAGGACGTCTTGAACGTGAATGCCGATACCGCGGCCAGCGCGATTGCGGTGGCACTGGGTGCCCGGAAGCTGATCATGTTGACAGATGTCGAGGGTCTATATCTGAACTGGCCTGATAAGTCATCTCTAATCGACAAGATCTCCGCCAGTCGACTGCGAGACCTGTTGCCGTCCCTTGATTCCGGCATGGCGCCGAAAATGGAGGCCGCGCTGCGTGCGGTTGATCGAGGCGTACCCCGTGCACACGTCATCGATGGGCGCATGGCGCATTCCATGTTGTTGGAAGTGTTTACCAATGCCGGCATCGGAACGGTCGTCTCCTGGGATGGCGACGTGCACCGTCTGGCGGCGGAGCAGCAGAAGGCCGCTGATGCGCAGCGCAGGCAGGGTTCGGATTCTCCGGCAGCCGCGCGGATTTCCGACAAGGAAACCAGCGTGGAGGGTGAAGCGAATATCACGGTCGAGCATGGCGGGGCGGCCGGCCCGGACGGGGCAGTGGAGCACAGCGCGGGAGAGGGGTCAGAAGAAGATATGACCCACCAAGGAGAATCAGAATGAAAGCGAAGCCGGAAACAACGCTGAGCCAGCGGTACAGCCGGGTTGTGATGAATACCTTTGGCCCGCCGCAGCTTGCTCTGGTCAAAGGTGAAGGTGTGACGGTGTGGGATGACACGGGCACGCCCTATCTCGACCTGCTGGGTGGCATTGCGGTGAATGCACTCGGGTACGCCCACCCGCGCCTGGTTGAAGCGGTGGCAACGCAAATGCGCACGCTCGGCCATGTGTCGAATTTCTTTACGACGCCGCCGCAGGTGGAACTGGCAGAAAGACTGCGCGGCATTTTTGCGGCGGAGGGCTACGACGGTGCCTCGTTCCGGGTCTTCTTCGCCAAC
The DNA here is from genome assembly GCA_015062745.1 of Actinomycetaceae bacterium. GTDB lineage: Bacteria > Actinomycetota > Actinomycetes > Actinomycetales > Actinomycetaceae > Asp313. The sequence continues at coordinate 91,015 of SUUB01000005.1, forward strand.
TCCGGTACCGAGGCCAATGAGGCCGCGTTGAAGGTGACCCGGCTGCATAAGCCCGGCGGCCGGGTGCTGGCGCTAACACATTCATTCCATGGGCGCACACTCGGTGCGTTGTCGGTCACGGAGAAGCCCGCCATGCGCGATCCCTTCGTCCCGCTGCCGGATAATGTCACTTTTGTCGAGCCGACGGCGCAGGCGCTGGAAGAAGCCTTCGACGACGGCGTCGCTGCACTGTTCATGGAGCCGATTCAGGGAGAGGCCGGGGTCATCCCGCTGAGTCGCGAGACACTAATACGCGCGCGGGAACTCTGCGATGCCCATGGCGCGCTACTTGTGATGGACGAGGTGCAAACGGGCGTCGGTCGGACCGGTCGATGGCTCTGCTCAGCGGAGCACGTGCGCGCCGACGTCGTCACCTTGGCGAAGGCCTTGGCCGGCGGTTTCCCGGTTGGGGCCTGCGTCGCGGTGGGAAATGCCGCCGGTCTACTCGGCCCGGGTAGTCACGGTTCCACATTCGGTGGAAATCCGGTGGCGAGTGCGGCCTCCCTTGTTGTGCTGGAAGAGGTTGAGAAGTTGCTTCCACATGTGCGGGAGGTCGGTAGCTGGCTGGCCGCACAGTTGCGGGAATGTGGATACCGGGTGCGCGGTGCCGGTTTGCTCCTCGGGGTCGAAGTCAACGACTCGGCTCGCGCACGCGATTCATTGCTGGAGCGGGGAATCATTGTAAACGCGCCAAATCCGCAGACTATCCGGCTGGCACCTCCACTGGTCATCACCCAAGAGGATCTGGCGCCCTTCGTTGGCGCCATGAGTGAACTAGCACCAGAACTGCAGGCCGGATAATGAGTGCGTCACAGATCGCTATTCCTACGACCCGCGCTGCACGGCAGGCCCTGATTGTGCAGCTATTGGCCAAGGATGCCATTGGATCCCAGAGAGCCTTGCGCGCGCGTTTGGCGGACGAAGGAATCTCCGTGACTCAGGCGACTCTCTCGCGCGATTTGGAGGAGTTGCGGGCGGTGAAAGTAAGAAACAGCTCCGGTCAGCAGGTGTATCAGATCCCGGATCCGGGGGAGACGGTTGCTGCCGCGCAGGGGGCACGTGCCCAGCTCGATAGATGGTGCTCAGAGGTTTTGATCAGCGCGCAACGCGCCGTCAATCAAGTCGTGCTGCGTACACCGCCCGGAGCGGCACAACTGCTGGCGTCGGGAATCGACCGGGCCATGCTGGACGGCGTGCTGGGCTGCATCGCCGGCGACGACACCGTCCTTGTAATCGCCAATGATGAGAGGCAGGCGGAGAGGCTACTACGCGAACTTTTGGCATTGGCCTAGCACTCAGCGCGCACACGGCCGATATTCGATAAATGAGCCGTCCCGCGGAGGGCGGTGAAGTCAAGCATAATGAGAAACGTTCCGGCGCAGGCCGGAAGATACAAGGAGATGAGATGTCGGAACATAAGGATCGTGTTGTTCTTGCTTATTCGGGCGGCCTGGACACATCGGTAGCCATCGGCTGGATCGGTGAGCAGACGGGGATGGAAGTCGTCACGGTGTCTGTCGACGTCGGGCAAGGAGGCGAAGACCTCGAGACGGTGCGGCAACGGGCACTGGACTGCGGGGCGGTCGAGGCGTATGTTGCCGATGCGCGCGAAGAGTTTGCGACCGAGTACTGTATGCCGGAACTCCAGGCCAACGGTCTATACATGGATGCCTACCCGCTGATTTCCGCTGTTTCCCGGCCGGTTATCGTCAAGCATCTTGTGACCGCAGCGCGGCAGTTCGGCGCTACCGTCGTGGCTCACGGGTGCACCGGTAAGGGGAATGACCAGGTACGGTTTGAAAACGGAATCACTTCGCTTGCACCCGATCTGACCTGCATCTCACCGGTCCGCGATCTCGCCATGACGCGCGAATTCGCCATCAACTACGCCAATGAACATCAGTTGCCCATCGAGACCACTCACCACAACCCGTTCTCCATTGACCAGAACGTGTGGGGCCGGGCCATTGAGACCGGTTTCCTGGAGGATCTGTGGAATGCTCCGACGAAGGATGTGTACAACTACACCGATGATCCGACATACCCACCGCTGCCGGACGAGGTGACAATCACATTTGACAAGGGCATCCCGGTTGCTATCGACGGCCGGGCGGTAACACCGCTGGAGGCTATTCAGGAGATGAACCGACGCGCCGGTGCACAGGGCATTGGGCGCATCGATATCGTTGAAGACCGGCTTGTGGGTATCAAGTCGCGGGAGATCTATGAGGCTCCCGGCGCCATGGCGCTTATCACGGCTCATCGGGAGTTGGAGAATGTCACGATGGATCGTGACCAGGCGCGTTTCAAGCGCACGGTTTCGGATCAGTGGACAAATCTCGTATACGAGGGGCAGTGGTTCTCGCCGTTGAAACGCTCCTTGGATGCCTTCATCCGCGATACACAGGAGTACGTGTGCGGTGATATCAGGATGACGCTGCACGGTGGCACCGCTGTGGTCACCGGCCGCCGCTCGGAGACGTCGCTGTACGATTTCAACCTCGCCACGTACGATGCGGGTGACACATATAACCAGGCCAACGCCAAGGGCTTCATCGAGATCTTCGGTCTGACATCGAAGCTGGCTGCGGCTCGCGACGTCCGGTTCGGACGCGGTGAGGCCATGGGAAAGCCGAACCTCCACTGATTCTCCTGTTTGAATAACGTAGATCCGGTGCCCGCCGAGGCCCTAGCTCGCGGCGGGTGCCGGATTACCTTTACTTGGTCGTCACCACCGTCGGCTCCGGAATGTGCCACGCATGGTCGCGACCGCTGCGGGGATGCCATACTTGGTGCATGGACCCGTTGAATAGCACTATTGCCAGCCAGCTGAACCACCGGACGATTCGTAAGTTCGGCGCGTCCCCAATTCCACCCGAGCAATTTGAGCAACTGATTGAGGTGGCGCGGCGCACCGCAACGTCGCGCAATATGCAGCATGCGTCAATCATCCGTGTCACTGATCAGGCGCTGCGGGAGGATCTTGCGGAGGTCGCAACACAGGCGTATATGGCCGAGGCTCCAGAACTGTGGATTTTCATCGTAGATACGCATCGATCGCAGCGCATTCTTGAAGAGCAGAGTGCGGCCGGACCCGGCCCGGCATCCATGGATTCTTTCACGGAGGGATTCACGGACGCCTGCCTTATGGCGCAGAACGTCGTCGTTGCTGCAGAGTCCTTGGGGTTGGGAACCAATTACTTCGGCAACATCCTTAACGACGCCGAGCGAGTGATCGAGGTGCTGGCCCTGCCACCGCTGACATTCCCCGTGGTCGGGCTGTGTATCGGTACACCGGCCCAGGAACCGCAGTTGAAGCCGCGGATGGAGATGAAACTGCGTGTGATGGAGAACCGTTACACCGAGCCGGAGTCGTGGGCCGAGGCACTGGTGGATTACGACGAGGTCCTGCAGACGTACTATGACCTGCGTGAACCGGGGCGCGCGGTGGACTCGTTCACCAAGCAGACAGTGGCTCGTATGGCTGCAGTGAAACCCAACCGTGCGCAGCTGTTACGAGTCGTGCGCAAGCAGGGCTACGATCTGGCGTTGTGAGATGGCGCGCGGCGCTGCCATGGCGCCGGGCCAGCTCACTGGAGCGCCGCAACCGGTGGACTAGAGCGCCGCAACCAGCACCGCCTTGATGGTGTGCATGCGATTCTCTGCCTGGTCGAAAACGGCGGAGCGGGGGCTGTTGAAGACCTCATCGGTTACCTCGAGAGCCTCCATTCCGGTGAGTTGGTAGACCTCTCTGCCCACACTGGTCTCAAGATCGTGGAACGACGGCAGACAGTGCATGAAGATGGTATCTGGATTGCCGGTCAGATCCATTACTTCGCTGTTGACCTGATAGGAGCGCAGAGCGTTGACTCGCTCCTGCCACACCTCTTTCGGCTCACCCATGGATACCCAGATGTCGGTGGAAATGACATCGGCTCCGCGCACACCGCTTGCAACATCGTCTGTGATCGTGATTCGTGCTCCGGTGATCTTCGCCGCCTCCTGGGCGATTTCTATCGCCTGCGCATCGGGCTGGTACGCCTCGGGCGCCACGATCCGCACGTCCATTCCGAGCATGGCGGAAGATACCAGCAAGGAGCGGCCGGTGTTAAAACGGGCGTCGCCGAGATAGGCGTGCGCAACCTCGGTGAACGGCTTATTCGTGTGCTCGCGAATAGTCAGTGCATCGGCGAGCATTTGCGTGGGATGCCACTGGTCGGTAAGACCGTTGAAGACGGGCACACCCGCGTATTTCGCCAACTTCTCAGCATCCGCCTGCCGCTCGCCGCGGAATTCGATGCCGTCGAACATCCGGCCGAGAACGCGCGCAGTATCGGCAATGGATTCCTTGTGGCCGATCTGAGAGCTCTGCGGGTCGAGGTAGGTGGTATGCGCGCCCTGCTGGAATGCTGCGACTTCGAAGGCGCAGCGCGTACGAGTGGACGTCTTCTCGAAAATCAGCGCGATGGACTTACCGGCGAGTCGCTGTGTCTCCGTTCCGGTTCGCTGCTCGTGCTTGAGCTGCGCAGCCAGATCGATAAAAGATGCCCACTCAGCCGGTGTGAAGTCCTGTTCTTTGAGAAAAGAGCGTCCCTTGAGATCCATGCCGCAAGTGTAGCGGACGCCGCCACCACAAATGCAGCCGGATGCATAACATGGTCACTATGAGTAATCACATCGCGCTGTGGGGCGGTCGCTTCGCCGGCGCTCCGGCAGATGCACTGACCGAGCTCTCACGTTCTACGCAGTTTGACTGGCGTTTAGCGCGTTATGACATCGCGGGTTCACGGGCCCATGCGCGAGCGCTGCATGCTGCCGGTCTTTTGGATGGCGAGCAGTTGCGTGCCATGCTGGGGGCATTGAATCAACTTGATAGGGATGTGGCGGCGGGTGTGTTCGCCCCCGAACCGGATGACGAGGACGTACATACAGCGTTGGAACGCGGCCTGCTGGATCGAGCGGGGGAGGAACTTGGAGGTCGATTGCGGGCCGGGCGGTCCCGAAACGATCAGATAGCCACCTTGATCCGCATGTATCTGCGTGACGAGGCGCGTATTGTCGGCGGCAAACTCCTCGACGTCGTCGACGCGCTCGTGGCGCAGGCCGATGCTGCCGGAGATGCGGTCATGCCGGGGCGTACTCATATGCAACATGCCCAGCCGGTATTGGTGGCTCATCAGCTGCTTGCACACGCCTGGCCGATGCTCCGCGATATCGACCGACTTGTGGACTGGGATGCGCGGGCGGCAGAGAGCCCGTACGGCTCGGGAGCATTGGCGGGCAACACTCTGGGGCTGGATCCGGAAGGCGTGGCCGCAGACCTCGGTTTCGCCACCGTCAGCGAGAACTCCATTGACGGTACTTCTTCGCGAGATGTCGTGGCCGAGTTCTCGTACATCATGGCGCAGATCGGTATCGATATCTCTCGTATCAGCGAAGAAGTCATCATCTGGAATACCAAGGAGTTCGGCTTCGTCACTCTCGACGACGCCTATTCCACCGGGTCATCCATTATGCCCCAGAAGAAGAATCCCGATGTTGCCGAACTCGCGCGTGGCAAGTCCGGGCGGCTGATCGGAGATCTGGCGGGCCTACTGGCCACGCTCAAGGGCCTTCCCCTGGCGTATGACCGTGACCTGCAGGAAGACAAGGAACCGGTGTTCGACCAAGTCGATACCTTGGATGTCCTCTTGCCGGCGGTGGCGGGCATGCTCGCCACCATGACGCTGCACCTGGAGCGCATGGCGGAGTTGGCGCCACAGGGATTCTCCTTGGCAACCGACATTGCCGAGTGGTTGGTCCGGCAAGGGGTTCCCTTCCGGCAAGCACACGAGATCTCCGGTGCCTGCGTGCGCGAATGTGAACGGCGTGGAATAGAACTGTGGGATCTGAGCGACGAGGATCTTGCCGGTATCGATAGTAGGCTGACAGCGCAAGTACGCAACGTGCTCAATGTGGCCGGGGCGGTGGCGGCGCGTTCGGGTCGAGGAGGAACGGCCCCGGTGCGCGTTGCGGAACAGCTCGCGAAGGCACGCTCGGGTGTGGAACACCGACGCGGTTTCACCGAGTCACGAATCGTGGCGCGCTGATGCTTGACCTGGCGGCGAGTCCGGTGGAGGTGGCTCCGCAACTGCTCGGCGCTTATATCGACGTCGCCGGAGTGCGTGTGCGTTTGACGGAGGTCGAAGCATACTGCGGCGAGGTTGATCCCGGCTCCCACGCCTTCCGGGGAAGGACGGAACGGAACAACTCGCTGTATCTCGCTCCCGGCCATGCCTACGTGTATTTCACCTACGGAATGCACCATTGCCTAAATCTGGTGGCGTGGCCGGAAGGAACGGCCGGGGGAGTGCTTCTGCGTGCCGGTGAGGTGGTGGAGGGGCTGGAGATTGCGCGTCAGCGGCGACCGGGCGTGATAAGAGATCGCGAACTGGCACGTGGTCCTGCCAATTTGGTGCGCTGCCTCGCCATCGATCGTTCAGCCGATGGTAGTCCGATAACTCTCGACGGCGTGCTATTAGACGACGACGCCGCCCCGGACGACGTCGTCGTCGCGGTGACGAGCAGGGAGGGAGCCACTCCTGGCAAGATACGCAGTGGTGGGCGTGTGGGAGTCTCCGGAATTGGCGGTGACGGACAAGCCTTCCCGTGGCGTTATTGGATTGATGGCGACCCGACAGTATCGGCATACCGTCGAGCAGCGTCTCCGCGGCGTCGCACGGCCAAACCGTCATAGCGGCTATGAGAGCGCGAATGGTTAGCGGGCGCCTCGGTGGCGGCCTTGCATCCGCTGTGCGCTCCTCCAGTGCGGATGGCGGCGGTCGTGCTGATAGTGCTGGATCGGCGATGGAATCGGCTCGGTTGAAGTCTGCAGCCCTACCCGATGATGTGGCGCGAGTGCTGGCACGTCCGGTATTTCGGGTCGCGACCGCGCGGAAGGTGGCGGTGCGACGGCGACTGAGAGAGAAGCGGTGACGCGGTGACTGAGAAAGAACGTGAGCCTGAGAGGGAACAACGGGCGTTCCTTTTTCTTGTGAATCCGAAGCTGGCCTACGACCCTTACCCTGACTGGCAGCGATGGATTCCGCAGTTGGATGTCGGCGCGCGGATTCGTTCTACATGGAACACGGGGGCGCGTCGCCGCGGCATGGCCGCAGGAGACCTCGGCGTCGTCGTCAAAGTCGGGCAGGCTCCACGCGGTGCGGTTGCTCTTGTGGAGATTTGCAGTGAGATTCATATGGGACCGCACTGGAATCCGCTGGCGCGCTCCCGTGAGACGGGCTACGTCGATATCGAGTTCACGGATCTCATGGAGTTGGACGACCCGGTGCCATTGAGCATGTTGCGGCTTGTCGCCCCCGGCGTGCGGTGGACTCCGCGGATGTCCGGCACGGAGATTCCTCTGCAGGTAGTGCTCGAATTGCAGCGGCTCGTACGTCGATGATGGCGGCGGACGCGGACGGGCAGACCAAGCGCCGGGCGAGATTAGCGATCTTAGTGCTGACAGGGCAGACTTAGGCATGTGCCCGATGGTCGGGCACAACCGTAGGAAAGGCGGAGAAGTGACTGACGTCCTCGACGAACTGCAGTGGCGTGGGCTTATTGCTCAGCACACCGACTTGGAAGCGCTGCGCAGCGCTCTGAACAACGGGCCAGTCACTTACTATTGCGGTTTTGATCCGACCGCACCCTCTTTGCATCACGGTCATCTGGTGGCGGTGAAGGTGATGCGGCACCTGCAGCTGGCCGGTCACCACCCCCTGGCGTTGGTAGGGGGAGCAACCGGTCTTATCGGCGATCCGCGCGCCAAGGGAGAACGCACGCTGAACACGAAGGACGTGGTGGCGCAGTGGGCGGACGCCCTGCGTGGCCAACTGGAGAGCCTGCTCGATTTCGAGGGGGAGAATCCGGCGCGCATCGTCAACAACCTCGATTGGACGGCATCCATGAGCGCGGTCGACTTCCTGCGTGACCTGGGCAAGCATTTCCGCCTTGGAACGATGCTCTCAAAGGATATCGTCGCCCGCAGGCTCGCCAGCGAGGAGGGCATCTCGTTCACGGAGTTCAGTTACCAGATCCTGCAGGCGAACGACTACTTGGAGCTGTACCGGCGCTACGGTTGCACCCTGGAGGTGGGTGGCAATGATCAGTGGGGCAACCTTGTGGGAGGCATGGAGCTCATCCACAAGGTAGAGAACACCGATGTACATGTTCTGACCAACCCGCTTATCACCAAGTCGGACGGCACGAAGTTCGGAAAGACGGAGGGCGGAGCAATCTGGCTGAACCCGGAGATGTTCAGCCCGTACAAGTTCTACCAGTTCTGGCTCAATATCGCCGACGACGACGTTATCCGTATGCTCAAAATCTTCACCTTCCGCACAAGGGAGGAGATTGAAGAACTGGAGCGAATGGTGCAGGAGCGCCCGGCGGCGCGGCAGGCACAGCGCACTCTGGCGCAGGACGTGACGACCTGGGTTCACGGAGCCGATGCTACCGAGCGCGTCATTGCGGCATCCCGGGCGTTATTCGGCGGTGAGGAATTGAACGCGCTGGATGCCGAAACCCTGGCCGACGCCGTGGCCGAGTTGCCACAGGCGACTATCACTTTTGGGGAGCCTGTTGTCAACGCGTTTGTTCAAGCTGGACTCGAGAAGGGCATCGGCGCGGCACGACGCACCGTTGCCTCCGGGGGACTCTATGTGAACAACCGGAAGGTGGTCGATGGTCAGGAAGTGCAGAGCGGCGATGTTCTGCCCGGCGGCATCGTGCTACTGCGCAAGGGAAAGAAGAATCTCGCGGTGGCGCGGGTGCAATAGGACCTGCCTGCTCCAGTTGTTCATGTAAGCAGTTGGCTCTCTTCGCGTCGGCGCAGGCATTGGGCCGTTCCCGCTGGTATCGGGCGCGGAGTTTGCCTGCGCCGAAGGCAAAGTACTCGGAGCTGTCCCCTTGCCTATGGCGAGCTGTGCTCCGTGTATCCATCCGACGGCCGCGAGGGCAAGGCGCGAGGGGAGCCTCGTGGCCTGTGGCCCGCCCACGATCAGTGCGGCGAACGCATCGGACGTGGAACCTACCGGCGGGCGATCTACGAAGAGGTAAACGGTTCCTCGACCGGTGGCGGGCGGTGTAGCCAGACTCGGTGCGACGGCGGCCCCGTCATGCCGATACTCCATATCGCCACGATTGCAGCGGAAGGGCGCGCGTGGGCTGTCTCACCCGATTCTGACTTGACCGGGCCCAGACGGCTGAGTAATCTCTTATCTGCTGCCGGAGCGCGGCGGAATCCAATGATGAAAATCGGCGGAATCAGTGCGCTCTGGGGCGGCGAGTTCTTCGAGGAAATCGCCTGGTTGCGGTTGACGCGGCCGGCGCAATCCGGTAAGCTTGTATAGTGCCCCTTCCGGAGTCTGAGGCTCTTAGCCGAAGTCTTCTGGGGTGTGGGTGTGGTGTTTGGGTGCTTGATAGTGTGTCTGGTTTTTGTTTTTGTTGGTGGCTGGCTGTCTGCTGC
>SUUB01000006.1:0-5034 GCA_015062745.1 Actinomycetaceae bacterium
ACCAGCATGTCCGTGGAAACGGAAACCCGGCCATCAGGAAAGGACAACACAGCGCTGTCGTCACCGGACGGAACAATCACTCCGCCCGCGGACGGCAGATGCTTGCGCAGGACCGCCAACAGATCGTCTTCGGAAAGGTCCCGAACACGCCCGCCACTGAGAGCCACACCCTTCACCACGGCGCCACATCCGCTCCGTCAGCGCAAACCAAGCGGACGCTCCAAGGCCAGCGTAATGAGTTCGTCAATCAGTGCGGAATAGTCGAGTCCGGTCTTCTGCCACAGAATCGGGTACATGGATACCGCCGTGAATCCGGGAATCGTGTTGTGCTCATTGACGACGATCTCACCACCATCGGTGAGGAAGAAGTCCACACGCGTCATGCCTTCACATTCGAAGGCGTCAAAAACCTCAATCGCCATCGCCCGCATTCTTGCAGCAGTATCGTCATCCACCGCCGCAGGAATCTCCATGTGGAAGCCTTCGGTCTGAATGTACTTCGTCTGGTAGTCATACCACTGGTTGTCCAACACGATCTCGCCGAGCACGGAAGCGCGTGCGGGCTCGTCACCGTGCCCGCCCAGCACCGCGCATTCGATCTCACGGCCCGTAACGCCCTGCTCGATAATGACCTTCGGATCCGTCTGCTGCGCGAGCTGCACCGCTGCCACGAGACCCCCCGCGTCCTCCACACGTGATATGCCGAGTGAGGAGCCGGCACGGGCTGGTTTGACGAATACGGGATAATGCAGCCGCTCCTCGACCTCCCGAAGCACCGCATCACGCTCGGTACGCCACCGCCGCGCGGTCGCCAGCACATACGGCGCCACGGGGAGTCCCGCCGCTTCCAGCACCACCTTCATATAGTGCTTGTCCATCCCCGCCGCCGAGGCGAACACACCTGATCCAACGTAGGGAATACCGGCCATTTCCAGCATGCCCTGAATCGTACCGTCCTCGCCGAAGGGACCGTGCAACAGCGGAAAGGCAACATCGACATGCCCGATATCGGTCAGTGTGGCGCTACCTCCCTGTTGGGCACAGTGCCACTCACCGGCCTCCGGCCCGTCACCACCCGACGCAGACGCCTCGACAGCGCCGCTCGGCGGGCCCTGCACCTGTTTTTCTTCAGCGGGCGTGGCATTGATGGTGTACGCGACACCAGCGTCCTGCTGAATACCAAGCAGCACCCGGCTGGAGGAGTCGGCAACTTCACCGCGTGGACCGGCCGCCTCCAATAGCGCCGGATCCTTCACGCCGGGAACCCAGGTGCCGTCCCGCCGAATGCCAATTGGAAGAATCTCATACTTCTGCGGGTCCATCGCACGCATCACCGATGCAGCCGTCAGGCAGGACACCGAGTGTTCACCTGACACACCGCCGTAAATAAGCGCGACCCGTTTCTTCGATGCCACGACTCTGCCCTTTCATATCCGACCCGGCTTACCACCGCCTAGCCTAGCCTGTCATGCACTCCAGCGCCGAGTGTCGGCACCGGTTGCACCCGCAATCACCGTGTCGGCACCGGTTGCACCGGCGATCACTGTGTCGGCACCGGTTGCACCGGCAATCAACCCGACCACAGTGTCACAGTTAGATCTCGTTTGCCCACTCGAGCCCGTAGCATGCACGCTGTCAGGGGCGAGAGGCATAAAGTTAGTGCTAACACATCGGGCGGTGCCGCGAAGGCCGCATCACTGACATTGTTAGGAGGACTTGATGAAACGCGTCCGTCACCTTGCGCTGTGCTTTGCGCTCATCGCCGGGCTGAGTGCCTGTTCCAACTCGGGATCATCGTCTTCTTCGAGTTCCTCAGCGGCTGCCTCACCGCAAGCCTCCACTACCGTGCCGCCGCAAGCCTCGACAACGAATACGACGCCCATGACGACGCCGTCGGACCCGGACGACGCGGATGGCGGCTTCATCACCGGAATGTCGCAGAGCGAAGCTTATCCCGATGTTTCCGGAACCTATGTGCCACTTACCTCGCGCCTGGGCGGCCACGACGGTTACGACCGGCTCGTCGTCGAATACTCTGCGGGCGACGGCGACCTGCAATGGTACGCGCAGTGGGTGGACGAACCGATCAGTGACGGCAAGGGCGACCGCTTAGAGATGGATGGCAATGCCTTCCTACAGGTCTCGGTCAGCGGGGTCACCTACCCCGAAGAAGCAGACCCACCATGGCTCAACCCCGCAGCGGTGGCCGACACAACCGTGATCCAAGCCGCCGATGTGGCCTACCCCTTCGAGGGGTCACATGTTATCTACATCGGTACGGACCGCGAGCGCCCGTACCGCATCACTCGGCTGAGCGATCCGGACCGAATCGTCATTGACGTCGCGCGCGATTGACGGCACAAGGGAGCGCTCGGACGTACGCACGGCCGGAGCATACTCGCAACAGCGCACGCCCGAGGCGGCGTCGCCCGTTCAGGGAACCCAGTGCGCTCCGGCGGCCGGGGAAAAGAAGGAACCCGTTATTTCCCGTGTTGGCCGGCGCGTGTAGGGCAGTCAATCCGACGTGGCGACGGCGCAGGCGCGTCAATTCTCCCGTCGGCCAGCGCGCATACGGCGCAAGAAAGCGCTCGTGGCAAACAGTCCGGTAGTCAGCAACAGCCGTGCGCGCCTGCGTTCCGCCCGACGACGTCGTGCCTTATTACGTGCGTTTTGCACGCGGTACGGGTCACCGTCAATCGCTCGATCCCAGCGGCGTTTCCGCGGCGTTAGCCCAGCGGAAGTCGGGTCCTCGGAACGAAGCTGCGCCAACTCGTCCGTGATGGCCGTCATCATCGATTCTGTCATGTCGGTGAGCAGCTCATAGCTCTCGTCTCGGCCCCAGAACTGTTCCAGATCCAACGGCGCGGTGAAGCGCACGTCCAATCGCGAGGAGTTCCGCCCCAGCTTCTGCCAGGCCACCTTCCCTGTCCATGGATCGATAAGCGCCTCATTGCCCCAATGGGCGAGGCCGATTACCGGCACGCCCGGGAATCTCAGTGCCAACCGTGCCGCCCCGGTTTTGGCCCGCATGGGCCACTTCTCAGGATCGCGAGTGAAGGTTCCTTCCGGGAACACGACCACGCATTCGCCCCGCTGTAATCTATCGGCCATCTCCGTCATGGCCGCCGTCGCATCCCCTTCACCGTCATCGGAGCGGTGAACCGGAATCTGACCCATCCGGCGCAGGATCGAGCCCAGCACCGGCACACGGAACAGATCCGCCCGGGCGGCAAAATGCGGGGCTATCCCCGCTTCGTACAGCGCAACTCCCACCGTGAGCGCATCCAGGTGGCAGGTGTGATTGGCAACAACCAACATGGGGCCGGCGGGGAGCTTCGAGGCGCCGCAGACTCGCATGTCTTGGATGGCATGCGTCAACGCAACCAGCGGCGGCGCAACCAGTCGCATCATCAGCGGCCCGTGGCGCTCCGCCCGCCGGACCTGACGAGCAGATTGGATGCCGACGCAACGCGTTCGCAACTTAGAGAAGAAACGAACGCCCTCGGGCGCTCCGGCTTCTCGCAGCACCGCGCGATTCACGGCGGCAAGAGCCGAACCGCTCAGCTCACGTTCCGAGTGAGCCTCACTCCTCGATCTTCTCAACATCTGCGCCCAATGCTCCGAGCTTTTGCATGAAGTGCTCGTAGCCGCGGTCAATAATGTCAATACCGGAAACGAGTGAGCAACCATCGGCCGCTAGGGCCGCGATCAGATGGGAGAACCCGCCGCGCAAATCTGGCACTTCAATATCTGCGGCATGAAGCTTCGTCGGCCCCTGAATAACCGCCGAGTGATAGAAGTTGCGCTGGCCGAATCGGCACGGCAGTCCACCCAGACACTCTCGATAGGTCTGGATATGGGCGCCCATCTCCACCAGGGCTTCGGTGAAGCCAAAGCGGTTCTCATACACGGTCTCGTGCACAATCGAGATTCCCGAGGCTTGCGTGAGAGCGACGACGAGCGGCTGCTGCCAGTCCGTCATGAAACCAGGATGGACGTCGGTCTGCAGTGCCATCGAATGAAGTTCCCCACCCGGATGCCAGAAACGGATGCCGTCGTCGCGCACATCGAACGCTCCGCCAACCTTGCGGAATACATTGAGAAAACTCGTCATTGCCTGCTGTTCGGCACCCCGAACGAAAATGTCGCCTCCGGTCGCCAGCGCCGCGCAGGCCCATGAACCGGCCTCGATGCGGTCGGGCAGCGCCGTGTGAGAGAAGCCAACCAGACGATCAACGCCCTCGACGCGGATGGTCCGATCGGTATCCACCGAAATAATCGCGCCCATCTTCTGCAACACCGCGATCAGGTCCATGATCTCCGGTTCAATCGCGGCATTGGTCAATTCTGTGATGCCTTCGGCCATCACCGCCGTCAGCAGGGTCTGTTCAGTTGCGCCGACCGACGGATACGGCAGGCGGACAGGGCGCGCCTTGAGCCCCTTGGGCGCCACCAAATGCATACCCGCAGGCTCTTGGATGCGCTTGGCGCCGAAGTCCTCCAGCACGTTGAGGTGGAAATTCACGGGGCGATCGCCAATATGGCATCCCCCCAAGTCCGGGATAAAGGCTTCGCCAAGGTTATGCAGCAGCGGCCCCGCAAACAGAATGGGGATGCGCGAGGATCCGGCGAGGCGGTCCATCTCCTCCGGATTCTCGGGCAGGTGGGTAACCCCGGGGGTAATGGATAGAATCCCGGCTTCCTGGTCATAGTCAACCTGCACGCCGTGCAGTCGGAGGAGCTCTGTAACGACTTCAACATCGCGGATCAGGGGTACGTTGCGCAGCGTCGAGGTTTCGGGGGCGAGCAAGGTGGCCACCATTGCCTTTGACACGAAGTTCTTTGCCCCACGTACGGTAATTTCGCCAGAGAGCGGTGTTCCGCCTTGCACCCGGAGTTTCGTCATGTTCTTCCCTTCGGCACTCGGCCAACCGCGTTCATCCGGCTGGCCGCCTTCTAGAGAACTGTAGGCTATACCAGAATAGCTCTCTATGCCAGCGGCGCGCCCCCACTCGCGCCTCGGGCGGCGCGGCC
>SUUB01000006.1:5134-25622 GCA_015062745.1 Actinomycetaceae bacterium
ACCCCTAGGCCAGCGGCACGTCTCCACTGACCGGGCGCGCGGAAACCACCTCAACTTCAGGAAGATGTTTTTGCGGCAGAGTAGCCGGCTTAAAGCTCGGGCGGGCTGCCTCGTAGGCCGTAATGGCAGCCTCATCACGCAGGGTCAGCGCAATATCGTCCAGGCCTTCCATCAAGCACCAGCGGGTGTAATCGTCGAGCTGAAAATCGCAGGTGAAAGCGCCGCAGCGGACCTGGCGTTCCACCAGGTCAACAGTTACTTCCAACCCCGGCTCATTTTCCAGAAGCTTCCACAGCTGTTCGATATCTTCCTGAGCACACACCCCGGCCACTAGGCCCTGTTTGCCCGCATTGCCGCGGAAGATGTCCGCGAATTTCGGGGCGAGGACCGCGCGGAAACCGTAATCCTTCAGAGCCCACACCGCATGCTCACGCGAGGATCCCGTACCGAAATCCGGGCCGGCCACCAGCACGGATCCACGCCGGTATTCCTCGCGGTTGAGTACGAAAGCCGGATCGCGCCGCCAAGCGGCGAATAGTGCGTCGTCGAACCCGGTCCGGGTAATACGTTTGAGGTAAACGGCAGGAATGATCTGATCCGTGTCGACCGCCGAACGGCGCAACGGCACTCCGATGCCGCTATGAGTGGTGAATTTCTCCATGGCCTCGTCCTCTCGATTCCTCGCTCAGTTCAAATCCGCCGGTGTGGCAAAGGTGCCTTTCACCGCGGTTGCCGCAGCCACCAGTGGCGAGACCAAATGTGTCCGACCGCCTGGTCCTTGGCGGCCCTGGAAGTTCCGGTTCGATGTTGACGCGGAACGCTCACCCGGTGAGAGCTTGTCCGGGTTCATGGCCAGGCACATAGAGCAGCCGGCATTGCGCCATTCCGCGCCGAAATCAAGGAAAATCTTGTCCAGCCCCTCTGCCTCTGCCTGCAGGCGCACGCGGGCAGAGCCCGGAACTACAAGCACCCGTAACCCCTCGGCCTTCTTCCGCCCCTTGACCACCGAGGCGACGGCCCGCAGGTCTTCGATCCGACCGTTGGTGCATGAACCAATGAACACCGTGTCTACCGCGATGTCACGCATGGGCGTGCCCGGAACCAAGCCCATATACTCGATGGCCGACTCCGCTGCTCGCCGCTGCGTTTCGTCAGCGATATCCGATGGCTCGGGCACCGCGCCGGAGATGGGAATGCCCTGCCCCGGATTGGTCCCCCAGGTAACGAAGGGCTCAAGCTCGGATGCGTCCAGGTCAACGACCGTGTCAAACTCGGCGTCGTCGTCGGAAACGAGAGTCTGCCAGTACGCGACTGCCTCATCCCAGTTCTCCGGCGCGTTGGGGCGCCCCTTGATGTAGTCGAAGGTTGTCTGGTCCGGCGCGATCATGCCAGCCCGCGCCCCCGCCTCAATCGACATATTGCAGATCGTCATCCGTGCTTCCATCGAAAGCGATCGGATTGCCTCGCCCCGATATTCGATGACATGGCCCTGTGCGCCATTGGTCCCGATTTTCGCGATGATGGCAAGAATAATGTCCTTGGCCGTTGTTCCGGGCCTCAGCCGGCCGTTCACGTTCACAGCCATCGTCTTGAATGGCGCCATGGGAAGCGTCTGTGTGGCGAGTACGTGCTCCACCTGGGAGGTACCGATTCCGAAAGCGAGTGCACCGAAGGCTCCATGTGTGGACGTGTGAGAGTCACCGCACACGATGGTCATACCCGGCTGGGTGAGTCCCAGCTGCGGGCCGACGACGTGCACGATTCCCTGGTCCGCATTGCCGAGCGAGTACAGCGGGACGCCGAACTCCTCACAGTTCTTACGCAGCTGGTTGATCTGTGCGCGCGACGTCTCATCAGCGATCGGAAGATCGATATCCACCGTTGGAGTGTTATGGTCCTCGGTTGCGATCGTCTGTTCCGGGTGACGCACACGCCGACCGGCGAGCCGTAACCCTTCGAAGGCCTGCGGGCTTGTTACCTCATGCACGAGCTGTAGGTCGATGTACAACAAGTCTGGGGCTCCGTTTTCCCCGTGCTTGACGATGTGGTCGTTCCAAACCTTCTCTGCGAGGGTCCCGCTCATTACTACTCCTTGCTGGCCGTGAAACTACACTCGCGCAATCCGATGCCGCCACGCGTTTGCATCTCACGCTTTGAGATGAGAATATCAGAGCATGGACAGTTCGAAATCGTCATCCAATTCTGCGGTCGAGGGCGACCCGAAAGCAAACACGGGCGAAGGAAGCGGCGTCGGCGTACTTGACAAGGCGGCCTCCGTGCTCAGTGCACTGGAGTCGGGTCCACAGACCCTGGCGCAGCTCGTCACCGCAACCCATCTGGCACGGCCGACGGCACACCGCCTGGCGGTGGCACTGGAATATCACCGCATGGTGGCACGCGACATGCAGGGACGATTCGTCCTCGGTCCCCGTCTGGCGGAGTTGGCGTCAGCGGCGGGTGAGGATCGGCTCCTCGCTGCTGCCGGCCCGATACTCACAGCGCTACGCGATCACACCGGCGAATCGGCACAGTTGTTCCGGCATCAAGGCGAGCAACGGGTGTGTGTGGCAGCCGCTGAGCGCGCCATGGGTCTACGTGATTCCATCCCGGTAGGTGCGACGTTGTCCATGAAGGCAGGTTCGGCCGCGCAGGTGCTGCTGGCCTGGGAAGAACCTGACCGCTTACATCGAGGGCTGCACGGCGCCAGCTATACCGCTACCAATCTCTCGGCGGTACGACGCCGCGGGTGGGCGCAGTCCGTCGGCGAACGTGAGCCCGGGGTTGCCTCCATCTCCGCGCCCGTACGTGGACCATCCGGCCGCGTCATCGCCGCCGTTTCCATATCCGGACCAATCGAACGTATGGGGCGGCAGCCTGGCCGCCAGCACGCCGCTGCCGTGGTCACTGCGGCGAATCGCCTCAGCGATGTCCTGCAGACCACGGAAGGCCTTGATATGCCCGACGAGGACCACGGCTGACGAGACGCTCGTCATCTGATCCGCCCCGCTGAGCTACGGCTCGACGGGGCGCCGCTTTGTGACCGCTCGCCACGGTGATTGATTGCCACTGACCACATTCGGGGGATATACCGTGGCCCGCCACCACGCTGGCTTACGATAAGAGAATGAAAAAAACCCTTCTGGTCACCAATGACTTTCCGCCCCGCAAGGGCGGGATCCAGACGTACCTTGAGGGCTTCGCCCGGCTACTCGATCCCGAGCAGTTCATCGTCTACTGCTCCAGTCCCCCCGATGGAGGGGCTGCCGAGTACGATGCCGCACAGCCGTGGCAGACCTACCGCTATCCCGGTACCATGATGCTCCCCACACCCACGGTGCGGCGAGAAATGCAACGCATCATCCGCGAGCATTCGGTGGACAACGTCTGGTTCGGAGCATCGACGCCTCTAGGAATCATGGCCGACGCCGCCCGAGACGCCGGAGCCACGCATATCATCGCGACCACGCACGGCCATGAGATCGGTTGGTCCATGCTGCCCGGGGCGCGGCAATTCCTGCGGCGCATCCTCACTCATGCCGATACCGTCACCTATCTCACCGAGGCAACGCTGCGCCGTTTGCGCGGGTGCCTGGGCGACGTCCACCGCGTGCGCCTGCCCGGCGGAATCGACCCTCAGGCTTTCGCCTTCTCCGCCACCTGGCGCGCTGCTCTGCGCAAGCGCTACGGCATTGCCGATGATGCACCCGTCGTCGTGTGTATTTCCCGGCTGGTCGAACGCAAGGGGCAGGACACGCTTATCGCGGCCTGGCCTGCGGTCTGTACCCGCTTCCCCAAGGCACAGCTTGTGATCGTCGGGAAGGGGCCCTACGAAGAACGCCTGCGAGAGCTTGCCGCTGCCTCTCCCGCCGCAAACGCCATCACTTTCACCGGTGAGGTCCCCTACGAGGAACTTGCCGCCCACTACAGTCTGGGCGATATCTTCGCCATGCCCTGCCGCACCCGTGGCGGAGGTCTGGATATCGAAGGACTCGGCATCGTGTACCTGGAAGCCTATGCCGCCGGGCTCCCGGCCATCAGCGGCGATTCCGGTGGTGCCCCCGAGGCGGTTCTGCCGGGAAGGACAGGCTTGGTGGCCGCTGGCCGTAGCGTGGAGGCCAGCGTCGCAGCGCTATGTTACCTGCTTGAAGATCCGGATCGCGCCAAGGCGATGGGCCGCACCGGAAAGGAATGGCTCGATCAGGCGTGGCGCTGGGATATCCTCGCTCGCCCACTGCTGGACGAGCTTTCTTAGTCCGCCCCGAGATCAGATCCCCAGAGACCGCCCGCCTCACACGGAAGGACCCCGAGGCCATGATTGCAATCATCATCTTCACGATCGCTGCCGGATGCGCACTGCCGGTGCAAACGGCAATGAACTCCCGGCTCCGTGCCGCCTTCTCCCGGGCCGACCGAGCACCAGCCACTCCGCACGTCGGCGCAGGTGCACCAGCACAGGTCGGCGGCCCGACTTCTCCCGGCGAGTCCACGCCCTCCGGTGCGGCGGTACTCAGCGATGCCCCTACGCGCTCCGGCCAGGTGGGAGAACCTTCCGCCCGGCGGCCGTCCACGCGACGGACGGCCCTACAGGCGGCAGTCGGCGCTGCGCTTGTCGCCTTTATCATTGGCTCGCTCACCCTGGCGCTGATTGCCCTTGCGCGCGGTCTTCCCCTCACTGTGGCACCACACACGCCGCTGTGGGCTTTCTCCGGCGGCCTGCTCGGCGCCACCGCACTAGTTGCGCTGATCCTGCTCTTTCCTCACATCGGCGCCACCGGCTCGGTCATCTTGCCGTTGATCGGGAAAATCGCCGCCGGGGTGCTTATAGACTCTCAAGGTTGGTTCGAATCCCTGGTACGGACGATGTCGCTGCCACGCCTTCTTGGAGTCATCGCAGTACTGCTCGGCATTTACCTCGCCATTGCCGCGCCGGCAGGAGGGCGGCGTCGGAGCGAGACGGCGTCCGCTCCCACGCGTGGTGCGGAATCCGCTCATACGCGCGAAGCAACTGCCAGAACCAGAACCCGCAGCGCTATCGCCCCTGTGTACCTTCTTCTTGGAGCAGGAGTCGGCGTGTTATCCGCTGTGCAAACCGCGGTCAACGGCCGCCTCACCGTTGCCATGGGATCGTCAATCTCCTCGGGGTTGATCTCCTATTCCACCTCCACTGTCTTCCTTCTTCTGCTACTGATCGCATTACGCTGGCGGCCGCGGCGGATAGCGCTCGCGCCATGGTGGATGTGGCTGGGAGGACCACTTGGCGCCGCATTCGTCGTAGGCCTGGCCAGCGCCGCACCCGAAATTGGCACCGGACCAGCCATCCTCGTCGCCCTCTGCGGGCAAATCACCGCCTCCGCAGCCATCGATCACTTCGGTTGGTTTGGCACGCACTCCTCCCCTCTCACCGCGGAGAAACTCTGCGGGGCCGTCCTAGTGGCAGCGGGAATGTGGGCCTATTCGTTGCTGTGAACCACCGGTTGCCGGCTCCGGCACGGCGGTCCGGTTGCCGGCTCCGGCGCGGCGGTTCGGATGCCGGGTTCAGCGCGGCGATTCGGTTATGTCCAGTCACACCACCCGGCCGACGAGGCTTCCCCCATGCGAACCAAGGCGGCAGGTGCCCGGTTGCGCCACCGCCCTGTGCCGAACCGCTAGCATAAGAGCATGCGTCGCCTCGTCATGACGGCATGTTCCGATCCGTTATTCCCTTGGGCCGACGAGCATCTACCGGCTCTGACCTCGGCACTGGCAGCGGCGGGTTACCACCTGGACACCACCGCGGTGACGGAAGCCGCCGCCTCGCAGCCCACCGAACGGTGGAATCCACAGCTCCGCGCCGACCTGGTGAGTGCCGCCTACGCCGATGCCGACGCCACCGCCATCGTCGATATCTCCGGTGGAAATCTGGCTAATGAGATCTTGCCGTACCTTGACTGGACACTCATCGCCGCCAACCCGAAACCTTTTATTGGCTACTCGGATCTCAGTTGCGTACTCGGCGCTATCTCGGCTCGTACCGGCCAATCCACGGTGCTATGGAATCTGTTAGCCGGAATACACCGCGGTTTCGAGGCCCTCGACCAGGCTCATCGCGCGGCGCTCTGCCGCCCGGAACGAGTTATCACCAACTCGGACATCACGCCCGACGAGATTTCTCGGCTGCCCTGGACCGGTGGTAATTTGCGCTGCTTCCTCAAACTGGCAGGTACACCCTACTGGCCCGATGTCACCGGCAGCGTGTTCCTCATTGAATCGCTTGGACCTTCCTTGCGAAGTATCGCCGGTTATCTCGCCCAGCACAGCCAGTTGGGCACTTTCCGCAAAGCGCGCGCCATCGCCGTCGGGCAATTGACCCGTGTGGACGAAGCCGGGCAACGAGCCGTGGCACTGGATATCGTGCGCGAATATGCGGCCGGACTACCGGTTGTGGAGGTGCCCGACGTCGGGCATTCTCCAAACAGCGCGGCGGTTACTCTCAGCACCGGAACCATCTCCTCCCCCTAATTCCCGCACCAAGCTAGCCTTTGCGGGCCCCGGAGCGCCCAATCTCGCTATCAAGCCACCCGCCAGCCGGGCGCCTCGGCGGCGCGCCACTGACGCAGCTACTGCGGTGCACCGCTCAGTCATCTCGGTTCATCCCTGCCCTGCAACGAGGCGCGACCTCTCATCTGGCACTGCGGGTGTTTGCCTCATCTGGCACTGCCGATGCACGCACCTCGCTGAGCAGTACAAACGCCCAAGTACTTGAAAGTGCGCCACATCACACCTATTGTGAATAGTGAGTTGCTCACCGGAAACACCTCAGGAGGAGACATGCAACGACGCAGCTCGGCGCTCGCTATCCTTGCCAGCGCCGCATTAGTACTAACAGCCTGTTCCGGTAATGACACCGAGAACACTACAACGGACTCCAGCGACCCCACGGTCGGCGTAGAGGATCTGGATCTGCCAGATCTCTCCGGCCAAACCCTCAACGTCGCCGCAGATTGGTCCGGTGCAGAACAGGAGAATTTCGAGGCTGTCCTCGACGAATTCGAGAGGCAGACGGGCGCGGAGACTGTCTACACGTCACTAGGTAATAACGTCGCCACAACGCTCGGTACTCAGATTGAGGGTGGAAAGCCACCAAATGTCGCATTGATTCCGCAGCCCGGGCTCATGACGCAGCTGGCCCAAGACGGTTCGATCTCCCCGCTTTCGGACGACGTTCTAGAAGAGGTGCAAGCCAACTATTCGGACACGTGGCTCGACCTCGGCACCGTTGACGGCACCCCGTACGGCGTCTGGTTCAAGGCCGCCAACAAATCGACCGTCTGGTACAACGTCGCCGCTTACGAGGATGCCGGAGTCGAAGTTCCAGAAACGTGGGACGACTTCACGACGACCCTGCAGACTGTCTCCGACTCGGGCGTACCCGGCCTCGTCGTCGGAGCCGATGTCGGATGGCCGCTGACCGACTGGTTTGAAAACGTCTATCTACGCACCGCCGGTCCTGAAATGTATGACCAGCTGGCCAACCATGAGATTCCTTGGACAGACGACTCCGTGAAGGAGGCGCTGACCATTCTCGGCGAACTCTGGGGCAACGATGACATCGTTCTGACCGGAGGATCGCAGCGCACATTCCCGGACTCGGTCACCGCCGTCTTCCGCGATACCCCAGAGGGTGCGACTGTCTATGAGGGGGACTTCGTCGCGGGCAACATCACCGATCAGACGAATGCCGTCGTCGGCGAAGATGCAAACTTCTATCCGTTCCCGTCGATCAACGACTCTCCGCAGTCCGTTATGGGAGCCGGAAACGTGGCCGTCGCCTTCGACGATAGCGAAGCGACACAAGCGCTGATGAAGTACCTGGCGTCACCAACCGCTGCGAATATCTGGATTACCAAGGGTGGCTTCACGTCCCCCAACCAAAACGCCGACATGAGCCTGTACCCGGATGACACCTCGCGAGACATCGCCCAACAACTGGTGGACGCAGAGGTTTTCCGCTTCGATCTCTCTGACCTCACACCCACGGCCTTCGGTGGAACCGAGGGGCAGGGCTTCTGGGCGGAAATGATTACCTTCTACCAGAACCCGTCCGACGTTGACGGCACCGCGCAACGCCTTGAAGACGCGGCCGCCAGCGCCTACGGCGGATAGACGAATTGCGCACCGCCATGAGCGTGAGAACGCGCGACGTCGCAGCGTCGCAAACCGGTCAACTCCACGAACGCCAACGCCGTAAGGTGGACGACCCACGCCTACTCCTAGCGATTCTGTTAGGACCAGCGCTGATCGTCCTCGTCGTGTTGGTTGTCTATCCCATCATCTACTCGGTGTGGCGTTCGCTTTTCGACGACGCCGGAGCCTTCGTCGGCCTCGGAAACTACGCGACGATGTTTCGCCGTAGTTCCACGTTCACGGCGGTGCGCAACAATCTCATATGGGTTGTTGTCGCACCGATTATCTGTACGGTGCTTGGCCTGATCTTCGCCGTGCTGATGGATAAGGTGCGCTGGAAGACCGCGTTCAAGCTGGTGATCTTTATGCCGATGGCGATCTCCATGCTTGCGTCGGGCGTCGTGTGGAGGGCAGCCTTCTCACCAGACCCGAATAAGGGCCTTGTGAATGCAGTCCTAGTCCACGTCAAGAACGTATTCGACGACTCCATCACGTATCCGAACGCCCGCCCCCGCAATGATCAGGGCATCAGCCGCACGTCCGGTGGCGATATCGCCACCGACAGTCGCTACCGCGCGGGCGACGTCGCCTCGTTCCCACTCGTCGGCATCAATCAGGAAAGCGTTGTGGATGCGCAGGCAGCGGTTACCGCCTCGGCAAACGACAATGCCATCACCGGAACCGTATGGCTGGACTTTGTCAAGGGTGGGGGCGGCGAAGCTGGTCAGATCGACGGCGGAAAACGCGGCTTGCGAGGAATCCAGGTGGAAGCCCTCGACGCCGACGGCACTATCGCCGCCACTGCCACCACCAACGACGACGGCACTTTCATACTGGAGGTGCCCACCGGGCAGGACTTCACGATAAACCTGCCGGCCTCGAATTTCACCGCTGCCCCGCACGGTGTGAACTGGCTCGGACCATCGCTGATCACGCCGGTTATCATCCTCGCCTTCATTTGGATCTGGGCTGGCTTCTCCATGGTGATGATCGCGTCCGGACTATCCGCCGTCGACCGCTCACTCATGGAAGCCGCCCGCACGGACGGTGCCAACGAATGGCAGGTGTTCCGGCACATCACCGTTCCGCAGCTGATGCCAGTGCTCTCCGTTGTTCTGGTCACGCTGATGATCAATGTGTTGAAGATCTTCGACTTGGTCTATGTGATCTCTCCGGGTGAGTCGAAACCGGCCTCCAACGTGGTAGCGGTCCAGATGTGGACCGAGTACGGTGCTCGCAATTACGGCATGGGCTCCACTCTGGCGGTTTTCCTGCTGCTCATGGTCCTCCCCTTCATGGTCATCAATATCCGTAACTTCCGCCGAGGTGGTCTGTCATGAGCGCCAAGAATGACCATCACGCCGCTACCCCACCCAGCAGCCGCTCGGGTTCCGGGAACCATGCCCCGGTTGCAGAGATCGATTCGGATGTGAGAGAACAGTCCCTTATGAGTGCGGACGGCACCCGTATCGTCGCATCAGCACACACCGCCGTGGATGGCGTGCCGCCGCGCCGCAGAGAGCGCAGCATTGCCTCGCGCCTCGTGGCATTCATCAACCGCGGGGCCGTCAATGCCGTTCTCATCATTGTGGCAATCGTGTGGATGCTGCCCACCTTTGGTCTTCTCGTCTCGTCTTTACGAACAAATACGGCCTCGGAGCAGTCTGGCTGGTGGACCGCATTCAGCGATCTATCGCAGCTGACGCTGGATAACTACGCGCGGCGTCTGTCGTCACCTTCCTTTGCCCGAGCATTGCTCAACACGGTTCTAATTGTTGTTCCTTCGACCTTTCTTGTGGTGGCACTTGGTGCGATGGCGGGGTACGCACTCGCGTGGATTCGTTTTCGCGGCCGCGACTGGGTGCTCATTGCGACCGTTGCCCTGATGGCCGTACCACTGCAGGTTGCCTTCATCCCGCTGGCTCGGCTATTCCGGGATATGCATATCTTCGGTACCCGATGGGCGGTGATTCTGTTCCACACGGCCTTCGGGCTGCCTTTCGCGGTCTACCTCTTACGGAACTTCTTCCGCCAGATTCCCGCCGAGCTGCTGGAGGCGGCGCGGATTGATGGGGCGAACGAGCTCTACATCTTCGGCCGCATCTGCCTACCACTGGCGCTGCCTTCACTAGCGTCCTTGACGATCTTCCAGTTCCTCTGGTCGTGGAACGACATGCTGGTGGCATTGATTTTTGCCGGTGCGAACGACGCTCCGATCACCGTGGAGCTGCAGAAGTCACTGCGCAACTTCTCCGCCAACATTGATCTGCTGTCGTCGGGGGCCTTCCTTTCGATGTTCGTTCCCCTGATTGTGTTCTTTGCCTTCCAGCGTTACTTCGTGAACGCTCTTATGGCCGGCTCGACGAAGTAGGCGGGGTGGAACGAAGCAGGTAGGAAATCAATTGACGGCGCGCGTGGCCGCCAGGCACTTGGTACTCCCAGCCGGATTTGAACCGGCGTTACCGCCGTGAGAGGGCGGTGTCCTAGGCCGCTAGACGATGGGAGCCTAAACACCTGAGCCGAGGTGCCCGCCGGGTTTGCCGCCGGTCACGGGCGCAGGTGTGGGCTGGCCGGATAGGTCAGCTCGTACTCCTAGCCGGATTTGAACCGGCGTTACCGCCGTGAGAGGGCGGTGTCCTAGGCCGCTAGACGATAGGAGCTCGCTTCAACTGTGCGGGAGGTCCCGCGTGGCTCCGGCACTGCCGGAACCATTGGCTGGGGTACCAGGACTCGAACCTAGAATGGCTGAACCAGAATCAGCTGTGTTGCCAATTACACCATACCCCAAGGGTTCCACCGCCTTTCAGCGGCGCCAGAAGAATAGGCTACCCGATCGTGGCGCGCGGAGCAAAGCGATCGGCCGTGTAGCACGTCACGCCTGCGCCTCAGGCAGTCTTTCACCCGCGCTTGTGTTGACCATCAGCCCGGGAGGTTGCACTTCTTTCTGCGCTGATCCACAACACCTGCCCCGGAACCCAGCCCGTCATCATCGTCCATGCCGGGCCGCCCAGTCGCTCCTGATCCAGAAGCAATGGTGCGTACTGGCTGCGCAGCGCGGCGCCTATTCCAAGATGCACCCCGTCATAGTCTCTCGCCGCAGAATACCAGTCCACGGTGAAGGCCTGGCCTCGCACATCTCCCTGCCAGCCGTATCTCAACACATCACTTTCGACCAGGCGGGCGGGGTACCGTTCTACTAGGTCAACCCAATCGGCAGGCTCCCGGACTTCATAGACTCTTCCTTTGCCACTCGGAAGCTCTCCGTAGTGCAGCGAGGCCGGATCGGCGTCGTCGTGGTCATCTCCGAAGGCCAGATACGTGCAACGAACATCCGTCAGACCCGCGGGAATGCGCCGATAACTCTCGAACGCGGGAAGCATCAGTTGGCTCGTCGGCCACCACAAGGCGCCACCAATGGTGGGGTGCGGCGAACTGGCACTCCGCCGCTGCGGGGCGAGGTCCAATTCGGACCTGCGGTACCACGGATACTCGGCTGACTTGTAGTTCTCGCTCCACCAGGCCAGCTCCGGCCGGGCCAGCACCGCCGTCACCACATCATCGAGGCGGAGGCGAAGCTCTTCACCGATAAGCTCATCGACCGCAACGGCATGTTCGGCCTGACCGAAGCCGTAACTCACTGTGGCAGCTGCTAGCGCGGCGACGGCGGCCCTGGCGATGGGCTCCTCACCGTGCAGCGCTGCGGTACACCGGGAGACGGTTTCGCGCGCCGCCACGATGTAGTCCGCTGACTCAAGGAAGGGATGCTGCATGACGAAGGTCAGCGAACTCGCCGTGTGATCCCCCTCCTCGTCCTGCAGCGCGTCGGCGAGGTGATAGCACCATGTTCGCGCGAGGACGCCTGGGCGTGGTGTCACGCGTGGAAATCTCGCACCGGCCGCCGTCGGCGTGTTCGCCTCCGTCGAGGGTTCATGCTGCACGTGGCGTCGAAAGCGATGTCCGCCGAATCGTGCGCCTGTACGTATTCGCATGGCCTGGCCTAGTGGGCGAGCTGCTCTAGAAGCCGTTCGATGCGCGCCAGCGCCTGCTCCTTGCCCAGGATGGCGATCGAATCAACCACGGGAATCGAGACATTCGTTCCGGTCATGGCGACGAATAGCGGCCCGTAGGCGAGGCGGGGCTTGATTCCCAGCTCGTCCACAAGTTTGGCGTCCAGCGCGGGCTTAATCGCCTCGGCGGTGAATTCGTCCAGACCGCTCAGCACGTCTGCGGCGGCATGCAGCGCCTGCGGAGCCGACTCCTTCAGTTTGTTGAGGGCCTTTTGGTTGTATTCCAGTTCGGCTGCGTCGATGAAGAGGAAGCGCAGCAACTCCCCGGCCTCCCCGAGCATTTGCATTCGGGTCTGCGCGAGCGGTGCTGCAGCGTCAAGGGTGGCGCGCTGTTCATCCGTCAGCTCTCCGTATGTGGATGCGGTAACAACCCCTGCCTGGCGGAGATATGGGACGAGGCGTGCCGTGTAGTCGGCAAGATCGAGCCGGCGAATATGTTCAGCGTTGATCGCCACGCATTTCTTGTCATCGAAGCGAGCCGGGTTCGGGTTGACATCGGTGATGTCAAAGGCCGCGACCATCTCATCCTTGGAGAAGATGTCATGGTCGGGTGCGATCGACCAGCCGAGCAGTCCGAGGTAGTTGAGCAGGCCTTCTGGAATAATGCCGCGCTCACGGTGCAAGAGAAGGTTCGATTCCGGATCGCGCTTGGAGAGTTTCCGGTTTCCCTCCCCCATCACGTATGGCAGGTGCCCGAAACGTGGTGTGAAGTGGGCGATACCGAGTTCTTCTAAGGCCCGGTACATGATGATTTGCCGCGGCGTGGATGAGAGCAGATCCTCGCCTCGCAACACGTGGGTGATCTCCATCATCGCGTCGTCGACCGGGTTGGTGAGCGTGTACAGCGGGTCTCCTCCGGCACGGACGATTACGTAGTCCGGGACAGATCCGGCTTTAAAGGTGATGTCACCGCGAACGAGGTCGGTGAAGGTGATGTCCTCATCGGGCATACGCATTCGGAGCACCGGCTGGCGACCTTCGGCGCGATACGCATCTTTCTGTTCTTGTGTGAGATTGCGGTCGTACCCGTCGTAGCCCAGCTTCGGGTCTCGACCGGCAGCACGGTGCCGGTTCTCTACTTCTTCGGGCGTGGAGAAGGATTCGTATGCGTAGCCACCCGCAAGGAGTTTCGCGGCGACGTCGGCATAAATACTGGTGCGTTCAGACTGCCGGTAGGGACCGTGCGGACCGCCCACGCCAACTCCCTCGTCCCAGTCGAGTCCCATCCATTGCAGCGAGTCAATGATGGCGTTGAAGGACTCTTCGGAGTCGCGCGCGGCATCGGTGTCCTCAATACGGAAGACGAAAGTGCCGCCAACGTGCCTGGCATAGGCGTAGTTGAACAGACAGGTGCGCACCATACCGACATGAGGTGTACCTGTGGGTGACGGACAGAAGCGAACGCGGATATCGGAGCCCGCAGCAGTTGTAGTAGCCATGATGATCCAAGGTTATCGCGTGTTGAATAACGGCGCCGAATGCACGCAGCACAGCCACGGATTGCCAGGAGATCACGCGCTCACCACATCCACGCATGTGAAGCATGCGGCATAGCCACGGAATGCCAGGGGCGGAGCCGGATCACTGCGTTACCTGTCCAGTACTGCCTCCGCCTCCCGTACCGTGAAGGGATCACTACTCGTGCTGCTTGCTGCGGTTCCCGCCACCGGGTACGTTACTCCGCCTACCGTAAAGCTCGCCTGCCACGTCACTTCCAGCCGCATCGATATGTCCGACGACGGGGTCAGGTACGTGTAGGTCACCGTACCATCAGGCCAGCTTCCTCCAGGTGTGCTCGTGGTGAAGGACTCCGTGCCATCGCCGGGATACCAACGATAGCTCACGGGGTCGAGGTGAACGGTGACGCTCTGCCCCAGTACAACGAGTTGTTCGTCGTGTGCAACAGCGTCGGTGGAGTAGTAGACGGGTTTGTTGACGTATACCCATCCGCGCTCCGGCGAGAGTTGAACGACTCCCGCATTGGTGACGAGGCGTTGCACGTCCTCGATAGTGATCAGTGTTGCGGGATCCACGAATGCCTCGTCCACGGGTACTGTGCCCTCTGCTCCCGCATCCACCGGAGTGGCGGGGGTAGCAGTGGCCTGCTCTGCTCCTCCAAAGGGTACCCACGCCGTTCCAATTGTCCCTGCCGCGAGCGCGGTGGAGTGCACACATCCCATGGCGTCCTCACGTACCACCTTGACGAAGCCGGAAGGGCAAATAAGTGCGCTCGGATTCGGGTTGCGACGTGCCGCTGCCGCGCGTGTTGCGGCGAGTCGCCGTTGCTTGGCGCTTGCCCCGGTCGAACCCCAAGATGCGCCGCCGCTCGATCTGGACTGCCGGACCGCCGAGCCATGCGGCTTCGTAGACGGGGAGCTTCCCCTGCCCACCGAGGTAACGGGACGATTGCCTGGGGTCGCCACCGACGATCCCCAGTTCTTGCCGGAAATCTCTACATTGGAGCCGCCCGCAGCACCTCCCCACTCGAAGTCGTCATTAGTGCCCACAAGAAGCACAGGAACAAGGAGAATCGAGAAGAACAGACCAAATCGAGCGGTCATGTGCCCGTCCCAAACTGCGAGGCCTCCACAATGTCAAAGGATGAGATCATCCATTGCCCGTTGTGGTGGAGCCCGAAAATCAGCGCATAGTCGCCATCCTCGTATGTTGTGACACTGCCATCAGGCTCATGTCTAACGGCATCCGTTCGACGCGCAAGGAAATCCACCCTGTAGTAGTTCGGATCGTCATCGCTGATCCAAACCTGACCATCAACTATGTCAACCGCCGCATCTGCCCAGCCTCCATCAACTGTCAAGGACTCAACATCACTCGCCACAGAGGCACAAAACTCGCATTCCTCCAGCGACATTGCGTTCCACTCAGTCAAGTCTCCGGTGAGATAGGCATACAAGTACAACTCCAGGAAGTACTGCGCCGCAGCGTCTGCGCCGACTTCGTCGGCACGATCCATTTCCGCCGGACGTTCGGGAGGATCCACTTCCGGCGCATCGGGCACCCTGCCTGTTCCAGTGCTCTCCTCGCTCCGGATTTCACCGCTTGCACCGGCCACCGTCGCATCCGATGAAGCGCCGCTCGGCTCGGCCTTATTAGCCCCACCACAACTTCCGAGCAGGGCACAGATGAAGAAGGCAATGAACACCGGCACGATGCCACGCCAGCCCGGCACCGTGATTCGCTCGCCGATGCACCCGCTGCGCTTCCTCACCTGTTTCCCGCTCATATTCCTGAGGTTACCCGAGGCACAAACACGCCGCTCCGCTAATGCACATCCTGTGGATAAGTCTTCGATCGCAGCCACCTTGCCACCTGACTATTCGTCTCTTCCGCATCCGACTTGCGGCCAAACACTAGACTCCGCTACCACCCCAAGAAACACCTCGAACCCCAAGCGCCCCCACCGGTCAAGACCTCTCGCCCACCAGCACCTCGCTCCCGCGTCACGCTCACCCGTCCCCACACGCCCTGCCCGTCGAGGAACTAAACTGGGCGCCATGGCTTACAACTTCGATTCCCCGACCATCGAAACATTGTCGTCTCAGGGGACTAGCAAGTGGACAAGATACCCCGGCACAATCGGTGCCTGGATTGCGGAGATGGACTTCGGCATAGCAGACGAAGTGCGCGACTTCATCATCGCCGAAGCACAGCGCGGAACCATGGGGTACCTGACGGACGAGGATCGCTCCCGCAGCCTCACGGCAACATCGCGCTGGCTCTCCCGTTTCGGCTGGGAGCCGGAGCCCGGGCGAATGCTACTCGTTCCCGAAGTCCTTGAAGTCATGCGCCAAACAATCAAGCACTTCACCCGCCCCGGAAGCGCGGTTATCATCCCCACCCCGGCCTACATGCCCTTCCTGACCATCCCGGGCGAGTTCGGCCGTGAGGCCATCCAAGTCCCGGCCCTTCACGTCGGAAACACCTGGCATCTCGACCTTGACGGCATCGATCGCGCCTTCGCTGCCGGAGCGGGTCTTCTTGTGCTGTGCAACCCGTGGAATCCAACAGGGCGGTGCCTCACTCGCGAAGAACTGGAGGCCGTGTCCGCCGTCGTCGCCAAACATGGCGGATACGTTTTCGAGGACGCGATCCATGCCCCGCTCATATTGGACGATGACGCCACTTACATACCTTACGCAACCATCAACGACGTGGCGGCTTCCCACAGCATCACCGCCGTCGCCGCCTCAAAGGGATGGAATATCCCCGGCCTCAAATGTGCCCAGATGGTCTTCAACAACCCGGCGGACTGGGAACGCTTCAAACCCATCTCCTACCCCGTCACCGAACCCACCAGCACTCTGGGCGCCCGCGCCGCGGCCGTCTGCTACACGGAGGCACAAGCCTGGAACGACGGCGTGCGCGCCTACTTGGCCGACAATCGCGATTTGCTGGAGGAACGGGTCGCCGACTGGGAAGGAGTCGAACTGGCTCACGCAGAGGGAACCTACATATCCTTCCTCGACTTCACCGCCCTCGCGGACAGTGGGCGTTTCGGGCATCGTTCCCCCGCGACATTCATCCGCGAAGAGGCACGAGTTGCCTTAACCGAGGGCTCGCTGAGTGGACGCGACTACGCCGCATTCGCCCGGTTGATCTTCGCAACACCACACCCAGTCCTCACGGAGCTACTCGATCGCGTCGAGGACGCACTTTACCGGTAGGCGAGAAAGGGCGGGCCCGCGGATCGCACGCGCACCTCGCCCCTAGTCCTGCCGCACAACAGGATTGCGCAGAACGCCAATTCCCTCACACTCCACCTCAACGGTTTGCCCGGCCTCAATCAAACCATCGCCTGCCGGCGTGCCGGTGAGGATGATATCGCCGGGTAGCAGCGTGAACAGCGTTGAGAGGTAGGAAACCAACTCCGGAATCGCGTAGGCGAGTTCGCTCGTCCTCCCTGCACGGCGCTGCTGGCCATCCACCCGCGAAACGAGTTGCAGATCCGAGGGATCAAGAGATGTGTCAATGATCGGCCCTACCGGGCAGGCCGTGTCGAAGGTCTTCGCACGCGTCAACGATTCGAGACGTGCGGTCACATCGTTGGCAACCGTGTAACCGAAGACCGCCTCCCCCGCACGATCCGCCGGAATATCCTTGCTCACCCGCCCGATGACGACGGCGAGCTCCACTTCATGATCGACCTGCGGGGCCCAGGCGGGCAGAACGATCGGATCGTTCGGTCCGATCACCGCGGTGTTGGGCTTCAAGAACACGAGCAGATCGTCCAGCGCCGGACGGTCGCGATCCGCCCCCGCCGTTCCCGGTGCCGGATACGTACCCGCCACTCCAACTACCTTCGACCGCGGCAGCATCGGGGCAACGATGCGGGCATCATCCATTGCGACACGCTGGCCGGTCGGCTCGAACTTCCCGAACATCGGATCATCTGCGAGCACAAGGTATTGCGCATTCTCCTCGTCGAGAACGGCGTAGCGTGGGCCTTGTTCAAGGCTGAGTCGTGCGATCTTCATACCCCAAGCCTAACGCTCTTTCACGGTGGGCCGGCACTGCACCGGCAGAGCCGCCTGCGAGAACTCCGCCGTCGCCGTCGCGTATTAGCCGCGCCCGTGGGGCGAATTCGCGCGTACACATTGACCGTGACCCTGGGTCACATGATCTGATGGTGGCAACAGGGGTTCTCCCCGCTGAAAGGAGTTGCTCGTGAGTCACCCGATTGAAGCACATGGTCTGGTCAAATACTTCGGTTCTCTTGCCGCACTGGACGGGCTTGATCTCACTGTACAGGCGGGAAGCGTGCACGGCTTCCTCGGGCCGAATGGGTCCGGTAAGTCCACCACCATCCGCGCCTTGCTCGGCCTGTACAACCTTGATGACGGCAGCATACAGGTACTCGGGAAGAATCCGGCCACGGATGCCGCAGCCATCAACCGCCATATCGCGTATGTGCCCGGCGATGTTTCACTCTGGCCCGCGTTCACCGGGCAGCAAGTGCTTGATGCGCTCGCCGGTCTGCGGGGTGTGCGTGATGTGGCCCGCGAACGGGATCTGATCGAACGCTTCTCCCTTGATCCCAGCAAACGCGTACGCACGTATTCCACCGGTAACCGACGCAAAGTCGTTCTGATCGCCGCCTTCGCCGCTCCCGTAGAGATCCTGCTACTCGATGAGCCAACCAGCGGCCTCGATCCCCTCATGGAGAACGTGTTCCGGCAGTGCGTACGGGAAGCACAAGAGGCGGGTAAGACGATTCTTCTCTCAAGTCACATCCTCAGCGAGGTACAGGAGCTCTGTACCGACGTGACGATTATCCGCGACGGCAAAACCGTGGAGACCGGCGCACTGAACGATCTACGGCATTTGGCAGCACGGCAGATTCGACTCTCTGCGCCAGCATCCGAACTGGAGGCACTTCGTGCCCAGCTGACTTCCCTCTACACAGGCTCGAGCGCCGTCACCATCACCTCCGACGGCGCGGACATTGTTGTAGAGGCTTCCGACGACGACGTGCCACGCGTGCTCGAACTGGCCCTCGGGGCACGGCTCTCGGATATCACCTGCACCCCGGCCAGCCTGGAGGACCTGTTCCTGCGCCATTATGAGGCGGTGGCACGATGAGCACCTCAACACGGGCGGGCGTACGAGTTGAGCACCCGCACCAGGTGCGGCGCCTGATTCTCATGCAGTTGCGGAGCGTGTCAATACCGCTCGCGGCGTGGATAGGTGGATTGACCCTACTGATTGCCGCCGTCCCGCCGGTATATGCGTCGTTCTTCGGCGATGCCTCCGAGTTGGACGCCATGGTGGGGATCCTTGCCGGCTCCGATGCCATCGCCTTGTTCTTCGGTCCCATCCCTGATCACATCACGATTGGGAGCCTGTTCCAATGGCAACTGGGAGCCTATGCGATGATACTGATCGCTGTGGCCGCCATTGTTCTCACAACCGGCCGCCGCGACGAAGAGGGCGGTATTCGCGAGCTCGTGCAGAGCACGGGAGTCGGAGCCCGTCGGCTCAACGCCGCTCAGATAGCGCTCGCCATCATCCCCGTGGCGCTTCTTGCCATCCTGACAGCGGGAGCACTGGTAGTGGAGGGATTCTTCATTGCCGGCTTGGACACCGTTGGAAGTGTTGCGATCAGCACTGCACTGCTCCTAGCCGGCCTGGCGTATGCAGCGATCTCGTTGCTTCTCGAGCAGCTGCTCCCGCAAGTGTCCGCTCGCCGAATCGCCCTTGCCTCCGTGCTGGTCGGTTATGCCCTGCGTGTAGCGGCCGACGCCACTGGGCACATATGGATACGTTGGATCACCCCGCTCGGCTGGAAGGACATTCTCGCCCCGTACAGTAAGAACCTGCTGGTGGCCGCACTTCCGATGCTCGCCATCGTCATCTCACTCTTCGCGCTGGCCCACGCCTTGTTCCTGCACCGCGAACTGCACGGCACCTACCTTCGGCCGCGAACTGCCAGCACGGCGCGCCTGCAGGTCTCATCCTCGCTGGCGCTAGCCGCCCGGCTGGCACGTGGATCGATTGCGTCGTGGACTGCGGTCGTGCTCCTACTCGCCGTGCTTTTCGGGACTATGGCGACCACGGTCCTTGACCTCGCCGAGACCTCCGGTTACGGGGACATTCTCTCCTCCATGACCGCTTCCGCGAATCCCACCACGCAGTTCGTGACCGTGGCAACGATGTTTCTCGCCATCCTGATTTCCGTAGCGGGAGTGCTGCTGACCGGTGCCTCTGCCGCTGCAGAAACAGCCGGCCTGGCCGACATGGAGTTGAGCACCGGGGTGAGCAGGTATCGCTTCGTGGGCGCACGGGTGACAGTCGCGTTTCTTGCGACCACCCTACTCGCCCTGGCCAGTGCCGCTGTTCTCGCCATTGGAACAGCTGCGCAACTCGATGGCGCGGCGGGGCGCCGCGCGCTCCTTTTGAGCGTCAGCCAGCTGCCCGGAATATATGCCGCCCTTGGGCTTTCTGCCGCCTTTTACGGGATGGCGCGCCGCCTGATGCCACTGGCGTGGGTCGCAATCACCTGGTCGGCATTCATCTCCTGGTTCGGAGGGATGCTTCGCCTGCCGCGCTGGATACTGCACCTCAGCCTGTTCGACTACGCCGCAGATCATGATCCGAACTGGATTGCACTGGCCTTGTTGGCGCTCATCGCCGTTGCCGGCACTGCCCTCGGCCTGGAGTTCCTCCGGCGGCGGGATATAACCTCGCAGTGAGAGCACGCTCGCGCAGTATCGGTGAGTATCGCCCGCATAGACCTGCTG
>SUUB01000006.1:25722-34085 GCA_015062745.1 Actinomycetaceae bacterium
CGCAGTCTAGAGCGGCCAAGCTCATACCCGCGCAGGCACTAAGGTCCAAAGACGCCATCTTATCTAGGCGGTACCCTGACTATATCTATAATGAATCTAAAGTACGGGAACACCTGCTTACGGTGCGACGCAAGCGGCCGGCAGATTGGAACAAAACAGTGGGCAAGGCGTCCATAACTGAGAAGAGCCTAGACAGGGAAATAGCGCAAACGCCGCCGGTGCGGCGCGACCCCGAGCGCACGCAGCGTGAGATCCTGCACGTGGCCGTCACCGAGTTTTCGCGCCATGGTTTCAACGGTGCACGAATTGATGAGATAGCCCGCCAGACCCGCACATCCAAACGGATGATTTACTACTACTTCGGCAGCAAGCAGGGGCTGTATGTCGAAGCTCTACGCCAGGCCTACCAGATGGTCCGGCAGTTGGAACTCAACCTTGATCTGGATCGCCTCGAACCGGTTGAGGCCCTGCGCCAGCTCATCCGGTCCTCGCTGACGTACTTCGAAAACAATCCCGACAATGTCCGCATTATTGCATCTGAGAACCTGCTTCTCAACGGAGCCATGGAGCATGCCGACTCGAGCTTCTTCGAACTCAATCGTTCCGCCGTCGATGTTGTCGAGTCCATTCTGGTACGCGGTCGTGCCAGCGGCGTATTTCGTAGCGGTCCAGATGCACCATCCGCTCTCGACGTTCATCAAGTCCTGTCGGCACTCGCGTTGAATAGAACCGAACACCAGAAGTCGTTCAAGGCGATCTTTGGTCGCGATATGCTCGGGTCCGATTCCGGCCCGCATGTGCGTTCGCTCATTGAAGAGACCGTGTTGCGCCTCGTGCTTGCCGACGCCGACCAGGCGCGTCCTGCCAGCTAGCGCGCGCCTGACACGCGCGAACGGCCTTACGCTCTTCAGCCCGTTCAAGGCCTTCCGCCCCGCGTCAACAACTGCTCCTACCCCCGGTATAGGTATAGCAACCACAACGCTGCGCGAAGGCGGGGGCGCTGGCGTCGCCCCATCGACTGCCGGACGCATGCAAGGCGTTCGCGTTCCCGGGCGGAAACACGGCTCCCCGGCGGTATGCCGCGCGGCAAACAGTTGCTGCCACTCACATACCACCGGGGAACCCGCAACAGGCCGCGGATCCCGCGTTCGGTCGGGAAGCAGTCACATCAAATCTGCTTCTCGTACTCCTTCTTCAGCTGCCGGGCGATCACGATGGACTGAATCTGGTTCGTACCCTCCATGATCTGGAAGATCTTGGCGTCTCGCATGATCTTCTCCACCGGATACTGCTTGGTGTAGCCGTTGCCGCCCATCACCTGAACGGCGTCGGAGGCGACTTCCTGCAGGCAGTCCGTGACAAACTGCTTGGTGATCGCACCTTCCTTCTGCACGCGGTAGTCATTGTCGATCAGGCGCATGGTGTGCTGCACAAGAGCGCGGCAGGCTTCCGTCTTCGCGGCCATCCGGGCGAGCAGATCCTGCACCATCTGGAACTCCATAATCGGCTTGCCGAACTGCTGACGCTGCAGGGAGTACTTACCAGCCTCATCGAGGGCGCGCTGCATCATGCCAACCGCGATGGTCGCCATGAAGGCACGGGAGACGTCAAGACCAGCCATGGCGATCTTGAAT
Organism: Actinomycetaceae bacterium; assembly: GCA_015062745.1. Classification (GTDB taxonomy): domain Bacteria; phylum Actinomycetota; class Actinomycetes; order Actinomycetales; family Actinomycetaceae; genus Asp313. The sequence continues at coordinate 27,357 of SUUB01000006.1, forward strand.
CCTTCCCCTTCCTTACCCACCAGGTGGTCTGCGGGAATACGCACATCGTTGAGAATGAGGTCACAGGTATTGGAGGTGCGCAGGCCCATCTTGTCTTCATGCTCACCGGCCGAAACGCCTTCGCGATCCGCTTCCACCAGGAAGGTGGAAATGCCGTGTGCACCCGCATCGGGGTCGGTCTTGGCCGAGATGAGGTAAACGTTGGCAATCGCACCATTGGTGATCCAGCACTTCTGGCCGTTGAGCACGTACTCGTCGCCGTCGCGGACCGCCGTGGTGCGAATGCTCGCCGCATCGGAACCGGCACCCGGCTCTGTGATGGCGAAACAGCCGAGTCCGCCGTCGCGAATCTTGTCCGCGAACAGCTCGGCCTGCTCCTTCGTACCGGCAAGCATCACGTTCCGGAACGCCACAAACGTGGACACAAGCGTAATGGCGTAACCGGCGTCCACCTTGCCGAGCTCCTCAAAGACCATAGCGCCTGTCTGGAAGTCGATACCGGACCCGCCATACTCCTCCGGGATCTCCAGCATGTGGAAGCCCATCTCAAAAGCGGACTGGAAGTCCGAGAGCTCGCAGCGGCTTTCCCGGTCGCGCTCAGCCACCGACGGCGCAACTTCGCGCCATACGAACTCGCGGATCGCCTCTACCAGGAGCTCTTGCTCCTCGGTCATTATCTGTGCCATAAAGGGACCTTTCTGTGTTTATTCCGCGACGGCGGCACCGCCCGCGGTGGACCTGAGCGGCTAACCGATCAGGCGGGTACTTACTTTCGCCAGGTTTTCCTGGCGAAGAGACTGGTATTCCTCCTCATCCATCGGAACAGCTCCACGCACGCCGAGTTGGTCGGACCGCATACGTGACGTCTCCGGGGATAGATAGGTGGCAATTGCGGACATAATGGTGATGGCCAACGTCAGTCCGCCGACGACGGCGATGATCTTCCCGTACGAGGTACCCGGCCCGACCAGGGCGACGAAGACGATCGACATCAGCGACGACACCGTCGTGCCGAGATTCTGTGCGATTGCCATGCCTGTGACTCGTGTTGAGGTGGGGAACTGCTCCGGGTAGAAGGCCGGGAACACGGCGTTGTAACCCTGGTAGAGCATCCCCCACATGAGGATGGCAATTGCAACTGTCAGCGGAACGGAGTCGATGGAGATTGCCCACAAGTAGACGAACGAAAGCACACCCGCTCCGAGCGATCCGCCGATAATCACCGGGCGGCGGCCAATCTTGTCGGAGAGGGATGCCACGTGCGGTATCACGAGCACAGCGACAACGTTACCGACCACGGGTATCCATAGGTAGGCATCGGGGTGCCACCCGATGCCGTAGTCTTCCTGGGTGGCATAGGAGGCTCCGAACACCGTGGCCGTCACCGGGATGATATTCATCAGCGCCATGACGAATACACGCGCAAGCGCTCCAGGAGATTCTCGGAACACCGTGCGAATCGGTGGAATGTCCACTGCCGTGCTCTTCTTGCTCTCCACGGTCTTCAGTCGCACCCGGAAGCCGAAGATCACAAACAGCGCGCTGAGTATGAACGGAATACGCCACCCGATGGTTTGGAAAGCGTGCTCTGACATGAAAGCAGACAGCGGGATGAAAATCAGTGCGGCGAAAATCTGACCAGCCTGAGCGCCCTGCAAGGTCACCGATGAGCGGCGGCCGCGCAGCCCGATGGGCGTCTGCTCCATAATGAGCGTCGAGGAGCCCGATAGTTCGCCCGCCACGCCGAAACCCTGCATAAGCCGGAAGAACACGAGCAGCATTGGTGCGGCGACACCAATCTGTTCATAGCTGGGCAGGAGGCCGACGCCGAAGGTGGAGATGCCCATCAACGTCATTGTGAGGATAAGGGTCTTGCGCCGTCCGATAATGTCCCCGAGTGCGCCGAGTACGAATGCGCCGATGGGCCGGGCGATATATCCAACGCCGAAGGTGCCCAGCGAGTAGATGATCGACAGCGTGCTATTCGAAACGGGAAAGAAGATGTCCGGAAAGACAATCGCTGCGGCCTGGGTATAAATGAAGAAGTCGTAGAACTCCAGCACCGACCCAATGGCGCCGGAGCGCATCGCACGAATACCCGCGTCCGCACCGCCGGACGCTCCAGCTCCTGTTCTACTCACACTCATTCCCCTTCGGTAGTTGAAACCTCTGCCGGCATTGTCACTCGTGATGCTGCGTTACCGCAGTGATTCGTGACCTGCCAACCGCATCCTTCTCAAGTCCAGCGTACTGGTCTCGCAACGTCCGCTTGCTGATCTTCCCGGTTCCCGTCAGCGGGAATTCTGGCAGATTCTCCACATACTCCGGGGTCTTGAATCGGGCCACTCCGCGGCTCTTAAACCATGCCCGCATGTCTTCGACGGTGAGCGGCTCCCCCTTCGGAATCACGCATGCGCAGACGCGCTCCCCCATCACCGAATCGGGCACACCGATCACGGACACTCCGAGGACACCCGGCATTGCATCGATGATTCGCTCCACCTCCAATGCGGAGATGTTCTCGCCGCCGCGCAGGATGATGTCCTTGCGCCGTCCGGTAATGCGAATGTACCCCTGCTCATCCATCACGCAGAGGTCGCCCGAATAGTACCAGCCCTCTTCGTCCAGCACCCGGCGCGTTGCTGCCCGATCACCCAGGTATCCGACGAAGACGTTCGGCCCCCTGCTGGCCTCCTCGCCTTCGATTCCGATGGGCAGCGTTTCATGTGTATCGGGGTTGACGACGCGTATCTCTACACCCGGCACGGCGCGGCCATCCGTGGTCAGATGCCGGTCGGGAGCGTCGTTCTGCCTACTCATGGTATGAGGCGCCGACTCCGTCGAACCGTATACCGAAATGAGCCGCACACCAAAGCCTTCCGCCGCATCCAGAAGGCTCTTCGGAATAGGAGCACCGCCGCAGAACATGCAGTCAAGAGTGCGCAACGGGTTGTGCAGTGTCTCTGCAGCGCACAGGATGCGGTCAACGATAGTGGGCGTCCCCATACCGCGGGTCACCTGGAACTTATCTATCATCGCCACGCATTCTTCACCCCTGACTCGGTCCACCATGATGGACGAGCCGCGCACCATGATTGGCGTCAGCATGCCGTGCATGAAGCCGGTGGCATGGGCGAGTGATGCGGGCATGAGCATGTGTTCGCCTATGCGAAAGCCGCCCGCCAGGATGAAGGCGCTCTCTGAGGACAACAGATTCCGATGGGTCAGAAGCACACCTTTGGGCGCCGCCTCCGACCCTGAGGTGAAGAGAATGGCAGCGACCTCATCGGGAGCACAGATTGCGGTTTCCGCCAGTGGCTGTGCGTGGGCGATCTCCTCCATGAGGTCGAGGACCGGCACGTCGTTGGTGGGAGCAGGTACCGGCGTGTTGCCGCGTTGATTCACGAGTGCACAGCGCAGCGTCTCACGTTGGCAGGCGCGTTCGATGAGGGAATTGTAGGGCCTATCGCGAATCTCCGATGCCGTGATGTAGATGGCCGCCTGAGTCTTCTCAAGGATGTAGCTCAGCTCCGAACACCCGTAGTTCGGCAACACGGGAGTGACGGTCACACCGATTTTGAATGCGGCCATGGCGCAGATAAAGAACTCGCAACAGTTCGGCATTTGAATTGCCAGAACGTCACCGCGGCGCATCCCATGGGACAGCAGAACCGTTGCCAACCGCCTAGCCGCGTCATCCACTTGACGGTACGTCATCTGAAAGCCGGGACCGCAAGCATCCGCAACGGCAAGTTGGCCGGGAACAGCCGCTACTGCCTCGTCCCAATAATCCGCAATGGCTGGGTGGCTGAGTTCGGGAAGCACTTCCCCAACTCCCACCGCCAGGTGTGCACTACTCATAGCAGCCTTCTTTACGGTGGGCGGCGCGCGGCACGCGCCGCCCACACCCCGGTAGATCAGTTGCGGGCGAATGTGCCCTGTGCGGCACCGGAGGCCAGCAGACGGTCGATATCCTCGGGCGAGTATCCGAGTTCACCCAAGATTTCAACCGTGTCGGATCCTTGGGCGCGCGTCAGCTTCAACTCTGGGTCACCCTGCGAATCGAAACGCACCGGATTCGTCGGAATCATGCGCTCGTTGCCGGAATCGCAGCGTACCTTCCGCAGAACATCGTTCGCCCAGCCCTGCTCATCCTCGTAAATGTCGTTCGGCAACTGGCACGCTTCCGCCGGCACATCGTTCTCCAGGAACAGATCCAGCCAGTAGGACCGCGGTTTCTTTGCGATGGCCTCGTCGATGATGTCAACGACTTCGCCGTTGAGTCCATTGGCGTTGATATCGTCGCACACGTTGTAGCGTTCATTCCCCACGAGATCCTCGCGGCCCAGCAGAGTGACGACCTTATCCCAGTCGCGGTCATACTCCGGTGCACACAGCGTAATGATCTTGCCGTCGCCCGCGGTGTACGTGTTGTTGAACGGATTGATGACCTCGCGCCGGTCCTTCGGATACTCGTTGCCGTACTGTGCCGAGATCATGGCGGTGTTGATCATGAAGACGCCGGAGTGGAACAGCGAGGTGGTGACGTAGTCTCCCTCTCCTGTCTTCTCCCGTCCAACCAGCGCGGCGAGGATTCCGGCAGCTAGCACGAAGGAAACCTGGAAGTCACCGTAGCCGTTGGCCGGAATCATCGGATGATCACCACGGTTGACCTGGGTTCCCAACACGCCACCGCGTGACATACAGGCCGTCATATCGAAACCTGCAGCGTCCTTGAGCGGGCCGTTCTTACCGAAGCCGAGCACCTGTGCCATGACCAGGCGAGGGAACTTCTCATGCAGTGTCTCGAAATCGTAGCCAAGCTTCTTCAAGGACTTGACGCGTGTTGACGTCAGGAACACGTCAGCATCGGCAAGGAGCCGATCCATGACCTCGTGCCCCTCCTCCTGCCGCAGATCGATTGTCATGAAGCGTTTGTTCATATTCGACATGTCGAAGCCGAGGTTCTCATCATCGGTGTAGGGCGTTCCGAAAACCGCGCCTTGCGTGCGGCCCGGATCTCCCTTCGGCGCCTCAACTTTGATCACGTCCGCGCCCCACTCGCCAAGGATGCGCGCCACCGTTGGCGCTGCGAGAAAGGCGGTCATATCCACTACTTTGATTCCCTGCAGCGGGTTCATAAGGTCCTCACAATTCGTATGTTTTGGGCTGATGTCGGCGTCGCTCGCTCGTGGCGCAGCTGCCTGTATACGGGGTGGCCACACCTACGGAGCCACCCATGAGGGGCGCGGCGACCCACAGAGCCGCCGCGCCCAGGGCGGAAATCCAGAGAATCAGGAATTCCAAAGATCGCCGCCGGAGGCGATCAGGCCGCGAGCGGCCGTCGTACGCTGAACGGTCGGCGGGCCTTCCTCCAGCCACATTGCGCGGCAATCACGGTAGAGCCGCTCAACCGGGCCGTACTCGCAATCCTCGAAGTACCCGATACCTCCGAAGATCTCGAGCATGTTGTCCGAGACGATCTTGACCATGTCGATCGAAGCGAGCTTCGCCAGGGACGCCTGCGTCATCGGATCCTCACCGCGATCGTAACGCGAGGCCGCCTCGTGAACCATGGAGCGGACCATGTACACCCACTTGCCCGACTCGGCGATGTAGGTCTGAATGGCCTGACGCTTGGCGAGGGGCTTTCCGAAGGTCACGCGATCCTTTGCCCGCTTGATCTGCAGCTCGAGCATGCGCTGCGCCATTCCAAGGTTGGAATCGGCGATATGCAGACGAGACAGTCCGAGGGAGTACATCGCGACGTGCAGACCTTCGCCGACCTCACCCAGGCGGTACTTGTCCGGGACGCGGCAGTCCTTGAAGTGCAGATAACCGTGACCGGCACCGCGGCAGCCCATCATATGCGGCATGTCGACGATCTCGTAGCCGGGGGTATCCGTCGGCACGAAGAATGCCGTGAGACGGCGGTTCTTGTCCTCGGCGTCTGGATCGGTCAGCGTAATCAAATACGTGCCGTCCGAGCAATCGGTGTGGGAGATGAGGGTCTTCTCACCGTTAATAACCCACTCATCGCCATCGCGCACGGCAGTCGTCTTGATATCGGCACCCGAGCCGGCCTCCTGCTCCGTCAAGGCGAAGTTGACGAAGAGGGTCTTGTCAGCGAAGCGGGGCATCGCCCACTCCTTGAGCTCCGGCTGCGCGAAGTCGTCCATGATACGCCAGTTCAGACCGGCGGCATGGTGCAAATGCATACGCATACCACCGGGTCCACGGGAGAACTCCTCCTGGACCTTCATGATCTGCGTCGTCGTGAAGCCCCAGCCGCCGTACTGCTCGGGCATGTAGAAGCGATAGAGGTTGTGTTCCTTCGCGAGCTCATAGAACTCTTCGGGGAACTTGTTGGTTACCTCGATCTCCTTCTGCATCTCGTCGAAAGGACCCTCAGCAAGCTCACGGATCTCCATGAGGTACTGCTGAAACTCCTCCTCGTTCTTCGGCTTTTCAGTGATCATCCACATCTCCTTCGATGCTCTTGCACATCTGTTGTGACGCCTGAGCTCGTCCACTATCGCTAATGAACTCACTCGGTAGTACAAAGTCTATGTAACCCGTACCACACGCCCGGGGACTATAGTCCTATAAGCCATGGTTTACCGGGCGAAAACCCGGCTCCCATGCCGATAACTCTAGTTCAGAAGCGTGGCTCACACCATAGTTTTTGCAATCCTCGGCGTCGGAGAGTTCTGTAGCGTGCCCCGCCCC
>SUUB01000006.1:34185-53787 GCA_015062745.1 Actinomycetaceae bacterium
GCCTCGGGAACCATTCGCATCGCACCCGCCGGACACTCCTCCACGCACAGTCCGCATCCCTTGCAGAAGTCGAGGTCAATCCGATAGTCGGTGTCGGCGCTCCACACCTTCTCGATCGCATTCTCCGGACACACCCCATAACAGGTGTCGCACCGCAAACAACTGCCACATGACAGACAGCGGCGCGCCTCTATCAGGGCCTCCTGCTCCGTCAGCTTCGGCATAATGCGATCCGGCACCACGCCGATAAGATCCTTATTACGCACGATTGGCCGCGCGACACTGCGTACTGCCGGGTAATACCAGGGTTCCAGGTCCGCAAAGGGAACGACGCCGGCGCCGGATCCGGGGGCCTCCCCGGTACGTTCCTCCCCCAGCTGCGCAATCGTATCCTGCCAGCCGTCAAGCTGGGCGAAATGCTGGATTACGGCACGCGCGGTGAGCATACCGCGCCCGATTGCCGCGGTAACGGTACGGGTCTTGTGTCGTTCGGTATGCGCCGGTTGATTCCATAGCACCTTCTCCGGGACGACGGCCACGCATTTCCCGCCACCACCGGCGAAGATCACCGCGTCATACTTAGGCACTTCTTCATCAATGCGTCGCACACCCGCTTTGGTGTGCATCTCGATGCCCATGCCTTCCAGCGCCGCGATTTCAGCAGCCAACACTTCATGATCCAATCTATTGGGCGGGATGCCATAGCGCATCATCCCGCCCAGTACACGCTGCGCTTCGCGGATCTCGATGCGGAATCCGCGGCGTCGTAGCTGATACCCGGCAGAAAGACCGAGCGGCCCGGAGCCGATAACAAGAATGCGCCGATCAAGCTCGTGCCGTGGTGTTGGCAGAGCCCACCCGCGTTCCAGGGCATAGTCACCCACGAACTGCTCCAAGGAAGCGATACCGACCTCGCCGTCGAGACGGTCGCGGTAACACGCCGTTTGGCACGGATGGTAACAAACCCGTCCTACGACGGCGGGCAAGGGATTCACTTCCAGAATGGAAGACCAGGCCTGGAACACGTTCTCATCGGTGATCCCGTCCTGAATCGGACGCATCCATTCACGTGGCAGTTCCCGCGCGGGGCAGGCCGCGTTGCAGGGAGCACCGCTTGTCAGGTAGATGGGCCGTTCGGTACGCCAACCACCCGTGTGGTAGTTCAAACTCGATTTGGCAGGCAGGTTGACACCGAATGGCATCAACCGCTGGTTCTTCCCGTCTGTCACCTGACCACCATCCACGCCCGCACCCATTGCAGGACCTCAATAACCAGGAATCCGCGCAGCCCGGCAACATCGGCAGCCAGAGAACTCCTCATCGGTCGCACTCTGAGCGGTTGCATCGGCCCGGGAGGATTAACCTGTTGTTACAAAGTTCATTCTACGCGCTGCGGCAGGTGCAGGGGTATGGCGTCGCAGCAATGCTAGTGCGCGAGATGGGACTCGAACCCATACACCCGAAGGCACCAGAACCTAAATCTGACGCGTCTGCCAATTCCGCCACTCGCGCTGGCTCGGCTAGTCTACCCGCTTCGACGTCGGCTTTCCTAAACGCTGCCCCGTGATATGTGTAATTCCCTGCCGTGTCTCAACCGCTCGCCGTGTTCTCCACCGCGACGCCATATTCTGGGCCGAACGCGAACGCCGCTCGCGATGCCTTCTCTGTACGAGGCCGCGTACGCGGCCTACATCGGAGGTCATCTGCGCGTTCACAGGCATCCCGGCCACGCCACATGTTCCGGAACATGTCCGCCGAGGCGTTCACCCGCGAAGAAATGCGACCCACTCGGCACCGCACCCGCCTCATGTGCTGGCACACTAGTGGCATGAGCGAGATCGATTCGGCAGATATGGGACCGTGGCTATCCCCGGAAGACTTAGAATTCGTCCGGCGTAAGGTCCCGATGGTGTATGTCGACATCGTTCCTGTACGCCTCGACGACCTCGGCCGGCTGGAAGCAGTCGGGATGCTCCTGTGCGTCAATGCCGATTCAATCATGCGGACCTTCCCATCCGGGCGCGTGCTCTATCACGAGAGTATTCGCGATGCGCTGGCGCGGCATATCGAGAAGGACCTGGGGCCGATGGCCCTTCCGCAGCTTCCTCCGTCTATCACGCCGTTTACCGTCGGAGAGTACTTCCCCACTCCCGGTGCGGGCTGGTACGACGAACGACAGCATGCCGTTTCGCTCGCCTACATCATTCCAATGCACGGCGATTGCAACCCCGGAACCGACTCCCTCGAATTCACCTGGTTCACTCCCGGAGAGACCCGCACCCCGGAGTTGCAGAATGAGCTCACCGAAGCTCATGCATCACTATTGCGCCAAGCGTTGGGATATCTCGGCGCTTAATAGCGGTGCGAGTTCGCGGAACGCCTTACCACGGTGCGATATTGCATCCTTCTGCTCGGCGCTCAGCTCCGCGTTGGAACACGTCATGCCGGTGGGTTGGAAAATCGGATCATATCCGAACCCATTGTCTCCGCGGGGCGCGTGTAGCAATGTCCCGGTCATTTCCGCCTCACACACCACTTCGCGCCCCTCGGGCGTGACCATCACGGCCGCACAGTGAAAGCGTGCACCGCGATGTTGTTCTCGCACCCCTGCCAGCTGGTCGAGGAGCAGTTGTAGATTCGCTTGGTCATCGCCGTGCCGTCCACTCCACCGAGCAGAGAACACACCGGGAGCGCCACCGAGGACATCGACGCAAAGACCGGAATCATCGGCGACGGCAAGGATCCCGGTGTTCCGAACGATCTGGCGCGCCTTGATCAAGGCGTTGCCCGCGAATGTGACCTCGTCCTCCACCGGGTCGGGCAAGTTGAACGACGACGCCCCGACAATGCGCTGCGGGTCCACACCGGGCAGGAGGGGCGCAAGGATGGCTCGTAACTCGCGGACTTTATGCTCATTACGAGTCGCGAGCACCAGCACCGGGGTATCCGTCATCTCCTATCACCTCACCGTGGAGCCATCGCCGATAATGCGCGGATCGATAGGATCGTCGTCGAACAGCGCCTTACGCTGCTGCTGTGCCAGGGCACTATTTCCGCGCTCCGCCAAATCCAGAAGAGCATCCAACTCCTCGCGGGAGAACGGATTATGCTCGGCGGTTCCCTGCACCTCAACAAGCTTTCCCGATCCCATGGCCACCACATTCATATCGGTGTCCGCACGGGAATCCTCTTCATAGGGAAGATCAAGCACCGGATGCCCATCCACAATTCCTACCGATATCGCCGACACGGTATCGGCCAACACCGGTCGGTTCACACGCGGCTTGACTATTCCCTTACCCACGGCCCAATTCAGGGCATCCGCCAGGGCAACGAATCCACCGGTCACCGCTGCCGTTCGTGTGCCTCCATCGGCCTGCAGGACATCGCAATCAATCGTAATCGTGTTCTCCCCCAACGCCGTCATATCGACGGCGGCCCGCAGCGAGCGACCGACGAGGCGAGAAATCTCCTGGGTACGGCCCCCCACCTTTCCTCGTACCGACTCTCGCTGGGAACGCTCATTCGTAGCCCGGGGCAGCATCGCGTATTCGCTTGTCACCCAACCAAGCCCGGAATCGCGCCGCCAGCGCGGCACACCTTCCGAGAAAGAGGCGACGCATAAAACGGTGGTACGCCCGAAAGAAATCAAGACACTGCCTTCACCCTGGTCAAGCCACCGACGGTGAATGGTAACGGGACGAAGTTCATCGACTGCGCGTTCATCCGCGCGCGACCAAGTGCTCATATTCCGAGCCTACCAGCGCCGGGCATAGGATCCCGGCCATCCACGCCCCACCGCCTCACAAGCGGTAGACATCACCGGGCTCCACTCGACCGCGTGAACCGCGCTGCGGTAGAGCCGCTTCACAACCGGTAGATATCACCGGGCTCCACGCAACGCACTGGTCCGTGATACACGTCCTCGGCTGCCCGCCGTACCTTCTCCGGGCTTGTCCACGGCTGGAGGTGCGTCAGCAAAAGGCGGCCGGCCTGTGCCTGCGCCGCAAGACGCCCCGCACGTTCACCCGTCATGTGTACGCCCCGCACGGAGTCTCGGCCATCCTCAAAAGCGGACTCCGCCAGTAATAGATCGACCCCGCGAGCCATCTCAACCTCCGACTCGCAATAGTCGGTGTCTCCCGTGAATCCGAATACGACATCACGGCCCGGTTCATCGTCGGATGGGCCGGTAATACGCAGGCCGAGGGCGGGAACCGTATGCCAGGCTTCGAATGCCTCCACCACCATTGGTCCCACCTCAACTCGCATCCCCGCGCGCAGTTCTGTGAAAGAGAATTCACCCGCGTATGTCTCCTCGATGGGATCACCGCCAATCTGGCGGGTGCGCGACAGGCCGTCACCGGGGCAGTACACGTCGAGGCGCGACAGCGGTCCGGCGGGTAGCCACCGCCTGTATACCTGCATTCCGACGATATCGGCGCAGTGATCCGTGTGCAGATGCGAGAGGAACATTGCGTTCAGCTCTGCGGGATCGGTATAGTTCAACAACTGTCCCATCGCTCCGGGACCAAAATCCATCACGAAGGAGTAGGTGCGAAATTCGCCGTCGTCATTGTGCCCATCCGCTTGGACAAGATACGAGGAAGCGGCCGACTGCCTTCCTGACATCGACCCGGAACAGCCAATTACTGTCAACCTCACCGTGGCATCTCCTTCGTGGAATGAACGAACCCAACCTCGGGTCCCAAGAAACGACGCGCCAAATGGCCGAAGGACTCCGGATCCCCCGTGGCGTAGAAGTTGCGGCGCGGACCATCCCCATTGGCGAGGATTGCGCGTTGAGTAAGTTCGCGATATACGTCCCGTGCGGTCTCGTCGGAGGAGGACACCAGGGTGACGTCCTCCCCCATCGTGTAACCAATCGCCCCGGCGAGCAGCGGGTAATGCGTGCACCCCAGCACCAGCGTATCGATATCGGCATGCCGCATGGGCGCCAGATACTCTTCCGCAACCTCCTGCACCTCGGGACCTGCCGTAATCCCCGCTTCGGCCAATTCAACAAAACGTGGGCACGCCTGCGTCACCAATGTCAGGTCTGGTGCTGCCGCGAAGGCATCCTGGTAGGCCCCCGATTCGATTGTGGCCCGGGTACCGATGACCCCCACCCTGCCCGAACTTGTCGCGCGTGCCGCCCGCCGCACTGCGGGATGGATAACTTCAACCACCGGAATATCCAACCGCGCTTCGTAGCGTTCCCGTGCATCGTGCAATGCGGCCGCCGACGCCGAATTACAGGCAATAACAAGCATCTTGACACCGGAGTCAACCAATTGGTCCATCACATCAATGGCGTACCGGCGAATATCGGCGATAGGGCGTGGACCGTACGGCGAATGGGCAGTGTCGCCTATGTACGTGATCGATTCCCAGGGCAGTTGATCAATGATGGCACGAGCTACCGTGAGCCCGCCTGCCCCTGAGTCGAAGATGCCGATCGGCCGTTGATCCATACCTCAAGACTTTAGCCGCGCATCCCTTTAATCCGGACAGCCTGCAGGAGTGACTCCTGCCACCAGGTCAACGTTGCGTACACAACGGCCAACATGTCCTCCGCGGTTTCCACGCTGCGTTGTGCTTCCCGGGCATCGGTGCCGGTCAACTCGAAAGCGTTGCGATACACCCGCTCTGCAGCGTTATCATCAAGGATTTCAAGCCTGGCCGCCAGTGTGAGCCGCAGGTCATTAAGCGCTGCCAGCCATGCTCCGACGTCGTCGTCGGGAACCCAGATCTGATCGTTTGTTGTCTCCAGTGCGGCGTAAAACGTGGCGAGATTCTCAGCCTTGGCGGCACGCACGGAGTCTTGCGTCATGTTGCGCAACTCACTCGCTAGTTCCGGGTTTTCTGACATGTCCGGAAGCAGACGCAGCAATGCCTCGTCCATGGGGAGCTGCGGCATGCGCGTCTCCTCACCCCGCGCGACATCCTCGGCACGCTCGTCCAGCTCCGCCAGTTCGAGTTCATAGTCGGCCAGAGGATCCTGCGAATCACCGTCGGAGGCCTCGTCACGCTGCGCCAGAATGTCGGCGACAGAGTAGCCGAGCAGCAGCGCCACGTCCGAGGCGAGCGAAGTCAAGAGGTGCCGTTCGGTGGCATCGGCGCGTGCCGCATATCCGAGATGAACTGCCGAGAATGCCCACACTATTGCTCGCCTCCGCCTGTCGCTCGCCGCTTCACTCTTCTTCCTCGATGGTTGCCCACAACCCGTATGTGTGCATGGCCTGGGCATCGAGTTCCATTTGTTCGCGCTGCCCTCGAGATACTGTTGCCCGGCCCTGTGTATGAACCCGCATCATGACACGATTGGCCGTACGCGCATCCATGCCGAAGTACTGGCTGAATACCCATTCCACGTAACTCATGAGATTGATCGGGTCATCGTGGACAACGGTGCGCCAGCGACCGGGCAGCGATTCTCCTTGCCGCTCGGTCTGCCCAGTCTCTTCTGCCTGGTGGGCCGGTTCGGCGCGATCCGCAAGCGTGCCAGCGGCGTTCGGGAACACTATGTTGCTCACACCGCCAGTCTACTCGTACGGTTACCCGCCGATAATCGGCGTATTTCCGCTTCTTGGAAGGTTCCTTGGCACCCTCTTGCTAGTAAAGTGTCATATATGACGACGCAAGACGCGAGCACCGCGCTGCTCACAGACATGTATGAACTCACGATGGTGGACTCGGCTATCGCCTCCGGCACGGCCGATCGTGCCAGCGTCTTCGAGGTCTTCGCACGCCGCCTGCCAGGCCAACGCCGCTACGGCATCGTCGCCGGAACCGGCCGTGTTCTCGAAGCAATACGCGACTTTCATTTCTCCGCCGCGGAGCTCGACTACCTGGCATCCACCGGCATAGTCTCCGAACGCACTCTTGCTTGGCTGGCCGACTACCGCTTCACCGGCGATGTCTACGGCTACCCCGAAGGCGAATGCTACTTCCCCCATTCTCCGATCTTGACGGTCACAGGGACCTTTGCCGAAGCATGTCTGCTTGAAACCGTCATCCTGTCCATCCTCAATCATGACTCGGCGGTGGCCACGGCGGCTTCCCGTATGACGACTGCCGCGCACGGACGCCCATGTTTGGAGTTCGGCGCACGTCGTACTCATGAGACCGCCGCCATCCATGCGGCGCGTGCGGCCGTAATCGCCGGATTCGTCGGCACTTCCGACTTGGAGGCAGGGCGACGTTACGGTTTGCAGGTGGCGGGAACCGCCGCGCATTCCTTCACGCTTGTCCATGACTCGGAGGAGGATGCCTTCGCAGCCCAAATCGCCACCATGGGCACCGATACAACACTTCTGGTGGATACCTACGATATTCCCACCGGAGTGGAGCGCGCCGTCGCCGCCGCACGCGCAGCGGGTGGTGAACTCGGCGCGATCCGAATCGACTCCGGAGATCTGGTTGCGCAAGCCTTCACCGTGCGTAAGCAGCTCGACGAACTCGGCGCGACGACGACGAAGATCACGGTTACCTCGGATCTGGATGAATACTCCCTCGCCGCGCTCAATGCCGCCCCGGTGGACTCCTATGGTGTGGGTACCAAACTAGTGACCGGGTCGGGGCATCCGACCGCCGAGATGGTGTACAAGCTCGTCGCCCGCGAAGACTCCGAGGGAAAGATGAGCGAAGTGGCGAAGGCATCCGAGAACAAGGCCAGCATCGGCGGATTCAAGGTAGCCGGGCGGGTATTGGACGCGAAAGGCCATGCCGCGCAGGAGCTCATCGTCTCCGTGGAGGGATGGGAGGAAGGGCTCGCCTACCTGCAGCGCGCCGGTGCGCGTCCGCTCCAGAAACGCCTGATCAGCGGTGGCGTGATCGACGAGGCGTACTTGGGGGTGCAGGCGATCCAGGATGCAGCCGCCCGGCATACCGCCTCGCGCGCAGAGCTGCCCTACGATGGTTGGCGGCTGTCCCCCGGCGAGCCCGCCGTCCCCAGCAAGATGGTCGATATTTTCAACGGACTCGACTAGGTGGAGCGGTCGACTGGGCGGAGGCTCGACTAGGCGGAAGGCTGGCCGCGCCGGCGGTGTGCACTCCATTCGTCACGATCACTGCATTCGCGTGTATCTGCCCTACTTCCGGCCGACGAACCATCGACGCAGCTGCTCAATACGCGCCTCAATCTGCTCGGCGGAGGCCCGTGCCACTTCGGGGCCGCCGCAGCGCTGCCGCAACTCGGCGTGTATGAGGGCGTGGGGCTTTCCGGTGCGCCGCGCCCACGTGGCGACGAGAGCCTTGAGTTCTTTGCGCGCCGCGCGGCGCCGCTGCAGCTCATCGCGCGGCGCCGCAGCCTTCGGTTCCTCCCGCTTGTGCCGTTTTGACTGCTCTGCCTGATGCTGGCGTAGCAGAGTCGTCACTTGTTCCGGCTCAAGAAGCCCGGGAATTCCCAAGAAGTCAGCCTCCTCGTCCGAACCGACCTCGGCTCCCAGCCCGAATTCGCCACCATCGAAGAGCGCACGGTCAAACGATGCCTCGGATTCCAGCGCCTCGAAGCCGGGCAGCGCCAGTTCCTCACTCGCGCGTTCCTCTCGATTGGCCTGAGCCAGGAGTTCGTCATCCCACATGCCGGGTCCCTCTGGCGCTTTGTGGCCGAGGGCGTGGTCACGTTCTTTCTCGAGTTGGCCGGCTAACTCCAGCAACTGCAACACGGACGGAAGGAAGACGGTAGCCGTCTCGCCGCGCCGTCGTGCCCGCACAAAACGACCAACAGCCTGTGCAAAGAACAGCGGCGTCGCCGTCGAGGTGGCGTACACGCCCACAGCCAGGCGCGGCACATCGACACCCTCGGAGACCATCCGCACGGCCACCATCCATCGCTCGGTGCTCTCGGAAAACTCTTCGATACGCCGCGAGGCACCCGAATCGTCAGACAGCACAACTGCTGGTTGGGTACCAGTCATGGCCGCCAACTGCGTGGCATAGGCGCGCGCCGCCTTATGATCCGAAGCGATGACCAGCCCGCCGGCATCGGGGATCGTGCGCCGAATGGCGGTCAACCGCTCATCGGCGGCGGCTAGAACAGCGGGAATCCACTCACCGTCCGGGTTGAGCGCGGTCCTCCATGCCTGGGCCGTCATGTCTTTTGTCAGTGGTTCTCCCAACGTCGCCTCGACGACGTCGCCCTGCCGGGTCTGCCACCGCATATGCCCGGAGTAGCTTAGAAACATCACCGGGCGCACGACGCCGTCGCGCAACGCCTCCGTATAACCGTAGGTGTAGTCAGCGTGAGACCTGGGTACACCATCGTTTCCGGGCAAGTAGTTAACAAAGGGAATCGGTGCGGTGTCGGACCGGAAGGGCGTCCCGGTCAGCGCGAGCCGCCGCTGGGCGGAGGCAAACGCCGTTCGTATGCCGTCGCCCCAACTCAGAGCATCCCCGCCGTGGTGGATTTCGTCCAGAATCACCAGTGTGGGACGACGGCGAGTGCGGGAGCGGTGGAGTTCGGGATTGGCCGCCACCTGGGCGTAGGTGACGCACACACCGTTGAAGAACTCGCCTTCCTCACGCTGCGCGTTGGTGAAGTCAGGATCGAGGTGAAGTCCCACCCGAGCAGCTGCCTGTGCCCACTGGGTTTTCAGATGCTCGGTGGGGCAGACAACGGTCACTTTGCGCACGGTTCCCCGTGCCAGTTGTTCCGTGGCTACCCGCAGGGCAAAGGTTGTTTTACCCGCTCCGGGTGTGGCGACGGCGAGGAAATCCTCCGGGTCTTCGGTGAGGTAGCGCGACAATGCTTCCGCCTGCCAGGCGCGCAGCGACGCCGCCGTCCCCCAAGCCGCCCGCTGCGGGAACGACGGGGATAGGCTCTCAGCGGCATAAACCGACGCGGAGCGAGGCTGCAGACGAGAAGACGGGCGCGTGGCGCCCGCGGTCACGAATTGCTTCCCGGAACGTTAGGACCGAAGGGCCATTCTCCCTTCCCGCCACCAATCTGCTCATAAATTGCCTTGCAGGTTGGGCAGACGGGAAAACGGTCTGGATTACGGGTGGGAGTCCAGATCTTGCCGCACAGGGCAACAACGGGCTGCCCGAGAACGGCGGACTCGGTGATGCGCTCTTTGCGCACGTAGTGAGCGTAGCGTTCCTCATCTCCCGGGGAGCGTTGCTCCTCAGTCCTTTCGAGGACATCGAGACTGGCCGACGACTCGGTTTCGGGACCACCCGGAGCGCCCGGGGCGCTTGGGGGTTCAGGAGATGAAGTGCTCATGCTTCTAGTGTAAAAGACGGCACCAACATCGCACAGGGGTGTGGCGGGGCGTGGCGGCGGGGTGCAGCAGGGCTCCACACGCGCATGACTGCTGCGATGGAGCCGATTTATCACATCGAGCGCCGCGGTCGACCGCAAAGCTGTGGCAAACAACTCGATCATGGCAGGTCGGCATGGCCACGGCAAGCAGCGTACACGGTCCGAAACGCGAAGGGGCCCGGCGCGATGACGCCGGACCCCTCTTCTCGCTAAACGTTAGCCAAACTGCCTCACTTGGCGACAGCCTTCTTCAGGGCCGAACCGGCGGTGAGCTTAACACCGTAACCAGCCGGGATCTGAATCTCTTCGCCGGTGCGCGGGTTGCGGCCCTTGCGGGCTGCGCGCTCCGTGCGCTCGACGGCAAGCAGACCGGTGATCTTCACGGCATCGCCGTTGGAAAGGGACTCAACCAGGACTTCCTGCAGCGCACCAAGGGCCTTGTCGGCGTCTGACTTGGTCAGGCCGGACTTCTCAGCAATCTTGGCAATAAGTTCAGTGCGATTGAGGGACATTCACATACCTCTCGTTTGTCTCGGAAAACGGGCCCGGGTTTGTGGACCACTAGGGAAGAATGTATCGGAAATCCGCCGAAAAGTCGCATTCCGCGCCGCGTGGCGTACCACGCAACTCAAATCCGACCGGCGGGAAAGCCGCTCCATGCCGCGTTTTCCTCCGCAAACAACACCGGAAACAAAGCCCACTTTTCCTTGAAATTACGCGGATCTCGCGACTTCTTCACCGCGCGGCCCGCAGCCGGAGCGCCATCAAAGATGCCACCGGGCCCTCTCGCACACTTTTGCTATTGGCGCATATCACATATGCGTGTTGGCGGCGCGCGTGACCGGTTGTAGTACTCATCGCTGAGGTGGTCCTAGTGTCGAAGCGCCTCCAAATCCGATCTCCCAAAACGACTCAGGGCTCTCCAGTGCAGCGGTCAATTCATCCGCCTGCCACAGCCCAACCACCTTTGCCACCGATCTGGCTTGGCAGTTAATCGATCGCTTCGGATTGAACTCGATATCGGTAAAGGCGCTGTACTCTGTGACCTGCTTAAGAAGCTCCTTATCTCGGCAGAGCGCTGACGCGTAGAGCCAGTCGTAGAAATAGGTCTTCGGTTCAAATGGAAAACGCTTCCCAAAGAACTCGAAACCGATCAGGCGTCCGCTTTGTTGCAACCTCGGATCCCGTTTCGCTTGCCTGCTGGAGGTTTGCATCAGATCCGCGTAAGGACCGCCATTCTCAAACTTCTTTGCGGCTTGAAATGCCGCCTCAACCGAGCATTCCGCATCGTCGGAGGCGTGGATCATGAGATTGAAGGCGCTCAGTCGGATGCCGAGGCCCACGGTGCTCTTAGAAGAAACCTCAAGAGTCTTCCTGCCCGGCCAGTCGGCGAGAAACGAGTCATGGAGACTGGCGATTGAACGTTGTTTCTGTTGGAGCGAAAAGCCCGGGTAATACTGGAATTCGACTGCGTGCTCCACAACGTAGGGAGCATCGTCCGTAGGTATGAAAACCGGTCGACGAGCCATCTATCTGGGTCCTTTGTTCGTTTACGTCTCATTATCCAGCGTTTGGGAGCTTCGCACAGTATCCCTTCGGACGCACCGTATGCCAGGCACCAAGATCCCCGCACGATGGGCTTCTCCGTGGGCGACGGCGGCTCGGCACAAGGCTCATCCCCAAGATCCCCGCATGATGGGCTGCTCCCCAAAGTGACGGTGACGACCATCTTCCCGAACGTGAGGTTCCCGCGTCGTGGAAAGCGCCCGCCCACGAGGCAGCGAAGATGACCGGCGCACCAGGAACCCGCGCGGTAGACCGCGCCCTCTTCCGAGTTCTCAAGCCGTACAGGCTCCCACAAGCTACCGGCGTCGTCGTCGGCCCGTAGTAGTGACGTCAGTTGGTGATACGTCACGGCTGCGGCGGCCCATCTGTTGGAAAGCTGGGCCGGGTTATCGAGGCTGGTGAGAGCTCGTCCGTTAAATCCCTGATCGCCGATCCCGTTGACACGGGCTGAATGCCGGGCAATGTGCGAACGTTACGTATGCCACTCCACCGTTATACCGGTACGATACAAAATGCTAAACATACCCTGCAGTAAGTAGTACTGACAATGACTCGGAAGACCTTCCTTAGGAGATTCGCACGAGGAGTGATCACATCCGCAATCGTGCTCCTCGTGTTCTCCATCGCCTCGAAGGACGGCCCCCACTTCTACCGCGCCAGCGCCATTGCGGCCGTGGCAGGAGTGACATGCCTTCTGATCTCGTTGCGGCTTTCCGACGACGCCGCCGACGGGGAGCGGTGATGGCAGACTGTGGCCGGACACGGCTGCGTAGCCTCACAACGCCCGCTGCATCCTGCCGCCCGCAGAGGGAGTTCCCGCAAAGACCCCGGTCGGCTCTCTCGCCCACTTCTGCTAGTGGCACATCACATATGCGTGTTGGCGGCTTGCTGGCCTAGTTCTCGATATTCGCATCGGTGCCGGCCGGTAGCATTGGCCAATGACTCAAGGAGACACTTAGACCCTGAAAGAAGCCGTCCACATGCAACTGACGATGACACTTCCCCGCCGTGAGTATGTCTCGCAAGGTGCTATTCCGCAGGAGGTCAGAAGCCTGACCGAGCAAGATGTCACTGCGGTTGGCAGACTTTACTTCGAGAGTTATCCGCCGGGGACCGTAGAAGACGAAATGGAAGCAATCGCCGATATTTCAGCGGCACTCAACGGCGAGTATGGAATCTTCCTGCCAGATCAAAACCTCGTCTACGAGCATGACAACGAGATCGTCGGTTGTATTATGGTGGTCGATTCTCCCCCCATGGGATGACGTCGCCGAGCAGATATTCGTCATCGACCTGTTTGTGCATCCAGATCACCGAGGTGAGGGTATCGGACGAACGCTCTTGTCGACGGCACTAGAGAGGGTGCCATATGACCGCATCATCGGTCTACGAGTGGAAAGCGAAAACAGTGCAGCGATCGCGCTCTACACATCGATCGGTTTCACACAAGCCAACTGAATCCACCACTTCATAAGCGAGGCCCCACTTCATAAGCGAGGCCCGTCCCCCAGCATTTAACGCCGGGGCACAGAGGCAGACTTGCGCACAAGAGTACCGGCACTTGAAGAATCACATTATCCGCAGCGCGCACAAGGTATCCGCGCGATCTACTGTCTTTCACCACATGCCCGTAAACGCGGGTAGCCGCCACTGGCATTCAGTGGCGGCTACCGTGCAGTGGAGATGGCGAGAATTGAACTCGCGTCCGGTAATGCATGCCCAAGTCTTCTCCGGGTGCAGTCTGCTAGTCGTTGTTTTCGGCTCCAGAACTCACGCAGACGTGTTTCTGACGAACCTAGTTACGTTAGTGTTCCGAGTTCGCCCGCAACATGCGGACTCAGCAGTGGCTTCCTAAGACGACGCCGGACTCCGAGGAAGAAGCCCCCTCGGGCCGACGGATTTCGGAGCTCGCTCAGGCGGCGAGGGCGAAATCGGTGCGCTTAGAGTTGGCACCTATTGGTTTGCAGAGAGTCGTTAACGAGATGACTCTGCATCCTCGACCCGCTTCCCTTCGACAAACAATCACCGTCGAAACCGATCATCCCCGTATTCAGTTGGCAACCCGGTGACTCCGGGACGTACTCACAATGGAGCGCTCGTATAGTCTACAACACCAGCCAGCTAGGAGCTATTCCCGGGGCGGCACGGCCCGCTACCAGAAGCACCACTTACTGCCGGAGGAAGCTCCTCACCGCCGCGCCCGACGGCGGGCGGCCGCCATGGCGCGCTCTGCCTCACGGTCCGCCTCGCGGCGCTTCAGAGTCTCGCGCTTATCCCACTCCTGCTTGCCCTGCGCCAAAGCAATCTCGACCTTGGCACGCCCACGCAGGAAGTACAGCTCAAGTGGAACGATCGTGTATCCCTTAGCAGCCGACTTCTGCGCCAATTTACGGATTTCTTCGCGATGCAACAGCAGCTTCCGCTTGCGCGTGGGAGCATGGTTGGTCCACGTTCCCATCGCATACACCGGAATATTCGCACCTTGGAGCCATGCCTCGCCGTCGCGGTCGATCTCCACCCACGCATCAATCAGCGAAGCACGGCCCATGCGCAGCGCCTTAACCTCCGTGCCTGTCAATGCCAAACCGGCCTCGTAGGTGTCCTCGATGAGATAATCATGCCGCGCCCGCTTGTTGCGAGCGATCACCTGCTTAGCGTCCGAGGCCGCTTTCGCTTTCTGCGCAGCAGTAAGCTTGTCGGTTTTCTTCGCCATGGCGACCTCCTCCAAGAGACTTGTGTACAACTGAACGGCCACCCATCTTAGCGGCTGTCAGGGGGATCTGGCCACCTTTCCGCCGTCGACGCAACCTTCCCCCACCACCGGGACGAGCGTTGGCAGAAGCTCGCGGCGCCTACAAGCGCATCCAACACCACGCCGCGATGGAGTCGACGCCGCAGGCTGGTCGCATTTGCGCAGTCGACTCTCGACCGTTAGGGTCACCCTGGATCGCGGCCGGAGCGCACCACCGACTCAATAGGTCGTAAATCCGGGAAGACTCATCGGGTCGATAACCGAACCGTCTCGCCATACCTCCATATGTGCGTGGCATCCCGTCACATCACCGGTCTGGCCGGTGTAGCCGATAATATCGCCCTGCTTCACCGTCTGCCCTACGGAGACATTAAAAGCCGACAAATGGTTGGTCACCACGACCCACGAGTGGCCGTTCACCGTCCCCAGATTGATATATATCTGATTGCCATGCGTCGAGTTCCCCGCAGCCGGGATGACGCGCGCAACCGTTCCGTTGGCGGGCGCATACTGCGGTGATCCGCACGTCGAGCGCAGATCAACGCCGTTATGCATCCAATATCCACCGGTGATTGGGTACCAGCGCATGCCAAACGGCGATGTAACGTACAGCGGTGTTGGGACGACGGGGATGAGCCAGGAAGATCCCGTCGATACCGTGCCGCCCCCGCCGCCACTGTTGTTGGCGGCCGCAGCCCTCCGGGCGTTCTCCTCGTCAATGGCAGCAATGGCCGCTGCCGTGTCGTCGTAGGCTGACTGCGTTTTATCCAAGGACGCCTGGAAGTCCGCCTTGCGAGACTCAAGCTCCGCAGACTGCTGCTCGTAAGAGGCCTGCAGCTCCTCCAATTCGTTCTTCTTGTTCTGCGCGTTCGCTTCCTTCTCGGTCTTCTCCTCGACGAGGGCGTCGGCCTGATCCTTCAAATTACTGATTTGCTCCTCGACATCACTCTGCCGAGCGGCACGGGTCTCGTTACGGGAAACTGCCTGCTGTGCCTGCGTGAGTGCACTGGACTCGGCGCGATTGAGAGCTTCGGAAGAGGCATATGAATCCAGGAAGTCCTCCGTCGAATTCGCGTTGACGATCATATCGACTGTCGACGGCGTAGACTCCCCCCGATACTGGGCGCGGCCCAGTTCCGCCAGATTACTGCGTGCCTGTTCGATATCATCCTCGCCCTGTTCGATGTCGGCCTCGATGTTTTCCAGCTCCGCCTGCGCGGCCTCCAACTGTGCCGCAACCGCCTGTTGATCACGTTCCGCTGCGGCCAGCTCATTTTGAGCAATCGCGAGTTCCGTCTCGGCGGTCGCCACCTGCCCCCGGGTCTCTTCGGTCTTCAGGTAGATCTCCTGTAGATCGGAATCAACCCCTTCGAGCGACGACTGCAGGCTTTCAATCTCGGCAGCCTGTTGTTCCTGTTGCTCTACAAGGTCGTCACGATCGGTTGCGAAAGCGGGCCCCGCCGTCGCCATGCCACTCAAACACAACGCGCCGGCTGCCAGCAGTCCCGACAGCCTTCGCGCCCGCCGGCTCTGCATCCGCTTCATTACCAAGTTCTTCATTAGGCAGAACCTCCCGTCTCCTACACCCGGGCATACCTGCGTAACGTCACCCACGAGGCTAGGGCTGCCACCACCGCGGCACCGACGATAAGCGCCGGACTAATCCGAAGTACATCAGCAGACGAAACCGGTCGCAGCCACTCGTTGGTAAACCACTTCTGTATGAATTGCTCGACCACAACGTAAAGCCCCGCAACGGCAAGAACCGCTCCCAGCAACGCTGAAAGCACACCTTCCAAGATGAAGGGCAGCTCAATGAAGAAATTCGATGCGCCAACGTAGCGCATGATCTCCGTTTCGTTACGCCGCGACATGGCCGATAGACGAATCGTCGTCGGCATCAGAAGCAATGCCGTGAGGATCATAACCGCCGCCAAGGCTCCAGCTGCCAGCGTCAGTTTGTTGAGAACGTTGAAAATCGGTTCCAACTGAGCTCTTTGGTCCACAACCGTATCCACGCCGGAACGTCCCGATAAAGCCTCGGCCACCACTTCATATTCGGTGGGATCCTTCAACTTGATCCGGAAGGAAGCCTGCATTTGCTCCTCGGTGAGTACCTGAGCCCAGCTCGTGCCCTCCATACGTTCCTGGAAACGTTCGTAAGCCTCAGCCTTCGTTTCGAAAGCGTACGACTCAACGTATTCCTGCATTTCGTCCGTCTCAAGGTACTCCCTGATAGCGGCGATTTGTTCTTCCGACGCTTCGCCGGAGGCGCACTGGGCCGATATGGCATCGACGGGGCAGAGAAAAGCGGAAACCTCGACCTTGTCATACCAGTCATCTTTCATCGAGCCGATCTGCGTTTGCAGCAGTACGGCCGCCCCGACGAAGAGCAGGGAGACAAAGGTGACAAGCGCAACCGAAAGCGCCATCGCACTATTCGAGAACAACCCCTTGAAGGTGCGGGAGATAACGAAACGAAAACGCATCAGTTCTGCCCTCCCCCGTAGACACCGCGCGCCTGGTCGCGCACCACGATGCCTTCTTTAAGCTCAATGACGCGTTTGCGCATTTGGTCCACTATCCCGCGGTCATGCGTAGCCATCACAACGGTTGTTCCCGTCCGATTGATCCGGTCGAGCAGGCGCATAATCGACAGCCCGGTCTCGAAGTCGAGATTCCCCGTTGGCTCGTCCGCCAGCAGGATCTGCGGCCGATTGACCATCGCACGCGCAATAACAACACGCTGCCGCTCACCACCGGACAGCTCTGACATCCGACGCTTTTCTTTTCCGTCCAGTCCCACCATTTCAAGGACTTCAGGGACTTCGGTCTTCACGCGATGGCGTGGAGCACCGATCACCTCAAGCGCGAGAGAAACGTTCTCGTACACGTTCTTGTCCGGTAACAACCGGAAGTCCTGGAAAACGGTGCCGATCTCGCGGCGCATGAAGGGAACGCGGCGCTGGGACACCGTGGAAAGATCCTTGCCCAGAACCTGCACATGGCCGGACGTCGGCCTTTCCTCAGCCAGGATAAGTGCCAGCATGGTCGACTTCCCGGAGCCTGAAGGGCCAACGAGGAACACGAATTCTCCTCGTTCCACATCCAAGCTGACCGAGTCGAGCGCCGGCCTGGCACCCTTCTGGTAGAGCTTCGTCACCTTGTCGAATGTGATCATAGATTCTCGCCATATTCCGCGGTCATAGTCATCCCTGAGAATACGGCGCATGGCGACGTGACCGGCGGGGACGCGCCGTCACAAAATGTTATAGTTCGCAAAATCCGTGGAGACACGCAGGTGGCTGATCCGGAGCGCTACTCGTCGGCGTCGGCCTTCTCCCCGGTTGCGCGCCAGCGAATACCCGCATCAATGAAGCCGTCAATATCGCCGTCGAATACAGCGTCGGGATTGCCCGCCTCGAACCCAGTGCGCAGATCTTTGACCATTTGATACGGCTGCAGCACATACGAGCGCATCTGGTCACCCCACGAGGCTTTAATGTCGCCGGCGAGCTCTTTCTTCTCTTTGGCCTCTTCTTCCTGTTTCAGAAGCAGCAATCGGGACTGGAGAACACGCATTGCGGCGGCGCGGTTCTGGATCTGCGACTTCTCGTCCTGCATGGAGACAACGATTCCCGTAGGCAGATGCGTGATCCGCACCGCCGAGTCAGTGGTGTTAACTGACTGTCCGCCCGGACCGGAGGAGCGGAACACGTCGACACGAATGTCGGACTCGGGCACGTCGATGTGATCGGTGCCTTCAATCAGGGGAATCACCTCTACCGCTGCAAACGACGTCTGGCGACGCCCCTGGTTATCGAACGGGCTGATCCGCACAAGGCGATGCGTTCCGGCTTCCACCGACAGCGTCCCATAGGCGTAGGGGGCATGGACCTCGAATGTTGTGGACTTGATGCCTGCCTCTTCGGCGTACGAGGTGTCGAGCACTTTGGCGGTGTACCCGCGCCGCTCCGCCCACCGCAGGTACATGCGTTGCAGTGTCTGCGCAAAATCCGCGGCATCTACTCCCCCAGCTCCGGACCGGATGGTCACGACGGCGTCGCGCTCGTCGTATTTGCCGGATAGGAGGGTACGGATTTGCAGTTCGGAGAGCGATTCCGAGACGGCCTCGAGTTCGGAGTCCAAATCGGCGAACAGCTCCGCCGCTGTCTGCGGATCTCCTGCCATCTCTTCGTTCGCCATCTCCAGCAACGCGTCAAGATCATCCAGCCGCTGACCCATTTTCTCGATCTTCTCCAGCTCGGAACGGGCGTGCGACAACTTGGACGCCACCGCCTGCCCCTTCTCCGGATCGTTCCACAGGTCCGGGTCGGCGGACTGTTCCGTCAGCTCTGCAACACGCTTGCGTAACTCCTGCGGATTCTCGACGGCGGAGATCTGGTCGAAGATACTGCGCAGATTCTCAATCTCGGTTGAATAGTCAGTGGCCACGGGTGCAAGGCTACCGCATTATCCCCCTCTTCTACCGCATCGGCGTCCTGAACCAGGCATGGCTTGGCAGTTGCGCTGTTCAGTCCACGCACAGTTTCAGACGCCATGACCGTGGGAGCCCCGGAGGAGAATAACGTGGCTCGTTTCGCGCAAGGCGTTGCCCGCTATGAGGAACGCTGAACCCGTCCACACTCACACCCTTCAAACACCGCACGCACTTCGTCTAAGGCGCTGCATGCTCCCGCAGATAAGCACGGCTGGTGGCGCTCAAGCGTACCGTACCGGTTCCGAACCCATCCGGCACCAGAGCGATTCTGGGAGACGTCGACAATGTCACCACCACATTCCCCTCCTCGATGCCCGTGGGTTGGGCAACCTCGTACCCCTGCGGCACGATACGGAGAGCCTTTTCATATGCCTCTTGTGAACTCGGGCCTAAGTCCGCGTCAGGCCCTCCCTGGTAGTAGGCCGCATCGGAGAGATCGTCGGCTATCTCCAATGCCATTGCATCCGCCTGCGCCAGGAGTTCTCTCCTTTCGACGTACAACAGGGACACCGAGACCAG
>SUUB01000006.1:53887-99678 GCA_015062745.1 Actinomycetaceae bacterium
GCTATCTCCAATGCCATTGCATCCGCCTGCGCCAGGAGTTCTCTCCTTTCGACGTACAACAGGGACACCGAGACCAGTCCTCCTAACAGGACGACAAGCACCATCCACAGCCCGAGCCCGAGTAGCAACATATTGCCGTTCTCGGCATTCCTCGCGCTTATTCCCGTGCTCTTCTCGGCATTCCTCGCGCTCATTCCCGTGCTCTTCTCGGCATTCCCAGCGCTCATTCCCGTTGCCTCCTCAACTCATCGACCGGCATCGTCGATGCCGCCGAGATCTCAACCGTGTTTCTGAGAACCGGAACGGGCACCTCGGCATGAACCGTCACCGTCACCTCTGCGCCCGGCGTGAGGCAGGGGACGGCTGAGCAGGATATGACCACTTGCGGTGGAGGCAGACCTCGCTCACGTAATGACTCCGCGGCAAGTTCCGTGGCTCTGATGCGCCCCTGCTCCGCGCTCTCAGCGCGCACGAATGCCCGACTGGCATCACGCGCTGCAGCCACGACTGCGCCGCGATGAGCGAGAAGATCGGAAGTCGTCACGATCGCCACCGCCGCTGTAAGCGCAAAGACCATCAACATTGCGGTCAGCTCAACAATCGCATTGCCCCGCTCGGCACCGGGCTTGCCGCTTGCCGGACACCCGCTACCTCGCCTGTTCCTCGTCAAGCACCCGCTGCCCCACCTGTTCTTCGCGAACCACCCGTCGCCTCGCCCGTTCGCGGTGTCGATGCTCCACCTCTCACTCAATCGCCGCATGTGCCCTCACCGAAAGAACATGGGGCCCTTCCACACCGAAGAGTGGCAGTGGTCCGGTGATCTCGACTTCGATCACCGGAACCCCCGCGATATCGGTTACATGCGCGACGATGTCGCGCGCGTATTCCTCTGCCAGATTCCCCGTGACGAACTCGCCGGCTCGGCTTGTCGCAACCTCCACACCTTGAGCGGAGCCTGCTTTACTCGCCGCGCCGGCGCGTGCCCCTTCCACCGCCGCATCCTGCAAGACGGTACGTACATGCAGTGTTATCGCCAGATTAAAGAGGGCGAGCACGGCGAGCAGCAATAGCGCCACTGTCAAGGCGAAGCCGACAACCGCGCTCCCCTTCTCCGAGGAAGTCCGGAACCGCTGCAGCGGAAAGTTCAAGACTCCAGGTTCATTCTCTGATTCCCGAAAATGTGGATCCGCGGGGGCCATGTCGCCCGCCCTCGACCATCCGCTTGTGTATTCCGGGAAACACAGTGGGTGCACCCGAGAGCGCCGGTGGGCCGGATGATGGCCGATCATAAGAGACCAGCGACCTTCTCAATAGCCGTATTGAAGAGATTCACCAGCGCGGGACCGGCGACGGCCCAGATTGCGATAATGAGGCCGGCAGTCATCAACGTGACCAACACCCAGCCCGGTACGTCGCCTTGTTCTCCGGTCGTTCGCGACGCTGAAGCACTTGGCCGCCTTTGCCCCAAGCACCTCCTGTATTGGCCCGTGGAGGCAAGGGGGAAGTGCCCAATTCGAAGCCTTTTGTTGCCTTCGCAACCGCACGCTCTCGCCATGATCTGGTCCTTTCTGTGTAGTTCTTCGTGATCTTCAGGTTCTATGCGCTGGCCAGCCCCGCATATCGCGTATGCGAAGGGCCACCGACATGCGCGGGCGGTGAACGCTGACCTTGGGCGGAGAGTCTGGCACTGCCACATATTGGGCAGTGCCACGCGCGGCGCACCGCCTTATCCAGACCTTGCGGCGCGGTCCAAGCACACCAATACGTCTTCTTCCAGCGCATGACTACTCCAGCGAGATGATCGAACACAGCGCGGGATACAACGCGAAAAGCACCGTGACCGGAAGTATGAGGAAGACAACCGGTACCATCATGGCGATTTCCCTGCGTCCGCCTTCCTCCAACAGTTGGCGTCGTCCATATTCACGGGCATCCGCGGCCTGCGCACGCAGCACCACCGATAGCGAGGTGCCGCGTTCAATCGAGGTCACAAGTGCGTCGGAGAACCTGCTGACACTCGGGCTCTCGCTTCGCTGCGACATTGCCCGCAGCGCTTCAACGAGCGGTGCGCCCGCGCGAACGTCGCGTAGTGTTCGTTCTATTTCCCATGTCAGCGCGCCATGCCCCAGCCCCTGGACACGTTCCAGACCGGCGAGGATCGACTCTCCCGCACCCACCGCGAGAGCCAACAGTTCGGCAACATCGGGCAGCTCCCGAGTCAGGCGCGCACAGTGACCACGGGTTTGCCGACTGAGCCACGAATCGGCTCCCAGTGCGCCCCCGATCCCACCGCCGCATGCCATGACGACGCCGAACGGCACACTTACTCCCCGTGCAACAAGTACCAGCGCCACGAAGAGGCCGAACGCCAATCCCGAAACCGTCCATTTGAGCTGTCGGAGCCGAAACTGCTCAACTGTGAGCGTCCCAAGACTATTAACGCGCCGCCGGACCGAAGACGTGGATGAACCGATCCGGTCGAGGACACGCATGAAACCGGTCGCCAGGCGAAGTCTCCACCCCGCGCGCTCACCGCGCCAGCCGTCATCGAGATAAGGGAGCACTCGCTCTACGACTCGCGGCCTGGCGGGCAGAAGCGAACGCAGCACCAACCACAGCCCCAGCCCGATACCTGCACCGACGCAGAATCCCATCACCCGCCCCTTTTCAGCTGTGCGGCACCACCGCTTAATACGCGCGGTTCTTCGGGAAGTCGACCGATTCGCATCATCGCTATGTATGCCACGACCGTCGCCGCTAATCCGAACAGAAGAACGAGACTTCCCAAAGGGTTGGAGAAGGCCTGCGCGGTACCCGGCCGGGTGTACAACAAGGCAAGAACCATCCAAGGCGCCGCTGCCGCGATACGGGCCCCGTTGACCGTCCATGACTGACGTGCAAGTAGTTCCCCGCGTGCCCGATTCTCTGCACGTAACGTTTGTGACAGCTCACCGAGCATTGCCGCCAGATCGTATCCTCCCAGCTGGCTTGCCAACCGCATCGCCTCAACAGTGCGGTCCGCAACCGGATCCGCGAATCCCTCCTTCAACGCATCCAAAGACTCTTCCATCCGCCCGGTCGCTTCGAGTTGTTGGGAGAACCGGAGGAAGTACGGGCGCATCGACTCCGGTCCACGCGTTCCTTGCGCCGCGACTGCTTCACCAATGCTCAGACCTGCTCGCAAAGCCGACACAACATCGTCGAGTACTTCAGGCCAGGTCTCACGCATCAGGCGACGTCGACGGCGCAGCAGTGACTGCTCAATGCTATGGGGTGCGCCGATGCCGAAAATGCCGCCACCTATCGCTAAGGGAACCTGCCGGGTACCAAGAAGAAGCGCACCGCCCACCACGACCCCGCAAAGAACCGCCACAGCAACGGTTCGCGGTGCGGGCAACAGCGTCAGCGCGTGCGGTTTTCGCCAGGGCTCGACCATTCCACCGAACACGGAGGCCACAATGACAAGGCCCGTTCCGAAGAGTAGCCCGACTACTACCGCCATGATGCACTCTCCTTCGGGACGTGCGGCGAACGTGCCATATTGATGCCCTTGCGCCCCCGCCGTGGTAATTCACTGCTGCACTGAACAAGAGCACCGTTGCGGTAGGCGAACAGGCTCGCCATCTCGATGCGCCCCGCCTCAATTCTTCCGGTGACTGCCGCAACTTCTTTTACGATGCGTAGCCCTGCCGCATCCCTCTCCATATGGATGACGAGATCAATGGTCGAAGCTACCGTTGGCACGACGAACGCCGAAGTCACATTCTCGCCGGCCAACAGCGGCAAGGTGCAAAGCTTGAGAATGGCCTCCCGGGCTGAGTTGGCATGTATGGTGCAGGCACCGGGCACGCCCGAGTTCAAGGCCACGAGTAGATCGAACGCCTCTGAGGAACGGACCTCGCCGATCACAATATGGTCGGGGCGCATCCGCAGCGCTTCACGCACTAAGCGACGTAGCGTCACCTCTCCCCGCCCCTCGATCGACGGCGGACGGGTCTGCATCGCAACGACATCACGGTGCTCCAGTGCCAGCTCGAAGACTTCCTCCGCCGTGATAATACGGTCGCCCGAGGGAACAGAACCCAGCAATGCCCGCAGCATCGTGGTCTTGCCGGCCTGTGTCGCCCCTGACACCAGGATATTCATGCCCGCTTCCACCGCTGCCGAAAGGAATTCCGCCACCTGCCGCGTCAGCGTCCCAGCGGCAACTAGTTCGCCCAGCCCGCGCGCACGCACAACGTACTTGCGAATGT
This sequence comes from Actinomycetaceae bacterium, assembly GCA_015062745.1. Classification (GTDB taxonomy): domain Bacteria; phylum Actinomycetota; class Actinomycetes; order Actinomycetales; family Actinomycetaceae; genus Asp313. The sequence continues at coordinate 58,141 of SUUB01000006.1, forward strand.
TGACGGCCCAATGACGACGCGTTATATCCGGGATGACAACATGAAGGCGCTCACCGGACTCGAGAGCCGCATCGACGAAGGGACTGGAGAGGTCGAGGCGACGCCCGGAGGCGCGCAGCATCCTTTCCACGAGGTCATGGACCTGCGTATCCGTCAGCATGACGTTGGTGAGCTCACTGCGACCGGCACGAGCTACAAATACTCGTCCAGGATCATCAATCCAGATCTCTTCCACGTCGGGATCGTCGAAGAACGGTTGCAGCGGGCCGTATCCACCAACCGCGTCACGTACCGCACGCCGAGCCGGCCCTATCTCGCCGATCGGTTCGACCGTGCCACGCACGGCGGCGTGTTCATGGCGCGCGATCGCCTCGCTGATCAAGGCCTCGAGCGCATCCGGTTCACGCTGCGGGTCAATGCCGCGCTGCCGCACGAGGCGGCGCACCTGCCCTTCGAGACCAGCGTTCACATCGGCACTCATCTCTCTCCTGCCCGGGTCAACTGCGACCGCTGTCCGTTCTGCTCTCACACTAAGCCAGCAATCACGGCCTACGCAGAAAGTATCCACACCCCTGTGGATAACCTCGGTTGCTCGCCCTCCGGCTGCCTCTTTTCCGCACACGCCGCAACGAAACGCTGCTATCCCTCCCGCAAGATCCCCCGCAGCCCCTGCCACCACAATCCACCGCCGTCATCCGCCTCATCCGCCTCATCCGAGCTGCGCTCGGTGTGTGGTGTTTGGGAGGACGGTCAAGAACACGTAGGTTTAGGGAGTGAACACTTCGCCGCTTTACCTCGCCGCACTGGCCGTCAGCGCTATCGACGGTCTAGAGGCCGTCGGGACGCGCCCGCCCTTTACCGAATCGGAGGACTTTGTCACCGGTGGTGTCCTTGATGCGCGCGGACAGCACTGGGTTGTGAAGTACCCGAAGAACTCCCTGGCCGCGACGATCCTCGAAGCGGAGGCCTCTCTGGCGCCGATACTGCTTGAGGAACTGCGCGCCGGACGCCTGTCCTTCGACATTATGCGACCCGCTGGTTTCGCCGATGGTGCAGCCGGCGGACGTGCGATTGTCTATCCGGAACCCTTCGGGCACAGCAACGAATTCGAACTCATGAATGACGCCCAGGCCCGTGAACTCGGCCGCACGCTTGCCGCCATTCATTCGCTCTCCACCGACGTCATCGCCCGGGCAGGTCTCCCGGTGTACAGCGTGGAGGAATGGCGCCAGCGGCTGCGCGTTGAGTTGCACGATGCGGCGCGGACATCCTCCATTCCCGCGGTTCTTCGCCGTCGTTGGGAGAACGCGCTGGAGGATGATGCCTTGTGGCAGTACGAGCCGGTTGTTGTGCACGGCGACGTCGCCGCCGAGAACTTCCTCTGGTCGAACGGTACGACGGTGGCCTCCGTTCTCGGATTCGGTGAGGCCCGTGTCGGTGACCCAGCACAAGACCTTGCACCGCTGCTCGGGCTGGGCGATGAACTCTTCGATCTCATCGTCGAGTCATATCAGAATACGCGCGGGGTAAAAGTCGATGATGCCATGTATAGCCGTACCTTGCTCATGTCGGAACTGGCCGTGATCCGCTGGCTCATGTACGGCATCCGCACATCCAACGACTCGGTGCGAAGAGACGCGGAGACCATGCTCCTTGATCTCGCGGAGCAGGTCAATGCCGATCCCGACCTGGCGGTCGGGCCGTCCTGGCACGTAGATCCGCAGGCGCCCAGCACTCCTTGAGCAGCGTACCGGGCACCGTACGGGCAGAAGCGGCAGCGGAGGGCACCGGGAGATCCTGCCTGAGCAACATGCGAGGCGCTATCGGGGCCGTAGCCGTACCGGGCGATACCTCCCCGAGCGGGTGCCGGGCCGCGTGAACGCAGAACAGTCCGAGGAAGAAGTAGTCAAGCGGAAGATTCGTTGGAGAGTAGCGAGTCTTCAATTCGCTTGGCGATCTCCTCTTCCGACATCATCCCCGCCTCGAAGGTGTGGCCACCGGAGCCGAGATAGACGAAGCATGCTCCCACATCCTCCAGTGGCAGTGCATGGGCGCGCGACCACGCCAAGCGGTAGAGGGCGAGTTGTAGTTCACGTGCCGCCAGCTGCTCCGGTCCCGGACGCCGTCCACTTTTCCAGTCGACAACGGTCACCTTCGCGCGGCCGGGAATGCCTGCAGTTTCGAAAACAGCGTCGATGGTGCACCGGATGACGCGCCCGGCCACGACAACCTCCAGTGGTTGCTCGACGGCGATTGGCTCGAGCGCAGCCCACGGAGTTGATTCAAAGACGCGGAGCAACTCATGCTCTCTTTCACGCGGCAATGCGGGCTCCTCCGTCTCCTCTGGCAAGTCGATATCCAGGGTTGCGACCGCGGAGAAGTGGCTGGCTATTCGAGCGTGCAGGGTGGTGCCCGTGCGCGCAGCATGACTCGGTTGACGTGGAATAGGTCGGCGCTGCTCGCGCCTGAACTGCTCCGGATCCTGCTGCAGTCGCACCACGTCCGTCGCGGTGAGGTAGGGGCGTTCCCTTCCCATGGCGCCGGCTTGGCGCTGCTCCGCGAGCAGGATCTCTGCTTGTCTGTACCAAGCTTGCACGCGGTCATCCGTGGGCTCTATCCGAAGCCGCTCTCCCAATGATCGCGATATGTTCTTCGGCCAGCACAGATCATCCTCGAAGGTAGGAACCGGAGCCAGCATCGGTGGCACGACGACCTCCGCACCGAAGACTTCCATTAGCTCCGCGATATCCGTGACTTCGGGGGCCTCAACCAGTAGGTTGGCGGGCCAATCCTGCGCCGCCACCGAAGCAACCGGGGCGAGCGGAACGTCCGTCGCCGCGCGGATATCACTCAAGAACGAGGATCGCTGACGTAGCGGTATTGGCTCGTCTTGCTTCTCGCTCTTCTTCAGGCCTCCGATCCATTCCGGCGTATCTGCCGCGAATCCTGCCAAGAGAAGTTCGGCGCGCGGGCGTGTGAAGGCCACATACGCCAAACGGCGCATCTCCTGGCTCTCATGCGCGGGCAACAGTTCCGACTTGAATACGCGGTAGTCCGCCCCTGCCTCGAACTTATCGGCACAACCCGCCACTTGGAATCGGGGAAGATACCGATAGTCTGCGCGCAAAGGATAGGGGAACACAGCATTGGACTGTGGCCAGGCATGAACACCCTTTGTGATCTCCGAGAATTGCCCGTCGACTAACTCGGGTACGGCTACCAGGTCCTCCCACTGCAACCCCTTTGCCGCGTGGATCGTCATCAGCTGTACGACGCCGGGATGCACCTCGACATCTTCAGTAGGAAGAGCTTCTTGCCCTGCCTCTTCCTCACCGCCATGTTCACGCAGATCCACCGCATCCAGCCACTCCAAGAAGTCGGCGACGGAGGAGTCGGGATGATCTGCCGTGTAGGAACTTCCCAACGCAATGAACGAATCAATAGACGTACGAACCCGCTGCGCGGCGCTCCGGCGCGCCACCGCCGTAACATCTAGCCCAAGTAGCCGTACCGCGCGGGCAATAAGATCGGTCAACGGAGAATGTAAGGCACGGCGAAGCTCCGCCAAGGCCTCGGACAACGCCGCGATACGCTGCCGCGCCGTCTCGCTCAAGGAACTCTCCTCCCCCTGCGGCGGGTACGTGACGGCCTCGATGAGACTGCGCTCTTCGCGCCGATCGAGTCTCGTTCCCTGAACCTGTCGCTTTGCAAGCTCGCGTGACCAGCCATCGAGCGCGCGCAAATCGTCCGCACCGATTCCGTACAGGGTCAGCAGTCGGAGCAGGAGGTCGTTGCGGCCCGGGCTCGCGACAACGCCCAACGCCGCTCGCAGGGTCAGTATCTCGGGCCGACGAATCATGCTCTCCCCACCGATGAACTCGTAGGGGATGCCCAGTGACTGAAGTACAGGAGCCATACGCTCAAGGTAAATGCGTTTTCGCCCGAGCACGGCGATCTCCGGGCGATGATCGGGCCGAGTACGGCGGAGCTCGGCAATCACGTCGCGAATCCGCAACCCAATGGCTAAATAGGATTCCTCGCGCAGCCAGGGCCGTATCTCAATAACGCGGCCCGGCCCGGCATGAGGACGTGATCGGAGCTTCCTCACCTCGACGCCGCCGGTCGTGATATTCGCAGCAACGGCGTTTGCGGCGTCGAGGATGGCATCGTCCGAGCGGAAGGAGACGGAGAGCGATAGTTGTCGCACATCTGGCAGTCGGGCGGCGAAGTCCGCCAGCGCGTTCGCACTGGCACCACGCCACCCGTAAATGGCCTGGTTCGGATCTCCCACCGCGCAGACCGACCTCCATGATCCGGCCCGAGTATCTTCGCCACGCGTTAACGCGGCGGTAATAAAAGCGGCCTGATTCACCGAGGTATCTTGGTACTCGTCCAACAGCACCAGCCGGTATTGGCTAGCGACCTCGCGCCCAATATCAGGGTGACGATTCAGTACGGCGGAGGCTGAAGCAACCTGATCGGCGAACTCAACCAAACCCTCATCCCGCTTTCGCTGGAAATATGCCTCAACCACATCCAGTAGTTCCCGACGCACTCGTAGCGACGCGGGCGCTTTGGCCTTGAGTTCACTCCACACCTTCGAGTCCGCGCCTTGCTCTTTGCCGAACCGTCTCTTCTCCTGTGCCAGAACGTCAATGGCTGTAATCTCGCTGTCGAGAAACTCACGTACCGCATCGGTGGTGAGTTGATTGTCGAGGATCGCGGCCTCCAGCGCCAATGCCGATTCCACGAGGCTTGAGCGCTCTAATTCACCGAAGTCATTTACGCCGTTCGGCCACTCCTCGATGATCTGCGACATGAGCTGCCATCGTTCACCGTCCGTAACCAGACGCGCCGCCGGATCAACGCCGATTAGCAACCCGTAACTGGAGGCGATATCAACCGCGAATGAGTTGTATGTGGTGATCAATGGCCTTGTCAAGGATTCGCGTGGTTGCACTACCCGATTCAGGCGGCCGAGCGTGCTCTCCACACGTTGCGCCAACTCACCGGCGGCTTTACGAGTGAAGGTCAGGCCCAGCACTTCACCGGGATCTACACGTCCGATGGCCACCTGATAAGCGATGCGATCGGCCATCGTAGCCGTCTTCCCCGACCCGGCCCCGGCTACAACCAACAGCGCCGGGTCCTCGGCTTCGATCACCAGCCGCTGTTCCGCGGTCGGCTGCGCGTTCCGGTCCGGGTGGATCATACGCATGATCTTTTCGTAGGTCATGAGAACATTCGCCCCTCTGGTAGCGCCGGGCATGCTGCGGTGAACGGGCAGGTACGGCACAGACTCGACGGATGAGCCGGAAGCTGGTCAGCCGCTAGCAGATCCGCAGCTACCCGGATGCGATCGGCCGCTCGTTGCCTGGTCTGACTATCCAGGGGCTGCTGCTCCCGTATGGTTGGCATACCGCTCTTCAACCGCGCCCGAAGGTAGACGAGCTGTGCACCCGCACTACGCACTCCGTATGGGGAGCGTTCCGCAAGCCATCCCGGTTGGTTCGCCGCGCCACGTTGGTTCACCGCGCCATGTTCGTTCACCTTACCCGGATCGTTCGCCGCGCCATCCGCCGTGAAACGTTCAAGCGCCCACTGGTACAGCTGAAGCTGTACGTTATCAGCAGCTGCTGCCTTGCCCGGCACATTCTTTCCCGTCTTGAGGTCGGCAATGAGCACACCGTCATCACTGTCGGACAGGCGATCAAGTGTGGCGGACAGATGTGCATTGTCGGCGATGGCCACTGACAGATGCTGTTCGGTGACCACTTCTTCCGGGTGCTCAGCCATGTAGGCGGCGAGCGCACGAATCATTTCCTGCGCCCGTCTGTAGTCCCGGTGCGCGAGCTGCCCCGAGTCCGGATCCGGCAGCACCTGCCGCCATCTGCTCTCCAAAGCCGCCAACAGCTCAGCTTCACTTCCATGCGGATAGTCTTCCGCTATCGAATGAATCAGCGTGCCGAGTTGCGCCGCGTTTGTTCCATCGCCGTCCTCGCCTCCAATACTGCTGAAGAACGCTTGCAAGGGGCAGTCAAGCAGACGCTCAACACGCGACGGCGACACATGGGCGGCATGACTGACCCCTTCCCGCGCCGTTGGTTGGAGCTCGTCCAGCCAATGCGCGGGATCCGCAGCCGTAACACCCTCCTGCTGCAGACGCGTCAAAAGCCCCTGAGCCTGTACACCCGCCCGGGTATCCAGAGCCTGCCGCAACTCACCCACCAAAGACGTCAAATCAAAGTCGGGCTGGAGAGGCTCCGGTGAACGCAGCGCCGGCCCGTTCGAGCCGAATCCCATGGCGGGAAAAAACCTGGATGGCTGCGAATCAGCTGAGTGCGTACAGGTGATAAGAAGTGACCTACGCGCCCTGGTGATGCTGTGGTGCAGCAGACGGAGTTCGTCGTCGAGAACATCCTCCACCGCCTCCCGGCGGTACTCACTGCCCCCGCCGACCTCGCGACCGGTTGCGATTTGCGTCAACCGACCGGTGTGCGTGTATCCGTCACGCAGGCGCAGATTCGGCCAGACTCCCTCATTCAGACCGGCGACGACGACGTGGTCCCACTCGCGGCCCTGGCACCCGGCCGGGGTGGTCAGTGCTACCGCATCAATACCCGCTCCCATTCGGGCAATCGAATCCTCAGGAAGGTTCTGCAGTTCCATCTCCGACAGCAACGCTTCAATGGTGACATGCGGATCCCGATCCGCCATCCGCTGCGCCAAATGAAAAAGCTGGATGACGCTGTCAAGATAGGCGTCCGCCGCGTCTCCTTCCACACCTGCGTGTAATGACTGCTGCTGCCATGCATCGGCACGTCCACTTCCATCCCATGCCGCCCAGAGCACCTCTTCCGCCTGACGGTGCGAGGTCTGCGCGACCTGCCGTATTCGCTGCAACAGCCGCGCGGCTCGCATCAGGGGCTCAACACCGCGCGGTGCGAGTGCACTGAGGCGCTCGGGCCCTTCCACCACAAGCTGTAACAGGTCCGGCAACCGCACCGGTGCATCGGCAGCAAGCGCATATCCACGTAGTACTCGTTGCATTCGGCGTAGCTCGAGCGGATCGATGCCGACGATGAGCGAGGTGAGTACGTGCTCAACATGTGCAGGCATACCCAAGGCAAGTCTGACCGTCTCCAGCAGAGCCGACACGGCCGGCTGCTCGCGCAACGGACGATCGGACCCGACCTGTTCCACCGGCACCCCGCGCCGTATCAGGCTATTGCGAAGAGTACTGTGCATCGTACGTGACCGCGTAACGACGGCCATCGCGCCATAGGGAACGCCCTCAAGCACGTGTAGTTCTCGCATATGCCGCGCGATCGCCGCAGCCTCTTCCTCCGCATGGACAAAACTACGCCCTTCAACATGGTCTGGACCGTGCCCCGGTTGCGCCCTGCGCTGTGCAACCTGCCCACCGCCCACTCGGATACATGACACGAGTTCGTCAGCCATCCCCGCCAAAGCGTTGCCGCCGCGGTGGCGTTGCGCCAGATAGAGGGGCTGTAGACCCATACCCAGCGGAGCCGGGGCGGTGAGATCACCGGGTAGCGATGCCACACCGCCACGGAAACCCTGCACAGCGCCGTCCGGATCGCCCGCCACAATGATTCCTGCACCATCGGCCGCCAGTTGACGCAGCAATGCCAGCAGCGACCGCGGCGCATTCTGCGCGTCGTCAACCAACACCCAGTCCCACCTTGGACGGATGACCTTCTGCCCGCTTGGGGAAGACGCCGTATCGTCCCAAGTGCTCAGCATCGCCGCTGCCGCCCCGAGCAAATGGACGTGGTCAAGCCTGTCCGGGGCGGAGGCATCCCCCGCAAAGGCATCTCTAGCCTCTGTGAGAAGCTCATAGCTGCGCATGACGGCAGCTCCCGATACCCATATCGGCTCGTTGCGCTGCTGCCCCAACTCCTCCAGTTCCGCAGCGGAGTAGCCCAGCTCTGCTGCACGGGTGATCAGATCGCGTATCTGGGCACGAAAACCCGGCAAGGCGCGCACCTCCGGAGTGACGAAGGACGGGAAGTGGATGGTGGGATCCTCTAGCACCGCCGCAATAAGCGAATCCTCGTCCGGCCCGGAGATAAGCTCCGGGCTGCGCCGACCGACGGCCTGTGCGTAGGCTTGCACGATGTGAAAGGCGAACGAGGACAGCGTTGCAACGCGAACATTGCCCGGAAGGCCGCCGAGAGCCAGCGACAGGCGATTACGCACGTCGAACGCCGCCCGCCGATCCTGCGTGACCAGCGCGATCATCGCATCAGAGTTGGCGGCTAGTTCACGGCATACCAACGCCTCGAGCACGGTAGTTTTACCCGTCCCGGGCGCGCCGAGCAAAGCAAGACGGGCAGCGGCTCGCGCCGCGTCCAACGCTGCCAACTGCGATCGGTCCAACTGCCACTGAGTTGGTTGAAGATCCGTGCCCATTCTCGCCTCCTTCATACCCGAGCGCCGTCACTTCCTTCTGCGCACCGCATATGCCCAACTCTATCGGCAGGCTCCCACACATTTCGCCCCGCGAAAAACCCGCACGCGCCGCTGGGAGCCAACACGCACGCCCGCTAAGCTGATAGACGATCCGGGCCTACGCCCGACAAACGCAGACTACTATATCCCGGAAGTCCGGGGGATCGAGGAACCTATGGAAGTCAATATCGGCATTCGTAACGTCACACGCGAGGTTTCCGTTGACGTTGAAAACTCTGCCGGTGAGGTTGAAGCCGCCGTCGCCACCGCAATTGAGAACGGAACACCGTTGCGGCTGACGGATTCGCACGGTCGTGTGGTTGTGGTCCCCGCCGATGTCATCGGCTACGTTGAGATTGCCGCCAATGAAAGCCGTCGCGTCGGATTCGGCTTCACCGGCTGAGACGCGGGCCGGGACGATAGCTGCCGAGGTGAAAGGCGGGCGACCCGCGCCCGCCTTTCCTCATACCACCTTTAGGCAGTCGGTCTGCATTCGCCGCGCAGCCGGAACGCGCGGCCCGCCGTCGGCTAGTTCAACTCGGTAGCCGGAACGAAGGTGTATCCCAGGCCCTGAATGCCCTCCACCGCCGTCTGTAGTTCCGACACGGGATAGCCCGGATGGAAGAAGAAACTGGCATTACCCTGGTCGACAACTAGATTCGCTCGGGCGTTCTCGACCAGGTCCTGCCCGGTGCGCGCCGCATGGTTGTTATATTCCTCCGGTTCGAAGTTTCCGAGATTCTCGGGAAGAATCTTCGTGCCGTAAATATCACTCACCGTGTACGGGAAGAACTGACCGAAATGACCCGCTGCACCGCTTATGGCCTTGTTGAGCTGGCCAGGGAAGAACAGTTCGCGTTCGTACCGCGTGCTGTACACCTGTCCGATCCCCTGGTAACTGGCGGCAGTCGCGGCATAGTGCGGAGTCTCCCAAATCTGCACGTCGCCCAGGCCGACGTCGGTCAATTCCGTGTACCCGATCGATGCACGCTCGCTCGCCCACGCTGCACTGTCATCGGGGAGGGCACCCACCAGTTGCACCCACGAGTTGTCCTGGCAGGCCACCGCGCCCCCGCTGCCGTCGGCCGTGTCGGTGCAGTAGGATCGGTAGAACTCGAAGTCGTCGGTACTCACCGCGTCGTAAGGATTATTAAGCGTGCCGTATTGATGCGTCGTACCATGTTGGATCACCGTTCCGCCGTGTTTTTGCGCGTATTGGATCACCGCTAGCACCTCTTGGTTGTCCGCGAAGGTCAGCGCCTCCGGCACACCGTTGTTATACACGCCGGTGGGGTCGATATAGTACGGCACCACCGCCATCTGAAACGGCACACCCGCACCGACGAGGTAATCAACGAGTTCCTCCAATTCCGCTGCGTCCGTCCCCGGGCTAATATCCTCGATTCGGATGGCGGCCGTCTTCTCAGTGACAACACCGGGAGCAAGAAGCTCACAGAGCAAGTCGGAGAAGGCCAGGTATCGATCCGTTTCACTCATATAGGACAGCGGGATCTCGCCAATATAGGTCAGATTTCCGGAGCGGATCGCCCACGGGAACGAACTGCCGGTGGTCTGGGCGATTGGCGCACAGTCCTGAACTGTCACACCGTCGCTGGTGCAGGTGGCGGTACCGAGTACCGTCACGGCATCTTCATCGGTTACATGCGGTGCAATAATTCCGCCCGAATTGGCGGTGTCGCGTGTCAGAGCCTGGCCATCATATGTAATCGAGGCAACGACATCACTCGAATCGATGTAGGACGTCGCGGCATCCCACCCGTATCGAGCGGCGAACGCGGCACGATTCTCATCGGTAGCCGCCAACTCCCAGATGTTGAAACCTGCCCACAGCACCGGAACGTCTCCGGTGAGAACATCGGAGACGAATGCCTCCGGAAGCGGCTCATCGTAGGTGGACCCGAGGTACACAACGCCGTCGTAACGGCCCGCTAGACCCGCGGCGTAGTCCGCCACCGGCACAGCCGTCACGAGACCAAAATGCGTAGCGAGAGTACTCGTACCGATCGCGTAGCTTTCAGCCAACTGCGCATAGTCACCGGTTGAGTCATACAGTACAAGCGCATGCGCGGCTCCCTCCGCGTCACCGAAGGTCACAGCAGAGTCGGGCACCGTCGTGTCACTGGCAGCGAGGTCGCGGATCGGCGCAGGTGTGTATGACGTATCAATATCGCTGGCGAGGTCGACCTCCGCGTCGCTCGCCTCCAACGGCAGCACGTTCTGGGCGGCGGCGAGGGGCTCCTCAGGGGATTCAAGCGGATTATCTGTGACCAGAGTGGACTCGGACGTTCCCTCCTCCGCTTCCTGCGCACCTTCGAGCGCACCGGCGGGATCCGGGTCGGGCGCCGTGACATTCATCGCCGGCGCATCCAGAAGATCACCGTTGGTATCACCGGTGTCTCGCTCACCGGCCATAGCCGGTGTGGCCAAGGCCAGAGCGGCGCACAGTGCGGCACTTGTCAGCGTAAATCGTGTTTTCTGCGTGCTCACACGCATCTTTCGCATTCGTTTCTTTCCTCTCTATCAGCGCGCGTGCCTTCAGGCACACGCGCCGAGACGTCCGAGCAGGCCGTGAGCTCGGCGGCCGGTTGTCAGCCCCCGGACCGTCTTGAACTCAGACAGTTCTCGACTCGGATGGGTTTCAGCGCCCCGGCGCAAAGTCTGGCTCCGCTTCCCCGCGTCCGAAATAGTGCGCGGTAGCGGCGAGAATACGTTGGCTCGCACGCCCGTCTCCGTAGGGATTGACGGCATGCGCCATGGCCGCGTAGGCATCTCGATCGCACAGCAGCGTATTGATTTCAGTGGCAATTCGTTCAGGCTCGGTGCCGATCAACTTCGCGACGCCGAACTCAATGGCCTCCGGCCGTTCGGTATTGTCGCGCAGCACGAGTACCGGCTTGGAAAGGGCTGGCGCTTCCTCCTGGATACCCCCGGAATCGGTCACCACGAGTTCCGCTCGATTCATTACCGTGCAGAAGGCGCCGTATTCAAGCGGTTCCGTGACTAGGACGTTGTCAATCTCCTCGACGACGGGGAGAAGCGCACCTCGTACGATCGGGTTGCGGTGTACCGGCAGGATGAAAGTTGTCTCCGGGTTTGCGTGAGCCGCCGTTGCTATGCCCCGCGCGATACCCACCATCGGTTCCCCCCATGACTCGCGCCGATGTGCGGTCACCAACACGAGGCGGCGTTCCTGATCCGCGACAAGCGCGTCAAGCGCAGTGTCACCGGAAGGCAACGGACGCTGCACCGCCAAATGGAGAGCATCAATCACCGTATTTCCGGTGACATGCATCTGCATGGGGCTGACGTTCTCCCGCAACAGATTCTCCCGCGAGCCCGCCGTCGGCGGGAAATGAATTGACGAGATCTGGCCGAGTAGACGCCGGTTGCCCTCCTCGGGGAACGGAGAGCGCAAGTTACCGGTACGCAGCCCAGCCTCGACATGAAAGAGCGGGATACTTCGATAGAAGGCGGCCAATCCGGCTGCGAAAGCGGACGTTGTATCGCCCTGGACCATCACCACATCCGGTGCGAGCGAGTCAAGTACGCCGCCAACTCCTTCCAGAGTTCCGGTTGTCACCTGTGTCAAGGTCTGACCGGGCCGATGAATACCGAGATCAATGTCCGGAGTAATACCAAAAAAGGCGTTGACTTGATCTAACATCTCGCGGTGCTGTCCCGTAACCACACATATTGGTTCGAATTGCGGGCTCTTGTCCATCGCCAGTGCCAAAGGCGCCATCTTAATCGCCTCGGGGCGGGTGCCGTACACCAACATGACGCGCAGTGGGGCTGTGGGCACCTGTCGTTCCGCAGTGTCCCGTACAGCGGTATCTTCCGCTCTTTCCATTGTCCTTTCCTTTGCTATGCCAGTACCCGCTTGTGCGCCCGATGACGAGTACAGGGCCAATGCGTTGCCCGCCCCGGTGTTCACCGCCGCATTTGCAGCCCCCGCAACGGTGACACGTCTATTTACCGTTCTTTAATAGCTACCTTTTCCTCCGGAGCCGTGTCCGACGTGGAGTAGGTGGCCCATATGTCCGAGAAGGTGACATCCGCATCCTCCGCGTACAGTGCAACGACGCCTAGAGAATACGGACGTTCCGTATCACTGATCCTGGTAATCTTCCTGCCATCCACCCAGACTGTGAAGTCTCCGTCCTCTCCGTTACCAGTTATCTCGATCGTGTGGGTGGTACCGATGTCGAAGGAGGGATCTTCCCCCGTCGCAAGAAAACGCTGCCCGCCCTCGTACTGCGGGTCGCGTTTCGTTATCTCCCACCCGTTCGGTTTCAGCAGTAGCGCGTAGAAGTGCTGTGGATCCTCGTAGCCCCATACGAACCAGCCCACCTCCCACGAATTTGCATCGCCCTGGCGTAGCTGCTTGTTCGTCGTGAGCGTGGCCCCGATCGCGCGTGGATCCGAATTTGCGGTGCCGATGGCGCCATTCTCCACTAGAAGCGCCGAATGCGTCTCATCACTCTGCTCAGCGGGCGCCGGTACCAGACGCACGCTCCCGCTCTCACACGTCACCCTGCCATAACCGTCATAGATGACGGCCCAACCGGGACAACGGTCCGGCGTCGAACGGAATATCAAGATCCCAGCCATACAACCTACCAGTGTGGCCAATAGCGCTGCCGCGATAGCATAGCGCTTCTTGTGCCGTATCACGCCGGCTTGACCTTCAATTCGGCTATCTCAGCTCCAGTTCCCACAATCGCTTCGCGCGACTCGCTTTCCCGTTTGGTCTTCTGCCAACCGGTACGTCCGAAGACGGTGCGCACAATCGCCCACCATCCCGCAATGTAGCCCAGCATGCTGTATAGGACATACAGATGCGAGTATAGGAACCCGCGGACAAAGCCGAAACCGTTCCTTCTTTCAATACGCCAGTAGCGGATACCGTAGATCACGGCGGGGCCGAAGGCAAGGACGTAGGCCAACACCAACCACATCCAGCTTCGTTCCGTGCCATCAGAGCCGGCAAGGGCGACGGCCACCAGTGCGACAACGAAGGACGCCGTCAAGAGTGAGGTGGCAAGCACAAGGTAGGGCGACAGCATCTGGTACAGGGAGTCGGTGCGGCTCCTACCGTGCTGCTCACGCACGGTGTACCTGATCAAACGGCTGGCCTGCAGATTGCCCTGAAACCAGCGGGCGCGTTGCCGTAGCAGGCGTCGCAAACTGGTTACGCCCTGCTGATGCACGACGGCTTCTGCGGAGAACTCATTCGTCCAGCCGCTGGCATTCAGGCGTATACCAAGATCGAAGTCTTCCGTCAGTGTGTCAGACCATGGCCGCTCGCCCAGCGAGTTCAGCGCCGATAGCCGTACGAATTGCCCATTGCCACCCATCCCCACGCTGCCGAGATGCCTACGGCCCTTCTGGAAGATCTCCGTGAAGATCACGAACTCCATGTCCTGCATGCGTGCGAGCGCCGAGTGGAAACGGTTATTGATTCGAACCCCGAGTTGGACAGCACCGACTTTCGGGTCCAAGAAGGCCAGCCGCGCCGTGGTAATGCCTTCCGGGTCCAGCCTCCCGTCGGCATCCATCACGCCGACGACGACGCCTTCTGCGGGCAGATCACGGTAGCGGCGGCGGACGTGGCGCAGCGCATCGTTGAGAGCATCGCCCTTGCCGCGTTGAGCGAAGGGAGGAACACGGTGTATAACGTTGACCCGCGGATCCTGAATCGAGTCAAGGACCGCGGCAGTGCCATCATTCGATGCATCGTCAATCACCAAGATGTCGAGTTGCCGCGTCGGTATGGCGAGAAGCCGGCGGATACTCGCCTCAATGACCGTCGCCTCGTTGAGACACGGTACGAGAACAACAATCGTGGGGTACCCCATCTGGTCGGCATTCTCCAACCCGTCAATCATACGAAGCGCGGCCTCATGTGCCCGACGGCGTGCGCGCGGGGCACGGTAGGAGAAAACGAGGAGGGTCATACCGTACACGATGGCTGTGCCGATCATCGCTACAGCGCCCCACCATCCGATGGCGTCAATCACGCTGCTAGACCTACCCGCCGCGAGCACCATTGAACCATGTGTAAATGTCATCGCGAGAGCACCTCACGCAGATGGCGGAGCCCAGATGGAGGGCGCGGCGGAGTCGTGATACCCATATGCCTTGGCGGACCGTCCAACGCCTGCCCCTTGTACGGACGCTCGGATGTCATGCAACCGACCAACTGCATCCAACGCAATCAGCAGTACCGCGAGGAGGAGAAAGAGTATCCCCGCGACGTTGAAACATGTTCTGGCAAGGGTTGCTAGACCGGTACTAGCAGGAAGAACCTGGGCCGCTGCGAGGAGGCCGAGACCCGGCATGATTGGCGAATAGTGCATGATCCCACCGTCCTGGAATAACGATTTTCTATGGATTTATGCGGTGTTATTCTCGACGTGTTGGGAGAATTAACGAGAAGCCATACTACAAGCGCGTTTCCGCGACAGCAAAAAAATTGCATGGGTATCAATACCCATTGCGCTAAACGGCACAATCGGTTACAATCCAACGCCTTCAGTCGACGCCCATACCCCGCCCGGCACGATATTTATGCCGGTGGTCACCGCACAGCATGATCGCGCGCCAGCTGTAGCGCGCCTAGCACGCCAGTCGTAGTCCCAGTCATAGTGACGTGGAGAGTCAAAACAACGGTGCGACTAAGGGGACATATCGCTCGCCACGTACCGTTTATCTCTTCGAAACCTTAAGATAGGCAGTGAAAATGAATCGAGGGCTGACCGGTCGTCACGTGTCATGAATTGTTTTCTCGCGATCGGCTGCCGCAGCAGCGAAGCCATCGGCTTCGCGCGAGAAAGGAAAACTGCATGAGTTCCAGCTCGGGCGTCATCGACTCCTCAGCTGCTCGGGTACCGGCCGTGAACGAGCCGCGCGCAGATATCAGCGGAACGTCTACCGCAACCGAAGCCGCCTCTTTTGCCGAGCTGGGAGTATCCCCGGCAATCGTGGAGGCGCTCGCCGACAAAGGCATTGTTTCCCCATTCCCCATTCAGGCCTTGACGCTACCGGTTGCGCTTCGGCGTGCCGACATCATCGGCCAGGCGAAGACGGGCACGGGTAAGACGCTCGGCTTCGGCATTCCCATGATTGAGAACACCATCGGCCCCGGAGAGGATGGTTGGGAGAAAATACCGGAATCAGAACGTGGCAAACCGCAGGGCCTCGTGGTGCTGCCTACTCGTGAACTGGCCAAGCAGGTCGCCGGCGAACTCGCCGACGCGGCGGCACGGCGCTCTATCCGGATCGTAGAACTCTACGGCGGGCGCGCCTATGAACCGCAGCAGGACGCTCTGCGCGAGGGCGCAGAAATTGTTGTCGGCACACCGGGGCGGATCATCGATCTAATGCGGCATCGCGTCCTCAACCTCTCACGAGTTCGAACCCTCGTCCTCGATGAGGCCGACGAGATGCTCGACCTCGGTTTCTTGGAAGACGTGGAAACAATCCTCGCCGCCACGCCCGGCAACCGCCACACCATGCTTTTCTCAGCGACGATGCCGGCACCGGTTGTCGCCATGGCACGCCGCTACATGGATAAACCCACGCATATTCACGTGCAGGATCCCGAGGACACCAGTGCTACCGTCAAGGACACGCGGCAGGTGGTGTATCGGTGCCACGCCCTGAATAAGGTGGAGGTCGTCGCGCGGATCCTGCAGGCGGAAGACCGCGGCCTCACGATTATCTTCACCCGGACGAAACGCGCCGCTGCCAAACTCGCCGACGATCTCACCGCGCGCGGTTTCGCCGCCGGTGCGCTGCATGGCGATCTCGGGCAGGGAGCGCGCGAGCAGGCACTGCGCGCCTTCCGCAATGGCAAGGTAGATGTTCTTGTCGCCACCGACGTCGCGGCACGCGGCATTGACGTTGATAACGTCACCCATGTCATCAACTATCAGTGCCCGGAGGACGAAAAAACCTATATTCACCGCATCGGCCGAACAGGGCGCGCCGGCCATTCCGGAACGGCCGTCACCTTCGTGGATTGGGAGGACCTTCCGCGCTGGGCCGTAATCAATCGCCTTCTGAACCTGGGGCAAGCCGACCCCGTCGAGACTTACCACACCTCGGACCACCTCTACTCCGACCTGGGAATCCCTCGTGACGCCGGCGGAAAGCTACCCACGTCAAAGCGGGTGCGCGCCGGGTTGGATGCGGAGTACATTGAGGATCTTGGCGGCCCGGGAGCGGGGCGCGGCCGGAACGCGGGCAAACGGGGACGTTCCCGCGCGACGCGGAACTCCGGCGAACGCGGAGGTAGAAAGTCGTCGCGGGCACGGCAACGTCGCAGGACGAAGACCACCGACGGCTCCGCCCAGCGGCAGGCGCAGCCTCGTTCCGCCATTGAGGACAATCCGCAGGCGGCACCCCGCCGCGAACGCAAGCGCCGGCGGGTTCATCGCTCGCAGGATGGCGAGTAGACGGCCCTCTGCGAACTTCCCTAGGCGGCCGCGACGATCGCCAGCACCGCGTTGATCATGAGTTGCGTGGCGATCGCCGCCAGGAGCATGCCCGAAATACGCACGAGGAACATCGTGCCGCCCTCGCCCAGTAGCCGATGCAGCGGGTTGCCAAAGTACATGGTGATCCACTCGACGAGATGCACCAATACCATGGCGGCGACGACGGCCCATACGCCACCGGTCGTATTGCCTGCCTGCTGGGCAGCCATCATCACCGCCACAATCGAACCGGGTCCGGCCAACAGCGGCACACCCAGCGGCACGAGTGCCACGTTTACCGACCCCGGTTCGCCCGGATCATCCTCATGGCCGGTCAGCAGCTGCATCGCGACAAGCAGGAGGAGTAGTCCACCGGAGAGCTGCACCGCTTCCACCGATAGATGCAGCACGTCAAGAATGTACTTCCCGAAGAGCGCGAACACGGACAGGACGACGAACGATGTCATCGTTGCCTGCCATGCTGCGGCCTTGCGCTCCCGCGGCGTCATGCGCGAGGTGAGCGCGATGAACACCGGCAGATTGCCGAAGGGGTCCGCGATAACGAATAGCGTGGTGAACGTTGAAACGAACAGTGTGACGTCGAATCCGGTCACGGATATATAACCTCCAGCAGACAGCGCTCGGTTAGAGCTTCGATAACCGCTGGCGATGTAGCATGTTCCCCCAGACGGTTGGGCTTGCCCGCACCATGGTAGTCACTCGCGCCGAATCGCGCGAGGTGGAGGCTCGCCGCCACCTTCTCCAAGCACGGAATGGACTCCGGTGCGTTGTCACGATGATCGATCTCCACGCCGAACAGCCCCGCTTGCGCCAGCTCCTCGAACGCCTCCCACGGCACTACTCTTCCCCGCTGTGGCGCCTGTGGATGCGCGAATACCGCCTCTCCCCCGGCCTTTTTCACCCAGTGGATCACCTCCGTGGCGCGGGGCGCGTAGTGCGGCACATAGTAGGGAGAACGAGGATTCAGGAACCTATCAAAAGCCTCTGCACGAGTGCGCACAACGCCACGGCTCACCAGCGCATCGGCGATATGTGGCCTACCGATGGTCGCATTGCCGCTGACCTGCGCCACAACGTCTTCCCAATTGACGGGGACATCCGCCGCTAGGCGCTCCACCATCGCGCGAGCGCGCCCCACCCGTGATTCGCGCACTCTTCGGCAATGCGTCTGGATGTCGGCGTCGGCGTCGTCGAAAAGAAATCCGAGGATGTGTATAGAAATACCGTGATGACGTGCGGAGAACTCCATGCCGCGCAGCAGGGCGACGCCGGTGCGCGGCACAGCGGCCGCCGCTTCGCCCCAACCCGCAGTGGTGTCGTGGTCCGTCAAGCCGACCACATCAAGTGCGGCGTGGCGTGCGCTCGTCATGAGCTGCGTCGGTGTCTCGGTGCCGTCAGAGGCGGTGGAGTGCGTGTGCGGATCAATGCGCATACTCCAGGGTACGGCACCACGGGGCCGGCTGCGCCTAACGGTAGTACATCGCCAGGCGCATGCCGTCGATATCGTGCACCTCCGCATCAATGCCGTATATCTCGGCCAATTGTTCTGGATTGACGACGTCGTCGGGCGCACCGTCCGCCACCACACGGCCATCCTTCATCGCCACAATTCGGTCGGAGTAGGCAGAGGCGATATTGATGTCGTGCACGACAATCAGAACGGTACGGTCGAGTTCACCGGCTACTTTCCGCAAAGCGCTCATCATATCAACGGAATGTTTCAGATCCAGGTTATTCAGCGGCTCGTCTAGCAGTAAATAGTCAGTCTCCTGCGCGAGGACCATGGCGACGAAGGCCCTCTGCCTCTCGCCACCGGATAGCTGCTCGAGGAAGCGCCCCGCCAGATGCTCGAGGTTCATCTGATGCATGGCCCGGGCCACGACCTCCCGGTCTTCGCCGGTGAGCCGCCCACGCGAATATGGATAGCGTCCGAACTCGACCAGTTCGCGTACGCGCAGCCGCGCCGTAATGGTATTTGTCTGCCGCAGAATCGCCAGATGGCGTGCAACCCGCATTGAGTCCAGGGTGCGGATGTCCCGTCCATCGAGCTCCACACGTCCCGCGTCCGGCGCCACAAGCCGGGAGGTCATATGAAGAAGCGTTGACTTCCCGGCACCGTTGGCACCAATGAGCGACGTGATTCCGCCGGTGGGAAAGGCAAGCGATACGTTATCCACAACTGCTCGCCCACCGTACTTCTTCGTGAGACCGTGCAGGCGGATCATGAGAGCCTCTTTCTGTGGGAGAGAATAAGAAGGATGAAGACGATGCCGCCGACGAACTCGATAACACCGGAGAGCACACCGTTCATGCCCAGCGCGAATTCAAGGATGGCCTGCCCGCCAACAAGGCAGATCACGGCGATGCAAGCGGCGGCGGGCAGAACCCAGATATGCCTGGCGCTGCCGGCGAGGCGGTACGCCAAAGCGGAAACGAGAAGCCCGAAGAAGGTGACCGGTCCCACCAACGCCGTTGATGTTGCCACCAGAACAGCGACGTCGACGAGGATCCCGAACAGAGCTCGCCGGTAGGGCACGCCGAGCGATATCGCATGCTCGCGTCCCAGTGACAGCACGTCCAGTACGCGCGAGCGCCGCAGCAGGTCGCACCCCAGCGCGCAGATGATCATGGTGGACACGCCCAACAGGCGGGAGTCTACCGATCCGAACGAGGCGAAGAGCTGCGCCTGTAATACGGTCAGCGAGTTCGGTTCCATAATCGACTGCAAAAGCGTGGAAACAGATCGAAGCATGGTTCCCAGCACGATCCCGATGAGAATCATCAGTTGGATGGGCCGCCGCATCATGGAGGTGAACAGCACTACAGCGAATACCACCATAATCCCGCCGGACAGAGCGAACTGCGCCAGTACTCCCACATGCTGCGCATAGGCAGTGCCGAACAGGAAGATGATCGTTGTCTGCACCACCGCATACAGGGCGTCGAAGCCCATGATGGATGGAGTGAGGATACGGTTCTCGGCGATTGTTTGAAAGGCGACCGTGGAGATGGATACGGCCACACCCACCAGAACGAGCGCTGCCACTCGTGTGGCTCTCATGCGCAGGACGAGGACGTTCAGGTTGCCCAGATCCAGTCCAGCCAAAAAGAAAACAGCTACACAGGCAAGCGCGCAACACACCATGATGCTCAGGCGCACGGCAGGCTTGCGGAGGTAATCGGCCGGGCGCGGGCGCCATGACCGGGTGTGCTCACCGCTTTGCCGTGCGTCGGGCGGTGGCACGCGCTTTGTGAGCCGAACGCGCCGCCCGCGAGATTCTTGCTGTGTGCGCGAGGAGGATTCGCCCTCGGATACCGGAACAGTGTGTGCTCGCGCTTCTTCGTGCTCGTGCGAGTACACCCTTCGCCCGCTCATACGCGCTCCTCGCTGCGCAGAAGTAGCACGATGAACAACACGCCACCGACAACCCCGACGACGACGCCGATGGGAATCTCCGCCGGAGCCACAACCGTACGCGCGAAAATGTCGCACAGCAGAAGGAATATCGCCCCTGCCACGGCCACCCACGGCAATGACGTGCGCAGACGATCACCGGCGAACCGGCTGACAATATTGGGAACAACCAGCCCCAGGAAGGGCAGCGAGCCACAGGTCACTACCACCACGGCGGACACCAGCGATACGGCTCCCATTCCGGTGGCTAGTGTGCGCCGGTAGTTAAGACCCAAGGAAGAGCTGAGTCCTTCTCCTAGTCCGGCAATGGTGAGGCGGTCGGCTGCGACGTAGGCGTAGAGCAGTGCCACGGCCGCTAGCAGCAAGGTTTCCCAGCGTCCTTCGATAATCCCCGTGAAGCGACCGACCGTCCATTGCGTTAACGATGGCAGTAGATCGAGCCGGTACGCGAGTACCGATGCAACGGCACTTATGATGCCGGAGAAGATCAGGCCAACCAGCGGCGGCAAAATGGCGTCATGCAACGGTATGCGGCGCAGGATCAACAGGTAGAGCCCGGTGCCACCCATCGCCCCGATAAGAGCCAGGCTGAGGCGCCCGAGCATGGGCATCTGCGGCACCAACACTGCAGCAAGGAGCAGGCCCAGGGCGGCAGACTCGCTCGTACCCGTTGTAGAAGGTTCGACAAAGCGGTTACGCACAAGTAGCTGCATAATCACTCCGGCTACCGAGAGTGACGCACCGGCCAAAACGATGGCGGCGGTACGTGGTGCCCGTGAGCCGAGCAGCACATGGAGCTGTTCGTCGCTTATCTGCCCCGTCACGACATCGCCGAGGCGCAAATCCGCATTGCCGGTGGCAAGCGATACGACGACCAGCACACCGAACCCAGCCGCCGCAATCAGGCGCAACGGCTGGGTCCGATGTCGAATATGAGTATTATCCGCGCCGGTCACAGGCTTGCGGAGATCTCATCCAACATAGCGGGGAAATTCGACGCACCCTGCATGACGAGGTACCAGCGTTCCGGCGTCACGTAGGTGATCTTGTCGTTTTGTGCGGCAGAAGTACCGTTGACGAAATCGTTGTTGAGGACTTCTTGCGCGGATGTCACTTCACCGCCATCGCGGGAGCCGACGACGGCGTCACGGTCCAACACCCAGATGTAATCGGGGTTTGCCTGTGCAATGGTCTCGAAGGAGACCTCGGCGCCGTGGTTCTCGTCGGCTTGCTCGGTGTCGGCGTCGCTCAAGGCGTACTCCACACCGGTGAGGTCATAGACGTATCCAAAACGCGAACCCGGACCGAATGCACTCACATTTCCGCCGGTTACCAGCAGGAACACACCGGTCTTTCCTTCAACTCCCGCGTCTTCGGCGGCCTGCTGAACCTCGGAGACCTTGTCGTCAATCACGGTGGTCAGCTCGGCGGCCTGGTCACCCATGCCCACCGACTCGGCAACAATCTCAATATCGCGCTTGACGCCTTCGACGTAGTCCGAATAGTCAAGCGTGGCATCAACGGTGGTGAAGTTCTGGGAAAGATCGTCGTACATGGAGGACGTACGCCCACCGGTAATCACGAGATCCGGCTCCACCGTGGCGATGGTTTCCGCATCCGGTTCCATAATGGTGCCGAGATCGGTGTAGTCGTCACTGTCGTAATCGGATAGGAACGACGGCACTGTTGATGATCGCGGCAGTGCGGTCACGCCTTCAAAACCCAGAGTGTCAAGGGTGTCAAGAGCTCCGAAGTCGAGAACGGCGACGTTCTCCGGCTGACTCTCGATGGTCGTTTCACCGGCGCTGTGGGTCACGGTGACCGGAAACGCTTCAGCCGCGGCCTGCGTCGTCGTTGTCTGATCAGTAGCGGCGGATGTTGTTGTCCCCGAGCTATTCGAGTCCGAGCTTGAGCACCCGGCAAGGGCAAGTGCCACGACTGCCGGAAGTGCAAGTAGCGAGTGTGTGCGGCGCATAGGCCTCTCCTTATTTCTGGTATGCGAGCGACGCCGAGGCGTCACGACTGACTACGTCCGGTGAGGGCTAGTCAGCCTTACCTTACTGCCACTCGGTGTTTGTGGACAAGACCCGTCTCACCATGAGGTGAACCACGTTTCTCTTCGCCGCAGGTTTGCTTCTCTTCGCGCTGGTTTGCTTCTCTTCGCGCTGCTTTCACGATCGCATCTCTTCGCGGTGACTTCACGATCAGAGCCGACCGCTTCCCTATCCACAGGTGACTGCTTCACGACCGCAGCCGACCGCGCGGACCGTACAGCCGTGACCGGGCTCGGCGTACTTGGGACTCTCCTCATGCAGGTGCGAGAATGTCCCCATGGCCAATGATGAGAAGAAACAGTCGCTGAGTGACCGCGGTGATAACCGGTCGCGGCAGCCGCATAACGAGCAGTTCCGAGCATTCATGGGAACGGACTGGGGACCGCGTCCCGCCTCCCCCGCCCGCAGTGCCGTCGCCGATGTCACTCCTGCTCGCCGGGAGAAGTTATCGGATCGTTTTCCCGGCGAGCGCCTCGTCATTCCGGCGGGAACCTATCATGTGCGCAACAACGACAATGTCTACCGTTTCCGCGCCCATTCGGCCTTCGCGCACCTGACCGGCCTGGGTGGTGAACTGGAACCCGACGCCGTGCTGGTGCTCAACCCGACCCCCGCCGGGCACGAGGCCACGCTGTACTTCCACCCGCGGGCATCTCGCTCCTCGGAGGAGTTCTATGCCAACGCACGGTACGGAGAGTTTTGGGTAGGAGCCCGCCCCTCCCTGGCCGACATGGAATCGCTGACCGGCCTGCATTGCGACTCCATCGATAATCTTCCCGATGCTCTCGCTAAGGATCTGGGACCGGGTCAGGTGGGACTGCGCGTAATCCCGCAGTCGGATGCCGCCATTGAGGCACAAGTGGCCGAGTTACGCGAAAAGGCCGGTATTGCGCACGCGAGCAGCCAGGCCGATGCCGAATTGGCGGAGGCGTGTTCGGAGATACGTCTGATCAAGGACGACTGGGAAATCGAGCAGATGCGCCACGCTGTTCAGGCTACCCACGAGGGCTTCGACTCCATCATTGCCTCGTTGCCCCGCGCAATAACGCATTGGCGCGGTGAGCGAGTCGTTGAAGGGGCCTTCGGCGCCAAGGCCCGCGAGGAGGGCAACGGTCTGGGTTATGACACCATCGCCGCGGCGGGGAACCACGCCAATACACTTCATTTCATTGATAACGACGGGCCGCTGATTCCGGGCCAACTCATCCTGGTTGACGCCGGCGTTGAGATTGACTCCCTGTACACGGCCGATATCACGCGCACATTGCCGATCTCCGGCACCTTTTCCGATGCGCAGGCGGAGGTCTATCAAGCGGTTCTCGACGCCGCCAATCGTGCCCTGGCGGAGGCGGGTAAACCGGGGTGCCGTTTCCGCGATGTGCATAACGCCGCCATGGAAGTCATTGCCGAACGTTTGGAGGCATGGGGCATGCTGCCCGGCACTGCCGCCGAATCGCTCTCACCCGACGGGCAGTTCCACCGGCGCTGGATGCCGCATGGCACATCGCATCACCTCGGCATCGATGTTCACGACTGCGCACAAGCTCGGCGCGAAATGTACGTTGACGCCGTCCTTGAACCAGGCATGATCTTTACCATCGAACCTGGTCTATACTTCCGCGAGGACGATTTGAAGGTCCCCGAGCGTTTCCGCGGCATTGGCGTGCGCATTGAGGATGATATTCTCGTCACCCCGGAAGGGGCGGAAAGAATATCAGAAGCGATACCACGCGAAATCGCGGACGTGGAAGCTTGGATGGCCCGCATCTTGCAAGAGTAAGTAGGTGATGATATGAGCTCGTCGAACCGCGTCTTTGTCGCCCGTCTAGCCGGTACTCCGGTATTCGACCCGATAGGAGACAAGGTCGGCACCGTCTATGACGTTGTCGTCCTCTTCCGCCTCAAAGGCGAACCGCTGGCCGTCGGGCTCGTCGTGGAAGTGGCGGGAAAACGCCGTGTTTTCCTGCCACTGACCCGTGTCACCTCCATCGATAACGGTCAGGTGATCACTACCGGCCTGGTCAATATGCGGCGTTTCGCGCAACGCCCGGTTGAAACTCTCGTCATGGCGCAGTTGTTGGACAGGAGTGTGCGACTGCGAGAGACCGGCGAGGAGGCAACCGTCGTCGACGCCGCAATCGAGAAGGTCCGCGGCCGCGAGTGGCGGCTCACAACCCTCTACGTGCGCACGTCTAAGCACGCTGCGGGCGGGCATCGCTCTCTGATTGTTCCGGTACGGGATGTTACCGAGCTGGCCAACCCGGCCACCGGGCAGGGCGCGGCGGCCATTCTCGCGCAGATTTCGGGATTGAAGGCTGCCGACGTGGCGGATACGCTGCGCGATCTGCCTGCCGATCGCAGGCAGGCTGTTGCCAATCAACTAACCGACGAGCGCCTCGCCGACGTGCTGGAGGAACTGGGCGACGACGACCGGGTCGCTATCCTCTCCTCCCTGGACGTGGAACGTGCCGCCGACGTGCTGGACGTCATGCAGCCCGACGACGCCGCCGACCTGGTTGCCGAGCTTCCCACCGAGCAGGCGGCCCAGTTGTTGGACCGCATGGAGCCGGATGAGGCGGACGATATCCGCCGACTGCTCATATACGAGGAGCGAACGGCCGGCGGCATGATGACGACGGAGCCGATTGTGCTACCCCCGGAGGCGACCATCGCACAGGCATTGGCATCGGCACGACGTGTCGACATTCCTCCCGCGCTTGCGGCGATCATGTTCGTGTGCCGCCCGCCGCTGGAAACTCCAACCGGGCGTTTCCTGGGGGTTGTTCATATCCAGCGCGCCTTACGCGAGCCCCCCTCGACCTTGATCGGCAACATTCTTGATACCGATGTGGAAGGCATTGCGCCCACCGAGGGTCTGGGAACAATCACCCGACTGCTGGCCACCTACAATCTCACCGCCCTGCCGGTGGTCGACGAAGGACTGCTGCTGGGCGCGGTATCCGTGGACGATGTTCTTGACCACCTACTGCCGGACGATTGGCGCGATGCCGACGAAGCGATCACGGACGAGGCGATGGAGGCGCAGCATGGCTGATTTCGATAAGCCCCTGGATAAGAGCCGCCGTCGTCTTCCCTTCCGACGGCGGCACGACTCGGATGGCTTCGGGCGCTTCGCGGAGGCCACCGCCCGGTTTATGGGAAGTCCACGGTTCATTCTCTATATGACGATCTTCGTGCTCGTCTGGATCACCGCGAATATCGTGCTCTTCAAGGTGGCACAGAATTATGCCTGGGATCCCTACCCGTTCATCCTGCTGAACCTCGCCTTCTCCACGCAGGCCTCCTACTCCGCGCCGTTGATCCTCCTCGCACAGAATCGCCAGGACGATCGCGATCGCGTGATCGCCGAGCAGGACCGGCAACGCGCCGAGCGCAATCTGGCTGATACGGAATACCTGACCCGTGAGATTGCGTCATTGCGTCTGGCATTGGGAGAGGTTGCCACACGCGACTTCGTGCGCTCCGAGCTGCGCGACGTACTGGAGAAGTACGATCGCGACCGGCAGGAGCGTTTGGACGAACGCGACCAGCGTATCCTCGAACTCCAGCAGGAGTTGGCGGATTTGCGCGAGCAGCATTCCGATTCGCCAAGCGTCCCGACGGCCGAGTGACGGATCGGAAGCAGGAGCCCACACCGCAGGCGGTTCAAGGTGTGTCGAGCCCATCGTGCCGTGCGTGTCGATATGCAGGAGCTTTCTGCTCGGCACGCAGGTACGATTAGCCCTATGGTTACCATCGACGACGTCAGCCGCGCACTCGAAGAGGTTATCGACCCGGAGATCCGTCGGCCCATCACCGACCTCAATATGGTCGAGGACATCAAAGTGGACGAGGCCGGCAATGTTACCGTCTCACTGCTCCTGACAACCCCGGGATGCCCGTTACGCGACACACTGCAACGTGACACCGAGAACGCGGTTCGCGCTCTGGACGACGTCGCTACGGTCAGAGTCAATATTGGCGCCATGAACGACGAGCAGCGTTCCGCGCTGCAGGAGAAGTTGCGTGGCCCGGCTCGGACCATTCCATTCGCACAGCCGGGGTCGCTCACGCGTGTCTACGCAATTGCTTCCGGCAAGGGCGGTGTAGGCAAGTCGACGATTGCGGCGAACCTAGCCGCCACCATGGCCGCACAAGGCCTGAAGGTAGGCCTCGTCGACGCCGACATCTACGGATTCTCCATCCCCCGCATGCTGGGTGTCGATACCCCGCCGGCTGCCCTCAACAACACGATCATCCCGCCCGTCGCCCACGACGTGAAGACGATCTCGATCGGCATGTTTGTTCCGGACAATTCACCAGTCATCTGGCGTGGTCCCATGCTGCACCGCGCTTTGGAGCAGTTCTTCGCCGATGTCTACTGGGGTGACCTGGATGTGCTGTTGCTGGATCTTCCGCCCGGAACCGGCGACGTCGCCATCTCGATTGCACAGCTCATCCCGGGGTCGGAGCTTCTCGTTATCACGACGCCGCAGGCCGCCGCCGCCGAGGTCGCTGAAAGAGCCGGGCAGATCGCCAAGCAGACCGAGCAACACGTCGCCGGCGTCATTGAGAACATGTCCTACCTCGTTATGCCCGATGGATCGAAGAACGAGCTATTCGGTTCCGGCGGCGGCTCCACCGTGGCCGCGCAACTGAGCACTGAACTCGGATATCCGGTGCCGCTTCTGGGCCAGATCCCGATCGAGGTTGAGATGCGAGTGGCCGGTGACAGCGGCACTCCATGGGCGCTCAGCGACGGCGAATCCACGGCTCAGCAGGCATTGCGTTCCATTGCGGATGAACTGGGGCATCGTTCTCGCGGTCTTGCCGGCCGCAACCTCGGGGTTGCACCGGTGTGAGTCGAGCCGTCGCACAGAAGCGTCGCGCCACGGCGCTCCAAGGGCGCGGTGGGAATCCGGGAACTACGCGGGAATCCAGGAACGAGGCGGCGATCCGCGAACGAGGCGGCGATCCGCGAACAAGGCGGCGATCCACGAGCTACACCGGATGCGATCGAGGGCCGGAAACACGAGTGATGGCAGCGGCTTCGCACCACCGCTGCAGTAGCATAGGGGCATACAGGCGAAGGGAGAGCCATGTCGGCAGATCAGACGCAATCCTGGGCGTATGCGGAAAGTGTACGCATTGAGGATGACATCACGGCGGCCGCTCGGCACCTCGCCTCGGAATTCGGCTTCAGCGCTCTTAGCCCGGCCACGGGCGCTTTCCTTGAGGTTCTCGCGGCTACAGCGCACGCCCACAATGCCGTCGAGGTGGGCACGGGTACAGGCGTGTCAGGCCTGTACCTGCTCGGTGCCTCCCCTGACCTCTCGCTGACCACAATCGACATTGAATCAGAAGCTCAGCATGCCGCACGGGAAGCGTTTTCGCGCGCCGGCGTGCGGGCTGGCCGCACGAGGCTGATCAATGGGCGGAGCGCGGATATCCTGCCTCGCCTTGCCTCGGCCTCCTATGACCTCGTACTTCTTGATGGCGATCCGCTGGAGGTTCCGGGCGACGCGGTTGAAGCACTGCGGATACTGCGCCCGGGCGGCCTGTTGGTGGTGGCACGTGCACTGATGGGAGGCCGGGTCGCCGATCCTGCTCGGCGGGAAGAGGACGTCGTTGCCGTGCGCAATCTCGGTCGCGATTTGCTGGCTTCAACGGAACTGCGCACCGCCCTGGTTCCGATTGGAGAGGGCCTGCTGCTGACAACGGTGCGCCAATAGGGATAATCGCGAGATCCGCCCGGGAAGCCTCCAACCAATAGGAAAATGGTGGGAAGCACTTCGGGAGTGCTTCCCACCACCGCCTTGCTGCGTCTTAGCGTTCGATGTCTGCCAGAGCCTCTTTGAGGCTGGCCGCTTCCTCGTCATTCAGCTCGAGGACGAGCCGCCCACCCCCGTCAACGGGCACGCGGACAACGATTCCCCGTCCCTCGCGTTCAACTTCCAGCGGACCGTCGCCAGTACGTGGCTTCATGGCTGCCATGGTGCTTCCTTCCCGTCAACGGCAGGAACCGTCAACGCCTTCATTCTACCCGTAGTAAGGGCGGATGTCCCCGGACCAGCTCGAGGTCAGATATCACCGCGGGTAGCCGCATCCGCCTGTGCACGGCGTTCGTCGGCCAGGCGATGGATACCGTGGCGGATTGCATCCACGGCTTCCTCCTCGCTATCAACCAGCGTGAACAGGTTCAGATCCGTCGCGGAGATCGTGCCCGCGGGCACCATGGTGCCCTCAATCCACTCGACCAGACCGTGCCAGTACTCCCGTCCCACGAGAATGATTGGGAAGGACGAGACCTTTTGCGTCTGTACCAGCGTCAGCGCCTCGAAAAGCTCATCCAAGGTTCCGAATCCTCCCGGCAATGCGATGAATCCCAGGGAGTACTTCAGGAACATCATTTTTCGCACAAAGAAGTAGCGGAAGGAGATGGCCAGGTTGACGTAGTCGTTGATTCCCTGTTCAAACGGCAGTTCAATCCCCAGGCCAACCGATGTGCCGCCCGCCTCACGGGCGCCTTTATTGGCGGCCTCCATGATGCCGGGGCCTCCTCCGGTGATAACGCTGAAGTCCTCGTCGACGAGCAAACGCGCTATGCCTTCCGCCTTCCGGTAGCTCGGATCCTCTCTGGGCGTCCGCGCTGATCCGAAGATTGAAATCGCCGGGCCCAAACCCGCCAACGCGCTGAAACCCTCCACGAACTCGGCCTGGATGCGCATCACCCGCCACGGATCCTGATGTACCCATTCGGAGTCCTGCTCCGGCGCCAGCAGCCGCGCGTCCGTCGTCGTCGATGGGATCAGAGGCCCACGCAATAGTACCGGGCCCCTGCGATATGACCTGCCGTTTCTTGCCATGATGCCAAGTCTCCCCTACTTGCGCCCGGAACTCCACCGCACCACGCGGCCATCCATACCTCGTATCTTGCCGCACGCGCCTGACACTCCCCCGAAACATGCCTCTCTCCCCGATACACACCTCGGCGACGATACCCACCTCCACATCTTCCCGCCCGCGCCCAATTCCCGATGCCGCAGGAGGCGGCCGCACCAGACGGTTCAGCATGAGCAAGGCCTTCACTGTGCGGTTGGCGAGCAGCTTCGAAGGAACCTGAGGCTCCACGGGCGATACAGCCCAGCGCCCGTCCGCTCTCGCTCAGCACCTTGACTGCGACCGCGCGTTGCAAGGGCGGGCGATATAGACCAATGCCCGTCCGCTCTCGCTCAGTACCTTCGGCACACGGCGGCGACGTTCTCTCGGCTGGTCGCTGACAGGCGGAGCGATTCCCGAGACACGAGAGGTTTTAGGAAGTAATGTTGATTCATGACTCAAAATGAAGCGGATTCACACACCGCAAGCACGGACGCCGCCCACGCAGCCGCGTTCATCGCCGAACGGACCGGAATCTCCACCCACGAGATCGCGTTAACGCTCGGATCCGGATGGGGCGAAGCAGCGGGATTGATAGGAACAACCGTCGCCGAGATCCCTGCCACGGAAGTCCCCGGGTTCTCCGTCTCCGGGGTTGCCGGGCACGCCGGCACGATCAGTTCGATCGAGCTTCCCTCCGGGCACCACGCCCTGATTCTCGGCGCGCGCACGCATTTTTATGAGGGCAAGGGCGCTGCCGCCGTCGCCCACGGTGTTCGCACGGCCGCAGCGGCCGGGGCCAAGGTAGCTCTTCTCACCAACGGTTGTGGATCGACCGTCCCCGAATGGGGGCCAGGGACCGCCGTCCTCATTAAGGATCACCTGAACTTGACCGCGTGCTCTCCACTCGAGGGCGCCAACTTCGTCGACCTCACCGATGCCTACGCCCAACGGCTACGCGACCTCGCACACGAGGTGGATCCCACGCTGCCGGAGGGTGTGTACGCCCAGTTCCCCGGCCCCCACTACGAGACGCCTGCGGAAGTACGTATGGCGCGCACACTGGGAGCCGATCTCATTGGAATGTCCACGGCACTCGAAACCATCGCTGCGCGCGGCGTGGGGCTCGAGGTACTCGGCATTTCATTGGTTACAAATCACGCCGCGGGTTTTGCGCCGGGCACCCTGGACCACTCCGAGGTGCTTGCGGCCGGCCGGGAAGCAGGACCACGCATTTCCCAGCTGCTGGCGCAGATTGTTTCACGCATCGACAAGGAGATTCTGTGACATACGAAAACGTTCGCGACTGGATCGCCCACGACCCGGACGAGGTTACGCGCAGGGAGCTCACCGAGCTCCTTACGAAGGCGGAGGGAGGCGACGACGCCGCACAGGCCGACCTCGCCGATCGTTTCTCCGGCCCGCTGGCCTTCGGCACTGCGGGACTACGCGGCGAGATGGGCGGCGGTGAGCATCGCATGAACCGCGCGGTTGTCCGCCGCGCCGCAGCGGGCCTGATGGCCTATTTGCGCGAGCACGCCGGCGAAGACGCGCTCCTCGTCGTCGGATATGACGCACGCTATAATTCGCAGATCTTCGCAAAGGAAACCGCCGCCATCGCAACGGCGGCAGGTATCCGCGCCCGCCTCATGCCGCGCGCTTTGCCCACGCCTCTGCTGGCCTATGCGGTGCAGAAGCTCGGTGCCGATGCCGGCGTCATGGTCACGGCTTCACATAACCCGGCCCGTGACAACGGATACAAGGTTTACCTGGGTGGACGGTGTGCCGACCAGTGGGGGCAGGGCGTCCAGCTCGTTCCCCCGGCCGATAGTGATATCGCGGCCTGTATCGCCGCCACTCCCCCGGCCGATGAGATCAGGCTTGCCGACGGGTACGAATTCATCGGCGAAGACCTGATTGACAGTTACATCGCCGACTGTGCCGCACTGGTCCCCGCCGAACACTCCCGCGACATTCGGATCGTGTACACGGCGATGCACGGAGTAGGCGCACAGATCATGCGTCGAGTGTTCTCCGCCGCCGGTTTTACCAATGTCATAGAGGTTGCGCAGCAGTGCGAGCCGGACCCCGACTTCCCAACGGTTTCCTTCCCGAATCCCGAGGAGCCCGGTGCGCTCGACATGGCGATGGAACTGGCCGAACGCGAGCATGCTGAGCTGGTTATCGCCTCCGATCCCGACGCCGACCGCTGCTCGGCTGCTGTTCCGACCGCGAGTGGCTGGCGGCAGCTCTCCGGTGATGAGATTGGTTCCCTGCTCGGCGATTTCATGGCCGAAGTGGCAGGTGCCCGCGAATCTTCGCCGGAGACCGCCACGGGCAGCACGCTGGCATCTTCCATCGTTTCTTCTCGACTTCTGGAGAAGATCGCCGGTGCACACGGACTTAACTACCGCTCCACGTTGACCGGATTCAAGTGGATTGCTCGTGTACCGCATCTTGCATTCGGATACGAGGAGGCAATTGGCTTCTGCGTGAATCCCAACGCGGTACGTGACAAGGATGGGCTTTCTGCGGGAGTTCTGCTGGCCTACCTGGCCGCGAAGCTCCGCGACGAGGGCTCCGACCTGGTCAGCGACCTCGACCGCCTGTACACGAGGCACGGAGTGTACCTGACGGGGCCGGTCACCGTGCGCGTGGACGACCTCTCCATCATTGGCAAAACGATGGATAAGGTGCGCAGCGTGCCGCCGACCGAATTGGCCGGCGCGCCGATTGTCGGCGTCGAGGATCTGACGGAGGGAACGGAGTCCCTGCCGCCCACGAACGCGATTGTGTGGCGTACCGACCGTGACGATCGGGTGATTATCCGCCCGTCGGGCACAGAGCCCAAGGTCAAGTGCTACCTGGAGGTCATCGCGCCGGTTGCCGGTTCGGAAGCCCTCGATGGCGCTAAGGCCGCGGCACGTGATCGTCTCGAAGAATTGAAGGCAGCCGTTGCCGAGGCACTCCGCCTCGACTAATTTCCCAACTCAACACGTCCCGGGCCCGTTTCCTTTGCTGGATTCGGGCCCGGGTTCATGTGACGGTATTCAGGTTGCCGGGTGGGTGCTCCATGCTCGCCATGTGCTCATGTACCGCCTCTCGCCACCGGCAAAGCCTCCGGGTAGCCGCCCAACGCCGGGGCAACCCTACAGCCACCCCACAGTCCAATCCTCCGGGTAGCCGCCCAACGCCGGGGCAACCCTACAGCCACCCCACAGTCCAATTCTCCGGGTTTTCGCCAATGCTCCGGGATATTCGCGGAAAACTGCGGAAAACCCGGAGAATCTACGGGCTTGGGGTAAGTGCGGGAGGCGACGATGGCCGTCGCCACACCTGTGGGCATCAAGCTGCACCCCTCCACTGATCGCCTGTCGCGACCACGGAAGGGTGCAGCTGAATGGCCCGGTTATACCCGCGCAGATCCCGGCTCGGCGCCCCTACACCAACGCACGAGGTCGTGTCGGCTACCCGCAGCCCTACTGGAAGCCCCGGTACGGCGCATCCGCATCACGCCCGCCCGCAGCCCTAGTGTGACGTCGCAACCTTGGCGCGCCGCCGAGCTCGGGTTGCGACATCGTCGCTCGGATGTGACGCCGCTACCGCGCTACACGCATGCGGCACGGCGACTCGTGTGCGGCCTCAGAGCGTATCAAGGACCTTCTGCGTCGAGCTGAGACCAAGACGCGTCGCACCCGCGTCGAGCAGTTCCGAAGCGAAGCCGCCGTCGCGAATACCACCGGAAGCCTTGACCTCAAGGTCATCGCCCACCGTCTTCTTCATAAGCTCGACGGCGTGCACGGATGCGCCGCCCGTTGGATGGAATCCCGTCGAGGTCTTCACAAAGTCGGCACCGGCGGCCTTCGAGGCCTCGCAGACTGCGACGATCTCATCGTCCGTCAAGGCGGCGGATTCGATAATGACCTTGAGCACCGCGCCGGGAATAGCCTCACGCACTGCGGCAATATCGGCCTGTACGGCGTCAAAACGTCCTTCTTTTGCCTGGCCGATATTGATGACCATATCCACTTCAGCGGCGCCGTCGGCGACTGCCTGCCTGGCCTCGGCGGCCTTTACCTCGCTGCGATGCGCACCCGAGGGGAAGCCGCACACCACTGCCAGTTTGACATCGCCGAGATCAATATCTGCGGGGAGCGGCAGCATGCTCGGAGAAATGCACACCGAGTATGTGCCCAGTTCTTTTGCGTCCGCGATAAGGCTCCGGACATCATCCAGTGTGGCCTCTGGCTTCAGCAGGGTGTGGTCCACCATGCCGGCGACCTGCTCGCGTGAATACTCTGACATTCGGTTGCTCCTGTTCTTTCTGCTCGTTGTTTGTTCTTGTTTGTCCTGCGGCGTTTGTTCTTGTTCGTGGTGCGGACCTGCGTGATGGATGCCCGCCGAACTGCCGCCTCGACGCCGCAAAGGCCCGTCGGCCAATGCCTCGGCGGTGGGCACAGCCTGGCGACGCGTGCCTATTTCCCTGCGATACGCTCCAAGACAACCGAGGAGCGCGGCTCCACCGGCGCATCGGAGATGTGCAGAGTATCGGCCAGGGATTCACGCGCCCGGGCAAATCGCTCCGGCTCATCGGTATGCAAGCGCAACAGTTTCTGCCCGCGCACAACCTTGTCGCCCGGCCGGGCGAAGATCTCGACACCCGCACCTGCCTGCACCGGATCCTCCTTGCGTGCACGGCCCGCTCCGAGCCGCCACGATGCCACGCCAACGGCAAGTGCATCGAGATCCTGGAGGATGCCGTCCGCTTCCGCCAACACGTCTTCAGTGTATGCGGCCTGCGGCAGTGGAGCATCCGGGTCGCCACCCTGTTCGGCAATCATGGTGCGCCAGACATCCATTGCGCGGCCATCACGCAGCGCTGCAGCGGGATCGGCGTCCGGCTGCCCCGCGGCTGCAAGCATCTCTCGTGCCAGCGCGACCGTCAGCTCAACAACATCGTCCGGTCCTCCACCGGCAAGTACCTCCACGGACTCACGCACTTCCAGTGCATTGCCCACCGTGAGACCAAGAGGAACAGACATGTCGGTCAGCAATGCCACGGTGTTCGTACCCGCATCGGTTCCGAGGTCCACCATAGTACGGGCGAGTTCACGCGCCTTATCCAAGGTCTTCATGAAGGCACCCGAGCCGACCTTGACGTCGAGGACAAGCGAGCCTGTTCCCTCGGCAATCTTCTTGCTCATGATGGAAGAAGCGATCAGCGGCACGCAGGCAACGGTGGCCGTCGCATCGCGCAGAGCATAGAGTTTCTTATCGGCCGGCGCCAGGCCCGCGCCCGCGGCACAGATCACCGCGCCGGAACCGGTGCCCAGTTGGCGGTAGACTTCTTCGTTCGAGAGGTTGGCGCGCCACCCCGGGATCGCCTCCAGTTTGTCGAGGGTACCTCCCGTGTGGCCGAGCCCGCGTCCGGAGAGCTGCGGCACTGCCACGCCGAAACTGGCAACGAGCGGCGCCAGCGAGAGGGTGATCTTATCGCCCACGCCGCCGGTGGAGTGCTTGTCAGAGGTTGGGCGCGGAAGGCCGGAAAAGTCCATTCGTTCGCCGGAGCGAATCATCGCATCCGTCCAGCGCGCGATCTCGTGGCGTGTCATTCCGTTGAGGAAGATCGCCATGGCGAGGGCGCTCATTTGGTAGTCGGTTACGACCCCGCGCGTATAGGCATCGATAACCCAGTCGATATGCTCATCCTGAAGCACCTCGCCGTCGCGCTTGATCGCAATGACGTCAACAGCGTCGAATGGTTCACTCATCGCGCCCTCCTTCCTCCGTGTTTGCCGCGGCTTCGGCCGGCTTGAATGTCGATGTGGCAACATCTTCTAGATCGTTCTGGCCGAAGCCGTATGGAAGGACGTCGCTCATCGGCATAATTCCGGCGGGCATGGCGAGTAGCATGTCGGGTCCACCGTGCTCATAGAGCACCTGGCGGCAGCGACCGCAAGGGACCACTGGCTCACTATTGCCGTTGACGCACGCCACCGCGACGAGCCTGTGCCCGCCCCCACGGACGAAAGCGCTAACCAGGCCGCATTCGGCGCAGAGTCCGACGCCATAACCAGCGTTTTCGATATTGCATCCGGAGTAATACGTGCCGTCTTCGGCGATTCCCGCCGCCCCGACCGGATACCCGGAGTACGGGCAGTATGCAGTTCGCATGGCCTCGACCGCGAGATCATGCAGCTTTGTCCATGTCTCAGTCGTAATATTCATCAGTCCTCCACCGGGTTATGCCCGGTATTACCGGTGCTTCCAGCGGTCGCGTATAGATCGTGGAAACACGTCGATTAGGTCCTCTTTTGGATGGTGTTTGTAGTCTGGCTGGCGGGTATCCGTGACACCCGCCAGCCAGAGTCTCCCGTGTTATACACGGACGCAGGTTGCGTCGCCCAGCGGTTTACTTGTAGTAAGGAACGTTCTCCGACGCCGGCGGCCGAGACCGTCCAACGAAGCCAGCCACCGCCAACACCGTCACCAGGTACGGGATCATGTTGATGATGTTCGACGGCGCGCTGTCCTGCAGACTGGGCAGGAGGATCGAGATTGCATTGGCAAATCCAAACATCAACGACGCGCCTACCGCTCCTAGCGGGTGCCACTTTCCGAGAATCATGGCGGCCAAGGCAATATAACCATTGCCGGCGGAAATATTCTCATTGAAGGAGTGCGCGATCGCGGCTCCGATGGTGAAGTATGAACCTCCAAGTCCTGCTAGAGCGGCGCTGAATAACGTATTCCTGATGCGAGTGCGCTGCACGTCGATACCCACCGTATCCGCCGCATGCGGATGCTCACCGCAGGCCCGCATGCGCAGGCCCCACCGGGAGCGGAAGAGCATAATCGTCAGGACGATAATCACTACGTACATGAAGTACGTCAGCACCGTCTGCCGGAAGAGCACCGGACCAATGATCGGAATATCGCCAAGCAATGGAATCTTGAAGTCACTCAAACCCTCGGGACGATTGAGATCCATGTTCTTCGTCATGATCGTCGAGTAGAAGAACGTGGTCAACCCAAGTGCGAGTACGTTCAACACAACACCGACAATGATCTGATCGACGTTGTATTTCACCGCGAAAACCGCAAGAATCGCGCCTAGCAGCATACCAGCGAGCGGCGCTGCGAGCAGCCCTAGCCACACGCTACCGGTCCACGAGGCGACGAGAATACCCGCGAATGCACCCACGAGCAGCTCACCTTCAATGGACATGTTGACAATGCCAGAGCGCTCCGCCACCACACCGGACAACGAGCCGAAGATCAATGGCGTTGACAAGGCCAACGCGGATGCAAGTGTCGCGGTCAAAGTAATCGTTCCGGCCGAACCTCCACCGAACCAGACCAGTAGTGCGAAAACCGCAAACAATCCGACGAGGACCGCCGGGACCGCACCAGTTTTCCGACGTGTCACAGCACGAAATACCGAGTACACGCACACCAGCAAACAAACGGCGAAAGCAATCGCACAGATAAGGCGTGCATCAACCACCCAGTTCGACAGCTTGACACTATCGGCCTTTGACCGGTTGAAGCTGATCGTCGCGTCCCCATCGGCGGAAATCATGAGGTACAGCGTCAATAGAGATGCGATGAAGTACGTGATCGGCATCTTCCAGTTGATCTTCGCCCTTACCTCGTGTTGCGTAACTGGGGCGACGTCTGGAGAGACCGTGTCGATTGTGGTGCTCATGCCGCGACCTCCTCGTTGGCAGCAGCCTTCTCGGACTGCAGTGTCAGATACTCACGGATTGTCGTCTTTCCGCCGCTGGGCAGATGGAACAGCCAGCGTAGGAAGGGCGGCGCCGCAATGAGGAGGACGATCACTGCCTCCAGAATAAGGGTCATATCGATTGGAACATCGGCTTGTGCATCCATAATGCGGCCACCGGCGCTGAAGGCGCCGAATAGCAGACCGGCGAAGAAGGTGCCAATCGGCCTATTGCGGCCGAGCAATGCCACCGTAATGGCATCGAAGCCCATGTTTCCTGCTACCCCATTGTCAAGGTAGTAGAGCGTTCCCGTCAGCTGCACCCCGCCAGCCAGACCACAGAACGCACCCGAGAGCGCCATGGTCAAGGCGGTCACACGCGCAATCGACATTCCCGCTACGCGGGCTGCGTTGGGATTGGCGCCTACCGCGCGGAGTTCGAACCCCCAGGTAGAACGCTCCAGATACCACCACACAAACAGTGCCACCAGGATGGCGATTATCAGACCTGCGTTAAGTCTGAACGGACTCGGCAGTAGTGACGGAAGCTCCGCGCTCTCGACGATATTCGGCGAACGAGGGTTCGAAGACCCCTCTTCCTGGAAGAGAGAAAGCGAGAGCAGGTGGTTCAACAACAGCAGCGCCACTGAGTTGAGCATAATGGTGACAATAACCTCATTGGCTCCGGTTTTCGCCTTGAGAATGCCAGGAATCCAGCCGTAGAGGGCACCGGCCGCCGCACCACCCAGCAGGCAGAGAAGTACGTGCGCATAGCCCGGAACCTCCCATGGCGAAGCAAATCCGAGGTATGCAGCCATAATGGCGCCACAGATGATTTGACCTTGACCACCGATATTGAAAAGGCCGGCGCGGAAACCGAGCGAAAGGCCCAGGCCAGCGATGATCAACGGCACCGCGTTGTATACGGACTTAGTCAGTGGCGCAAGTTGCCCTTGCCAGGTATCCGCCTGGTAGTCATATATGGCACCGCGGAACATGGCGGAGTACGCCTCTACAACACTCGCACCGGAGATGACTATCAGCAGCGCACCAATCAGCAGCGACACCACAACCGCCAACACATAGACGAGCCAGTTTGATCGCAGACTCACCGCGACGGCGGCTTCCACCCGCCTGCCGAATCCAGCGTTAGCATTCTCCTCGAAAGGTGTCTCCTCTTCCAGAGGATCAGTTTCTAGAGTCGCGCTCACTTTGCTCCCTCCTTAGCACCGGCAGCCATCGCCTCTTCCTCGGGTACGCCTGCCATCAGCAGGCCCATAACATCGCGTGGTGTATCCGGACTGACAACGGCGACGATGCGCCCGCGGTACATTACCGCGATTCGATCCGCCAGGGCGTAGACCTCGTCCAGCTCGGACGAAACTACGAGAACCGGCACCCCCTCGTCGCGCGTGGCAACAATGCGCTGATGGATGAACTCAATCGAGCCGACATCAACGCCGCGCGTGGGCTGGTTGGCCACTAAGAGACGCAGGTCCTGCGAGAGCTCACGGGCCACAACCACCTTCTGCTGGTTGCCACCCGAGAGTGTCGAAATCGCATCGGTCACCGAACCAACACGGATATCGAACTCCTCGACACGCTTTGCCGCATTCTCAGCAATAGCACGTGGTTTCATGAATGGACCGGTGGCGAACTGTTTGTCGTGGTACTGGTCCGTAATCAGATTCTCCGCTATGGAGAAAGCGCCGATCATTCCGTCTGTGGAACGATCTTCGGGGACAAAACCAATATCTGCCTTGAGATGTTGCCGGACGTTGGCGCGAGTCAGATCCTTACCGTCAAGCAGCACAGCGCCCTCGTTCGGCGTCTCCAATCCGAGCAGAACGTCTGCCAGTTCGGTCTGACCGTTGCCTTGGACGCCAGCCACCGCAACAATTTCGCCCGGCCGGACATCCAGGTTTACTTCATCCAAGAGCGTGTTACCCGTGGGTGAAAGCAAGGATACGCCATGTAGTTCCAGCCCCCCATCGGTTGGCTGAGCAGGCTCCTTATCGACTTTCAACATAACGGGGCGGCCCACCATCATCGTCGCGAGCTCTGACTCACTGGAGGACGCTTGGGCCTCCCCCACGACCTGCCCGCGGCGAATGACGGTAATCTTGTCCGCGACTGCGCGTACCTCGCGCAACTTGTGCGTGATGAAGATAATCGAGGTTCCCTCGCTGGCGAGCTGACGCATGATATCCATCAACTCGTCAGTCTCCTGCGGCGTCAACACCGCAGTGGGTTCGTCGAGGACGAGAATAGACGCATCGCGTGACAACGCCTTCACGATCTCGACTCGCTGTTGCACGCCGACCGGGAGATCTTCGATATATGCATCCGGGTCGAGATCGAAGCCGAACCTCTCGGAAACTTCCTGAACCTTCCGCCGCGCGGCGCGGAAGTCTAACATTCTTCCGGGACCCGATACTGGTTCGTATCCCAACGCCACCGACTCGGCAACCGTGAATACCGGCACCAGCATAAAGTGCTGATGCACCATGCCAATACCCGCCGCCACCGCATCACCGGCGGAGGAGAAATGGACTGGTTCGCCGTCCAGTAGGATATCTCCGCCATCCGGCCGGTAGATGCCATACAGAACGTTCATAAGTGTCGATTTACCCGCGCCGTTTTCACCCAAAAGTGCGTGAATCTCGCCCGGCTCGACAACAAGGTTGATGTTGTCATTGGCTACGAAGGAGCCAAAACGCTTCGTGATGTTCACAAGCTCCAGACGCAACTGCCGCCTGCCTTTCTTCAATGCTTCCGCCCAGCCGTTTCAGCGTGCGCAAGCCCGTGGGGCGCTGGAGCCCGGCACAACGGCCGGGCTCCAGCATTATTGCATCGGATTACTTTTCGAAAGCCGCGTCGGACTCAACAACGGTCTTGCCGTCGATGATCTCCTGCTGAATCGCATCGAGTTCGTCCTGCAGGCCTTCGGGCAGTTCAGACTCGAAGTCGTGGAACGGGGCCAGCTTCACGCCGCCGTTCTCGAGAGTACCGAGGTAGTTCTCAGAAGAGAAGTTGCCTTCGCTGCCCGCCTGAACCGTGTCGAAGACCGCGGAGCCAATGTCCTTTTGCACGGAGGTCAGGATGATGTCCTTGTAGTTTGGCGCGGACTCATACCAGTCAGAATCAACACCAATAATCAGAACATCGCCCTCTGTCTGAGCAGCTGCGGCTGCCCCCAGTCCTACCGGACCGGCAACCGGCATGATGATGTCGGCACCCTGGTTAATGAGCTGCTGAGCGGTCTCGGTACCCTTCGACTGATCATCAAAGGTGTTCGTGAACTGACCGGTCTGTGCATCCTTATCCCATCCCAGTACCTCGACGTTCGTGCCGTGATCCGCATTGTAGCGGGCGACGCCGTCGACGAAGCCGTCCATGAAGATCGTCACCGACGGGATCTGGATACCACCGAAGGTGGCAACCTTACCCGTCTTGGTCATGGCCGCTGCGGAATAGCCCGCTAGGTAGGCAGCTTCCTGCGTGTTGAAGACAAGAGCGCGTTCGTTGCTAAGCGGATCCTTGAACTGGTCATCGATCAGGGCGAAATTGATGTTCTCATTGTTCTTCGCGGCTCGAGAAATCGCATCGTTGAGGTTGAAGCCCACACCGATGACTAGATCGCAACCACTATCGACCAAGGAGTCGACGTTGGGCTGGAAGTCGGCAGAGGACTTCGACTCGGCCGTCTTATCCGCGACGCCCAGCTCTTCAACCGCCCTCTCCAGGCCTTCCTTCGCTGACTGGTTGAAAGACTTGTCGTTCCAGCCTCCAGCATCAGAAACGAGACATGCGGTGTAATCGCTGCTCGCCTTGTTTCCGCCGTCGCCTCCGTTAGACGACTTGTTGTCCGAGCTGTTTCCGCCACAAGCGGATAGCGCAAGCGCGGCAGCACCCAAAATTGCCGCGACCTTTGTTTTATTCACGCTTTTCTCCTGATGTGTGTGCCTAAATCGCCGACGTGTTCGGCGCTGGTGTCCATAGCCTACACGGCAATTCATGAAAAATGTGACACTTCATACCCATTTCCTCCATCTTGCAACAGAAATTGCCTTTCGGCGCGTAGTGGATTGAAGTGACCACCGTGTTTTCGCTGGTCAGAGCGGTGTCACGTTTCGGCCGCTCGTCCGACCAGGCATGCATGTGAAAACTTGGGAATCCATGTGAAACCTGGCTCACAGCGAATTCACGCTGTCGTTGGAACCCGTTGCGCAAGTTCCTGCGATACCGCCAAGGCGCAGCCGCCCGAACACCGCTCATTGAGTTCCGCAGGCAACCGCCGCGACACGCCGCACCTCGCTGCTCTCGCCGCGCCTCAGCGCAAATGGCCCAGGCCGACAGCATCGAGGCCGTCGACGACACCTTTCACACTCTGCGCCGCCGACCGCTGTGTGACAAAAATTACATCATCGGCTTCAATGACCACCGCACCCGGCACTCCAGCAACAA
>SUUB01000061.1 GCA_015062745.1 Actinomycetaceae bacterium
GGGCACAAAGAAGGCCCGCGCCATCAATGGACGCGGGCCCTCTCGTCTAGCTCAGATCCGAGCTATCACTCGTCCGAATCGTCGTAGTCAGAAGCGCGCTCGTGCGTGCGACGCCGTTGCCGGGAGCCGCGGCGCGAACCACGCTCACGGCGCGGCCTGCGGACGTGTTCGTCCTCTTCGGCCTCGTCCGCCGCGTTCTCCTCACCTTCGACGACAGCGTTCAGCGAGACCTTGCCCCGAGGATCCAACTCGGCGATCTCCACCTCAACCTTGTCGCCCACGTTAAGGACATCTTCAACGTTCTCCACGCGCTTGCCGCCAACAAGGCGGCGAATCTGCGAGATGTGCAGGAGGCCGTCACGCCCCGGCATAAGTGAGACGAAAGCACCGAAGGTCGTCGTCTTCACAACGGTTCCAATGAGGCGCTCGCCGACTTCGGGCATCTGCGGATTGGCGATGCTGTTAATCGTTGCGCGTGCGGCTTCCGCAGAGGGGCCGTCACTTGCACCGATGAAGACAGTACCGTCATCCTCAATGGTGATTTCCGCTCCGGTATCCTCCTGAATCTGGTTGATCATCTTGCCCTTCGGGCCGATGACCTCGCCGATCTTGTCCACCGGGATCTTCACCGAGATAATGCGCGGAGCCGTCGCAGCCATCTCATCCGGCCCGTCGATGGCCTCATTCATCAGGTCGAGGATGGCGAAGCGTGCCTCGCGTGCCTGGCCGAGGGCAGCGTCCAGCACGGCAGCCGGGATACCTTCAAGCTTCGTGTCCAGCTGCAGCGCGGTCACATACTCACGCGTGCCCGCCACCTTGAAGTCCATATCCCCCAGTGCATCCTCCGCACCGAGAATGTCGGTCAGGGTGCAATACTTCGTCTCGCCGTCTACCGTCGCGGAAACCAGGCCCATGGCAATGCCCGCAACCGGAGCCTTAAGAGGCACGCCCGCGTTCAATAGCGACAGCGTGGATGCGCAGACCGACCCCATTGAGGAGGAGCCGTTGGAACCCATGGTTTCCGAAACCTGGCGGATGGCGTACGGGAACTCTTCGCGGCCCGGCAGCTGCGACTCGAGCGCCATCTCAGCCAAATGCCCATGCCCGATCTCACGCCGCTTGGGTGATCCAACCCGGCCAGTTTCGCCGGTGCTGTACGGCGGGAAATTGTAGTGGTGAATGTACCGCTTACGAGTAATCGGCGAGAGATTATCCAGCTGCTGCTCCATCTTGAGCATGTTCAGCGTGGTAACGCCGAGAATCTGTGTTTCACCGCGCTGGAACAGGGCGGACCCGTGAACACGTGGCAGTACGCCCGCTTCTGCCGAGATCGTGCGGATCTCCACCGGGGTGCGGCCATCCATACGCACGCCTTCGGTCAGCACATGCAGACGCATTGTCTTCTTGAATGCCGTGTTCACAGCAGCCGCGATCATGTCTTCCTGCTCCGGGAAGCGCTCGGCCAGTTCCTCAACGACGGCGTCGGTCAGGTCATTGAGCGCGGTATCGCGTTCGGCTTTCGCGACGATCCCCAGGATGGGCTGGAAACGATCACCGATCTGTTCGGTCACGGCCTCGAGCTGTTCATCCGTGTGATCCGGGAAGAACTGGTAGTCACCCGTCGGCTTCCCACACTCGTCGATCAGCTTCTGCTGCGCCTCGCACAGGGTACGAATAACCGGCTTGGCGGCCTCCAGGCCCGCGGCCACAACCTCTTCGGTCGGCTTCGTTCCACCGGCCTTGATAACGTCGTCCGCGCCGCCGGGTGCCTGGGCCTCAACCATCATAATGGCGACGTCGTCGTCGGTAACCCGTCCGGCAATCGCCATGGAGAAGGTGGCCCGCTCCAACTCGCTCCACCGCGGGAAGGCAACCCACTGGCCATCAATCAGCGCCATGCGAGTGCCACCGATCGGACCGGAGAACGGAAGCCCGGCCAGCGAGGTAGACATGGATGCCGCGTTGATGGCTACGACATCGTATGCCTCGTCGGGATGGATCGTGAGAACCTCGGCAACGACTTGAACCTCGTTGCGCATACCCTTCTTAAAGGCCGGGCGCAGCGGGCGGTCAATGAGCCGCGCAGCGAGGATAGCTTCGGTTCCGGGGCGGCCTTCCCGGCGGAAGAATGAACCCGGGATACGGCCGGCCGCGTAGGCACGCTCTTCAACATCAACCGTCAGCGGGAAGAAGTCAAAGTGCTCCTTCGGTGCCTTGGATGCCGTCGTCGCGGCGAATACCGTCGTATCGCCATCGAGGTACGCGAGGGCGGAGCCGTTCGCCTGGCGGGCAAGACGGCCCGTTTCAAAGCGAATCGTACGCGAGCCGAACGAGCCATTGTCAATGACCGCTTCGGCGAAATGAATATCAGGACCTTCCACAAGGACCTCCTCTATCTATTTCCCCCTGCGCGGTCATCAGTGAGAACTCACGGACAGAATCCGGAAGTCGCCACCGAGGACCGGGCCGGAGGGTCTCCTATTGTGAGGCTGACGCCTCATGTCTTCAGGTGCCGTATGCCATCGCAGCGCCGACGCCACACGGCAACATGTTGTTCTCCACTCGGAATCCCGCATTTCTGCCGAAACGACGCGCCGGAAGCGCAATGCTCCGCCGACGGTGAATGCTATGCGAAGTGGAAACAACGGACGGCCCGGCGTGGGGCCGAGCCGTCATATGTCACCGGCGCAGGCCGAGACGAGCGATCAAAGACCGGTAGCGTTCAATATCCTCGTCAGCCAAATAAGCAAGAAGGCGACGGCGCTGACCGATCAGAAGCATAAGACCGCGGCGCGAATGGTGATCATGCGGATGCGAGCGGAAGTGCTCGGTCAGATCCTTGATCCGAGCCGAGAGCAGCGCCACCTGGACCTCAGGCGAACCCGTATCGCCCTCGTGGGTAGCATACTCG
Organism: Actinomycetaceae bacterium; assembly: GCA_015062745.1. Lineage (GTDB taxonomy): Bacteria > Actinomycetota > Actinomycetes > Actinomycetales > Actinomycetaceae > Asp313. Next base: position 2,912 of record SUUB01000061.1, read on the forward strand.
GCAATGATCTTCTGCTTTTCCTCAGGCTTGAGAGCCATGATTCTCCTTTGTCCGTTGCACGGAGCGCCGGGGCATGTTCTCCCGGGCATGACACACCGTGGCCGATCGACGGCCTGTCAAGCTTAGCACGGAGGCTTGCCTCTCCCTTTTCCGCTGCCTGTGACCTTGCTGACCCGCCCGGCGGATAGCAGCATGCTGCCCCGTGCTGCAACACATCGGTTTCGGGTGACTATGCGGTGACCGCCGCGGGATCCACCCGGCCGGCCGTCGGTACACCCAACACCTCAGCGGTGCCCCGCAGGTCCTCATCCATCTGCACAAGCAGCTCCTCCACGGAGTCGAAAGACAGCATGGGGCGCAGTCGCTCAATAAAATCGATGGCTACCGGCTCGTCGTACAGATTCAGGTCGGCACGTCCCAGCACATGGGCCTCCACGGTGCGCTGCTGGCCGTCGAACTGAGGGTTTGTGCCCACCGATATGGCCGCCGGGAGGTACTCCGCCGCGTGGGTGCCGGGCACCGACCGTACCAGCCAACCGGCGTACACGCCGTCGGCCGGCACTTCGCCCAAATCGTTCCCCTGCAGATTCGCCGTTGGGAATCCCAGCTCGCGCCCCCGCCGAAAGCCGTGTACCACGGTTCCGCGAATGCGGTGCGGGCGGCCGAGCACTCGGCCCGCGCCCGCAACGTCACCGCTGGCGAGCAGCTCACGCACCCACGACGACGACCAGCGGCGGCCATGCTCCTCAGTCAGGTCATCAAGAAGTACGACGTCGAAACCAAGCTCTTCACCGAGACGGCGCAGTAGAGCACCGTCGCCCGAATTGTCGCGACCGAAGCGAACATCCTCACCGACAACGATGACTGCGGCGTGCAACTGGCCCAGCAGCTGTTCGGCGACGAAGTCGCGTGGCAGTGCTGCCGCATAGTCGAGGGTGTAGTGCTGCACATATGCAATGTCGATCCCTGCGGCAGCCAGCCGATCGAGCCGGTCATCCAGAGTTGTTACAAGATGTACCGCTTGCTCGGGGTTATGGACGGTAACCGGGTGCGGATCGAAGGTCAAAGCCAACGAACGCATCCCGCGCGCTTTTGCTTGGCGCACGGTTTCACCCAGGACCGCGCGGTGTCCACGATGCACTCCGTCAAACACGCCTATTGTGACAACAGTTGAACCTAGATCTGCCGGAACATCCTCCGGGCAACGCCAAATCTCCACGAGTTTCCTCACCGACCGGCCCGCAGCCCGAGATTCGGGCGCCCTTCAGAGAGATCAGCAAAACCGGCCGCGCGGGCCTTCTGCGCCTGAGGCGTTTCCATGCGGTTGTGCGAATGTCCACCGCAACCGCATGCTCCACCACAGCCGCAGCCCGTGTTCTCCGTGCTTCGTGCGGTGGCCTCCGTGCTTTGCCCGGTAGTACCCGTGCTTCTTGCGGGCGAGTGTTCCGGCACGTTCGCCTGGCCCGAAGCGTTGCCTTCCGAAGGCTCCTTCAAAACCGCCAAGTCGCTATGCTCCTGTATCTCTTCCAGCTCGCCTGACACGGACGAGAAATCATTCGCTGAAGTCACGAGGACAACCATACCGCGCAAAGTCCATCGCGCGCCGACGGAGGGCAGCCGCCCGCGCGAGTCGTCACGAATCACGGTTTCACCAGCGGGCCCGATTTCAGCAGCGGAATCACGGCTGCAGTAACAGGTCCGGTTTCAACAGGCCGCCCCGGCGCGACACCAGCGCCACTACATTGCCCTGGCAGAAGGCGGCGGCCGGTCCAGCCACCGGAACGGCAGTGCGCTGCTGCCCCGGTATGAATTGCCCGTGGCGCAGCGCCGCTGCCTCGGTAACGTCAATCTCGATGCCGGGGAAAAGATCCCGGCACAGGTCATCAATACTCACCAGGGGCAAGGCTCCGCCTCCCGCAATGAGCTTCACCAACGTGGGAATCTCGTATGCGTCGTCGCTGCGCCATGGTCCGACCCGTACACGTCGCAACGCGGTCAGGTGCGCTCCACATCCGAGCCGGTTGCCCATATCCCGCGCCAATGCGCGCACATAGGTTCCGGCGCCGCAGACAACGCGGACATCAGCATCGATGACGGCAACACCTTCGGCAGTGGTTTGCCGCGGGGCGGATACCATATCGAATGACTCAACATGGACCGTCCGTGCCTCAAGTTCGACGCCCTCTCCTGCTCTAACCAAATCATAAGAGCGCCGTCCCGCCACTTTAACGGCACTGACGGCAGAGGGCACCTGCGCGATATCGCCGCGAAGCTCCCCCATTGCCTGCGTTAAGCGCTGACGGATCTCGCAGAGATCTTCCGGAAGGTCTCCAACGCCTCGGCGAGCCGTTATCTGCCCGTCGGCATCATCACTGGTCGTTTCAATGCCGAAGCGAATCGTGGCGGTATATTCCTTGTCTGTGCCGGTCACGTACTGCAGTAGCTTGGTCGCACGCCCAACGCCGATGCACAGCACTCCCGTCGCCATGGGGTCCAGTGTTCCCGCGTGGCCGACTTTCCGGGTGTCGGCCAGGCGCCGCACGGCACCGACAACATCGTGGCTGGTTACCCCGGCGGGCTTATCGATCACGATAAGGCCGGAAGGCGATGCGGAATCGGCAGGCCACTGTGGGCGCGGAAGTTCACCCCAAGGAAGAGTACGGCGGGGTTTGCCATCGGCGCCCGCCCGCCCGCTCATTCCACCGCCGAATCTGCGGCTCCGGGGCTGCCGCCGGCATCCGCACGCAGCGTATTCTCGCCGCTAGCCAAGCCGCCAACAGCAGCGCCGCCAGCCTCTGTATGTGCCTGCCCGGACTCCCCCGCCTGCGTGGCATCGCTTTGCTCATCGACCTGACGTGTGTCCTTATCGACCTCACGTGGCTTGCGGTACGGATCCTCATCCCCCGCCCACTGAGCCCCCTCAGCCGACTTGCGGATCTGCTCATCGCGGAATCGCGCCGCAACAAGCGCATCTTCAAAGGATCTCGCCGTCTCCGGAAGCGCATCGGGCACAAACTCGAGGCTCGGCGTCAGCCGCAGCCCCAGCTGACCGCCCACATGCGAACGAATCAAACCCTTTGCACGTTCCAGGGCACGACCAGCGGCTTTGCGTTCGGCATCCGAACCGTAAACGGTGTAGAACACCGTGGCATGTTGCAGGTCACCGGTTACCCGCACATCGGTGATAGTCACCAGATTCAGCCGCGGATCCTTCAGCCGCATTGTGACCATCGAGGCCACGATCTCATGAATTCTCTCCGCCACTTTGTATGCACGAGGGTTGGCCATGACGGTGCTCCTTCCTGGTAACCGACTCAGTCGGCGGCCGCGTGGTGCCGCCTTTGATTGATTGAATGCCTCCCGCCGCGGCCCTTGCCTGCGGCGATCGCCCGCAGGCAAGGCATCTGGGGTGTGACTGGAGCCACAGCCAGTTCAGGGCGGGAGTCATCCCGATATCAGTCGCGCGCCTTTTCCTGGATTTCGAAGGTCTCGATGATATCTCCCTCGGCAATATCCTTGTAGCCGAGTGTGATACCGCATTCGTAGCCCTCCGTCACCTCGGTGACGTCATCCTTCTCGCGCCGCAGGGAAGCGATCTCCAAATCTGGAGCGACCACCACGCCGTCGCGAACGAGCCGCGCCTTCGCGCCGCGGCGGATCAGACCGGAACGGACAATGGAACCGGCAATATTGCCGAACTTGCCAGACTTGAAGACCTGCCGGATCTCTGCGGTACCCAGCTGGACCTCCTCGTATATCGGCTTAAGCATGCCCTTAAGCGCGGCTTCGACATCCTCAATCGCATTGTAGATAACCGAGTAGAACTTCATCTCGATACCTTCGCGATCAGCCAACTCCTGCACACGCTCTGCCGGGCGCACATTGAAGCCGATAATAACCGCGTTGTCCACGGTGGCGAGGTTGACATCGTTCTGAGTGATGGCACCGACGCCGCGATGGATGATCTGCAGCTGTACCTCGTCGCCAACCTCGATCTCCAGCAGGGAGGATTCCAGCGCCTCGACGGAGCCGGAAGCGTCTCCCTTGATAATGAGATTGAGCGTTTGCACGGTCCCCTGCTTGAGGGCGTCGTTCAGGTTCTCCAACGAGACCCGCTTACGACGGCGAGCCAGTGTTGCGGCACGCTGAGCGGCTTCTCGCTTATCGGCGATCTGGCGGGCCGTCCGGTCGTCGTCGGCCACCAGGAACGAATCACCGGCAGATGGAACGGAGGATAATCCGAGGATCTGTACCGGCCGCGACGGACCAGCGTCCTCGACATTCTCGCCATTCTCGTCGAACATTGCTCGTACACGCCCGTGCGCGGTGCCAACCACCAGTGAATCCCCGATATGCAGCGTTCCGGTCTGGACAAGCGCGGTTACCACGGCGCCGCGGCCCTGGTCGAGCTTTGCCTCGATGGCAACACCACGGGCCGTCCGGTCCGGATTGGCTCGTAGATCGAGTTCCGCATCGGCCGTGTACAGCACCGCTTCCAGCAGATTGTCGATGCCGATCCGCTGCTTGGCGGAGATATCAACGAACATGGTGTCGCCACCGTACTCGTCGGAAACAACTCCATACTCGGTCAGCTGTGAGCGCACCTTCTGTGGATTCGCGCCTTCAACATCAATCTTGTTGACAGCAACGATAATCTGCACTCCCGCAGCCTGGGCATGGTTGATGGCCTCCACCGTCTGCGGCATGACGCCGTCGTCGGCGGCGACAACCAGGATGGCGATGTCGGTGATATCCGCACCTCGGGCACGCATTTGTGTGAATGCCTCGTGGCCGGGCGTATCGATAAAGGTGATCGCTCGAGCTTCGCCCTCGTATTCCAGGTGGACCTGGTAGGCGCCGATATGCTGCGTGATACCGCCCTCTTCGGTGTCGATAACATGCGCGTGGCGTATGGCGTCCAGCAGCTTGGTCTTACCGTGGTCAACGTGGCCCATGACGGTAACAACGGGCGGACGGGGCTGCAGGTCTTCGTCGTCTTCGGCTGCTTCTTCCGCCTCCAGATCGATGTCGAAGGACTCGAGGATCTCACGGTCTTCATCTTCCGGCGAAAGAATCTGCACATCGTAGCCGAGTTCGGCGCCCAGTAGCTTGAAGGTGTCCTCATCGAGCGACTGGTTGACGGTGGCCATCTCACCCATACGGAAGAGCACGGTGATCAGTGCAGCAGGATCAGCGCCAATGCGCTCGGCGAAGTCGGCCAGCGAGGCGCCGGCGCGTACCCGCACGACGGTCGAGCCGTCACCACGCGGCACTTCGACACCCGCGACCATCGGCGAAGACTGTGCTTCCCACTCTTCCCGCCTGGCACGGCGCGACTTACGACTGCGGGAGGGACGTCCGCCCTGCCGGCCGAATGCACCCGCAGTGGAACCACCACGTGACCGACCGCCGGAACGGGTAAAACCGCCACCGCGGTAGCCCCCTCCGCCGTGACCTTGCGTACCGCCACGACCCTGTGCACCGCCACGACCCCCGCGGCCACCGCGCCCGCCGGGCGCATTCTGCGTGCCCATACGATCGGGCATCATGTTCGGATTTGGCCGCGGGGCGCCTCCGGAGCGTTGACGCGGCGCGTGCGGCTTCGCCCCACCGGACCTGCCGCCGCCCTGTTGACGCTGGCCCCCACCGGGACGCGGCATC
>SUUB01000062.1:0-2110 GCA_015062745.1 Actinomycetaceae bacterium
GGCCGTGCCTTCCCCTCCACCGGCCTCACCTGATGCAAGGCGCCACTCTCATCCCGCCACTCTCGCCCTGCATCCTCTGGCCTTCATCCCTGGCATCTGCGAAAATGGATATAGAAGATCCAGTGGCAGAGTCGGTGCCAACCGTATGCTCTGGGCGGCAGTTGCTGCACCAGCAAAGGCTGCTTCCGGGCACGAGCGGTGCTGCACTCAGCCACTATTTACCCGTACCGTTTGTTGCCCAGCATCCGGAACCGCGAACTACACGGACCGGCCGCGGGAGCAACAGATGGTTGACCGCACTACAGTTGTGAGTATGTCGAGATCAGCGCCGCAGCCCTCCGCGCCGGGGGCACATCGTTCTTGGAGGCGTGGCACCGCCGCGCACCAAGCCGCTGACCGGCAGCAGAATCTACCCGTGGTAAACGAGACCAGTGCCGGTGGTGTCATTATCTCCGTTCAAAATGGCAGGGCCTACACAGCCGTAATCGCACGCCGCAACCGCGGGGGACGTCTCGAATGGTGCCTACCGAAGGGGCATCTGGAGGGCGATGAGACCGCACAGGAAGCGGCCGTTCGCGAGATTAGTGAAGAAACCGGAATCACCGGCCGGGTGTTACGCCACCTGGCATCCACCGACTACTGGTTCTCCGGTTACGATCGGCGCGTTCACAAAATCGTGCACCACTTCTTGCTGGAAGCGCTTTCCGGTGAACTGACCACGGAGAACGATCCCGACCATGAAGCCGAAAAGGTGGAATGGGTCCGCTTGGATAAGGTCGCTTCCCGGCTCGCCTACCCCAATGAGAGGCGTATCGTGATGACCGCGCGTAATATCTTGGCGGGGCGTGAGTAATGACCGCGGTTTTCCTGTCTGGATGTGAACGATGAGCAGAACGGTGCGTTTGCTGGTATCTCTCGTTCTTTTTGTGGTCTGTCCCGGTGCCGTTAGCCCGGCGAGTGCGTCCACCCCATCCGTGAACTCCTCGGTCAGCCACAGCTTTTCGACGGCGGCACCCGCAACCGCACAGCCTGCCACGCGGTCCGATGATGATGACTCGGATTCCGTCTCCGCCACAACAGACCCCGCGGCCGCTAGTCCATCGGGAACCACCCCCTCGCTTGCCATCACCTCGGTCGGCGAGTCGGTTCTTGCACCGGATGATGACCTTTCTATTGAGGTCACCGTTTCAAACCCGACGGATGAAGACCTCACTCTCGATAGCATGAGCCTCGCGGGACAGCCCGTCGCCCCCAGTACCCGCACACGATTGCTGGCCTTTCTCAACGACGCAGATGTATTCCTAGAAACGCTCTACGCCGCGGAACTCGACGTCACCGTTCCCGCCCGGCAAACGGTGACCCTCTCCTTCACTGTCGCTCGCGATTCCACCGGGTGGAGCGGAGATGAAGAGACTTGGGGGCCACACGGCATTGAGGTCGCGGTCACCGGGTCGGGGCTTGATGACGAACTCACCGACCGCAGTTTCGTCGTCGTCGCACCGAACTATGACGTTGCACCAATGCCCACCGGAGTGGTAGTTCCCGTCACCGCCTCAACCGCGGAGATGGAAGAGGAACAGAGCATATCCCAGCGCACCGACGCCGGCCTGATTGCACGCGAGGAGGAAGAAGAGGGGGGCAAATCCGCCGCAGCCGAAACCTCCGCCGAAAGCACAGGAAGCAGTACAGTCACCGGAACACCCACCGAAACCAGCACAGATCCCGCCACGCGCACGAATACGGCACCGCAGAGAGTCTCCACGTTACTCACTGCCAGCAACACACCCGGCGTCACGGCCGTTTTCGATCCCGCACTCCTCTCCGTCTACGCCGACGACGACTCTCTGACGACAGCCGTTGCTGACCTCGCGAAGGCGGCGCATTCCGAAGTCCTTTTCACCGCCTTCTCCGACGCCGATGTATCCGCCCTCGCACACAGTGGGAACAGTGAGCAAGCCACGTCCGCACATGACACCTCCACAACGATGGCCGAAGGCATCGACCCCGCCATACGCACCGACGTCGCACTGCTCGCACCAGAACCTGACCAGGAGACTCTTTCCGCGCTGGCCGATAGCGGGACCTCCGCAGTTATTATCGGCGCCGACGA
>SUUB01000062.1:2210-8436 GCA_015062745.1 Actinomycetaceae bacterium
GGGGAGGCCCGCAGTTCCTTCTTCTCCTCCGCCGCCAATTCCTACTCGCGCGTCGTCACAATCGCTGCAATGAGCCCCGATCCCTCCATCCTCACCAATCCGGCAGATCTGGCCCGTAGACGTCTGTCCACCCTTGCCTGGCGCAGCGATACCGGTGGCCGCCAGAATCGGCTCCGCGATCTCACTCGCACCGCAAATGGCTACTTCACAGCGATTTACGCGAATCCGTCATCCACCATCAACATCATCTCCGAGGCCACCGGGGTACCTCTGCATATTCGCAATGGTCTGCCTGTCGACGTCGGTGTCGTCATCCAACTCGACACTCCCGACGCGCGATTGCGCGCCACCGAAACGGTAGCCGTGACGTTAACACCCAATTCGACGACGACGGTGACCGTTCCCGTGCGCGCCTCAGGTTCCGGTAATGTGCGCGCGGATGTTCGCGTGCTGAACCCGGTGGGCACACAGGTCGGACCCGTACAGTCCATTGATATTCGCGTGCGCGCAAATTGGGAGAATGTAGGTACGGTTGTAGTGGCAGGTGCGTTCGGAGCGGTTCTTGTTGTTGGGGTCGTTCGTTCGCTGCGGCGGGGGCGCCGTTCGGCGCCCGTTCGGCCGGGGAGTTTGCCACGCGAGAGTGCCACTGCCACCACCGGCTGATCAAACGGCTAGGATAGGGCCACGTGGGTGAATTGCCAATTCACCCAGACCGCCCGCTATCCGCTGCGGAGGACGTGCTTGTGAACGAGTTTGCCAAGTCCGGTCAGGTACTTTCCGGCCGTTATCAACTCACTGCGCCCTGCGCTGACCAGCTTCCCTATAACGGAACACAGCTATGGGACGCCGTGGACACGCTCCTTGGGACCAGTGTGCGTGTTCTTGTCCTCGACCCCGCCCTCGACTCCCGCCTTGACGTGCTGGATGCTGCACGTCGTTCCGCATTGGTGGAAGACGCGCATATCGTCAAGGTGCTTTCCGCCAGCGAGGACGACAATCTCGGCTATATCGTGACTGAGGTCCCACCCGGTGAGAGTCTCGCCACATGGGTGCCCGGTGCGCCTTTCCCTCCCGACCAAGCACACGCGCTGGTCGGTGAGGCAGCCAGTGCCCTCAATAGCGCACGTGGGCGTGGCCTGCGGCATCTGCAACTCTCGCCGGGGCGCATTCGCGTCGGATCCGCAGGCGAGGTCTATATCGACGGCCTGGGAACCGACGCCGCTTTGGCGGGTATCCGCCCGGATACCTTGGCCGGTATTGACGCCGATCGTGCCGAAGCCCGCGGCCTGGTGACCATGTTGGCCGCACTGCTCACGGGGGCATCAATTACTGGCAGCGACGACGCCCGTGCCGCGTTGGCGGCGGCAACTGCCAATCAGCAGGTGCCCGAACGGCTCCGTGAGATTTGCGCTCGGGAGGCCGGTGGTGATGGGCCGAGTTCACCCGCTGATCTCGTGCGCGAACTGGCTCCTTGGCCGCCTATCGAGCCGTCGCGGTTCCCGACGCCGGTACACCAGGCACCCGTTACTCCGGCTTCGGCCGGTGCAGCGGGAATGCTGGCCACCGCGCACGGCGCCGCAACCGCGGCGAGCGCCACCGCGGACAGCGATGCCCCCTCCGCCACAACAGCGGATGCCCCCGCTCGAGTGGCGGACACCGCCGGGCCGATGAATGTCCGTTTTCCCGCCACCGGTAGGGAGCAGATGACGGATCCCGAGTTGGGCATTAAACCGCAAGCCCCGGTAGTTCTTTCTCCACAGTGGGCAAAACCGGACCAGTTCGTCGACTCCCAGTCTGCTGCGGACGCCGCCACGGATGATGCCGATCCAGCGGAGGCCGCCGAAGCGGTGCAACACGCCGCCACAGCCCCGGACGACGGCGCACCCACACAGGTCATCTCCTCCGATACCGAGCATGCGGCAGACGATGCCGCAGCGGATGCCAGTGGCGAAGATTCGTCCGCTGTTTCATCGTCCGAGGAGTCCGAGGTGGTTGCGGCAGCTCACGGTTCCGCCGACGCAGCCTCCGTCGGCGGGGATACTCCAGCATCTTCCCGCAAGCCTGCGCCTGAGCCGGGCGAAGGCTTACCGCCACTGGACGATCCGGATGCCACGCAAATTGCTCCCGCCATACCGCAGGTCGTCTCTCCGGGTAGCAAGGCGGCCTCCGCAGCCGCAAGCTCTGCGGCATCCGATGCGCGGGCTGCTGCTGGAAAGAGCGGCCGCGGCGAGCAAAAGGATGCGCGGCAGGCGACGACCGAACCCGTCGTCGCCTGGAAGAAGTCCCGCAAGGACACCGCCGAGGAGAAACGCTACGATCCTTCCAAGGTCGTCGTGCTGGGTGCGGTTATCCTTTTCGTCTTCGCCTTGGCATGGAGCGTAACCACCTTCTTCCGGCCACCGAGCCCCGTGAATACGACGGATCCAACGATTTCTGCGGAGCCCACGGCGTCGAGCAACAGCAATGAGCCGAGTTCCGGCGAACCCACATCCAACACAGGTAACCTTCCGGCTCCGACAATCGCCAATGTGACGCTGGTCAACCCTTATCCAACGGGTTCGGATGCGAGCGAGGACAGCCCGACAACCGTCATTTATGCCTGGGATGGGGACGCAAGCACATCCTGGCGGTCGTGGTGGTATACCGGCGAGCTCTTCGCAAATCTCAAGAGTGGTACGGGTCTGCAGATTACGCTGTCGGAAAAGGCCAGTGTTTCTGCGGTCAATTTGCAAGTCAATGGTTCGGGCGGGAACGTGCAGTGGCGTAACAACGCCACGCCTGAGAACCCGGACGGTGGCGACCTTGTGACGGAGAGCTCCATGTCGTCCACGACGACCCTCACCGCCGACGAGCCGGTGGAGACGGATACGATCTACCTCTGGTTCACCTCGTTGCCGACCGATCCGAGCGGCCAGTACCGCATTGATCTCTCCGAGATCACCGTTGAGTAGCCGTGCAAGTGATCGGGTGAGCGTGCAAGTGATCGGATAGCAATCGGGTAGCCGCACCACCGATACATGGCAATGGCACTCGGCCTGCGGACCCATCCCTTTCCAAGGGATCGGCTCAAACCGCGAGCGTGACCAGAGTCGGCGCGCGGCGCCGCTCTGCTCGGGAATAGCACGGTGTAGCGGCGACGTTCTGCAGGCAGTTCGATGAATGGGATGGAGGGCCACAAGGCCCCATACTCCGAAACGAGAGGATAACCGTGAGTGAAAGTAGCGCCGAAGTGCGCGACGTCGTCGTCGTTGGATCTGGTCCGGCCGGATGGACGGCCGCGACCTACACCGCACGAGCGGGGTTGAAGCCGCTGGTTCTCGCCGGTGCACTTGATGCCGGTGGTGCCCTGATGAACACGACAGAGGTCGAGAACTTCCCCGGCTGGCCCGATGGGATTATGGGCCCGGACCTCATGGAGAAGATGCAGGCGCAAGCGGAGAAGTTCGGCGCCGAGGTGGAGTACGAGGACGCCACCGAAGTGGATCTGACCGGCGATATCAAGCGCATCACCGCGGATACGGAGACTTACCTGGCGCGCACGGTTATCCTCGCCCTCGGCTCCGCTTACAAGAAGCTCGGCGTGGAAGGCGAGGTCGCCTATTCCGGCAAAGGAGTTTCCTACTGCGCCACCTGCGACGGTTTCTTCTTCAAGGACAAGGAGATCGCTGTGGTCGGTGGCGGCGACTCGGCGGTTACCGAGGCGCTATTCCTCACGCGCTTCGGCTCGAATGTGCATGTAATCCATCGCCGCGACCAACTGCGCGCTTCGAAGGTAATGGCCGACCGACTGCTGGCCAACCCGAAGGTGACGATGCATTGGAACGCGCGTGTTGACGGGCTGAGTGGGAATGGTTCGTTGGCGACGGCCACGCTGGTGGATACCACGACGGAGGAGCGCTCCGAGCTGCCGGTCTCCGGATTGTTCGTCGCCATCGGGCACCAACCACGCTCCGGAATTGTGGCAGGCCAGGTGGACCTGGACGACGCCGGATACATCGTCGTGGACGAACCGTCCACCCGCACCAATCTGCCCGGCGTTTTCGCCTGCGGTGACGTGGTCGACCACACCTACCGGCAGGCAATCACCGCCGCCGGCTCCGGCTGCCGCGCAGCTCTGGATGCCCAGGCTTATCTGGAGAATCTAGCCGGGTAGGCGAACTGGCTCTACACGCGGATGTTCCTCCCGGATGTGCCACGTCAGGGCGATCTGGGCGCGCGCCGACGCCGTAGCGGCAAGTGGGTCTACGATGCCGCAGGGTGGTGCGGGCGCGTGGGCCAGGCCGCCGTCACTCACATCACTGACATCCTCACTCTATAGAGTGAGGCCTTCACTCTAGCAATTGAGGGCCTCACTAATGTACACTGAGTCTGTGACTGACGAGGAACTTCAGGATCACGTTGCCCGCATTCGTCGGCTGGGTGCGGATGACGCACGAGTCGAGGCCAAGTCTGCGGTTGGAGACATCCCCAAAGGCATCTGGGAGTCCGTGTCCGCATTTGCCAACACCGAAGGTGGCCTGATCATCCTTGGACTCGACGAGAGTCAGAGCTTCGCCCCCGCCAACGGTTTCGATGCCTCAAGGATCGAGAACGCCCTCATTGCCGGCTTGGACGATGCGGAGCGTGCCAACCCTAAGGTTCTGCCTGTTCCGCAGTACCAGGTTGACCGTGCCGAGATCGATGGCGCACAGGTTGTCTGGGCTCACATCGAGCCTCTATCGGCCACCCCGGATCGACCGGCCCCCTGTCACGTCGTTGCGCAGGGCCTGGACCGGGGAAGCTATAAGCGAGTTGGCGATGCCGATAAGCACCTAACCACATACGAGGTACACCTCCTGAGGACTCGACACGTAAACGATCATGTCGATCGCACGCCTGTCGACGGACGCACGTTCAACGATCTTGATCCGGATCTGGTAAGCCGTACGGTGGAGAGGGTACGGGCGAGCGGCTCGCGTGCACTCGCAGGAGTCGCTCCGGGTGATCATATATCTGCACTGCGCAGGCTCAACGCACTCACCGACGACGGTACTCCTACATTGGCCGGCTACCTGGCCCTCGGTATATACCCACAGCAGGAGTATCCCCAGCTCACGATCGACGTCGCCGTTCACCCCGGCACTGCCAAGTCCCAGGACCCCACCGTCAGATTCCTGGACCGGCGCAACTGCGATGGCCCACTGCCGCAGGCAATTGACGATGCGGTCCACACAGTTGTACGGAACCTGCGCACACGTCGAATCGTCGAGGGGACTCGAGGCACTGATGTTCCAGAAATCCCGGAGGACGTCCTACGAGAGGCCATCGCTAATGCGGTCATGCACCGCGACTACTCTCACTTTGTCACTGGGCAACAGGTTGCTGTCAACGTGTACGCAGACCGCGTTGAGGTCATCAACCCTGGTGGGTTCTGGGGTGATCGCACCAAGGAGAACGTCACCGAAGGTCACTCCGCGTCCCGGAACGAGGACTTGGCCCGCCTGCTCACAGTGGTCCCAATGCCCGACAACCGTTCCACGGTATGCGAGAACCAGGGGTCAGGAGTCATACGCATGGTCACCGAGATGCGTACTCACGGACTTCCCACTCCTGACTACAGCGCATCAACGATTGACCATGTTGTCGTCCGCCTCGATCGGTTCGTTCTCATGAATCCGGAGACAGAAGAATGGCTGAGGACGCTGCCCGGGCATTCCGACTTCTCCCGTGACCATGACGCTGCGCTCGCTCTGGCTAGGCGTAACGGCACCGTGAGCGTGGTAGACCTGCGTGACAACCTGGGACTTGATTCTGACGACTGCCGTTCTGTTCTCGCGCAACTTGTGGCCGACGGCCTGCTAGTGGGGATGAACGACGGACCTTACACGCTTGCCGATCATAGGCGTAATGTGGAGGCGACAGGAACGCAATGGGCGGTCCTGGCGGTCCTGAGCGAAGATGAGGCTCTATCCATTCGAGACATAGCAAAGGCTACCGGTAAAACGCTCACAGCACTTCGGCCGGTGCTGCGGGAACTTGTCGAATCGGGCCTGGTGGTTGCAACGGCTCCACCAACGAGTCGCGGCCGTAAGTACCTTCTCGCCACCTTCTGAGAACTGTCGACAACGTGTTTCTGCTGGTGGGGCAGGGTCTTCTCTCACGTCCCCGTCGGCCCACGGCATCGAGGGGAGCCGCCCCGGGATTCCCACATCCCGGTGGCTCACGACTCCTTTGCCGGAGAGGAACG
>SUUB01000063.1 GCA_015062745.1 Actinomycetaceae bacterium
ACCGAAGACTAAACCGACAACCCGACGGAGATCCCGCCGCCCGTCGGTCGGTAGCCATCAGTGACTCTCGCAACCCGTCAGCCGCAACGCCGGTGTATCGCACGCTATCCACCCGTCCGTATCAATTGGCATCGTCTTTACCCCGCTGGGGTCAATCGCACCAGCAAGCCACGGTGGTCAGACCTACCGACGCTGACAACGGCACCTTCCGTACCTTCATAGCCGCCGCTGGTGAGCACACGATCAATCGGCGAGGAGAGCCATGCGGGCAGCCGACTCGGCCATGTCCCCAGCCCCGCTACCTTCGCCTGGGCACCCGCATCGGTGCACCTGACGGGCAGGCGCAGCGCCGCCTCGTGATCCGCAGTGGAATTGAAGTCGCCGGCGATAATGAGATTCGAATCCTCTTCGCACAGCCGATATACCGATTCGATCTCCGCCCGCCAGGTCTCGATTTTCTCGGCAGAAGGCGCGATCGGATGAACAGCCATGAACGACGGCCCCTCACCATCTACCGGAACCACGAGCACAGCGGGAGCCGTCGTCGTAGACGCATCTGCAAACGGAGTACTCGCCGCATACTCACCGAGCTCGGCCGACACCAGCAGCACAGTCGATTGGTAGTCGGAAGAGTACTCCGAGGTATCCGTGTCAAAACGCTGGAACTCCAAACCACGCGTTGCAAGCTCCTGCACTAACTCCGTGCCGGCCTGCGTTGACGTTTCGGGCAGGGCGACGACGTCGACCCCATTCTCCTCGATCAGGTCCGCAAGCTCACGAACGCCGGTCGAACTTCCCAACGTGTTGTACTCCAGGACCGTAATCGACCCGTCACCCTCGGAAATACTGGTAATCCCCGGATCGGGCGCAAGGCTCTCAACATTGGAGATTCCCCGGCTGAACAGCGTGGCACCGTGCAGCCCGGCAATGGCAACCAGTGCGAGCGCGAGGGTGAAGGCGATCCGGCCACGTCCCAGCATTACTCGGCGGATAACCCCGATAATCAGGAAGAACAGGGCCGCGCCCAGCAGCACCAACACGATCCAGCTGCGCACCGCAACAACCGCCACCCACGGATACATCAGACTCAGCTCCGCCGCCTGCGGGATTACCGACGGGCGCACACTCGCCAAAGCCACCGCGACAACCACTGCCGCGAGCACTCCCCACACGATCTTCATGGGCGTGATTCTCACAATTGCCTCCCTATTGCTTACGCTCCCAGTGCTCAGGCGCAACTCAGGCCCAATGCTTAACACCGGGCTAGGGCCTTCACCACCCCGCAAGGTGACAGGCGTATTCCCACATCACCAGCCGTGGCGTTCATGCCATCGGCAAACTCGCGAGGCAACGGCACGTTCCAAGGTCAGCAACAGCATCCTCCTATTCGGCCGCTACGAGCCGCACATGTGTGGAAATCTCCTGTACTTGCCCACCCACATGCACGATAACGCCGTCGCGCACGGTCAGTTGCGTGTGGTAGCACTCCAGAGCTGCGGTCACAACCGGTAGTAACTCCGGCAAGTCTACGAAATCGCCTTCCCTCGACGCACCAGCATCGCGCCGCGCGTCGTCCACGTGCATATCGCCCGCCGCCCGATCGTCCGGCGCAACATCCGAAACGATCTCCAGCCGTTGCACTCCGGCGATGCGTGCGGCATCGCGGGTAATTTCGTAGGCTCTCACATGATCCGGGTGGCCATAAGTGCCTCCGGCGTCATACCCGACGACGACGTCCGGCCGCACCTCCGCTAACAGGGCCACCAGATCCGCCGTCGCCTCGTCTCGTGGCGCACTCGTGAACGAATCCTCGTCGGCCTCGTCGGCCGGGCCCGCCACCCCGGGCTTCACCCAGCGCATGCCAGAATCCTTGTAGTTGCGCGGGCCCTGCCCCTGCACACGGGCAGGGGGAGAACCGAGAAATACGTGCGCAATCGGAACGCCGTCGCCGGATAGTACCGCGAGCGCCGTGCGGATCTCCCCTATCCGCTGAGCGGAAAGCGCACTGCCACGGGCAGTTCCGGGAACCACCTCGCCGCGCTCTCCTCGTGTGCAGGTGACGACTGTGACCTGCACACCGGAACGTGCCCACGCCGCGAGTAGGGCACCGCTTGATAAAGTCTCATCGTCCGGATGCGCATGTACGACGACGGCCCGGCGAATCTCAGGCATAGAACTCCTCAACAACCTCGTCATACACCTTCTCAAGCCCGTCGACCGCCCGCTGCCAGGACAGTGTCAGCGCCCGCCGGCGCCCTGCAGCCCCGAGCCTAGCGGCGTAATCCGGATCGTTTACCAACGACTCAATCGCGGCCGCCCAGGAAGCCGGATCGCGATTTGGCACTAACAACCCCGTCTTTCCATGTACAACTGCCTCCCGCAACCCGCTCACCTCGGAGGCAATAACCGGTACACCCGACGCCGCAGCCTCTAGGGCGATTAGACCAAAGGTCTCGGTATGGGACGGAACGAGAACGGCCAGGCTGCGGCGCAGCGTCCGCGCCAGGCATCCTCGGGCACATGCACCTATGAATCGCACATCGTCATGCAACCCTAGCCGGGCAACACCTTCCCGCAGAGCACTCTCGTATCCGGAATAGTCTTCCGCCGCCGTTCCGGAGATCACCAAGATCGGTCGGTGTTCCGGCGCCACCCGCGCCAAGGCCTCAATCGCCAGATCGATACCCTTCAGGGGTTGTAGTCGCGCGGCCACTGCCAGGTAGGGCCCCTCCGGCAGCAACTCATCAACGGGCAGAGCCCCAACAACACCGGGCGGATCTTCAGCCAACGGATGAAACATGTCGCAGTCCACGCCCGGCAACAGCACCGTGGTGTGTGTGCTGCACGCCGCGTAGCGTTCGGCAACGGTAGCGGCCTCGTACTGGGATACCGCAACCACCCTGTGCGCCAACTGTGCAGCCCGCTCCTCACCGGCGAGGCGTGCCGGGTTTTCCGCGGGTTCGCCATCGGCAAGCGTCGCGCCACAAGGTGCCGCAATGGAATGGTACGAGAACACGAGCGGAAGACGCTCGCCGATAACGGTCTCCTCGGCGGCGAGAGCGCTCATCCAATGGTGTGCATGAACAAGGTCCCACCGGCAGCGAGGCGCCACGCCATCCCGGCGCGCCAGTTCTCTCATCGCGCGGCTGAACTCCGAGACGAAAGCGTTCAACTCACCCTTCGGGTAACGTCGCGGTTCTCCGGCGGGTAGATACCGCAGGCGCAACCGCGGCGCGATATTCTCAACCTCGGGTGACGACGTATCGGCGCGACGCGTCAGAATCTCCACCTCGTGACCGCGCGCCGCCAACTCCTGCGCATGGTGCGCGATAACAACATTCATACCGCCAGCCTCGCCGGTGCCAAGCGGCTCGAACGGCGAGGTGTGGTATGACACCAACGCGATTCGCAGGGATCGTGCAGCCATAGGCATAAGTCTGGCACAACCACGGGCAAGCGGCATGCCGAGCCGCCGATGAACGGCTCACGAAATAACCTCTAAGCACCCCAACAATTTCCCAGCTGCAAACGGGATGCGTAACGTGGGAGAATAACACGGTCATGACAGATCAGCATCCCGGAAGAAACGCCGCCCGCGGTATCCGACGCGATTCTCCGCAGGATCACGCCGCACGCCCGGTGGACCACGCCGGCATCCCGCAGGATCACGCCGACATCCCGCAACATGCCGCGGGCCAAGAGGAGACTCGCGCCGAGAAGGGTGGCACCTCCAGCCACCATGGCACGCATCCCCGTCGGAGCAGTAGGCATTCCTCCCACCGAAAGCGTGGTGGGCAATCACACGCCCGCCAAGCATCTCGGCCTCACCCCTCCTTCCACCCCTTTTCCACTGAACAACTCGCCGCACGCCAAGCGGCACGGCCCTCCATCAGCTACCCCGACCTTCCGGTTTCGGAGCGCCGGGAGGAGATCGCCGCCGCCATCCGCGACAACCAGGTCGTCGTCGTCGCGGGCGAAACAGGCTCCGGAAAAACCACCCAATTGCCCAAAATCTGCCTTGAACTGGGCCGCGGCATCACTGGACTCATCGGGCATACACAACCGCGCCGAATAGCCGCCCGTTCCGTTGCGGAACGCATCTGCGAGGAGCTGGACGTACCTCTGGGCGGCCCCATTGGCTACCAGGTGCGGTTCACGGAGGAAGTCTCCCCCACCACGCTCGTCAAACTCATGACCGACGGCATTCTGCTGGCGGAGATTCAATCGGATCCGGAACTGCAACGTTACGACACCCTGATCATCGACGAAGCCCACGAGCGCTCGCTCAATATCGACTTCATTCTCGGATACCTCGCCCAACTCCTGCCGAGACGCCCTGACCTCAAGGTGATTATCACCTCCGCCACTATCGATACCGAGCGATTCGCCGCCCATTTCGGAGCACACCGCTACGGAGGAAAACCCGGCGAAATCGCACCCGTAATAGAGGTATCCGGGCGGACGTATCCCGTGGAGATTCGCTACCGCCCTCTCACCGGTCAAGACGACGGTCCGCACGAATCTGAACAGGCTCCTGGCGCAGATAGCCCGATCCCATCTCAGCGGACAGTACACAACTGGACATCGGCCCCGTCGATACCATCTCCATCATCGGCCTCATTCACCCCATCCACGCAACCTGGTCGGGCCAGACCATTCGCCCGGTCGAACACAGTCATCCCATCCGCTGTCCACGCCAAGCCGGAAACCCCGGGACGAAGCGACGCCGTCGATCAGGTTACCGGCATTGTCGAGGCCTGCGACGAGCTCATGGCCGAGGGACCCGGTGATATCCTCGTTTTCCTCTCCGGTGAGGGCGAGATTCGTGACACGCAGGCCGCGCTGGCGGACGAGTTACGAGAACGCTACGTCGCTCCCGGCGGAACCTCAAACGTTCCCCAGGCCGTCGAGGTGCTTCCCCTCTTCGCCCGTCTCTCCGCCGCAGAACAACACCGCATCTTCGCACCGCATCGGCACCGCCGCATTGTTTTGGCGACCAATATTGCCGAGACTTCGTTAACCGTGCCCGGCATCCGCTACGTTGTGGACCCGGGGACGGCCCGCATCTCGCGCTACTCCAACAAAACAAAAGTGCAACGCCTGCCCATTGAAGCCGTTTCACAGGCGAGTGCCAACCAGCGAGCCGGACGCTGTGGGCGTGTGGCGGACGGAATCTGCATCCGTCTGTACTCCCAGGAGGATTTCGCCGGCCGGGATGAATTCACCCAACCGGAAATCCAGCGCACCTCGCTCGCCTCGGTAATTCTCCAGATGGTTTCACTTGGACTCGGCGATATCAGCGGATTCCCCTTCATCGACCCGCCGGAGGCGCGTGCAGTACGCGCCGGCACCCAACTGCTGGAGGAAATCGGTGCCCTGGACACGCGCGGCGGAATGCGGCTGACTCGTATCGGCCGACAGTTGGCACGACTGCCGATTGACCCACGCCTCGGGCGCATGCTGCTGGAAGCAGAGCGCAATGGTTGTGCCAGCGAAGTACTGATCCTTGTTGCTGCACTATCCGTGCAGGACGTGCGTGAGCGACCGGCAGAGAAACGCCCGCAGGCGGACCAATTCCATGCGCGCTTCACCGCCCGTTCCTCTGATTTTCTCGCTTACCTCACGCTCTGGCGGTATTTGCATACGCAGCAACGCGAGCTTTCCGGATCCGCCTTCCGGCGTATGTGCCGCGCCGAGTTCCTGAACTACTTGCGCTACCGGGAGTGGGCCGACGTCGTCGCGCAATTGCAACAAATGGCGCGCCCCCTCGGCCTCACCCTGCACAAGCTCGCGCTTCCTACACGGGCACAGATCCGGGCGGCACGCGACGCCGCATCCGGACCCGCTGCCGACGGCACCCCCACCTCCGCCGCCGTCGCAACAGCCTGCCGTGATCTGGGCCGTTCTACCGACACCCCGGAAGCCGCTGCAATCCACCGCTCACTACTGGTGGGACTGCTGTCAAACCTCGGATGCTATGACCAGCGAACTAAAGACTACGCGGGAGCTCGCGGCACCCATTTCGTGATCTGGCCGGGATCCGGATTACATCGCCGCACACCGGAGTGGGTGATGGCCGCCGAGCTCGTGGAGACTTCACGCCTTTTCGCGCGAACCGTTGCCGCGATCGAACCATGCTGGATTGAGCCCCTGGCCAAACATCTGACAAAGCGGTCCTACTCCGAGCCATTCTGGTCGGCACGCAACGGTGCCGCCATGTGCAAGGAAAAGGTCACGCTTTATGGCATGACGCTGGTTGCCGACCGCCCCGTGTTGCTGGCCTCCCTGGGTACGGAATCGGCACGTGAACAGGCCCGCGAGATGTTCATCCATCACGGCCTGGTCGCGGGAGAGTGGCGAACGCACCACAAGTTCCTGCAACGCAACGCCGATGCCCTACGCGAAGCCGCGGAAATTGAGGAGAAGGTGCGCCACCGGGGCATTGTGGCCGATGAGGATACCCTCTCCTCCTTCTACGACGAACGCATTCCCCCCGAAGTCGTCTCCGGGCGGCATTTCGACTCCTGGTGGAAGAAGGCTCGGCAGGACGACCCACATTTGCTCGACTTCACCAGTGAACTACTGGTGGGAGATACCGATGCCAGCGATTCCGACTATCCCACCGCATGGGTACAGGGAGATCTGACCTTTCCCATCAGTTACTCCTATAACCCGGGATCCTTTAATGACGGCATGACGGTTACCATTCCGGTTACGCTGCTTCCGCAGGTCTCCCCCGAGGGGTTCGACTGGCTCGTACCGGGAATGCGGGAGGAGCTCGTCAGAGGAACGATTAGGGCCCTGCCCAAGCGGGTACGGAGGCAGTTGGTGCCGGCACCGGATGTGGC
Organism: Actinomycetaceae bacterium; assembly: GCA_015062745.1. GTDB lineage: Bacteria > Actinomycetota > Actinomycetes > Actinomycetales > Actinomycetaceae > Asp313. The sequence continues at coordinate 6,849 of SUUB01000063.1, forward strand.
ACGTGAAATACTTGGCCTTCTGGACACAAGCCTTCCCTACCGGCAGGCTTTCGCATCCGCCGTGCATCGCCTGCGCGGGGTGGAAATCAGCGCGGCAGACTGGCAGGAAACCAACCTTCCCTCCCATCTACAGGTTCTTTTCCGAGTCCGTTCCGAGCGCGGCGCAGTTCTCGACGAAAGCACGAGCCTGGAGTATCTGCAACGGTCCCTCGCTCCGCAAACCCATTCGGCCGTCGAATCCGTGGTCAAGGGCGCCGTCGCTCAAGCCCTCGACGAGGCGAAACGTGGTCTGCCATCGCCTACGGGCAAAGCCGAATGGGACGAGGTCAACGATTGGCCCGAGGACCAGATCCCCGCTTCGATGGAATCTGCTGGACCGGGAGGCATGACGGTACGTGGATATCCGGCGCTTGTCGCGCGCGGCCAGAAACTCAGCCTCGATATTCTTGCCGATCCCGCCGATCAGGCCTACGAACACAGACGCGGGGTCTACCACTTGCTTGCCCGCAGATTGGAATTGCCAGAAGCACGTATCACCTCGCGCTGGAACAGCACACAGTCGCTGGCGCTGGCCTCAAGCCCCTATCCGACGACCTCAGCGCTGGTCACGGATCTGCAACTGGCATCTGCACGTAATCTCCTCGATCGCTGGTGCGATGAGAACGACGTCGAGCCGGGCGAACTGCGGCAGCGTGCCCAGTGGGACTCGCTATGTAGCTGGGCGCGCGACCACCACGAGGATGAGGTACACCGGATCGCGCTTACTGTGGCGGATATCTGCACGCAGTATGAACCGGTGGCGCGTTGGATCAAAGAGAGCCGTTCCCCGCTATTGTTGGCAACTCTGGCCGATATTCGCACACAGCTGAGCAACCTCGTTCCGGCGGGATTCGTCAGCGCGACACCGCAGGAACAGCTTCCCCACCTGGTCCGCTATCTCAAAGCCGCCTACGCACGCATCCAGAAGGCCACCACTAATCCCTCTCGTGACGATTCTCTTGCCTGGCAGATTCAGGATGCCACCGAAAAGGTGGAATCGGCGCAACTCGACCGCAGCAGGACGGAACAGTTGCGCTGGATGCTTGAAGAGTTCCGCGTTTCGCTTTTTGCACAGGAATTGGGCACACAGGGCAAAGTCTCAGCCAAGCGAATCGAGAA
>SUUB01000064.1:0-2250 GCA_015062745.1 Actinomycetaceae bacterium
CTGGTTGGCATTCCATACGTGGGCAGTGACCCGATGGGCTGCCGCCTGGCATCCGACAAGGCCGTGGCCTCATCCATTCTCGGCAAGGCAGGGCTGCAGGTGCCCGACTCGGTGGATATTCCGCAGGCGCTGTTCCGGGACGTGGGTGTTAATCCCATGCTCGATTTGCTTGGAGAGCGCTTCGGATTTCCGTTGGTCGTCAAGCCATCGCAGGGCGGCTCTGGGCTCGGCGTGACCATTGTTGAATCCGCGGCGCAGCTTCCGCGAGCCATGGTGGACTGCTTCGCCTATGGGGAGAATGCGCATATCGAGCAGTACATCAGCGGCCGGGAAGTGGCCGTGGCGGTGATCGACGTCGCCGATGAGGATACGGACGGACCGCAGGCGCTGCCCGCCGTTGAAATTGTGACCGATGGTCTGTACGACTACGACGCCCGCTACAACGCGGGCCGCGTGGAGTATTTCGTACCGGCACGTCTTTCCGACGACGCCCGGACCGTGGGTGGCGCAGCCGAGACCGTCCATTCGACGCTCGGGTTGCGCGACTATTCACGCACCGACATCATCTTCGACGGTGAGACACCGTGGATCCTCGATGTTAATGTTGCGCCGGGTATGACGGAGACTTCGCTGTTCCCGCAGGCAGTTGCCGCGGCCGCCAAGCAGGAGGGGACCACGGTGGACAGCTTCTACCTCCGCATCCTGGAGACGGCCGCCAAGCGCATTTGACGCTCCGCCGCAACGAACGGGCCCGGCGCAGTCAGGCGCCCGGCAAACTAACTCCGGCGATTTTGCGTGCCGAGGTTGACGGTCGGGCTCTAACAGTTGAGACGGGGTGGTCGGGGTCTGACGGTCGACGTTCTGATTTCCCGGGTGTGTCTGATGGTCTGGGACCTGATGTCCTGGGTGTCTGATAGTCAGCGAGCGGTGCGACGACTCCACTGACCTCGCGCACTGCCACCACGGTATGTCTGATGGTCGGTGTCATCCGCTCGGCGAATCCAGCCGTCCACGCATCTAATCGACTGTGTAATGCTCTGGATCGGTTAGTTCAACGCCACTATCTGCGGCGGTGTAAGCACCTGGGGCGCCGCCAAGCTCGGCGGGATCAAAACCGGCCCTCGCCACGCCGTCGACATTGCGCGTATCTTGCACATCTGTGGCGTACACGCCTGTGGCGCGTGGCTGTGTTCCTGCCGCTTCCGCTTGGGCCCTTGCCCCCGCCTCGCCGGTGACCGCCCCATCGCGTGGCATAACGCCGTCGTCGCCGGGAGCCATCACCACAAGAATCCGGTTGAGGTCCTCAATCGAGGCGAATTCGATGCGGATCGTTCCCTTGCGCTGGCCCATGTCGACCTTGACCCGCGTATCAAAACGGTCGGCGAGCCTACTGGATAGTTCACCGAGTTCCGGCGCGTAACGCTTGGCGCGGCCACGCGCTCGGCTTGGAGTGGCGACGGGCTCGTCGCCGAGCGCAACGATTTCCTCCACCTGCCGCACCGAGAGGCCTTCGGCCACGATGCGCTGTGCTAACCGCTCCATTGCTGCCGGATCGGCCAATCCGAGGAGTGCTCGCGCGTGCCCGGCTGAGAGTACCTGCGCGGCGACTCGACGTTGTACCAAGGGCGGCAGCTTCAGCAGGCGCAGGGTGTTAGAAATCTGCGGCCGAGAGCGCGCAATCCGGCGTGACAATTCCTCCTGCGTGCAGTTGAAGTCGTCCAAGAGCTGCTGATATGCGGCGGCCTCTTCCAAGGGGTTGAGCTGAACACGGTGCAGATTCTCCAGCAGCGCGTCGCGGAGCAGGTCCTCATCCGCCGTATCGCGCACAATGGCCGGGACCGTATCGAGCCCGGCGAGCTCCGTGGCACGCCAACGTCGTTCGCCCATAATCAGCTCGTACCGAGCCTGCGGCGCATTCTCGACCGATTCAATCAACCGCCGAACGATAATCGGCTGGAGAACACCTACTTCTTTGATGGAATCGGCCAGCTCAGAAAGCTCATCCTCGTCGAAGACCGTGCGCGGTTGCCGTGTATTGGGGATGATCTGCTCGATGGGGAGCTCGGCGAATGTCGCGCCAGGCACCGCGACGAGCGCCTCGCCATCCTCTGTCGGGGAGCCGTGGTCGGTCAAGGAGGTACCTTCTGTCGCGGAGGTTCCTTCTGTCGCGGAGGTGTGGTCGGTCGGGGAAGTGTCCTCCGTCAAAAAGGCCTCGTCGGTCAAGGCGGCTTCTTCCGTCGGGGAGGCGCC
>SUUB01000064.1:2350-5898 GCA_015062745.1 Actinomycetaceae bacterium
TTGGCCCCGCTGCTCGCCGAGGGAGTGGCCGCCCCAGTTCCAGACCGAGCTGCGCCGGCGTCGGATGTCTCCTCGGCATTCTGCGCCATGGGGTTGCTCGCCCCAGCCTCGTTACTCTGGGTCGACGCACCGCCGCCTACGCCCTCGGCGCGCGGCACACGCGCACCAAAGAAGACATCGATCGGCCGATCCTTGTTCTCCTGCTGCTCCTCAGGAATTAATGCTCCAATGCCACGCCCCAGGCCACGCCGTCGTTCCGCCATCGATTTCCTCCTTATTCAGCCCGTTCTGCCAGTTCTTGCGCAGCGGCAAGGTAGGCGATCGCACCGCTTGATCGGGGTGCGTAAGTAATAACAGTCTCGCCATAGGAAGGCGACTCAGCGATTCGCACCGATCGCGGAATCTCCGTGTCCAAAGTCTGCGTCGGGAAGAATTCCCGCACATTTGCCGCGACCTCGCTACTGAGATTCGTACTCTTGGCGTACATGGTCAGCAGAATTGTGCTAACGGTGAGATCCGGATTTGCAGTGGTTCGCGCCGACTCAATTGTGCGCAGCAGCTGCGTGAGTCCTTCCAGCGCGTAGTACTCGCACTGCACCGGAATCAGGACCTCGTTCGCGGCCACTAAGGCATTGATCGGCAGTAAAGACATGGACGGGGGGCAGTCGATCAGCACATAGTCGATGTGTCGGTTGATCCCGTCCAGCGTGAGCAGCGCTTCCTGGATCGCATTGCGCAGACGTACTTGCCGATCCGGCGCATCGGCAAGCTCCATGTCGATTAATGACAGCTTCAGCGACGACGGCGCAACGTACAAGTTAGGTACCTGCTCCACCTGCTGCAAGATCGACACCAGTGAGTGTTCTCCCCGGAAGACCTCATAAAGAGAGGGGCGCTCCTCGATGTGCGTAAGTCCAAGGGCTGTAGAGGCATTGCTCTGCGGATCATCATCAATAACCAGCACCTGCAACCCGCCACTCGCCAGCGCGACGGCGAGATTCACCGCCGTCGTCGTCTTTCCAACGCCGCCCTTCTGGTTGGCAACCGAGATGATTCGAGTATGCGTTGGCTTCTTAAAACGCGTTGACGAGACCTTCTCCAGCCGCTTCATATCGTCGACGAGGCCGGAGGCCAGAGGTGAGTCGTCGCTGGCAAAGCGGTCCAGGCCCGTGCCTGAAGCCGAGGCACTTGACCGAGCGCTTGCGGTCTTCTTTCGCGGATCGCTCATATCACCATCCTTAGTCGTGCACCTAAGTCTACCTAGTACCTGCGAGCGAGTGCTCTTCCACTACACAGCCACAGCGAAAGTGACGGTAGAGATGGTCGGCGGGAGACCGATCCGACCCCGGACGTACGCGCGGTGTGCTGATACTTGCAGATGGATTCTGCCAGTTCGTGCCGGAGGGTGCGGAGCATCTGCACATGCGGGTTTCTCTTGCTGGCGGTCCCGGTCCGTTCAGTTTGATCCATAATCTGCGATGCCCTATTGAAGGAAGATCCGTTTGTTGGTGGCAGATAGGGGCAGACTGGGAGCCGATAGGAGCAAACGGTGAGGATAGGGCAGATAGGGTCCGAGAGGGGTCCGATAGAGGCCGGAGCATCACGACTCACCTGAGCGACGTCGCACGACGGGGCGGGCGCCCCGCGCACTTCTTCACGTTCCACCTGGGGTGGTCGTGGTGCGCGTGAGACTACTGCTGGAGCTCCATTAGGTAGTTCGGGAGTCGAAGGAGTTGTGGTTCGAGCGAGACTGCCGCCGGAGCGGCGTTACGCAGTTCCGACGTCAAAGGGCCGCAGTGCGCAGGAGAGTGTCTCATCGCAAGTCAGGGTCCACAGCGATGTCTCGAGGTGACAGTGCAATGCAGGAGGCTGCTAACGGGACGAAGTTTCGCGCCATCCGAGCTGAAAGCAGGCGTGCCCTGCGAGAGGGCACCCAGCCCACTCACCGGATACGGTACACCTTCTCGTACGGAGCATAAGGCAACGCGAGCGCTTGAAGCATGACTCCGCCGAATCCACGCCATGCGAGCAGCCGCACCTTGTCACACTAAGATATCGGCTTGCTCACTGCCTTGGCTTCGGCTCTGGCTTGGCTTCGGCTTAAACCATGCCGACACACTATCAAAGCGTGTAATTATCATACAGTTCATCCCGCCGTCCTTGAGCAAGAGGAGATGTTGGATGCCGCCGAACAGACAAGTCGGGCCCTGTCGATTAGTCTCCAATTTCAAACTACCCAATCCGGTCCGACAAAGAGCCTGGCGCTAAGCGGAATATCTTGTTGATCGTCGATTATTATATCAATGCTAGTTGTCCTGAGCTCACGCTCAGGCGACGCGGGATGAACTGGGCGTACCTCCCGATGTGGCGGCTCGTTCCCGTTTCACTCAAACTGCATTCCTGCCACGGACCAGAGATCATTTGCTCGTGATGACTCGTCCTCGTTTCACTCAGACTGCATTCCCCGGACGGGCCGCCGTTGCGGGCAGATTTCGTCCTCGTTTCACTCAAACGGCCCGCATTCGGAGCAGTCACCCTCTGTGCCACCAGGTTGGCGTATTCACCAGCGGGCAGGAGCCAGTGTGTAGACCTTAGTTCGATGAGTCATTGGCCTCAGGTTCTGACGTGAGACTCAGACATGTGGTTCAGATGTGCTCACCTGTCATTGTTCGGGCAGACGTACTGGCGAAGATCCATTGCCTCGGCAGACATCGCCCCTCGTGCGCTGCAATACCTTTGGGAGCATTCTCTGTCCGTCGTTTCACGTGAAACGGGTAGAGTCTCGCCTTGTCGGCGTCTATGGATGCGGTGAGGAACGGCACCGCACCGTCGTGGCGAACCGGTCCTGCAACGGTCACTCCACGATGTTTCACGTGAAACCGTGCCTGACGAGTTTCGCGCCGAATCCTTCCAGCCAGCAGAAATGTTTCGCGTGAAACGGGTAGGGGCTCGCCTCGTCGCTGTTAACGAGCGCCCACTTGTCCTCCTGACACCACGTATGGCTCCGGCACTAATTTCCAACAGCGACCAGATGGAATTCACGTGAAGCGGTGCCAGCCCAGCCGTGCCGTGGTTTGCGATCGTCGCCACGACTGCCGCGCGGAAGCACGCCCGTACAACCGGCCTGGGTCGTGCCGGAACGCTCAGCAGTCTCAATGTAAGCCCGCACTCATCTCGGGTAAGGTTCACGCGGCCTGAGTCTGCCCGCAGCCCAGCCACGCTGCGCTTCGATTCCCAACCAACTCGATTCTGACATGCATCCCGTTTTGCGTGCCCGGCGTTACGTTGGATGGCCGGCGAGGTTAGGAGTACTACGACCTCCGTGCACGCCGTTGCGTTTCACGCGAACGAACGACCTCCAGTGTGCCATCGATCTCGCTCTGCTGGGATCGCTATCTCTCCACACCCCGCCTGTATGTCGCGGAGTCCGAAAGGTCTCTTCCACGCGCGTCGCTCGCCCAGCCACCGATACTGATGCCGCATTGCCAGCTATTCTGTTCATACCCGGCGGTCCCACCCACGGTTCGACGCCGAACACTCGCATCACC
>SUUB01000064.1:5998-7503 GCA_015062745.1 Actinomycetaceae bacterium
TCGCAGGAACTCGCACGTCCGGCCCAGCCCTCATTTCACGTGAAAGATGCACCATCCGCACTCAAGAGCTCCCGCTGGAGAGAATACTGCCTCGTCGCGCCGAATGCGCCTAGGAAGTCCCGATAGCGCCCGTGCAGCCAGGCCCTTTCTTGAGGGGCTGAGCACGAATACGCCGTGTACACCGATGTTCCCCGCGCGGCCAGGTCCCTTGCCGGTTTGCCCTTTCGCAGGCTGCGGGGTCGCACGTCTACGACGGTCAGGCATAGCGGCATAGCTCCACCGAGGTGGCACATACCAGATGATCTGGCTCCCGGCGGCCCCGCCCGCTTCACTGGCGCGGCTTAGCCAAAGACCCCTTCGCCACTGTTGGCCATGTGGCGCGCTCCTCCCGCCGCAATCTTTGGCGCACACCGCCATCCACCTGGGAGGTACAGGAGTCCGCGCTCCCTAGCTCTCACCGTGCTAGAGATCGCGTCGAGCGCTCTGCCTTGCACTCCCGCACCGAGTTTGTTTGCTCCTCAGACCAACTAGGCAAACGCTCCGCTTCACGGTGACTAGGTCCCGCGCCAAGTCATTGCCACTGGTCAAGTCATTGGCACTGGCCATGCCGGCATCGTGACTACGCGTCCTTCTGCGCGCCAAAGGCTGCGGAGTATCTCTACTACGAGAGTAAGCACTGTTCGACCCGCCGCACCTGATGTGCTTTCTGCCGGAAGCTGTCCATGTCCTCTTCTTGCCCCATCGCACCTTCGGCACTCCTGCAGCCTTCTCAACGAAGTGTTGCGGTGCGGCCGAATTCTGCTGGCCAGCGCAACTCGGGACACTGCGCACCCGGACCTCAAGCCGTTAGCAGCACCGAGCGTGTAGGTCTTCTGGCGGGACACCCCACATACGCTTTCCGACGGGACGCCGCACACGCATCCCGCGCCGGAGCGTTGCCGCGCTCCAAGCACACCGTTTCACGTGAAACAGTCCATACCTCTAAACGCCGCACGCACCACAGTGCCACATGGACCTTGGCGCCTTCTATACGACACTCTGATCCATCGCTTCACGACCGCGTGCAACCAGCACGGTGGCAGCCTCGGAAATCCGCCCAGTCCCTTCGGTACTACCGTGGCAAGCGAGAGTCCTATCTCTAAACCGTCCATTCCGCGCAAGTGTTTGACGTGGGCAGCGACCAGGCACCGCCGCGTTGGCCACCGCCTCGCCAAGCAATTCTTTCCACGATGCTCCGAGCCCGTCCTGCGGAGCCGCTGCGCCCAAGCCCCGTAGTCCCTACCGAAGCGCGGTGCACTACGTATACGGAGCGAGTCGAGCCCCCAGGTGAGTCACCGCAGCCATCTTTCCAGTGAAAGGGAGCCCGCCAGTCTGAGCGACTCGTCGGCGCAGAAGTAAGAGCCTCGCAAGGAATCCCAATCCCGCACGACGGAAGCCGTCGCACATGCGAGCTTTCCGCCAGCTGTCCTCATATACCTGCTCTCACGTCGGGCAAAGCAACTCAC
>SUUB01000065.1 GCA_015062745.1 Actinomycetaceae bacterium
CGCAGGTACTCAGCGGCGAAGCCGAGGCGCGAGCCAGTTTTCGTGGTGCTGCATCCGTGCTGTCGGACGGGGCGGCATTGGGCACTGCCGCAGCACCGCCGGTGCCGGAAGCTGTGTCGCGAGTGGCGGAAGCGGCGTCGCGAGTGGCTGAAATGGCACAGCCGGTGGTCGAAACGGCGCCACTGCTCGCCGTCGATCTGGGAGGTGGTTCCACGGAGATTGTGCTCGGCTCACTCGCCGGCGGAGTTATGGCCGAGTACTCCATGGATGTGGGCTGCGTGCGCATGCACGAGCGGCACCTGCACAGCGATCCTCCAACGCCGGAGCAGATTGCCGCGGCGCGGGCTGATGTGAACGCCGCGTTAGATGCGGCGGAGCAAGTCGTGGATTTTGGAGCTGCCTACTCCTTGGTTGGTCTGGCGGGAACCGTCACTACATTGACGGCGAAGTCGTTGGGGTTAGAAGCCTATGACCCGAGCCGGATTCACGGGAGCAGGCTGGCTCCCAGCGAGGTGATCGCTACATGTGAATGGTTCATCGCTGCCTCTCGAAGCTCACGCGCCGCATTGGGATTCATGCACCCGGGCCGGGTCGACGTCATTGCGGCAGGTGCCCTGGTATGGGAAGAGACCGTGAAACGTATCGCGCAGCGCATGGCCCAGAACGGGCACGCGCTGGAGACCGTTGTGACCTCCGAACATGACATCCTCGACGGCGTGGCCCTTTGGGCGGCAGAGGAGGCACAAGCGCCGCGGTGGTGATCGCGCCGGACCGTTTGATTCGTCAGCCGCAGGTAGGCTGATTGGCTGTTGGGCGCTGCTGGAATCGGCGGAGTTGAACCCGGCCTCTCGTGATTTCCAGATGGCCGGCGCGGTCTGTACCAGGGTACCTGCAACGGGAGGATTTCACGGCGCGGTGTTTCCAGATGGTCGTCGTGGTGTTTTTCCAGATGGCCGGCGCGGTCTGTACCGGACGAACGGACACCCGGCCCTGCCAGAACCGCCTTAGCGCCGTATGACCTGCGGAGAGGACCGGATCGGTAGGCTAGCACCGGCGCCAAGCAGCCTACCGTCTACGTGTAGAAGACTTGGCGCCACCCACCCGGCAGGCTGGCTACCGACCCGGCGGCCCGTCGTCTACCGAGCGGCCCGTCGTCTACCGAGCCTTGTCGGAACCTGGCGTCTTCCGGTCGCCGTTCTTCATATGAGTTGATGGCTTGTGCTCGCCGTCCCGAGCCAGTTCGCGATTGCGTCCCTTGCGCTCCAACGCTTCGGGCGCATGGTCACTGGCGTCAATTGACTTCCCACGACGCCGTCGAACCGGGCCGCGCAGGCGCTGGTTCTTACGGATTTGCAGCGTTATTGCACCTAGTACCATCGCCAGGAGCGAACCGACGATAACGGCCACACGCGCGTGGGCTTCATGTGGGTCGTCGGCGCCAAACGAGAGTTGTGCGATCAATAGGGAGACGGTGAACCCAATGCCCGCCACGAAGGAAATGGGGAAGATATCCGCCAAATCGATACCGTTGCCCAGTTTGAGCTTGAGCAAGCGTGTCATGATCCACACTCCGCCGAAGATACCGATGCATTTTCCTACAGGCAGGCCGAGGTAGATGCCCGCAGCGACCGGGTCAGTCATCATTCCGCCAATACCGCCAGAATCGACGATGTTAACGCCGGCGGCGAAGAAGGAGAAGATGGGCAGCACGAAACCGGAGCTGTAGAAGTCGAGCTTGTCGGCGAGGCGTTTGGTCATCGGTTGGCGTTCTCCGGCGATCTGCCGAGTCGGCACGACCATGCCGAGTGCGACGCCGGCGATCGTCGCGTGAACTCCTGCGCGGTGCATGGCATACCAGGCCAGAATGGCCAGTGGCCACAGCAGCCACCAGCGCGTGATGCGCTTCTGCACGAGCGCGCCGAAGATTGCGACGATGGCAAGGGAGATCGCCAGCCACAGGAACGAGATGCCGGAGGAGAAGAAGACGGCGATGACGATGATTCCGCCGAGATCATCGGCGACGGCGAGCGTCATAAGGAAGGTGCGGGCAGCCGGAGGCAGGCCGCGGCCAAAGATGGAGAGGACAGCCAATGCGAAGGCGATATCGGTGGCCACCGGGATAGCCCAACCGCCGTAGATTCCCGAGCCGCTGATGATCTGAAACAGGCAGTACACACCGATTGGACCGGCCATGCCGCAGACGGCGGCGATGATAGGAACGGCGGCCTTGCGCGGGTCGTGCAGTGATCCGATGGTGAATTCCTGCTTGAGCTCCAGGCCGACGACGAAGAAGAACAGCGCCAGCAGGCCATCGGACGCCCAGTGAGCGATGGGTAAGGAGAGATGGATGGCCTCCCATCCGACCTCTGTTTCCGCCATCGTGAAGTAAGACTCGCGAATCGGCGAGTTTGACCAGATGAGGGCAAGCAGCGCCCCGATCAACAGAACGATTCCGGCGAAGGACTCGTTATGTAGAGCGTTGCGGTAGCGGGTGATAATCCCTGGTCTTTTTGGCATGACACTCCTTGTTGTGCCGGTCGCGTAGTTGTGTCGGTCGCGTGTTGTGTTGTTATGCGGTCACGTGGTCGTGCCGGATTGTGGCGCTGGCCGGATTGCCAGCTGTTATGGCCTGCGGTTGGACACCGGATAGATTACCAATGGCCGCCGCCAGCGGTTGTGCCTGTGGTTCGGCGCGGACCGGATGGTCAGCGGCCGTAGCCCGCGGTTCTGGCCTCGGTGGGGTACTGACCGGATGGTCAGTACCCGCGGCCAGCGGTCGCGATGGCGGGCGATCGCCAGTAGTCTCAGCGCCGACGGGACGATTGCGGGTCAGGACTCTGGCCCGCCGGACCTTCATGGGCCCATGCACGGTCCGGTGCTCGGGAAGGTTCACATGTACTCCAGCATCAGACCATACCTTTCCAAGTGTACCGGCAGGTGGGGTGTTCCGTTGGTTGGTAAGGACGCATGCGCTCTGTTGGTTGGTAAGGACGCATGCGCGGTGGTCGGTCGCGTGATGGGCCTGTCACGTTCCGAAGAAGTGGAGGGGTTCGGGAAGAAGTGGAGGCTTTCTCGCGTAGCTTCTTGAAACATCCTCCATTTCTCGGGTGGAGGGTTGTCTGGGTCGTGTGAGGGTGATTGTGTAGGCGGGTGGCCGGTTGCCTGGGTCGTGTGAGGGTGATTGTGTAGGCGGGTGGTCGGTCGCGTGATGGGCCTGTCACGTTCCGAAGAAGTGGAGGGGTTCGGGAAGAAGTGGAGGCTTTTTCGCGTAGCTTCTTGAAACATCCTCCATTTCTCGGGTGGAGGGTTGTCTGGGTCGTGTGAGGGTGATTGTGTAGGCGGGTGGCCCATAGAAAGCCCCCGCGCGTTCCGCGCCTCTCCGAACTCTAGGCGAACTCGGGGTTATAACCTGCAGCCGAGCTCGACTCGATGGGTGGAGTGCATGTTTCCTACTCGAACGCATACAATGTGGGAGGTACCGCTTCGTTCTACGGATCGAGCCCCCATAGCCCAACCGGCAGAGGCAGCCGACTTAAAATCGGCACAGTGCGAGTTCGAATCTCGCTGGGGGCACTCTCAGGGTCAGTCTGATGGAGGTCTTATTGGCAAGGAGCTCCGCAGGTTAGGGGAGCGTGCAATGACTCATGATCGACGGTGGTATGTGGGCGTGTGTGCGAACTGTTTGATTCCACTTGATCCGCAGAAGGTCGAGCGAGACCATAGTGCTTTCTGTTCAACGCACTGCAGGCTCCAAGCGGAAGGAATCCGATATATACGCCGTTCTATACGCGATGGGCGAATTGCCGATCGTATGACTGCACAAGTCATTTTCAACAATAAGGTTCTATTTCTGGCTGCTGATCTAGCGTATGTCCGGCCTAGGCTCAATCCAGGCCTGCGTGCGGAAGTGCTGTCAGACAACGACGGACTATGTGTGATATGTAACAAGGCATTAGCAACCGAGGTGGATCATATCCGAGGTGGATCAATCGATCGCAGTAACTTGCGTGGCGTATGTCGTGAGTGTCACGAGTCCAAACCTCGTGGCCCAGTCCCAGACGACCTGACTAGAGACGGGCAGGGAACCGTCGATTATGGAGACGAGACGACACCGCTTCTAGTTTATTGGGCAGCGGTTCTAGACCGAGGAGATTCTCTCGATGATAGTGATGGTTGGCAGGAGCTACGCCGATGTGCGCGGCAGTACTCGCACACGCGTTTTGGGTGGATCACAGAGCAGATTCTGACTGACCGCCCGGAATCCCCGGCACATGACGAGGCGACGTGGCACCGAAGGTGGCGGCAGTACCGCCAGGATTATCTGGACTGGGCTGCGGATTCAGGGTGAAGTGAGATGGGGATGCAGTGCGAAGGGACGATCTCGAGGATGCCGCTATGAGGAGCGGAGCAGATGGTCCGCGTTCGCGCCCGAACTCATGGTCTAGGATTGCGCCAGATTTGAACATGGGTCAGACATTCAGCCGTAGAGGTTTGATTTTGTGCTGATTTCGGAAAAAAGTTCCGAAAAGGTCTCTGATTGCGATATGATCGAGGTATGTTGCTCGGCTTTAGCGTCTCCAACTACCAGTGCTTCGCTGATGAAGCGTCGATTAATCTTGTACGTCCCAGCCTTCGTACCCAGGTTCCAAAGGCTGACCAGTCATGGATTGATGTAACGTACCGTGTTGCAGCACTTTATGGCGCCAATGCTTCGGGTAAATCTACCTTTCTACGCGCATTCAGCAGGCTGTGTGCTGCGGTTACTGAATCGGCGCGATTCAGTAGTCGGCTTCATAACCCGGATCGCTCCCGGGATGAGAATCTCAGCCTTCCGACTGTGTATGACGTCAACTTCTTGGTCGATAGCGTTCGCTACCACTACACGGTTGAAGCACATCCATGGGGAATTTCCTTTGAGTCTCTCCATGCATACCCGCGCGGTGTGCGGCGTCATCTTTTCACTCGGACGCAGACGGAGGGTGGTGTGATTGAAGTCAAGGCAGGGACTGGGCTTATTGGTCCGACGGCGCAGGTTCTCAAGGTGACAACTTCCCAGGATTTGTTCTTGGCCGCGGCATACCGCTATGGCCACACAACTCTTGCTCCCATTGCCAAAGGGTTGCGTGTCGGTGTTTCGGTGACGATCGTAGAACATAGCGAGTTCGCACAACGTGAGCGGATCGACTGGGTGATGACCAGGATCCTAGAAGATCCGCTCTATTGGCAGGCGATGGTCAATGCTCTAGCGCAGGCGGCTGATCTTGGAATCAAACGAATTGAAGTGCGCGAGCAGGACGTACCCCCCAAAGTGCTTGAACATATTCGGTCGTTGTACAAATCGCTGGCGTCGCAGGAGGAGGAAGGTGTGGAGCTTCCGGAAGATTTGTTGAGTCCGGTTGCGCGAGCGCTTGTATTTGTTCATAGCGGTCCGGATGGTACGGAGTTTGAGCTGAGCCTCAATGCGCAGAGCGAAGGAACCCGCACGTGGCTGGCAACCATCGGACCGGCCGTTGATGCTCTGCGAAAGGGAAAGGTCCTCGTCGTCGATGAACTGGATGCGAGTCTGCACCCGGCATTGGTTGCAACGCTTGTCGGTATGTTCAAAGATCCGGACTTCAATCGAACGGGAGCACAGCTCATCTTTTCAACGCATGACACGGCCCTATTGGGGAATGTGCCGGCCCGTCAGTTGGAGCCGCCAGAGGTCTGGTTCTGTGAGAAAGATGCTGCGGGGTGCAGTGAAATTGTATCGCTGGACGAGTATGACACTCGGAAAGGAAACAACGAGCAAAAGCGGTATCTCTCGGGACGTTTCGGGGCAATGCCGCGGGTTGATCTTTCGCGGCTACTAGCCCATGTTGCTGCCGACAACGCCGATAGTGAGGGCTGAGTATGTCGAAAGACATCACCCGCCGAAATGGTAGGCGTGCGAATCGTAGAGAGGTACGTAAAACGGTTCTCCTTGTAACTAACGGCGAGAAGACCGAGAGGTTGTACTTGGAAGAATTGAAACGCCGAACGGCACCGAATGATGTGGCCGTGACTTTGGGTAGGCCAATCCCCGGGGACCCGATGACGTTGATGCGCAAGTTAGAGTACCAACACGCCACCTCGGCGTTTGATGAGGTGTGGATCGTGGTGGACCACGACGGTGAGGACAGGAGTGAGTTTCTCGCAGAGTGCTTACGGCGTTCAAGGCCTGCGAAGCGGAGAGGAAAGGGGACGATGTTCTACGGGGTCGTCTCGCTCCCGTGCTTTGAGGTGTGGCTGATTGCCCACTATGAGCAAGTTGGTAATTTTCAGGACCAAAATGAAGCCCAGCAGAGATATAGGCAGTTGACCGGGTTGACCTCAAAAGAACAGAAGTCTTTGCCGGGTAGTTTCCCTTGGGAGGAGATTGGTTCGGCTTGCGAACGTTCAAGGCTGAAGGGAGTTGCAGAACCAGAGGTGAATACCCAGGGGCCCAACCCGTCGACGACGATGCCGCATCTCGTGCGTTCGCTTGGGTTGGTGTAGGAAGCAGCGACGGGCTTCCGCTCTCTGGAGGGCCTTCCGTGCTCTGATTGGTATCGGTAGAGTCGTCGGGACGTGAGGGATGAGCACCGAATACGCTGGTCAGCATGATCTCCTCCACGGTGTTGCCGGAGAGTGCGTGAGGCGACTGCGGGCCGACGCCGTAGCTCGGTCGTGGGGATAGGGCGTGATGGTGGTTGGTGGCGGGCGTGATGGTGGTAGGGAAGGTGTCATGGTGTTGCTTGAGAGGGCGTGATGCCACAAGCGGGAGAGGGGCGTGATGCCACTAGCCGGAGAGGTGCGTGATGCCACTACCTGTCAGACGCTTCAGACGTTCTACGGCCGCGGCGAGGCGGCGTGCTCAGAGAGTGCCGACCGAGCGAGGGAGCGTGCAGAACACAACTCAGGGTCCTCACCCGGTCGGTGCCTAAGTGGCCATCACTCGGGGTAGCGGTTCGCCGCTGTGGCCGATCGATGGTTGCTTCTCACTGGCTGTTTCTCAATGGTTCCTTCTCGATGGTTGCTT
>SUUB01000066.1 GCA_015062745.1 Actinomycetaceae bacterium
TTCTCGGATCCTCCCTCGGTGGCATCCGGGTCCTGCCCCGCCGCTCGGCGTTGCTCCATCTCCAAGAAGTCCGCTATTCGCGCGGCTTGGCGTTCGTCGTCGGACGCGTAACTCTCCGCGTCGGCATCAACGATAGTGAGGTCGTACTGGGATGCGCTGCTGGAAACCAGCGCCGCCAACTCCGAGTTCGACGTCGGCGCCACCTGATAGTTGCTCGGCGCCGTGCCATCCGGGTTCGCCAGTACGAATGCCGCGCCCGTTCCAATGGGTTGAGTGCTCACACCCTCCTCGGCCAAAATCGCCCCAAACGTACCCAATGAGCCTTCCGAGGATGTAGCAGCCAGAGCGTCTTCGTATGCTCCCCAACTCTGGATGGGGAAGCCCCGGAACACGGTCGGACGCGGGCAGGTGGCTCGTGTTGCGAGCGGACGCTGCGATATCTGCCGCCCGGCCGACATGGCCAACCACGAATCAACCGGGCACGCCGCGCCACGAGTCGCTAGCGGAACAAGGTTCGACATGATTCCCGACGCCGCATAGGAGGAAAGCTCCGGCGTAAGATCGCCATCGAGCTGATCCCATCGCAAACCACCGGTGAGGATCACGACGACGTTCCGCTGTTGCTCCGTCGCAGCCTCCGCGCCTTGCGCACTCGAATCCCCAACAGCCTTCAGTGGTCCGAATGCCGACTCTCCCTCCACGGTCCCCGAACCGGACACCGCTGTGGACAACTGCACCGACGAGGCTCCCTCAGCAGCCCATACGGACGAATCGCCGACTCCAGCCACCGTTGTCAGGCACACGCAGAGGAGGAGCAGCAGGCTGAGGTATCGAGTACGCATACGGTGCGTCAGGTGATGCCTCATACGTTCCTCCTCGGGATTGCGTCCAGTATATTCGGGCCACCGGGACGACTCGTACGTAGCGAAACCGCCATTGCCGGCTGGTAGCAGCCATCTGAAGCCCGGCGTCGATCCGGTAACGTACGCCGGCACGCTCTGCCTACAGCTGCCGACTGGAACCGATCACCTCCACTCATGGCCCGCAACCACCGGTTCAGTCCAGCAACAGCTCAAGCACATCGGCAAGTCCGTCGTTTTCCACATCGCGGGTCTGGGCATCTGCCGCTTGCACAACATCATCCGCAGCACCACCCATGGCGACGCCGACCCCGGCCCATGTCAACATGTCGATATCGTTACCGCCGTCGCCCACCGCGAGAGTCGCCTGCGGCTCGATACCGAGTCGGCTTCGAATCTCTTCAAGTGCCGATGCCTTCGATACCCCTCTCGGCGAGATATCCAACCATGCGGTCCAGCCGATGGCATACTCAACACCGCTGAGATCGGCTTCCGCGATGACTGCAGTCATTTCACCCGGAGACATATCGGGCGCACGAACCGTGAGACGAGTCGCCGTCGGAACCTGTTCTAATTCCGCGCGCGAGATCACGTAATTCGGACCGGTCAATTCTCCGGGCGGGAACTCTCCCGTGACCAGACGCGCCCCGTCGAGTTGTTCCAACGCGATAAGCGCATCGGGAAGCAGTTCGCCAATTAACCGCACCTGGCGGCGTGGGTTGAAGGTGTGCGCCGACAGCAGCGTATATTGCCCGTATTGACCGGCAGGTGCACCCGGCAGCGCGACCGCGCCAAGCGGTGGCACCTCCACTTCCCGCCCAAGTGACACCGACTCCGTTGAATCCGGCAGCAGCGACCGTTCGCCCACCCCCACGGTAATGGCACCGTTTGAGCAGACGGCAACACCATGGCTGATGTGCAGTTGTTCCAGTACGAGCTTTGTCGCATGGATCCCACGGCCCGTCGCCAAGGTGATATGCGTGCCCGCTTCTAAATGGGCATGGATGGCCCCGGCAACTCGCTCCGACAAACTGGTGTCGTAGTGCAGTATCGTTCCGTCAATATCCAAGGCAATGAAGAGATCCGGTCCGGCACTCGGTAGCTCTGCCACCGCTGTGACCAGCTCCTTTTCCGGCTCCATCGCGTAGCCGGCGTGGCCATACGTCTGCCGGTTATCGGCAGGCGTGCAGTCGTCGGCGTCGTCGGTGAGCGGAAGTGTCACATTCAATTCCTGTCAACTGGTGCAATATGGTCGCGACCACCCAGATACGGACGCAGTGCCTCCGGAACGTACAACGTCCCGTCGGCCTGCTGGTGATTCTCAAACAGTGCCACCAACCAGCGCGTAGTGGCGAGGGTGCCGTTCAGCGTCGCCGCAATACGATTCTCTCCGGTCGTCCGTTCCCGCACGTTGAGCCGCCGCGCCTGATACGTGGTGCAGTTCGACGTCGACGTGACCTCCATGTAGCGGTTTTGGGTGGGCAGCCAGGCCTCACAGTCGAACTTCTGCGCAGCGGAGGAGCCTAGATCGCCCGCAGCGGTATTGATGACGCGGTACGGCAACTCCACCTTGTGCAGCATTTCCTCTTCCCAAGCGAGGAAACGCTGATGTTCCTCCGCCGCATCCTCGATCCGGCAGTAGGAGAACATCTCCACCTTGTTGAATTGGTGCACGCGGATGATTCCGCGTGTGTCCTTGCCGTAGGATCCTGCCTCACGCCGGTAACACGACGACCAACCGGCATAGCGGATCGGCCCGTCGGACAAATCGATGATTTCATCCTTGTGGTATCCGGCCAGCGCGACCTCCGAGGTACCCACCAAGTACTGATCGTCCGCCGGCAGATAGTAAATCTCGTCCGAATGGGCTCCGAGGAACCCGGTCCCGGCCATGATGTCCGGATTGACCAGTGTAGGAGTCACCATAAGAGTGAAACCGTTGGCCTCCGCCTGATCGGCAGCCATTGTCAGGAGTGCCAACTCCAGGCGTGCACCCGCCCCCTTGAGATAGTAGAAGCGTGCACCGGAAACCTTCGTGCCCCGCGCCATGTCGATGGCATCAATACCTTCGGCCACGTCAAGATGATCAGCCGGGGTGAAACCCTCCGTGGTGAAGTCCCGCGGGGTGCCCACATGACGCAGTACCTCGTAATCGTCTTCTCCACCGGCAGGAACGCCGTCCAGCACGATGTTCTGAATGGCCCTATTGGCTTCTTCATATGCCACGTTGGCTCGTGCGGCCTCCGCTTCGAGCGCCTTAACCCGTTCGGCGAGTTCCTTGGCCTGCGCCAGAATCACCGGCCGTTCCTCCGGGCTTGCCTTTCCGACCGAGCGCGATAACTCCTTCTGGCGTGCGCGCTCGGACTCGAAAGTCTGCAGTGCGGCTCGCCGGGCGTCGTCGGCCGCTAGCAGAGCGTCAACGGTCGACTCGTCATTGCCACGCCGCCGCTGCGATTCTCGCACGGCTTCAGGATTCTCGCGGACGAAACGGATATCAATCATGTACTCAAGGATACGTTGCCTCGGCTTTCCGAGCATCCCCACTTCAACTTCTGGGGACTACCCCACCTACTCATACCGCGCGCCCTTCAGCTCCCGGCGGACTGCATGGGCCGGCGGCCGGTAGCGGTCACAACCCCAGCCGAAGGGATGGGTTCGATAAGGTACTTCTATGGTCACGCTTTGGATCTCGATCATCGCGCTGGCACTGGCGGTCATTCTCGCAACGCTGGTCACAATCATGCGGAAAGCAATGCGAGTAGACCGCGCACGGCTGCGCGCACTGGAGCACGCTGTCGCCGAGTTGCAGTCGGGCAACGGCCATGCTTCACACCGCAAGACGGGGCCCGTCGTCGTTATATACAACCCACTGCGCACGAACGACCTGCATGACCTTCGCGAGATCGTCACGCAAACGGCGGGCGACGCCGGCCTGGGCGAACCCGTCTGGATACCTACCACCGTTGAGGACGCGGGCAGCGGGCAAGCACGAGGGGCACTCGACCTGAATCCAAGCGTCGTCATTGCAGCCGGTGGCGACGGCACGGTGCGTCAAGTAGCCGGCGCATTGGCAGGCACAGGCGTCCCCTTGGGCATCATGCCCATCGGCACCGGCAACTTGTTGGCGCGCAATCTCGGCATACCGCTGGATTCCGAACGCAATATGGCATCTGTGGCGATCACCGGGCGCACTCGCCGTATCGATATCGGCTGGATGAATGCGCCTGTTATGAGCCAGGAGGAACGTACACAACTCACCACTTCTGTACCCGATGCCGTACCTTTCGAGGGCACCGTTCCCTTCGTCGTCATTTCGGGTATCGGATTCGACGCCAAGGTGATGAGCGACGCCAATGCACGGCTCAAACGCAGCCTGGGCTGGATCGCCTACATCTTCTCGGGCTTGCGCCATCTGCGCGCCGAGCGCCTGCACGCCACAATCATTACCGGCGGGGACGGCGCGCCTAGCACCGCCGCTTCAAACGGCGGCGACGCTTCAAACGGCGGCGACGATTCCGGTGTACAGACCGAGGCACGGTCCATCATGTTCGCCAACTGTGGCCGCCTTCCCGGCGGTTTCGTCGTCGCACCCGAGGCACGCGTGGACGACGGTTGGCTCGATATCGCGGTAATGAATACGCGCGGCGGCCTGATCGGCTGGGGAGACCTGGTCCGGCGGGCGGGAACGCAAAGCGTAGGCGAGACGCGTGGCGCACTACCGGAAGCAGGCAATATCAAGTTGCGCCGAACACGGCAGGTCACGGTAACGACGAGTACCCCGGAGCAGGTGGAGGCGGATGGCGATCTACTCGGATTCGCCCGCCACGTCAGCGCTTGGGTGGAAGAGGGGGCTCTCGCCGTCCGCGTGATGTAGCAGCCGCCGGTCGCATCGCCACCAGCCGTATCACGGCCAGCCGCATTGCTGGGACTTGCAGCGGCGTGCCTTGCGCTACTCAGGATCTCCTTCATGCAGAGTTCGTCGCCCGAGCAGACCAGCCACCCAACGTCGTCCCGAAATGAAATCAGTATCGGAGGTGCCGGGACGAGGCCGTATCTGTTTACCCACTGCCGAAGGATAAGAACCTAGGAAGGTTACCCTCGGGCACACGCGATGCAGACCGATCAGCACCGCCTGGATGCGTTCGTCCTCCAAATGCCCCTCGGCATCAATGGAAAAGGCGTAGCGGCCAAGGGCGTCCCCAATGGGGCGCGACTCGATGCGCGAAAGATTAACTCCTCGCGTTGAGAACTGTTCCAACATGGAAAGCAGTGCGCCCGCCTCATCGCTGGGCAGTTGCACCATCAACGTGGTCTTGTCCGCACCGGTACGTTCAGGCTGTGCACCGGGCAGGCTCACCATGATGAAGCGGGTAATCGCATTCGGATTATCAGCCACATCGTTGGACAGCGAGGACAACCCGAACATGTCACATGTTGGAACCGGGCAGAGCGCGGCATCGAATCCGGGCCGCTCCTCGCCTGAGGCGAGCATCTCGGCTCCTGCGGCGGTCGATGTGGTAGGCACATGAATCGCACCGGGAATATGCTCCGCAATCCATCCGCGGCATTGCGCCCAAGCGTGCGGATGCGTGGCAATACGGTGAACGTCCTCCAGTCGCGTGCCGGGACGGGCTGCCAAGGCGAATCGGATGGGCACCAGCATCTCCGCTTTAATCTCCAGCGGCGTGCCCTGCGTCAGGGTGTCAAGGGTTGCATTCACCCCGCCCTCAACGGAATTCTCAATGGGAACGACGGCGTAATCGGCCTCGCCGTCGCGAACCATGTTGAGTGCCGCCGGCACATCAACAGCGGGGATCAGCGTTGCATCCTTCTCCGCAACTTGATTGACAGCCTCATTGCAGAAGGTGCCGCGCGGGCCCAGGAAAGAAAAACGCAGAGACCCGGACTGCTCGCCCATATCAACCTCCCTCAGGCCGCCCGTATGGCGGCAATGTCATCACTGTACCCGCCATCGGCGTGCTCGTGCAGCACAGCGCCGCGACAAGCCACACACACGTAATCGTGCCGACGACGCACATTTCACCATCCAGCGCATATACTCGCTTGCCCACGTCATATGGGCCTCACCGTGCGAGCAATCCGGATGGTCCGACACAACTCGCTTGCCCACGTCATGTGGGCCTCATTCGGCTACATCACCACGGACGCGGAGCACCTCGATTCGCCGCACGCAGCCTTGTTCCACAACGGGCGCGTGACACCCCACTGCAGCAAGGAAAGGGATTCGCGGTACTCTGTACCCATGGTCGTAGCACGATTCCGGCATGGCGCACTGGCTCTTTTGTGTGCCCTCCTGCTATTGACCATCCACGCGAGCACTGCCGCAGCCAGCGCTTCCACAGCCACGCATCCCGCCGTCGGTGCTTCCAGCGCCACACTTTCCACTGCCAATGCTTCCACAGCCACGCATCCCGCTGCCAACACTGCCATCACTCCCGCTGCAACCAACGAGAACGACGACCCATCCGGCACCGGCCCCGTCGTCGTCGTCGGCTTCTCCGGAGTACTGTGGAACAACTTGAATGCCGAGACCACTTCGCACTTGTGGAAGTTCATCGATCGGGCCGGAAACGCGAATATCGTGGTGCGGACGGTCGGGGAAACAACCTGCCCGGAGGCCGGGTGGCTGACGCTCGGCGCCGGTCAACGCGCCACCGACGCGACGGGTGGCTGCGAGATTATTCCATCACCGGAACAAACCGAGTCCGGACTTCGGATTCCCGGCTGGGAAGCCTTACACAACGCCAATGAGCAATCCTCCTACCAGGCTGAAATCGGCCTTTTGGGTGACGAAATCGCCGGAGTAGATGCACTGG